>JAYKHV010000043.1:0-51978 GCA_035285085.1 Lyngbya sp. | reverse complement strand
CCGATGTAAATCCGGTTGTTGGTGGATGTTACCCAGTTACAGAACTGATCCCACAGGTTGGCGCTTTCGCGCTGCTGTAAGGTAGTCGTCATGGTATGTATGATTGCTATGTATTTTTCAAGGTTCGTCGGTAGTGCTTTCTCTACCGTGATTACAGTATTGCACAGTCAATGAAGTTTTGTAAAGGTTTTTTTCAGAAACTTTACTTAACTCAGCTATAAACAAAACTAATGATTTCTCCGGAGGGGTTCGAGTGTTGGGGTTTGTAAAGTAGATGTGGCAGTATGTTCAGTCATTAATCTTATGTCTGGTGTAATTACCTATAGTCCGGCTTATACGATTGTTCCGACCTACGAGTGTTTTAATCGTTGTACTTACTGTAATTTTCGAGATGAACCGGGAACTCGTCCTTGGCTGACGTTGAGGCAAGCTCAAGAAATCTTAAAATCTCTTCAAGATCGAGAGGTGATTGAGATTTTAATCTTGAGTGGAGAAGTTCATCCTCACAGCCCCCAACGCCAAGCCTGGTTTGAACGAATTTATCAACTCGCTGAACTCGCCTTATCGATGGGGTTTTTACCTCACACCAACGCGGGGCCACTTCTGTATGAAGAAATGGCACAACTGAAACAGGTTAATGTCTCTATGGGGTTGATGTTGGAACAATTGACTCCTAAATTATTGCAAACTGTTCATCGCCACGCCCCCAGTAAAGTTCCTCAACTGCGGTTACAACAGCTTGAATGGGCCGGAGAGTTGCAAATTCCCTTTACAACGGGATTATTACTCGGAATTGGGGAAAATGAGTCAGACTGGCGAGAAACCTTAGAAGCGATCGCCACCGTTCATCAACGTTGGGGACATATCCAAGAGGTGATTTTACAACCTCACAGTCCCGGTCATCAGCAAAGTTGGCCCGGTGAAGCTTTTGATCTCCATCAACTCCCGGAAGTGGTTGCGATCGCCCGTTCTTTGCTTCCGAGGGAGATTACCTTGCAAATTCCCCCGAATTTAGTGACTCATCCCGATATCTTAATTCAATGTATCCGAGAGGGAGCGCGGGATTTAGGCGGTATCAGTCCCCATGATGAGGTTAATCCTGATTATCCTCACCCGGATGTTCAAACTCTGGCGAAGATTCTTCAGGCGAGGGGTTGGCAGTTGAAAAAACGCTTACCTGTCTATCCTCAGTATATTTTGGGGTTGCCCGCAGGGAAATTATATTAGTTTTATTTATAACTTAGTTCAGGAAAGCTTATAAAGTTTATACAAATCCTCTTGACAGATTAATTAACTATCTAGTTATATAGTGATATGCAGTTCCAGTAAAAAATAACTGCCAACAAACCTTGAAAATCAGATAGCAATCATAGTTGAGATATGACAACTACCTTACAGCAGCGCGAAAGCACCAACCTCTGGAATCAGTTCTGTAACTGGGTAACATCCACCAGCAACCGCTTTTACATCGGGTGGTTCGGTGTGTTGATGATTCCCACCCTGTTAACAGCAACCATCTGTTTTATCATCGCTTTCGTAGCCGCTCCCCCGGTTGATATTGACGGTATCCGCGAACCCGTTTCGGGTTCCCTGCTGTACGGAAACAACATTATCAGCGCTGCCGTTGTCCCTTCTTCCAACGCCATCGGTTTGCACTTTTACGCCATCTGGGAAGCTGCTTCTGTCGATGAGTGGCTGTACAACGGTGGCCCCTACCAGTTGATTGTTTTCCACTTTTTGATCGGTATCTTCTGCTATATGGGTCGGGAGTGGGAACTATCCTACCGCTTGGGAATGCGTCCTTGGATCTCCGTTGCTTACAGCGCTCCTGTGGCTGCTGCGACTGCGGTACTGCTGGTTTATTCCATCGGTCAAGGTTCTTTCTCCGACGGTTTACCTCTGGGAATTTCCGGTACTTTCAACTTTATGTTTGTCCTGCAAGCCGAACATAACGTTTTAATGCACCCCCTGCATATGCTCGGTGTGGTTGGTGTTTTTGGCGGCGCTTTGTTCGCAGCGATGCACGGTTCTTTGGTGACTTCTTCTTTAATTCGTGAAACCAGCGAAAACGAATCTCAAAACTGCGGTTACAAATTTGGTCAAGAAGAAGAAACTTACAACATTGTTGCAGCTCACGGTTACTTTGGACGTTTAATTTTCCAATACGCCAGCTTCAACAACTCCCGCGCATTGCACTTCTTCTTAGGAGCTTGGCCTGTAGTTGGTATCTGGTGCGCGTCTCTGGCGGTGGCTTGCTTCGCCTTCAATTTGAACGGTTTCAACTTTAACGAATCCGTACTTGATGCTAGCGGACGGGTGATTAATACCTGGGCTGATGTGATCAACCATGCCAACTTAGGGATTGAAGCCATGCACGAACGTAACGTTCACAATTTCCCCTTAGACTTAGCTTCTGTTGACTCTGCTCCCGCCATTATCAAAGGCTAATTCTTAGCTTGAATAATTCACAACGCTCTCCACTCGGAGGGCATTTTTTATGGGTTATCTCTGTCCTGGACGACATTGCAGTTTATGTACACAACCATCCGTAAAGACAAGATTTATGCTTATTTTAAATCGGTTTTTTTAACGATTAATTTGAATATTTTATTCTCCCGAGTTATGCTATGATATGATGTCAGGATAATTAGTCATAAAAAAAGTTTCTCCTTCTCTTCTTCTTTATTTCCTCGGTGACTCCTGACTCCTAACTCCTGACTGCTGACTCCTGACTCGGTGACTCCTAACTCCTAACTCCTAACTCCTAACTCCTGACTCCTGACTCGGTGACTCCTCCAACACATCCTACAGATTCTACTCTATGGTGTCTCAAAACTTAATTCCTAATTTTCCCAATGTTAGTTTAGTTGCTTTTTATGGAAAAAAATCTCCCGAATTTACACGGTTAATTCAAGAGTTACAGAAACAGTTATCTGATATACTTCCTGGTGTTTTTGAATGTTATCCGTTGGAGTCTATTCACGCCACGCTTTTGGGTTGTGAAGGGGTTAAAACTGAACGGGGAATTTTGAGTAAGTGGTTTTTAGAACGGCGAGAAGAATCTCGAATTGTTGATTTTTCCGGTTTGATTAACTTTATACAGAATTCTTTTCAATTTCCGATTAATATTCAGTTTGGTGGTTATCAACGCTCAGTAGACTATGGGTTTACCAGTCGGAACCAACATCCCTACGAGCGCTCTTTTTGCTTTCAAAATGAGATTGCCGTTTTGATGGGGTGGCCGATGCAAGCCGGAAAAATTATCATGGAGATTGATAACTTACGCCGCTCTGCTCAGAATTTTAATTTACTTCATAAATATCACGGAAATCCCGATGCAGTTGATAATGATTGTTATTTAAGAATTGGGATTTTGAATTCGATTGTTTCCGATGAAAAAATACAGCAAGTTGAGGAGAAGCTTCAGGAACTTCTCCGAATGCGTTCGTCAGTTAATCTTTCCCTGAGTTTAGAGGATTTAAGTTTTGTGCAGTATCAAGATTATACCCTACCTTTAGCAACAACACAAGTTATTCCGTTCAAAGATGCAACCTCAGAACAGTTAGAAAAACTTTATCCGGTTTCTAATGAGAATCCAACTTAATCTAACTTTTGAGCTTGAAAGTTTAAATACAATTTTCTCGCATTTTCCGATAACATTCCTCGGGCGATATCTTCAGCTTCATCAACGGTTAAATCTCCGTCTTGAATGCTTTCTTCAAGAACTTGTTTTAAGATTTCTCGTCCCCATTTTGCTCCTAAATAATAGAGTTCCGGAATATTATGAGCATCGGAAGAATACATTAACTTTGTAGTCGGAGAAAGTTCTAATAATTGTCGCAAAGTTGAACGCATTCCCCTGACGCTTAAAAACGGAACAGCCAAACCAAAATCGAGGTAAACTTGAGGATAAACTGAGGCGAGATATCCCGCTTCTCGGGTGTAAGGATAAGACGCATGAAGCAAAACAATAGGAGCATCACGCCAACGTTCTTCTTTGAGTAAAGGACGTAAAAGCAGAGGATTTCCCACAAATAAATCTAAGTCTGGATCGCCAAAACCCGTATGAAATTGAACGGGAAGTTTATGTTTGGCGGCGACTTCTAAGGCTTCAGTTATCAAAAAATCAATTAAGGGTTTATCAACTAACCGAATAGACGAGTCATCTGAAGATGCTTTTTTGAGTAAAATAAAACGGGAACGTGCAAAATCAATCGGAGTAATTTGAATATCTAATCCTGTGCGATAGGCTGCAATACTTTTAAAAGCAACCACTTCGGGTGGAGGCGGATCAATCGCTTCTAAAAACAGTTCTAAAAAGGTGTCAAATTTAGACGTTTGACCGAGTAAATTTTCAGCCAAATCCTCTAATCTTAAGATTCTTTGAGCGGGAATAAATTGTTGATGCCATGTCCGGGGTAAAATTTGGTCTGCTAAGAATCCATCATCGATAAATAAGGCTTCTAAATTGGCAGCTTGTAAACACTTTTGGGTGAGTTTTTCTAAACCTAAATTTTGACGACAGGTTAGAATTGCATTTTCTGTCGGTTCACAGTCTAACAGTTGAGAAATATCGCGAATACTGCGGCGATAAAACAAACTCTGACGAGCATGATCATTGAGAATATCCGGGTCATATCCTTCTGTAAAAGATGCCACATAAGGCAATTCTTGAGACGCTTCTACTGTTAACAAGTTGTGAGCGTGATGGTCGATTGCGGGAATATCCCAAAGATTAATCATGGCAAATTTAAGGGTTAAAGTTTAAGAACAGCAAGAGGTCTGATGAAAACCTCCCTATACTAAGATACTCTTTATTCAGGCAAATTTGAGTTAATAGCGATCAATTAAGAGCTTAACTTCCTGTTCAAGTTGCCAATCTTTCATCGCATTCCACTCCGCTTGACGAACCGCTAGATAAGCCGCCGCCAAATCTGAACCCAAAGCCTCCATTAACACTGCATCTTGCTGCAATTTTTGGATAGCTTCACCTAAATTTTTGGGTAGGCGATAGATCCCCCGTTGATTGCGTTCGGATTCGCTTAAAGTCGCCGGATCAACCGTTACAGGTTCTGGTATTTCTAAACAGTGACGCACGCCATCTAAACCCGCAGCAATGATACCCGCCAACGCAATATAAGGATTAGCCGTTGCATCAACCGTTTTAAATTCTAGGTGAGTTGGACTCGGAAGTTCGGGGTTTTTAGGAACTCGAATTGCGGCTTCTCGGTGATCATATCCCCAACAGCAAAATGCACCACTCCAGCTTTGAGGTTGAATGCGTCGGTAGGAATTCGGACTGGGAGTGGTTAACGCCATTAATCCATCTATATGCTTTAATAAACCCGCCACAAAATGACACCCAACGGGGGAAAGTTGTCCGTTTTTATCGGGTAATAAGTTGTTTTCTCCTTGCCATAAACTCAAGTGCAGATGAGCGCCGCTTCCGGCTTGGTTGGGGAAAATTTTCGGTAAAAAAGAGGCATGAAGATCATGTTTTCGAGCGATCGCTTTAACCGTTTCTCGAAAGATAATCTGTTGGTCAGCCGCCATCGCCGCATCCGTGTATAAGATTGAAATCTCTTGCTGTCCGGGACCCGATTCGGGATAATATTGTTCTATAGCGATTCCCTGAGTAATTAAGGCTTCGGCGATTTCATCAATGGTTCGCTGTTGTAAATCCATTGAAAATGTTGTGGCAAAAACGGTGTTATCGGCTGGAACAATTTCACCCGATATGGATTTTAAGAGATAAAATTCATTTTCAAATGCGGCTTTGATTTCTATTCCTTGATCTGTCGCTGTGGCGATCGCCCGTTGCAGACAATAACGGGGACAAAATGACCAGGGTTGTCCGTCTTTGATCATATTTCCCATCACCCGAGCGTGACCCGTCGCATAGGGTATAATGGTTAAAGTATTCCAATCCGGCACAAGGCGAATTTCTCCGACCGGCCCGAGTCCAACTCCGGGAACAGGCGCATCAAACATGACCGGAATGGCTTGTTGGGCGGCAGAAATCCCCACACCGTGAGTGGAATAGGTGCGGAGTCGGTTGCGATGAACGGCTTTACCTCGAATGATGTTGGCGTTATCGCACCACAGAATCCGAATAAACCGCACCGCAGCTTGGTCGAGAGAGGAAAGGACGCGATCTTGCATCTGTTTTCTCGTAAGGTTGGCAGGTCAACAAGTACCGCAGTTATTTAGCAGACGGTCTTAAAATGAGATAATATAATAGTTTGTCTTGTAATAGTAATTTCAGTAATTCTCATGGCGGTTCCAAAGAAGAAAACGTCTAAGTCTAAGCGCGATATGCGGAAAGCCCATTGGAAGCGCAAGGCGAGACTACAAGCTGAAAAAGCCCTTTCTCTGGGTAAATCAGTTCTCACAGGTCGTTCTCAGAGCTTTGTCTATCCCAGTGACGAGGAAGAAGAGGACGACGAAGATTGACACTCCCTGCCATAAATGACGGGGATTCTTGGTTCACAGATCGCACTTTTTAATGCAGGAAGCGCTCCAACATTAAAAGAGGTGCAAACTCCCCAAGCTTTAAAGATTCGGTCTGCCCGACCGTACTTAGAGCCTTTTTCAAGATGTTTTTAGCCGCGTTAATATCTCTATCGCCGCTGTAGCCGCATGAACAAATATGAGTTCTTGTTGATAGAGATTTAACGACTTTCTTACCACAGTTAGAGCAGTCAGCAGAGGTATTGTGTGGAGCAACTGGAATAGTTAGCTTGCCATATTTAAGCCCAAAATACTCTAACCAATGTCGAAAAGTTGACCAACCAACATCACTGATTGATTTTGCTAAATATCGATTCTTTACCATGCCTTTAACATTTAAGTCTTCATAGGCAACCACGTCGTTAGAGTGGATTACGCAGTATGCAACTCGCTTGCAATACTCTTTACGTTGCCGAGTACGGGCGCATAGCAATGCGCCCCTACAAAATGTTTTCGGGCATACCGACACCTAGCTTTGTGATAGTTTTTGGACTGCGGCTTGGCTCCCCGAATGTATTTCTTGGATTTTCTGCGATTAGCACGATTTAGCTGATTTTCAGCTTTCCTGTAGAACTGAGGATTTTCTATGGTATTTCCAAAACTATCTGCCAAGAAGTATTTAATCCCGACATCTAGCCCTATTGCTTTCCCTGTTGGCTCAGTTTCTATTCGCACATCAACTGAAATGCAAAACTGCACATAGTATCCATCGGCTCTCCTGACTAACCTCACTCGCTTAATGTCTTCAAGTTGGTAGAAATGAAGATCATAGGTTCCCTTTAGCTTCAGCCTACCGATATTGTTCTTGTCGGTAAATGTAATCACCTTTCTGTTTTCCGATAGCTTCCAGCCGGAAGTTTTGTACTCAACAGAACGAGCGTGTTTTTTAAAGTTTGGGTATCCCTTTTTTCCAGGTACTTTCTTCTTGCAGTTTTCGTAAAATCGACTAATTGCACTCCAACTACACTCAGCCGCAGACTGTCTAGCTTGAGAGTTGAGCTTGTTCGCAAAGGGATATTGTTTAGCCAACACCTTGCAGTATTTGTTGAGGTCATACTTACTCACGCTTTTATTGTCCATCCAGTGTCTTAAACAAGAATTTCGGATGAACTTGTAGGAGCGTATAGCCTCGTCAATTGCTTTGTACTGGATATCTTTACCCTTCGCCTTGAACTCGTAAACTATCAATGCTCGACTCACTACAGTTAAGTTTATGCTAAATATGATAGCATAGATTTGTCAAAAACAACCACATTTAAAAACAGATAGAAAAATCAAAGAACGGATTAAGGTAACAGTAGGAAGAATAAATCTTTGGGTTTTACAGTCAACTTAATCCGTTACAACCGCTTCCCTATCTGTTTTTAAATGACCGCTTCCGGTAAGATTAACATGGCATCCCCAAAGGAATAAAAACGATAGGGATGGGTAAAACCTTCGGCGCTTTGAGCGATCGCATCTTGGTACAAGTCTAACAGTCGTTGACGACCGATTAAAGCCGCAACTAACATCATTAAACTCGAACGGGGAAGGTGGAAATTGGTAATTAACCCATCGATCACCTGAAATTGATAACCGGGATAGATAAAAGCGTCTGTTTTTCCGCAGTAGGGCGTCAGTTTACCCTCAGCCTTCGCTACGCCTTCTAAGGTTCGCACGACTGTTGTTCCGACTGCAATAACTCGTCCGCCATTAGCTTTGGTTTTCTGAATTTGTTCTACGGTTTCTGGGGAAACTTCGATCCATTCCGCGTGCATTTGATGGGTGGTAATATCTTCGACTTCTACCGGACGAAAAGTGCCAACTCCGACGTGTAACGTGACAAAGGCTTTGTTAATGCCCTGATGCTCTAACCGTTCAAAGAGTTCCTCGGTAAAGTGCAAACCCGCAGTCGGCGCCGCCACCGCCCCTGGACGTTGGGCATAAATTGTTTGATACTGTTGAGGTAAGGCTTCTGATTGGGTAACGTAAGGGGGAAAGGGAATTTGACCAAAGCGATCCAATTGTTCGATTAGAGATTGTCCCGCAGGTAAATCAAACTTTAATAACCGTCCACCTGTGGCTTCGTCTGTGTCTACAACCGTTGCACTCAAAGGTTGCAGAATTTCTCCCGCAGTCGAGTTGATCGGTTCAAACTGAACCTGAACTCCAATTTTAAACCGTTTTCCCGGTTTGACTAAGGCTAACCAACAATTGGGTTGTCGTTCTTCGAGTAACAGGATTTCCACCGAAGCCCCACTGGATTTGCTACCGTAGAGACGGGCGGGAATGACCTCGGTATTATTGAATACCAGTAAGTCGCCGGACTTGAGCCAATTGGGAAGGTCGTGAAAAATACGGTGATGGTGAGAAGTGAGAGAGTCAACGACTAACAAGCGGGATTGATCCCGAGGAGTCACAGGGTTTTGAGCAATTCGTTCCTCCGGGAGTTCATAGTCGTAACCTTCGGTTGTCCAGTCCAGTTTGTCTGTTTCCATAGTGTTGGGAAGTCTTGAGAAAAATTTGTTACCCCATCTGATAGAAATTTGGGTAGAATCCCCCATCTCAAATCGGGTGCTTTTCCCCTGGCAAGAGTAAGTCAATCTCGCGACTATATAAGTATAAAGCGGTAACACCGATAAAAGCACAGAACCCGCCCTGTTTGCGACCGATCTCTAACCTTGTAAAACAGGTCAGCGATTGAATGGCGGGAGGACTATGCGGGAGAAGATTGATGGAATACCTATACTACATTGCCAATACCAGCCTTACTCTGAGAGTTGTCGATCACTTGCGGACTCACCCCCAACTCCCAGTAAGATTGGTGACTGTAATCCACCAAATTGATGGTTGGATTGTCAAGATCAAAATGAGTCAGTCTCTAACTGCTAAACAGCATGGAGACTTTAGAGCCTTTATGAGTGAGTTGGGGATTCCTTACGAACCCAATATTAGAATTAAGATGGCTCTGTGGGGTTTGGAAACGGGACAGTCTCCCCTGAGTGTCATGCGTCGCTATCAAGTGGCTGTGGTCTCTCATGGCCAACCCAATCGAGAAGATATTGAAGCCTTCCGAACTCAGTTTGTTCAAGGTCTGGGTTACTGTCCAGAAGCTCTAGCTTAGAGCTATTTTTCACTACAGTTTTCAGGCTGATGGCAGTTAGCTATCATCCCCAAATGCTGATTGAATATAGCTTTGCAGGATGAGTCGGTAGCCTTGAAACTCAAAGGGTTGACCGAGAGTAATCGGAGGAAATCCGGGTTGAGAACAACAATTATAGTCTTTGGCGCGATCGCATCGAACTAAGGCGACATCGAACCGACACGGGAAGTCAGCCAGTTCGGGGCGATCGCTTAAAAATTGTTGTGCGGCTTTAATCAGTTTAGCTTGTTTGCTCGGCGTAATCGCTAAAAGTCCATCTTCATCCCAATTGCGTTGGCTGCGGGTTTTCACCTCGACAAAAATCACCGTTGAGTCTAATTTTAAGTCGGCTTGTTGCGCTATCAGGTCAATTTCTCCCCACCGACAGCGATACTGATGGGCGATGATTTCCCAACCTTGTTGGTTTAACCAGGCTTGTACGAGTTGTTCTCCCCAAGTCCCAATTTTTTGAGACGGGTTAACAGAAGAATCACGGCTTGAAAAGGGAATACTCACGGGTTGTTTAGATTCAGATCAAACTTGTTCGCAGGCTCGATTAAGATAAATACTGATCGCAATCAAATATCGAAAGAGTTGAGAATGAATAATCATATTTTCTCGCGATTTCAGGCAATTAGTCTAGCTTTTCTCGTTGGACTTTGGTTAATCTTAACCGCAATTAGCCCTGAAAGTGCTTGGGCGGAAAACTACGAGAAGCGAACCCTCATCGAGGCGGATTTTTCTGGACAGGTTCTCACAGACTCCGAGTTTGACTTTGCGAACTTGCGAGACAGTAATTTCAGCCATAGTGACTTGCGGGGGGTGAGTTTGTTTGGGGCGAAGCTGCAACGGACGAATTTTGAAGGGGCGGATCTCAGATATGCCACTTTAGATACAGCCCGTTTTAACAAAGCAAACCTAACAAATGCCATCCTTGAAGGCGCTTTTGCCTATAATACTGATTTTACCGATGCCGTGATCACCGGTGCTGATTTCACCGATGTTTTATTGCGTCGAGATATGCAAAACAAACTCTGTGCAGTAGCCGAAGGAACTAACCCGGTGACGGGGCGCAATACTCGCGATACCCTTTACTGCGACTAAATCCTTCAACAGCCTCGACAGCCTCAAATATACACCCCAAAAACCCGGTTTCTAGGAGAAGCCGGGTTTCTCTCAAACTGATGAAAAAAGTTCTTAATCAAAATGAATTCTTGTGATAGAATCATAGGTCGAATCTTCAACTTAAGAATTAGTTGCATTAATACCTTAAGTCTATGTGCAGGGTCTAGACTGTTAAATCTCTGCAAATTCGTTTTGTCAAGGATAAAGCCGCAATGAGTAAAATTACACGTCGAGTATTTTTAGCAAGTGGAACGGCGATCGCTGCTGTCACGTTGGGAGAACTGACTAGGAACAACCGCAGTTTTGCCCAGTCGGGAACGATTAACCTGTATTCATCCCGTCATTATGACACTGATGATGAACTGTATAACGGCTTCACGCAAAAAACTGGCATTAAGGTGAATCTCGTTGAAGGAGATGCCACCCAGTTAATTGAACGGATTAAGAGCGAAGGCGCCAATAGTCCGGCGGATGTGCTGATTACCGTTGATGCGGGAAATCTCTGGAGAGCGCAACAGGAAGGGATTTTTCAGCCGGTTTCGTCTTCGGTGTTAAATAATGCCATTCCTGCTAACTTACGCGATCCGGGAAATCACTGGTTTGGTCTGTCTAGACGGGCGAGAGTGATTATGTACAATAAGGCTAGAGTGAATCCGGCTCAACTGTCTACCTATGAAAATTTAGCCGATCCCAAATGGAAAGGGAAAGTGCTAATTCGTTCTTCTAATAATATTTACAATCAATCTCTCGTCGCATCGTTGCTGGAGGTTCACGGTGCCGCCGAGACGGAAAAATGGGCTAAGGGTTTAGTGGCGAACTTTGCTCGTCCCCCAGAAGGAAATGATACCGCTCAAATTCAAGCGGTTGCTGCGGGTGTGGGCGATGTCGGAATTGCCAATAGTTATTATTTGGCTCGTTTAGCCAGTTCGGGTAAGCCGGAAGATAAGGCTGTTGCTGAAAAAGTGGGGATGTTTTTCCCGAATCAACGAGAGCGGGGAACTCATATTAATATTAGTGGGGCTGGAGTCATAAAATCAGCACCCAATAAAGCCGGAGCGATTAAGTTTTTAGAGTATTTGGTCAGTCCTGAAGCTCAAAAAATCTTTGCGCTGAAAAACCATGAATATCCGGTGGTTTCACAAGTGCCTGTTTCCGGTGTTTTAAGTCAGTATGGAACGTTCAAAAGTGACTCGATGAATGTTGCTGCTTATGGTCAAAAAAATGCTGACGCAATTCGATTAATGGATCGTTCGGGTTGGAAATAATTGGATTCTCAAGCGTTTTAAATAAAAACAAGAGGGATAACCTAACATCTCAAGGGTTCTTAGGTTATCCCTCTCCTCAATTGTGGCTTGATTCATCAGTTAACAGTTGGTTGTATTGCAGTGGTGCTTGCTGTCAAGAAATCCTACTAATTTGCTTCTTGAGATATCAATTCCGATGATTTTAATGATGTTGATAGAGCGTTAAGATCTTTGACTTGCTGAGGTTTTCTCTGAGTTGCTGCTAAAATAGCCGGTAAGCTTAAGCAGATTGCACCGTTAATGAAAACCAGTAATAAACCGGACATTAAACCTAGATCCATACTTGCACCTCAAAGCTTAGACTTTTTATTGTAATTGATTTTCGGGAAAGTTACAAGAAATCCAGCCATTTCATCCGGTTTTTTCATAGAAATTTCTTGGAGAACAGATAAGCAAAGTTAATCAATACTGTTCGATAAACTGGCGCAGAGCCTCATAATATAGAGTACCTCCAACTTGATAAACATCATTATGACCTGCACCGGGTATAATTAAAAGTTGTTTGGGTTCAGTGGCAGCCGCAAATAATTCTTTGCTCATTTCTACCGGAACAACGCGATCGTTGGTGCCATGAGTAAACAAAATTGGCATTTTCAGCTTAGAAACTTTAGCAATAGAGTTAAAGGTTTGAGTTAACAACAGATCGACGGGGAACATCCAATATCGGTTTTGAAAGTCAACCATTTTCCGAATCGAAGTAAAAGAACTTTCAATAATTAATCCGGCTATTTCAGGATGTTTAGAAGCCAACTCAATTGCGATCGCTCCCCCAAGAGAATGACCAAAAACAAAAATATTACGAGGATTAATTCCCCGTTCATAGATTAAATAATTCCAAGCGACTTCTACATCCTGATAAACGGTTGTCTCAGAGGGAATACGTTTTGTACTGCGTCCATATCCTCGATAATCAATTAAAAATATTGATAAACCCATCCGATGAAATTGTTGAGCATATTTTAAATTAGCACTAATATTACTGCCATTTCCATGACAATCAAGAATCACTCGTTCTTCTTTCAACGATCTAGAATCAGAAGGAATCCACCAACCATGAACTTGTTCTCGCTTCCCCGTTTTTGTTGTGACCGGGAGCCAAACTTCTTGATAAGGTAAATTCAATTCTTCGGGTGTTATTTTAATTTCTCTGGAGGGAAAAAAGATAAATCGACTTTGAGCAAAACGAAGAATAAGACAAGCAACGGTGTAAGCGAGTGCAGATCCTACTGCTAAAATAAGTTCCAGTCGTCCTAAAATAATGCGAGTTGTGTCTGCCATACAAGCTAATTTTGCAAATCTCATCAAACCGTCTACTATTATAAACGTGTTTGTAAATGAATTGAGAACCCGCAGCTCAGAAATCACCGGAGACGGCTCAATTTTCCAGAAAACTTCAAAATAAATTCATCGCAGTTAATGAATAATCTAAATTCCGAACAACCTCTCAACCGACCCCATACAACCGTGATTCTGGCGATGAGTGCAGATGGTAAAATTACGGATCGAAACCGCTCACCGGCTCGATTTGGTTCGGCGACAGATACAAGCCATCTGGAAACTCAAATTGCTAAGGCTGATGGAGTTTTATTTGGACGAGGAACCCTTGAGGCTTATGGTACAAGTTTAAGTGTTTCTTCTGAGGAATTATTGCAGCAACGCCAACAGCAAGGAAAGTCTCCGCAACCGATTCAGATTGTTTGTTCGAGTTCGGGTAAAATTAATCCGAATTGGCGTTTTTTTCAGCAGTCCGTTCCCCGATGGTTGCTAACAACTCCCCCTGGATTGGAACAGGTAGAAAGAGAACATTTGCAATTGACCAATTTACCGGATCGATATTCAATTCAATCCGGTTATTATGCCTATTTTAAACGAATTTTAACCGCTCAAACCCTCTCAAAAAACTCCAACGGGATTGACTGGAATGATGCTTTTCAACAATTCATCCAACTCGGACTCAAACGACTGGCAATTTTAGGCGGAGGTGAATTGGTCGGTTCATTAATTCAAAGGGATTTAATCGATGAATTTTGGTTAACGGTTTGTCCTATAATTATTGGGGGTGTTGATGCACCTACCCCAGTGGAAGGAAAGGGATTTTTGTCCGATCTGGCTCCCCGTTTGCAGTTATTAGAGGTTAAACAGGTTGAACAGGAGGTTTTTTTGCATTATCAAGTTCAGCGATCGCAGCCTCAGTAATTTCTCTTTCCAATTCTCAACAATGGGACTGAAAAAATTACGGTAAACTTAACAAGATTCAACCCAATTGGAAGTTAACCCCCAGATGAATGAACCTCTCGAATATACCGGGAAATACCAACCGACACCCGCAGAAATTGAACAGCAAGGAATTTATCCTTATTTACCGAGTGGGGATTTGGTCGAAGCGGTTAACTTGGCGATCGCACTGCGACGACCTCTGTTGTTAGAAGGGGAACCGGGATGTGGAAAAACCCGGTTAGCCGCAGCGATCGCCTATGAATTTACTCAAAAATATCTCAAACAAACAACGGTCAAATGGCCTTATTATCGTTGGAACATCACGTCAGAAACTCGCCTGCAAGAAGGATTATATACTTATAATTCTATCAGACAATTCCGAGATGGTCAACTTTTGGGAATTGACCCCAGTCATTTAGAAAAATATATCGATCCTCTTGAAGTTGAGCAACTGATAAACCGCTGGAAAGATCACAGGATTTATCGGGAATGGGGGCCGTTCGGTGAGGCTTTACAACAACAAGATTATCGCCCGATTTTGTTGATTGATGGCATCGATAAAGCGGATATTGATTTGGCGAATGATTTACCTTTAGAGTTAGATGAAATGGGGTTTAAAGTCAAGGAAACAGGAGAAGTGATTGAACCCACCACTCAACCCATTATTATTATTACCCGCAACAAAAAAACGCCTTTACCCGATGCTTTTTTACGTCGCTGTTTGCATTTTTATGTTGAATTTCCCGATGAAGAACGCTTACAAGAAATTATTCAACTGCATTTTCCTAAACTGAACCGCAACCAAAACTCGTTAATAGAAGATGCGATCGCTTGTGGTTTAGAGATGCGGGAAATTATCAAAGAACGTCCCGAAGGAAGACCACCCGGAACCAGTGAATTGATTGAATTTATGGCGGCTTTACTGCAAAAACCTATTAAAGAAGCTCGAATTTCTCTCGAAAATCTACCCGAACAAATTCCCTTACTCGGAATTTTGCTAAAGTCAAAAGAAGATCGAGATTTCTATCGAGATTATGAGTAATATTATCTCTTATATTCGATTACATTTGAGCAAAATGTTGTTGAAGTAGACGATGAATAAACCGATAACGACGACCAACTTTCTGTAAAATTAATCGTTTAGTTGCCGTATTTAAAAACTGTTTAGTTTGCCAAGGAAGATAACCTTTATAAGACAGTAACCCCCGCAAAATAAACCGTTCTATCCAGTCATTGATCGCCAACTTCCTATAGAAAAAAGCCCAAAATAAACCTAAAATTATGCCGCCCAAGACAACCCAAATTGATTCAAAAATGACTCCCAGAGCAATCAAAGCTACAATTCCCCACCAAATCAACCCGGAAACGAATTTAACCCCAAGATTATATGTTTTTTCTTGTTCATAATCTTGCAACCAACTGGGGGAAATTTCTTGAATCGAAAACTCGGATTTATTTTCTTCTTCTAAACGTTTAGCCAACCATTCTAAACCCTGTCTAACCTTTTCCAAGTTTTTTTCTTCCCAATTTTTACGAGAATTTGACTGTTCTCTGTGGGGGGCAATTTGAGTTCTAATATAAGCATTAAATAAATATTGCCGTTGTTCTTCTAACGTCTCCAACCGCTTCCAAGAAGAAATTAAAATTTCTTCATAAGCCAAGGTCATCATACTGAGAAGTAGAGGTTTCTTCGCGAGTTTTAATAATTTTTCATCGTTTTCAATATTATTCCAAAGTTCTCGACTGCGAGCATTCATCAAATAAGTTCTAATTTGTTTCTTGGTGAGTGGACGCAGTAAAATTGCACCATTAAGCCGCAACACAGCCTCACAATTATGATAAGCTTCTACACTGCTACAAACCACTAAATGTAGAGGACAAATATTGCTCGATAAAAATTCATTCAGCTTGAGAATACATTGATTGTGTTCAGAGGTTTCAACTTCATCCAACCCATCTAATAAAGGTAGAATTTGTAATTTGTCGATCCAATCCTTTCCTAAATCCGTAGGAATATCATATTTAATTTTTAATTGTTCAACAATCCAACTTTCAATCGATTGTTCACTATCCGTCCAAGTTGCTAAATTTAATAACAGCGGTATCGGTTCTCCCTCGTCGTTTAACGCCCGTTTAACCAATACCCTCGCTAACCCCATTAATGTTGTCGTTTTTCCCGCCCCTGTTCCGCCGAGAATCAACAACTTTCCCCCGATGCGATCAAAAATCGGGATAATCCCACAGTCGGAGGATAGCCGAAAACTCGGACGATTTCCCACCTTGGCTTCGATATCCCAAATTCGCCGCATTTTCAACGGGGGAGTTTCGCGGGCTAGAAGGGTTAATACCGCTCTGTGAGGTGATTGTAACCGATATTGCTTGACTTCGTTTTTAACCTGCTGAAGCAGTTGATAACGTTTGTGATAGGGGAGTCGATTGGAATTGAATCGCAACATAGAAGGATAAGTTATTGGCAATCAATTAAAGCCAGCTTAAGTTTAATTGGATTTAATTTAAAATATACAGGGTAGACGAACATTTAAAATCTCGATGTCAAATTTTCAGATCAAATTCTGAATTTTCAGACGCCATCCTGAAACTCCTGACACCGAATCAACAGGTTTTCCGACGGAATTGCTACAATAAATTTTACTGGAGAAACGAGGTCTATACTAATGTCCTTCAAATCGAGCCAGTTAATCATTGCAGGTGCCGCCGGACTTGCCACAGCCGTGATTGTAGGTTATATTACGGTATCGACCCGTTCGGCTCAACCTCCCACCTCCGAAACTCTCAACTCCGTTAGTCAACCGCAAACCCCCTCTTCTCCCCTCGCTGCCGCACCCGCTAACGCTCCGATTTCCTCCCCGGCTTCGGAAACCAGCCCGATCGTGATCCGACCCCCTGTAGAGAATTGTCGCATCAATATGGCAGTTGTTAACGATCCGGAACCGCCTTTAAATGTTCGTTCATCCCCAGAAGTTAAAGAGGGTAATATTGTCGGTCAACTCGATAATAATACCTTTATTTCTGTTGTCAAAGAAGACCAAGGTTGGTTACAAATTAGTAGTCCGGTAGAAGGATGGGTTGCGAAAAATCGCACGAAAAGTAGTTGTGCAAATGTCGAGAAACCGATCAACTTTTTACCGGGGGGAAATTCGGCGATTATTAAAGGTGAGTTTATTGGCGGGGGAAGTCATCGTTATACCCTCAAAGCCGATGCGGGTCAAACGTTAACCGTTGAAAGTCGCGAACAGGTTTTTCCCCGTATTATTACCCCAGACGGACAACTTTTAGCCGGAGATCCTTACACTGGCGATCGCACAGAATGGACGGGTGAACTTCCCCAAACCGGAGAATATACTTTAGAACTTGATTCTAATTTTCGCGGATATCAATACGAGTTTTTGGTGAAAGTTCAGTAAGCGATAAAATCTTAAATAAAAATTCAGATCAGCAGCGGTTGAAGACAATTTCTCTACAATAGAATTAAATTACCCAGGCGGACTACTATCGATGAACAAATTAATTTTTGATCCCCCCGCTTTATTAGCAGAAATTCCCCCCGGATATCTAAATATCATGGGTTATGTTGATGAATCCGAAGTCAATGGTCCCGGCTGTCGGGCGGTGGTTTGGGTACAAGGTTGTCAGCGAGAATGTGGGGGATGTTTTAACACGCCTTCTTGGTCTTTTGAAGCCAATCAGTTAATAAAAGTCGAAGAATTAGCCGATAAAATTGTTAGTAATTCTCGCAATGAAGGGGTCACATTTTCGGGCGGGGAACCGTTTTGGCAAGCCCCCGCTTTAACTCAACTGGCGAAACTTTTAAAAGCCAAAGGGTTAAATGTAATGTCGTTTTCCGGCTTTACCTTAGACGAATTGCGATCGCCAAATGCCCCCGTCGGTTCTCAAGAATTGTTAAATGAATTAGACCTGTTAATTGACGGGCCGTTTGTGGAATCTTTAGCCATTCATTCCCCCGATTCTTTAGTGTCTTCCCGCAATCAAAAAGTGAGAGTTTTTAATCCCGAATTTGCCGATAAACTAACCTGGGCGAGTGATCAAATTGAGATTCACGTTCTCAAAGATGGCAGTCGAATTATAACGGGTTTCCGGGGTCAAATGAATTTGGGGGAATAAAAATTCAAGGCACCCGATCCAATTCTACATTTAACAGGGAATATTGTTGCCAATCCCCCGCATCAAAATGCCACCATTCCGTAATTAAAGACTTAAAGCCGTACTGTTTCATCTTGTACTCCAATAAGTTACTATTGCGGCGAACTTCTGGAGAATGGTAATAATAATCTCGGGCGGCTTTTTCGGTAAAATCATCAAAATCGGTGGGCATCTTTAATTCTTCCCCCGTGCGAAGATCAACTAAAGTTAAATCCACCGCAGCGCCGCGATTATGACGGGAACCTCTTTGAGGGTTGGCAACATATCGATTATCGGGTAAAATCTCCCACATTTGTTTGGTTACAGACCAAGGTCGATAACAATCAAAAACCTTCAATCCCAAGCCCATTTCTTCTAAGTCTTGCTGCACGTTTGAAAGGGATTTAGCAACATCAGCCCGCAGCAAACAACGGGGAACTGAATACAGTTTTCGCTTTAAAAAGTTGTTGGTCGTGGCGTAACGAATATCCGGTTTAATATTAGGATTAACATCCCGAATATCAACCAATCTTTCCCAATCTTGAACTTGAGAATAGGCTTGAATAAAAGGAGGAATTGACTGATTTTGTGCCATTTGTACCGCCATTGCTGGCTGCGAATTCACCTCAACTTTAACCCGAGGAACCGCCATTAGATGACATCCGATGATGGCAAACAATACACCAATAAATAAGACTAATTTTCGAGTCATGTTTTCCGTCTGAGAACTCGATACAACTTGAAAAGAAGTGAATCAATTGGGGTCAGACGAAAGTCAACCCACTAACCCCTGATCTTGATGATTAAATATCTAAACGTTGATACACTTCTTCTAAATGCCTCAAATGATATTGAGGATCGAAACAGGCCTCAATTTCTGCGGTTGAAAGTTTGGCCGTTACCCGCTCATCTTTGACAATTAAATCGTAAAAATTGCCTCCGGCTTTGTTCCAAGCTTGGTGGGCGCAAGATTGAACAATACTGTAGGCTTCTTCGCGACTTAATCCCTTTTCAACTAAAGCCAACAAAACCCGTTGGCTAAAGATAACGCCTCCATAGAGATTCATATTTCGAGCCATGTTTTCGGGATAAACTAACAGATTTTTGACTAAATCTGTAATTTCCACTAACATAAAATGGGTAATGATGGAGGAGTCGGGTAAAATCATCCGTTCTACAGAACTATGAGAAATATCCCGTTCGTGCCACAACGCCACATTTTCCAAAGCCGCAACCGCATGACCTCGCAAAATTCGCGCCAGTCCCGTTAACCGTTCACTGCGGATCGGGTTGCGTTTGTGAGGCATTGCTGAGGACCCTTTTTGACCTTTAGAAAAGTATTCTTCAACTTCTAAAACATCGGTGCGTTGTAAGTTGCGAATTTCCACCGCAAACCGTTCAATAGAGGCTCCCAATAATGCTAAAATTTGGGAATATTCGGCATGGCGATCGCGAGAAATGACCTGAGTTGAAGCGGTATCCGGTTGCAGTCCTAAATTTTGACAGGCGATCGCTTCGACACGCGGATCGATATTAGCGTAAGTTCCCACCGCCCCGGAGATTTTACCAACGGCGATACTTTCGCGCAAACGCACCAAACGTTCCCGGTTGCGACAAACTTCAGCCAACCATCCGGCGAGTTTAAAGCCAAAAGAAATGGGTTCGGCGTGTATCCCATGCGATCGCCCCACCATCACCGTATTGCGATGTTGTTGGGCTTGATAACGCAGGGCTTGACTCAAACATTCAATCCGTTCTAAAAGTAGATTGGTACTGGCAACCAATTGTAAAGCCAAAGCCGTATCTAACACATCGGAACTCGTTAAACCGAGGTGAATATAGCGCCCGACATCGCCCACATATTCGTTAACATTGGTGAGAAATGCGATCACATCGTGGCGAACTTCGGCTTCAATTTCTTGTACTCGTTTGAGATCAAAATTTGCCTTGGCTTTGATCTGTTCGACGGCTTCGCTTGGAATATATCCTAACTCGGCTTGGGCTTCACAGACGGCAATTTCCACTTGCAGCCAGGTTTTCAGTTTGTATTCATCCGTCCAAAGATTGCCCATTTCAGGCAGTGTATACCGTTCAATCATTTTTATTTGTTTGAATTTGACGCAGGGTACGAGTCATCCGCGCTTCCCCGCCTTTTCAAGGCGGTGAACGGATGACCTAATTTTTAGGGACTCGGTGACTTTACAAATGCCGCTTGACAACAGATAACGGATCTGTGTATTCGCAAGCATAACCGTTTTATTTTAGCGGTCAGTGGCGATCTAGGGCGATGTAAATTGTTATTTTACCCTTTGAGCCGCTTTCATGGGTTCTCAAAACTCACATTTGACCGGGAACGTTTGCAAATAAGTTTGAGTCTTTGTATCGGGTTTTAAACTTTTGTAAAAGCGATATTTACAAAGTAATCTTTTCATCAAAAAGCGACGAAACTCGCATCAAATGATACACCGTTGACTTGATTATACCTGATACTTTAGCTAGAATATTATCCAATTGTGCGATCGCATAAGGTACAGCGTAAAAACCCGGTTGACAAGAGAAACTGGGTTTTTAATCCTCATGTCTTTTTAGAGAAAATCTAAACGTGCTTTTCACTGTCAATCAGTTAAATTGGTTTTGGGAAACTCTCCAATCTGAAGGTAAAATTTTAGGCGCGATTTTACCCCGAACAATTGTGTTTGCCAGTTGGGGTCTTGGGGTGGCGGGTTTTCATGCTTTTCAACCCACATTAGAATTAAATGTTGTCGGAAGTTTAACCACCAATGTTGCTTGTAACTTGGTGTTGGGGTTGTTATTGGTTTTTAGAACAAATGCAGCCTATGAACGGTTTTGTCAGGGACGCCAAGCCTGGGGAATTTTAACGGTTGAAATTCGCAACTTATCCCGAGAAATTCAAATCGCAATTCCCGAAAAAGATGAGTATATCCACTCTCAAAAAACCGCTTTATTAAAACTATTAGCGGCGTTTGCAATTTCAACTAAACTTCATCTGCGACAACAAACCCTAACCGCAGAATTAAATGATTGGCTGTCAGCAGAACTTTTAGATAAATGTCGTCAAGCCAAAAATTTACCTCTAGAAATTTCCTTATAAATTAGAAGTCATTTACAACAAGTCTGTCAACACCAAACCCTCACATCCGTACAACAAATGATCGTGCTAAATCAACTCAATCATCTCATCGAAGGCTTGACTTGTTGTGAACGAATAGTCGCCACATCAACGCCTCCCGCTTATGTCAATTTTTTGAGAAAATTAATCTTAATTTACTGTTGTTTATTACCCTTTAGTTTGGTCGATGCGTTAAACTGGTGGGTAGCGTTTGCAGTCGCTGCGATCGCTTCGGTTTTACTCGGAGTTGATGAAATTGGGAGTCAAATGGATAATCCTTTTGGAGATGACGCCACCGATCTCCCCTTAGATGAAATTTGCGGTAAAATAATTCAAGGTGTGGAAAATACAATTTCCTTCGTTGAACAGGAGCAAATTCCAACCCCGACTACAACTTCTAATTTAGTCGAGATCGCTTTGAGAAAACATTAGAAATCGATGAATTTAAGGGAATTATCAAAAACTGGGTTGTTTGCAACTTCTTTTCTCTCAGAAACCGGGTTTTTGGCGATCGCTTTTTGCTGAACCGATGATTTTTTGTGAAAAAACCCAGTTTCTCAGGTTAAATACATCAGAAACCGGGTTGGTTGCAACTTTTCTGAAAAACCCGGTTTCTCAGGTTAAATAGTAGATTTTATTCATCTAAATTCAACTTGATCGCCTCCCAAATTTCCGGTAAAACATTCCCCAAAGCATGATCGCTTTCCACTTCAATCAGTTTCACCCAAGGACGAGAAGCGGTATAATTGCGACTGGCTTCAATCGGAATAATTTCATCCTGTTTTCCATGTATAATTAACGTGGGGAGACAGCGTTTTAGCTGTTCATCCGAGTATTGAGATAAGTCTTCTATAAAGTGATAATTTAAAAGAACATCCCGTTGTTCACCGTGATGATAAACCGATAAATCTCGTTCAAGTTGCCATTTTTCCAGCTTTTCATTCCCCAAAAGCGGTAACACATGAATCAGAAATTCAAAGGCGGGTGCAAGCAAAATTAACCGTTCAACCGATGGATTTCTTTGAGCCAACCAAGTCGCAGTTAATCCCCCAAAACTCGAACCAACAATCACTTTTTTCTGCTCAGATTTGAGATGAAATTCGCTTTCAATTTGTTGCAATTGTCGGGTGAGGGTCAGATGATAAAAATCCCCTTGATTGAGATCGGGAATTTGTAAGTCAATCTGTTTTTCTCGAAAGCGATCGCGTAAAAAATCCGCTTTAGCTGATTTAGGACTAGAAGCAAACCCGTGTAAATAAATATAAGATTTATTCATTGAACTGAGCAATAATAGGAAAATGATCGGACGGCCAAACGCGATCAATTTGAGTGCGATCAACGCTGACTCGATCCAAGTTTAAACGGCTATCATAATAGATCGTATCGACTGCGGCGAACCCTTTTCCGGTAAATTCGTGATAGCTCATTTGTTCCTCTAAGTCGATATCAGCCAGTGCATCGCGCAACTGTACGCCATTGCTGAGGGGTTGAAGTAGGGTTTTGCGGGGGAGACTTTGAGGTTCGGCGTTAAAATCACCCGTAACCATAAACAAATATTCATCCGGGTTAAATTCACTCAAGCGATCGCAAATTAACTGAGCGCTCAACTCTCTAGCCCGTTGACTCTGATAATCGAAATGAGTATTAAAAATAATAATCGGTTTGTCTTGACCGACCCCCGCAAACACTCCCCAACTGACCATCCGAGGAATGGGGTTTTTCCAGTCCGATGTTATACTTCCGACTAGATGGGGAGTCTCACTCAGCCAGAAATCCCCGTGTTTGAGACAGTGCCATCGCTGTTGAGGGTAAAAAATAGCACAATATTCGCTCAAACCGTTTCCCAGGCGATCTACCCCCACAGTTTGATAATTGCTTAAGCGTCGATGCAGATCAACTAACTGATGGGCTTTAGCTTCTTGAGTTCCAATCAAATCAGCATCCCAGTCCGCCATCAGTTCAGCAATCACCCTTCGCCGCCAGACCCAGGCATTGTTACCCGGATCGGGTTTATCATAACGAACATTAAATGTAACAATTTTCATCACATCGACACCGAAAAAGCTGAACAGGAGAGATTTATAACTATAGTAGTGATTGATGAGTCAAGACAGTCATTTGATCTTCCCAGTCAGCTTTTTACCGGAAACAACTCTCGATCTTAGTCAGGAGGACGAACCGAAGAACCCGGTTCAACTAAGCAGTTCACCACCTGATTGAGAATACAGACAGCAGGCCCGAGTCCGGTTTCTTGCAGCAAGGCATTTGTTAAATCCGTATTCGACAATTCCGCTTGAGCGATGTTCGTGTTAACCAGGATGGCGGCTTGTAAATTGGCGTTGGAGAAATCGGCCCCCTTGAGGTTAGCTTGGCGAAGATCGGCCGCAAATAGATTAGCATCCTCAAAGTTAGCATCGGCTAAATTGGCTTTAAAAAAAGTAGACTGACGCAGATCGGCGTTCTCGAAATTCGCTTCTGAAAGGTAGGCTTCGCTGAAGTTGGCTTCAAACAAATTGGCATCTCGGAAATCGGCTTTGCGAAGGTTAGCTCTGGCAAAAGACGCTCCCGATAAATCGGCTTGTCGCAGATCGGCCCCTTGTAAATCAGCAGATCTGAGATTTGCCTCGTAAAGATTAGCATCAGCCAGGTTAGCTCGAAATAAATCCGCCAGATACAGACTCGCTCCGTACAGGTTAGCGCTCCGCAGGTCGGTATCGCGCAGAATTGCCCCTTGCAGTTGAGCGTTGAACAAGTTCGCCCCTCGCAGGTCAAGTCCGCTAAGGTTAGCATAGCGCAAATCGCATCCCGGACAGCGATTTGTGGCCCGCAGTTGGGCGATCGCATCGTCGGTCGCCGCCAAAGTTTCCGTTGCCAACCACAGTGGAGAGAGCAAAATCGTGGTTGCTAGAGCTTGCAGTTTCATTATTCTTTTCCCCAATCAACCCAAAAAATCCACAAATGAACATGATGATGGCTCGTGCAACTGATTTTATCACGGGTTACAGCGATTGCCCGGAATCTACCACTTTTGTTGATTTTTGCAGGGGGGTAAGTTGTTGAGTATTTGGCGATTTGGGGGTTTACCGTTTTGTTAAAAAATACACAGAACTTTACTAAAGGCAATCGGTGACTCAAAGCCCCGTAAATGGACAGGATGGGTAAACTGAATTATTTCTTGATAGCCGATTGACAGGAGAGCATTTTCTAAAGTATCTTAAGCCAAACTACCAGTAAAAGAAGCTCGTGCGATGCCGTTAAAGATTGTCCAATTTCTCGAAAAGCTGGACAAATTAGAGTAGAATCCTTTCTATCTCGGGCGAACCGTAGGATTTTAGGTCTTGGAGTTAGCTTCTCTAGTCGGTTGCAACTCTAATGCAGTATACTTCCCTATTGGGAATGCGCTCAAGTTCAAGGCAAGAACGGGACAAACCCCGGTGGTCGCACCGAGATTCAAATTTATATTGTCATAGTGGAATTGTGGCGTGAAGCAGAAGGGAATGAGTCAAACGACAGCATTTATGGGAGGGTGTATGTTCACCGTAATGACAGCCCTCCTCCTGCTCATTGGGTGGCTATTGTTCGGCGACCTGCCTTCTAGCAACTCAAAAGATTCTTCAGAATCTAATAATAATCAGCCCTATGGAGTGTTACCTTTCAATCCTTCTCAACCGAATCAGCCTTTTGGTACGATCCCATTTGGCCCCCCCCAACCCAGTCAACCCTACGGTTCACTGCAACTCCCGCCGCCGCCTTCTCTGACTCCGGCGCCGAGTAATCCCTCCGATTCCTCAAATAATAATTCGGACTCCCAACTCCAAAACCAGCTTCAGCAGCAGCAAAACACCACCCAACAGCTCACCACTCAGTTGGAGCGACATCGGATGCAAATTGAGCAGTTGACGACGCAGACGGAACGCCAGCGAATGCAGATCGAACAACTGACCTCGCAAACCGAGCAGCAACGCATCAAAAATGATCAGCTTTTGATGCAACTCAACGAACAGCAGCGGATGATGACTTGGACGGGTGGCTCTTCTAGACCGTTTCCGGTTCAGCCAACTGGCCCGACTTCCAACATTCAAACGGCTGTTCTCTGGGTTTTGGTGGGGATTGTCGTGGCTCTGTTTTTAGGCGGAAGTATTTTTATCTTGAGTTTGATTTTTGTCCTCACTCAACCTCAGCGGCGTTCATCGACGGTGAAAAAGTATCCCATGCAACCGATTAATTTTGCTTGGCCCTATGCTTTTTACGATGATCAAACCGACTTACTCCCTCCCCCGGTCAAAACCCGGCGCAATCGATAAATCAGAGGGATTCGGAGGAAAGTAAACAGTCAAAGATAATCGTCCTCTTGGTTGTTGGTCTTTAACCAAGGGGAAAATTCTTCTAAAAAGCGATTTTCCCGAATCGCCTCTCGAATGCGTTGGGTAAACCGGATCAGTTCGGTGACGTTATGAATCGAGAGTAAAGTATAGGCGAGGAGTTCTTTGGCTCGGACTAAATGACCCAAATAAGCCCGACTAAAGTTTTGACAGGTGTAGCAGGGACAAGTTTCATCGAGGGGTTGAAAATCTTCTCGAAATTGGGCATTTTTCAGGTTCCAGCGTTCTCCTCGGACCAACGCCGCCCCATGACGGGCCAAACGAGTCGGGATGACGCAATCAAACAAGTCTATTCCATTCGCGATCGCCTGGGCCATTTCCCGATAGGTTCCCACGCCCATCAAATACCGGGGTTTCTCGACGGGAAGATAAGGGGTTGTGACTTTGACAATTTTTTCAATTAATTCGGCCGGTTCTCCCACACTCACCCCCCCGATGGCGTAACCGGGGAGGTTGAGTTTAACCAGTTGTTGGGCGGCTTCTTGTCGCAACTCGGGATAAACGCCCCCCTGCACAATCCCAAATAAAGCCTGATCCGACGGGCGTTGATGAGCCGTTATACAGCGTTCTAGCCAGCGATAGGTGCGTTGTGTCGCCGCTAACACCTGTTCTCGACTGGCGGGGTAGGGAGGACATTCATCAAAGGCCATGATCACATCCGCCCCCAGTTGATTTTGAATGTCAATGGAGCGTTCTGGGGTGAAGTGAATCATTAGGCCATCGTGAGGCGAGCGAAAGATCACACCCTCATCGTTGATGGTGCGAATTTCACTGAGACTAAAAACTTGAAATCCACCAGAATCGGTTAAAATCGGCCCCTTCCATGCCATAAACTGATGCAACCCTCCGGCCCGGGCAACAATGTTTTCACCCGGTTGTAAATGCAGGTGATAGGTGTTGGATAGCACCATTTGAGCGCCTGCCGCTTCTAACTGAGCCGGAGTCAGGGTTTTCACGTTGGCTAACGTTCCCACTGGCATGAATCGTGGCGTTTCTACCCATCCGTGTGGAGTCGAGAAAATACCAGCTCGCGCTTGCGTTTGACCACAGCGAGCCTGAATCTGAAAAGAAAAAGGTTCTGACATGAATTAAGAGATGAAGGACCAGGAATTAGAGGGGATTGAGTCAGAAAAACTAAAAGAAAGCTTTTCTTTTCCCCGTTTCCTTCTAATTTCTCTCTCCTGATAGTCTCTAAAAGGGACAGTCTTCATCCAGCTCACTATCCCAGCTTCCGGACAACACTTGATCCATAACCGCATCTAGGGCCGCCGCATTGAATGTGCGACTGTTCTGTTCTTCTAAGGGGTTAGAAAGGGGAATCAAGCGGAGTAAACGTCCCTCTTGAACGAGATCGAAATAGGTTTCTTTCTCGGGAGATTGTTTCAGTTCGAGATAATCAAAACTGTTGACATTCAAGTAGAGGGCATGATTAGCCACTAAGGTTGCTTGCTGCTCCGAGGCAAACACCTCTAAGACATAGCCTTCTGCCTCGCTACACACCTGTCCGTCTTCGATATGAAGATAACGGACACGGCCGAGATCAACAAGCAGTTTTTGCATATCCAGCTTGTTCACAACTATGCCTGTATCGATGATACATGGAGCAGACACCCTGCAATTTAATTGGTCGTAACTCATGGAGCAAAAGCCTCTGATGTGATAAGTTCCCGGGCGTGGCAACTCTATCTAGTCCAATTAGTATCTTGTGGAAAGAAATTGAACATTTAATTTTCCCCCACACTTAAGTATATCCGAATTGGAGATCAAGTTACCGCAACAGTCGTCGCAGTTCAAAAAGACTGCTTCTGTCGGTCATTTTTACGGAAGTTATCTTGACTACAGACTGATTTGATTTTTTATTCAGCCGCAGAAAAATAGAATTCCTTCCGGGTATTGATATTTGCCTAAATTCTCTAGAGAATTTAGAGATCAAGAGTCTAACAAGCGTGCTATTGACAAATAACACTCTTGGCTAACGCACCAATTCTAGCAAAGCTCAGACCGAACGATCTAACGAGTTAATTTGATAACTCTGCTATTGCTGGTGCGATTCTAACAAAATGCTCAATCATCCGAAAGGCAGAACCAAATTTCACAAAATTGATCGAATTAGCACCCTTTGCACCAGAGGGAAATCTGACAACAACACCAAAGCGGGAGCCAACTATAGAGAGGTATTATTTCCATTGTGGCATAGCGGAGAAAATCTGCATCCCCTCATCCCAAAAATTACGGATATCGACTGATTGGCATCCATCACAGACAAAGGAAAAATTTCAGCTAAAGTAAAGAAATCGACCCGATCCTGATGTTTCTATGGCAAATGACAGACTGATTCAGTCTCTCAAACAATTTTGGCGACAGCAGACTGCCACCATAGCCGCCGCGATCGCCTTTTATACCTGTTTACCGGTACCCCTGTCTTGGACGCTAGAATTTCGCGGTATTGCTCGACTCGCCCCCTTAATTGGGATAATGATTGGAGCAATCTTGGGACTGCTCGATACGGGGTTAAACCTCTTGGGGTTTCCCTCCCTCCTGCGTTCGGCTTTAATTGTCGTGGGGGGTATCGCCATTACGGGGGGATTGCATCTTGACGGCGCTATGGATACCGCCGATGGTTTAGCTGTCACCGATCCAAACCGCCGACTGGAGGTGATGGCTGATAGTCTCACCGGTGCTTTTGGAGTGATGGCCGCCGTTGCGATCGTTTTACTAAAAACCGCCGCCCTGACGGATTTAGATGAATATCGCGCCCTGGCTTTGATGGCGGGTTGGGGTTGGGGACGATGGGGACAGTTAGTGGCGATCGCCCGTTATCCCTATCTGAAAGCGGTGGGAAAAGGGGCTTTTCACAAAGATTCGACTTATACTCCCTTTGATTTTCTTCCAGGAATTCTACTGCTGTTGAGTTTAAGCGGTTTACAAATTCTACTCAATCCGAGTCGCTGGCTGGTTGCGGTCGGTATGACCTTGGGCGGAGGAGCGATCGCGATTCTGATCGGGGCTTGGTTCAATGCTAGACTCGGCGGACATACAGGCGATACTTATGGTGCCGTTGTCGAATGGACAGAAACCTTTCTTTTGTGCTTATTGGTCGCTTTAGAAGGCAGTTAAATGACTCAGTTGAGAACCAAAAGATAATTGTCTACCCGAGATCTTGAGAAAAAGTTCAGCAGTATTCTATTGTCACCTGAGTTGAAAAATCAAGATCTAGGAAGTATGATTAATTATAGACAATAGTCTATAGATTCAGGAGGACAGCTTAAGCATCTGAGTTGAGATTTCCAGGCATCACTCCCTCAAATCGGCTAAAGATCAAAAAAGTTTGTGATTGCAGCACACAGAATTTACAAGAGATCGGGGAAATCAACCCGCTTTTGAAGCCAACTCCGGTTGGTAATCTGTGGACTTATAATTTAATCTTCCGGAGAGCATCACTTAAACTTGTATCTGTAAACGATGTTAGTCGAACCCCAGTGAGAGTAAGGGAATTCCTGACTCGTACAGCCATCAAATCTGAACTAAGATTATTAACAATGTCGAGTCATCTTCGAGGTCACTCCATGCAAAATGAAAAACTATATCAGCAGGGTTTAACCAAAGCCCGCCAAGGAAATTATAGAGGGGCATTGGACGACTTCAATCAGGTACTCAGTCGCAATCCTAACCATGCGATCGCTTATAACAATCGTGCCTTACTATACTACCATTTGAAAGACTATAAAAATGCTATCAAAGATTTAGATTATGCTTTAAAAATTAATCCCAAGTTATCGGAAGCTTATCTAAATCGGGGGAATGCTTGGCGTCATCTAGGGAATTATAAAAAAGCAATTAAAGACTTAAAAATTGCCTTAAAATTTAATCCAACCAGCGATGCAATTCACAATAATTTAGGTTTGGCGATTGCTCAAAGCGGAGACTACGAAGAAGCTTTCAAATACTACAACAAAGCCCTATTATTCAATCCCAAAAATTACAAAACCTATCATAACCGGGGTCGAGCCTTTTATATGAGCGGACGAAAACAAGACGCTCTTCAAGACTTTAACAAAACGATAGAACTTTCTCCCAGTTATACAAAAGCCTATATTAATCGAGGTCTTTGCTATCATCAACTCGGAGAACCTCAACAAGCGATTGAAGATTACAACACCGCTTTAAAACTCGATTCCTATAATGTTTACGCTTACTATAATCGAGGTTGCGTTTACTACAGCTTGAAAGAGATGAAAGCTGCAATTGATGATTTTAATCAAGCCATACTCATCGATCCAAGTTATATTAAAGCCTATCTCAATCGAGGGTTAGCCCTCTACAAATCCGGCGATCGCATTGCGGCAAATAAAGACTTTTATCACGTCATGTGTGTCAATGCTGATGCTTATGTTTACTATCAAGCCCAGCGAGGAATACCGAATGATGAAAGCTATTCTCGCAACGCTCCTCAAGTGGAAGTTAATCAAGGTGGAGAATATTTTCACACCACCTTTTTAGAAGGATTGTGGGATGAAGTCGATCTCAATTATCGAGAATCAACCATTTGTGAAGCTGAATTTCTTGACGATTAACCTCACTTGAGAGTTAAAAACCCGGTTTATAGAAAGTTCCCGGGTTTTTAAGATTTACGGCTACAAATTCTAACTCAATCTTAACTCAATGGAGTTCCGAAAACCTGAGTCCAATAGTGATTCCAGTTCTCGGTTCCGGTATCATTTTCGAGGAAATAATAACCGACTCCAATTTCGGTAAAATCCGGATTGAGAAGATTCGCCCGATGTCCTGGACTATTAATCCATCCTTCTACAACCGCTTCGGGGGTCGAATAACCCGCCCCAATATTCTCTCCGGCTCTGGAATAATCATAACCCACATCTAAAATGCGATCGCCAACATCAGACCCATCCGGTGCTTGATGATCAAAGAAATCCTTTAACGCCATATCTTCGCTATGATTTTCCGCCGCCATCCCCAATTGAGAATTGAGACTCAAAGGAGATAAACCATTTTCCGCGCGAAATTCATTACTTAATTCTACCACACGATTAACCAAATTTTCGGGACGATCGACAGGTTGAGAAGTATTAAAAATCTGAGCGTTTACAAAATCATCAAGGGTAATCTCAGCAGGTTGAATCCCCTCAAGTTTGGCGATCACTTCCCCCGTCGCCACCACCGTAATTTGAGTTAAATTTGAGCCATTATTTTCAACTCTAAACTCCGTCACGCCATCGGGAAGTTCCATCAAATCAACACCATCTTGAAAATCTGTAATCACATCAGTTCCTTGACCATTTTCTCGCAAGCCAAAAAGATCTGAACCCTCACCTCCCGTTAACGTATCGACCCCTAAATCCCCATAAAGCGTATCATTTCCACTACCGCCAGAAAGTTGATCATTGTCTCGACCTCCAAATAAACGATCATCACCGTCACCCCCAATTAGCGTATCTTCCCCGAAATTTCCAAACAAAAGATCATTGCCATCCTGTCCGTCTAAAGAATCATTATTCTTTCCCCCAAATAAGGAATCATTTCCGCTTCCCCCCAAAACAAAATCATCATCTTGATTGGTGTTAACTAATTCAGAATCCATTGAACCATTGACCGTATCTTCCCCTCCCAAAGTTAAAACACCGAGAGGAAAATCCGTTAATTGACCCGCCGAAAGAGTAACCAACTCAGAGGAATTGTCCCCCATCAAAGCGCCCAATTCTGTATCCGGTACTAAAACCATGATTCAACTCCGATTTTTATCCGTATTGTGCTAAACAAACACCGTAAAGCGTAACAACAGATTGCGTCCTGATGTTAGACTACCCCCAAATTTTGTTATTCAAACAAACCTGTATTTATTTGGAAAAAATCAACAAAACTTTACCTCGATTGTGTCACTTCTCCAATTGTCTACAATTTTTAACCCGTTGTCTTCCGTAAAATTTCGGATTTCCTATGTAGCTTAAAGAACTATCACACATAAGCTTGAGATTTCCTGAGAAGATTTTAGAGTTTTCGTATAAAGGAACATCCCCCAACTACTGCTAGTCCATTCAAATAACTTGTTTTTTGTCAATCCCTACCCCAAGTCGTCACCATGAACTATCCCATCAAGTCTATTTCTCGATTCGGTGAAATTAAAGCTACACTTAACCAACCCACTCTCTATATTTTTGAAGGAAAACAGGGACAATACTTAACCCTTGGAGTGTACGAAGGAACTTCAAAAGCAAAACTTTTAACTCCTTCTGGACAAGGATTAACGACTCTTGATTCTGGTGAGTGGAAAGGTATTTTACCCGAATCTGGTATTTATCGAGTTTTAGTTTATCCCCAACAAGAATCTAAAAACTCGGCGATTAAGGTTGATTTAAGTCAAAATACAACGGCAAATTCTGACAATTCTCAGTTAAAAGATTGGCGGTTATTGGAATATACTTATAAAGGCAGTCGTTTAATTGAAACTTCTAAAAATGAGGGTCAAAATTCTCTAGAAATTAGTTTGTTTGCAGAACAAATTCAACCCCTCAACGTTCGCTGTAAAACAGGTCAAACCCTGACGGTTAAAGCCAATGCTGTTACCTTGGCGATTAAATCTCCTACGGGTGAATTATTAGATTTAAAAGAAGCTTTGGTTGCGGCTTCTGTCACCCAAAATGGTGTTTATCAAGTGTTAGTGATTGGTGAAGATTATTCCATCACAACTCCAATAACTGTAAATTTGCAGTAATATCATGTCCGGTTGAACAGTTATAAATAAACGACGGAGGAGTCAGGAGTCAGGAGACAGGAGACAGGAGGAAATAAAGAAGAAAGAGGAGAAAAAGGAGAAAGTTTTTTATCACTAATTATCCGGACATGATATAACTATCTCTTTATACCTCAAAAACGATACCTCAAAAACCCGGTTTCTTTGAGAAACCGGGTTTTTAATCCCAGTAAATAAATAGAATTTAGTTAACAGGATGTTGTCCATAAAAGGGTAACGCTTCCGACCAGTGAGGGCGTTTTCCTTGTTGAAAATCTAAATTTGCTAACTCTAACAAACTGATTGCTGAATCTCCCAAACCCCCTTCAAGTTTAACAAGTTTATAGGGATTTTTCCAGCTTTCTAAGGTTGTTTGCCAAGCTTCTAAAGACATCACACTATCGGGCAAATATTCAATTAAATTCTCTTTTTTTCCATAAATAGCTACAAAAAATTGACCCCGTTGGGCTGGCATTTGTAGGGCTAAATTATCCGATAATGTTGCATCTTTTTGAAAGATTTGCCAAGCCATCCCCGCCAGCGTTGAAAGGGAAAATAAAGGAATATCTAACTGTTGGGCTAATATTCTCGCCGTCACGACACCCATGCGAGTCCCGGTAAAACTACCCGGACCTTTTGCAACCGCAATAAATTTAAAATCTGACCAAGTTTGAGGTTGAATAAACTCCGCCAAATATTGATGGAGTTGTACCGATAAATCTCGCCCCAAATTCCAAGATTGACAACGAATTTCTCCGGTAAAATTACCAACGGCTAACCCAAGTTCGGGGCTACTGGTATGAATGGCTAAACCATATTCTTGGCTATCAGATGACATTTTTTCAGACAAAATGTAATTAATAATTTCCTTTTGAGTAAAACATCGGCATTGCTATAAAAATCGCGGCTAAAATAATCCCAAAAAATCCTTGATTTGCCTCCTTGATATCCCAAAAACTAAATAACACAAACAAACTGGCTATAGTACCAAATAAAACGCCATTTTCAATTTCACTGCTTTGAGAAACTAGGCTTTTAACCTTGAGAAAACCCAAAGCAATTATAAAAGCCATAAACGGGGTAAAGACAATTACATTCGTTGTAAAAATAAAGCTAATCATCGACCCCATTAATACATCCATCCAAAACTCTTTTTTTTGGATTTTATTCATCCAAAACTGATGAGAATTCAGTTGAGACAGTTGTAAATAAACAGGATGAGTTTGCAATTTTATAAATTGATTTCTCAGTTGAGTTTTTCGATCCAGAATTAACAGCTTTTTCCACTCCGGAACACTTTTCCCCTTCAGTCTTCCCAATAACTTCACTTGGCGAACATTCTTCAGTTGAAGTTGAGTAAGTTCATAACCAATTATTTTCGCTAAATAAGCATAACTAACCACCCGACTGTCCGGACGGTTAATAACAACAGTAAGCTGATGTTTTTTAACCAAACTGACTTGAATCTTGACCTCATAATTATTCAAGACTGATTGTAATTTTTCTTGAATAGTTTTAGCTTGAGATTGAATTCTATATTGAGATCTTGTGACGGGTAGGGGTTGAGAAGATGTTAACCTCGAAGTCGAATTTTCATCCGGTTTTTTTAGAGAAGGTGTTGAGTCTATTACCGGAATTTTCAACCCCGGAAAAGCATCAATATAAGTCGGACGAGGGTTTAAATGTCGCAGTACCGCAGCAGCAGAATGATAACGTCGGCTGGTCGCCCCTTGCAACATTTGATCTAAAATTTTTCCTAATTCATCGCTAACAGGGATTTTTAAATAATCTCGCCAAACCCAAGTTCCTTCTTGACTATCAAATAAATCAAAGGGCGAAATCTCTGTTAACAGATGAATACAAGTCACTCCTAAACTGTAAATATCACTCGCAAATACCGCTTTTCCCATCAATTGTTCCGGGGCTGTATAAGCCGCACTTCCGATCATTGTTCCCGTTTTCGGTAACATTCCTCCCGTCATTAATTTAGCCGCCCCAAAATCCACTAAAACCAGATTTCCCCCGGTGACAACGGTCGCACGACGGCGAATAATATTTTCCGGTTTGATATCTCGATGAACAATTTTATGACTGTGAATAAACTCTAAAACAGGCAGCAAATCCTTCAATAACTGTCGGATTTTATCTTCACTATAAGGCCCTTTTTCAAACAACTCTTGAGCCAAATTTTTTCCTTCTATAAATTCTTGGAGTAAATATTGATAGCCATCCTGTTCAAAATAACCTAACCATTGGGGAATTTGAGGATGTTCTCCTAAACGTTCGAGTTGTTTTGCCTCTTGTTGAAATAACTCCGCTGCTTTTTTCCGGTTCATTCCTTGGGGAAAAAACTGCTTAATCGCGCATCGAGGTTCAGAATCTTTAGACTCATCCACCGCTAAAAATGTCCGACCAAACCCGCCTTCTCCAATTAATTGAATCCCTCGATAACGAGAAGTTTCGGTCGTTTCATTCTGAGGTTTTAATACCAAAACTGAACCGCAATTTTGACAAAATTGGGCATCACTCGGATTGTGTGGACGAGTACAATTGGGATTAAAGCAATGACTCATTTGAATATTCAACGCACAAGATGCATGGATTTTAAACTGAAAATCAAGGGCAGAAAAAATTTGATAGAATAGACAACCAATAAAAGAATAGAGAACAGGAAATCCCCTAATGTTTTAGATTTTAATCAGACTGATAGCGCTTGATTAAATTTCACCCTTTGTCTGGGAGATTTCCTCCTTTTTCTCCATCCTTAAGATGCCCTCAGCCATTGGTTTTTAAGTGGGAATTAACTCACCCGGACGCAACTTCGCCCATTTCCCCATTTCTTCGGTGAAACTCTGACAACCGACAACATCCCATTCCATCTCGATCTCGTCATCTCGGGAACGAATGTTAACATTGATTGTAGGTTCAATCGGGTCGAAGGTTGGATTTTCCGTGAGGTGACGTTCCTGGTGCTGTGTTTCTACGGCGTGGTAGGTAACACAGCGATCAACATAGTGACAATTGACACAAATACACATTTTAAAAATACCCTCTGTGCATTTCCACAGACTGAATTCAATTTCAGTCCTTTATTAGCTAATGTAGCTTAGGCAAGAGGTTACTGGCCGCGAGAAGTAGGTTGATTTTTGTTGCAATGTCAAAAGCGTTTAACTCGATAGGGTCTACAGACAGTTGGCCGTTTGCTCTTGAATGGCTACCCCAACCCGCTTATTTAGTGGGAGGTGCAGTGCGAGATGGCTTGCTTGGGCGCAAAGCAGAATATTTAGACTTAGATTTTGTTTTATTTGAACAAGCGATTCATACTGCAAAGAATATAGCTCAATATTATAAAGCCGGATTTGTCTTATTGGATGCCGACCGGCAAATCGCTCGGGTGGTTTTTCCTCACGCAACCGTTGATTTTGCTCAAGCCGAAGCCAACAGTTTACACCAAGATCTCCAACGGCGAGATTTTACCATCAATGCGATCGCCTACAACCCCTTTACCCAAGAACTGATCGATCCCCACGACGGTCAAACTGACATCGAGAACCGACTCATCCGGATGATCTCCGCTGAAAACCTCCGGGATGACCCCTTGCGACTCCTACGCGGCTACCGTCAAGCCGCCCAACTCGGATGTCAACTCGAACCTCAAACCCAGTCTACCATCGGTCAACTCGCCCCCTTACTCTCTCAAGTCGCCGTCGAACGTGTGCAAACTGAGTTAGGGTATTTGTTAAATGCCCCTCAAGGTGGGGTTTGGATCAAGCAAGCCTGGGAAGCGGGTTTACTCTCTGGCTTCTTTCCCAACGCCTCTGGACAATTTGACCGACTGTTAAACATTCACCAAGCCGTTGAGACCCTCAACCAACATTCACCGACATTAACTTCTCTACTATCCCATCCCCTCCGCGATACCATCAAAACTTCTTTACTCGCTTTAGCCAAGCTTACCTGTTTGCTGACTCCCGATCCGACCCTCGCCGAAATTGAGTTAACTCAATTAAAATACAGCAAAGTTGAACTCAAGAGTGCGATCGCTATTCTCAAAGGTTTGTCTTGCTTGCAGGAAACACCCCCCTCTCAACTGTCGCTCAGACAGCAGTATTTTCTCTTTCAGGACGTGGGAACCCTCTTTCCCGCACTTGCCCTCGTTGCTGTGGCTTCTGGCGTTTCTGCGGCCAGTCTATCGCCTCTGGTTGAACGTTTCTTGAACCCTGATGATCCGGTTGCTCATCCTCAGGTGTTGATCACGGGAAATGAATTAATGAAAGCATTCAATTTATCTCCCAGTCCGAAAATTGGTCAACTGCTGATGAAGATCCAACTAGCACAAGCAGAAGGTCAGATCTTCACTCCCTCTCAAGCCCTCAAATGGGCAGCCCAAAGCCTCGAACAAGGCGAGTAATCCTCTTTTTTTATCTTCTCCTTGTGCCGTGACTGTTGACGGGAAAATCTTTATAAACAGTTACCCGACTCTCGGTTACGTTTTCAATTGCTTTGCAAAGTCTTTTAATGAATTGGTCAGGAGTGTTGGTGATGAGTCGTTGGACTTGGATGGAGTGTGTAGTTTGGGTGGGTGCGATCGCTGCAATGTCTTCGATTTCGCGCCCCCAGTCCGATTTTTTGATTTCCGATCATCAGTCTCACTTGGGTGTAACTCAACTTCGCTCGTTGGTTGCTTCTCCCGAGTGCGACGAACCCGACGATCGAGAACCGTTACGGTTTGGCTTGATTAATATTCAACAAAAATCGGCTTCTGAGTCGGCTTGCGAGTCTTTTCGCCGTCGCGATCAACAAGATCCTAAAGGTTCAACTGAACATTTCGGTTTCACGGTTCAGTTGATCGAATCTCAGTGGGATATCATCACCACTGCATCAACTCGCAGTTAGCTTTTCCCAAAACAGTTATTGTTGCTTGGACGCACTCGGATGCGTCTTTTTTCTTGACAAAACCAAACCGTACAGTCTATCTTATGGATAGATCATCTAATATGTCTGCTTTTAATACGTTTTCATAAAACCGTACAGTCTAGTTAAGTGGCGAGTTGACTGATGGACATTATTTCACTATCTCTACTTTTAGGGCTAATCGTTGTATCCGATCAAATCCTCAACGGTCAATTAAAAATGTCACGAAGACTGTTGGACTGGATAGATCAACGAACAGAACGTTTGAACCGTCAAGAGCAATCAACCTCCGAGTCTCAACGTTCAACCGAATAACTTCTAGCGATCGAGTTTTTGAAAGAAAAGCGAAAAGAATCTCGTTCAGGCTGAAACCCCGATCAAAACCGATCGGGAGTCACTGCATAAGCAGTGAGTGGGCAGATATAAGTTTAGATGAGTTGAACAGACACATCAAGGAAGAGATCCGATGGTTATGCACAAACAACACTCAAAAGTTTACCCACGCCCCAATTCTCTCAAATGCAGTCTTGCTCAAAAACTAGCGATCGCCGCAGGTGTTGCGGTCAGTTTGGGATTAATTAATCAAATAGCGCCCCCAACCAACCGCTTTGAATTTCAACAACCAGTCGGAGAATATCAACTCTCAGGAGTTTTTGAAGGAACAGATCAAAACGCCAATGGAGTGATCGAGTTATCAGAATTAGAAGCCTTTGAAGCCCGTTGGGGAAACTATTCCTGGACAAAAGAAGACCTAGAAGTTTTTAGCTGGGGAGAAAAAGCAATTAGTCAAAACCAAGGGCAAATTTACGGAATTAATGGCTTAAATTTATTTGCCCGAGGACGGCAAAACCTTAAATCTCACGCTTTACAAGTTTGGAACCGAGGAGTAAATACCCCAGAAGGTGAAGCCAAAACTCAAGGAATTCACGGGATAGAATACGCTCCTAATACCGCCGATAATACCTTATTTTCTCAAGAACTTCCTGTAGAAATTAATCCCGCTCAATCTCCGATTGATGTTTCTGTTTTAATGACGTTGCTGTTAGTTGGAATAACAGGTTTATTAGTGTTAAGTCCCTGCTCGTTTCAATTAAAAACGGCAGAAGGTTCACCCTGTTCTAACCCAGGAAAAATCTAAGGCAGATTAGCATTTAATCCGCCTTGACAATCGGAATTTTAACAATTTTAAAGAACCCCTTTAGAACTGGGAATTGTACCAGAACGTCGAGGATCAATTTCAACCGCCATGCGTAGCGATCGCGCCAAAGCTTTAAACGTCGCTTCAATAATATGATGGGAATTAATTCCATCAAGCTGACGAATATGCAAAGTCATCAAACTATTATTAGCCAAAGCGACAAAAAATTCGCGGACAAGTTGAGTGTCATAGGTGCCAACCCGTTGAGTGGGAATTTCTAAACCATAACTCAGATGAGGACGCCCCGAAAAATCCAACACCACCTGAATTAAAGCTTCATCAAGCGGGGCGACAAAATGACCAAAGCGGTTAATACCTTTGCGATCGCCCAAAGCTTTGGCGAGGGCTTGTCCAAGGGTAATCCCAACATCCTCATTGGTGTGATGATCGTCAATTTCCACATCTCCAACGGCTTGTATATCCAAATCAATTAAGCCGTGAGAAGCGATCTGCTGCAACATATGATCGAGGAAAGGAATCCCCGTATTTGCTTGACAGGTACCAGTCCCATCGAGGTTAATTGTTACCGTGACATCGGTTTCCTTGGTTGTCCGTTTAACCGTTACCTTGCGTGCTGTTGGAAGTAAATCGGAAGAAGGGGTTGTAGCGGTTTGGTTGTCTGTTAAGTGAGTTTGCATGATGTTCTCAAAAGGCAAAAGGCAAAAGGCAGTTATCAGTTATCAGTGAACAGTTATCAGTTATCAGTTATCAGTGTGTACTCTTCACTGTTCCCTGTAAAAACTGGTGAGCTAGTGCGGTCTTGGTGGTTTCCATCAAGGAGCGCGAACTCGCGACTTGGCGGTTTCCGTCGAGAGCGCTTTCCTTGCGGCCCGGCGGCTTCCGTCGAGAGCAAAGTTCGCAAGAGAGCGAAGTTCGCGATCGTAGCAACTAGCGAACCCGAAGGGTCACTGTTCACTGATAACTGTAAAAATTGGTCACTGTTCACTGTTCACTGTTCACTGTAAAGTTACATTCCCATAATGCAGTAGCCGGAATCAACATATATAATCTGACCGGTAATTCCACTGGCGAGATCGCTACAGAGGAAAGCGGCTGTATTTCCGACTTCCTGTTGAGTTACCGTGCGACGCAGGGGTGCAACTTCTTCGACATGATGAATCATATCTAAAATTCCCCCGACTGCCGAAGACGCCAACGTGCGAATTGGGCCTGCGGAAATGCCATTGACCCGAATCCCTGAAGGTCCCATTTCTCCGGCTAAGTAACGCACATTCATCTCTAAAGCGGCTTTGGCAATTCCCATCACATTATAGTTGGGGATCACCCGGACACCGCCGAGATAAGTCAGGGTAACAATACTTCCGCCTTCGGTCATTAGGGGTTTAGCCCCTGCTGCCAGTTGTACCAAAGAGTAGGCGCTAATATCTAACGCCCGAGTAAATCCTTCCCGGGAAACGTTGCTAAAATCTCCTGATAAATCGTCTTTGTCCGCAAAAGCCAAACAATGAATCAGAATGTCAAGTTTTCCCCACTGATCCTTAATGGTTTGAAAAACCGTTTCAACTTGGCTATCATCTTGAACGTTGCAGGGTAAGAACAGACTGGGGTTGAGGGGTTCTACGAGTTCTCCAACTTTCTTTTCAAACCGGCCTTTATCATCGGGAAGATAGGTGACTCCCAAGTTCGCTCCGGCTGCATGAAGTTGTTGGGCGATTCCCCAAGCAATCGAGCGATTGTTAGCGATCCCGGTGACTAGCGCGTTTTTTCCGTCCAAATTTAACATAATCGTTTATTCTAAAAGCTATTGGTGTGTTGGTCTGGGCTGACATTCCGATTCTTTATCATAAAATGAATTGGCAAAGTCACACGAAATGCTTGTCAAGCTGAACAACTCTGGTTAATCTAGAACGAAGAACAGAGTCAGATTAAACTTCTCCTCTGGTTTCCCAATCCATCAAAGCCAGGGTTTATTTCAGCAGCAAGGATAAACAGGGGTTGATAGCTTCTGTGCGATCGCCACAGATTTTCACGATTCAAGGCGGTTATTGCGTAGATATGCTAGTGTATGAGGCGGTAGGGAACGCTGTCACCAACTGTATACTGAGCAATCATCCAAGAAAGCTCAAACTCAAACTGTTTGTTTTGACTCGGGCTGCTCGTAATCTCGGGTTCTCTGTTAAGCTTATGCTAGAACAGACAAACGATGATTTGAGTTGACTTAGAGATCAAACTCTTTCAAACTAAAGTTAAGTCGTAAAGTAAAGTAGGGCATTGGTTAGCGCAAGGGATCGGGACGTGACGTATGATAGACCGTTAGCAGCAATGTTCCGCCAGATCGGAGGCGGGGCATATCCTCCCGTTGTAGAAACCTTTGAACGGGGGAAAACTATATTTTTCCCAGGAGATCCAGCAGAGCGCGTTTACGTTCTCATAAAAGGAGCGGTCAAACTATCCAGAGTCTATGAAGCTGGAGAGGAGATAACCGTCGCCCTATTGCGAGAAAACAGCGTCTTTGGTGTCCTCTCCTTGATTACGGGTCATAAATCAGATCGGTTTTATCATGCCGTCGCTTTTACTCCCGTAGAACTACTCTCAGTTCCGATCGAACAAGTCGAAAAAGCTCTTAAAAGTAACCCGGAACTCTCAATGGTGATGTTACGAGGGCTATCATCTCGGATTTTACAAACGGAGATGATGATTGAAACTCTCGCTCACCGAGATATGGGATCGAGATTGGTCAGTTTTTTGTTAATTTTGTGTAGAGATTTTGGCGTACCGGGCCAAGAGGGGATTAGAATCGATCTAAAGTTATCTCATCAGGCGATCGCGGAAGCAATTGGTTCAACTCGAGTAACCGTGACTCGTTTACTGGGGGATCTTAGACAAAAGAACATGATCTCCATTCACAAGAAAAAGATCACCGTTCATAATCCTGTCACCCTCAGCCAACAATTTACCTAAATGGCAAACTGAACCAAAAGTGCATCAAAATAAGGAGTTAATGGGAATCAAACAACATTCAAACCAAACAAAACACTGAAAACTGATCACTGATCACTAAAATGACTGCCGGATTGATCCTCGTAATCGCAATATTAGTATTGGGGGGCGTGATCGCAACAGTCAGCGATCGCTTAGGGACAAAAGTGGGCAAAGCCCGTCTAAGTCTATTTAAGCTTCGCCCTCGAACGACTGCTGTTGTTGTCACGATGGTCACAGGTACCGTACTGTCGGGTTTGACACTCGGCATTTTATTTGCAGCTAGTAAACCTCTGCGTCGGGGAGTTTTTAGAATTGATGAAATTCAAGAACGACTCAATCAATCTCGTAAAGATCTAACCCGCACAGAGGACGAAAAAGAAAGGGTAGAAGATGAGTTAGATCAGGCTAGAAATGCTCTCAATGCAGCTTTGGCTCAACTCAATCAAATTAATTCTTCATTAGCCCAAGCCAACACCCAAGCAACAGAAACAGAAACCAAACTCCAACAAACTCAAAGTCAACTGGAAAAAACCCAAAGCCGACTCAATGAATTGCAAAGTCAATTGAGTCAAATTAACGATGCCAAAAACCAAACCGAATCCGAACTGAACCGCACAGAAAATCAACTTCAGGAAGTCTTCGATCAAAAACAATCCCTTCAGTCAGAAATCGAACAATTGCAAACTGAACGGGAAAAGTTAATCGAACAGCGAGAACAAGTTAAAGCCCAAATACAAGAGCGCGATCGCGAAATTGCCCAGCAAGATCAAGTGATTTCCGAACGGGATCAAGTCATTGCCGAACGGGATCAAGTCATTGCCGAACGAGAACAAGTGATCGCAGAACGGGAAAAACTCCTCAAAGATCTTGAACAACAACAAGCCAAACTCGAAGAACAAAAAGCTTATCTCACAGAGCAGTTTGAACTGGTTGAACGAGATTTTCAACTGTTACGAGAAGGCAGCGTTGTGCTGAAACGGGGTGCGGTTTTGGCGAGCGGATTAATTCGGGTAAAAGACCCCAAACAATCTACAGATGTGGTTAATAGTCTTTTACAAGAAGCCAATCGCAACGCCATGAATTCTGTACAATTGGGGAATTCCAGTGTGGCGAAAGAACAAGTTATTCAGATTACCAAAGCCGAAATAGAAGAACTAATTCAAGAGATTGATGATGGTCGAGATTATGTGGTACAGATAATCTCCGCAGCCAATTATTTAGCCGGAGAAAGTCGCGTGGCTGTGTTTACCAAAGCCGAACCCAATCGCTTACTTTTTACCTCCGGAGAAGTGATCGCGGGAACTTCAATAAAACCCTCAACGCTCAGTAACGATCAGCTTGAACAACAACTCGAACAGTTGTTAGATGCCTCTAGATTTCGCGCTCGTTTTGTGGGAATATTAGACGTAGATGGGTTAATTCAAATTGGGGATGCTCGCGTCGAAACTTTAGTGAACTTTTTTGAAAAGTTACAAGAACACGATCAACAAGTTGAATTACAAGCCGTCGCCGCCCAAGATACCTATACAATTGGGCCTTTAAAAATCGATTTACTCGCCCGTCAAAATGGGGAGATTATTCTCAGTACCCGTCCTCAAGATCAGCAAATTTTGACCCCCGAAGAAACGGAAACTCAACAGTGGCAAACAGAGGAGATCAAACCCGAAGATATGGAAACAAACGGTACACCTTTTATTATTGATCGCACCCATTCTCTGACAGATGATTAACAGTTCGTTTCTCAAGGTGGAAAAAGCAAAACAGGAAGCAAATTATGGAAATGATTCTCGGTTTCGATCCGGGTAAAGATAAATGCGGAATTGCGGTAATGGGGAAGAATAACCAACTGCAATATCATCAAGTTATCCCCTCGATAGAAGCGATAGAAACGTTAAAAACATTGTCTCAAAAATATCCCATTAATTTGTGCGTGATGGGAAATCAAACCACCTCAAAAAGTTGGAAACAAAAACTATCAGAAGCGTTACCGACAACCATAGAAATTATTCAAATAGACGAACGTTATAGCAGCTTAGAAGCACGCGATCGCTATTGGGAAATGTATCCGCCCCAAGGCTTAACTCGTTTAATTCCTCAAGGAATGCGAACTCCTCCTAGACCTATTGATGATATTGTGGCGATTATTTTGATAGAACGTTATATCAAGTCCAGTTGAATACCCATCATAAAAGTGTGGGGAGATCAAGAGATTTTGACTAACCGACGACCTGAACATCATAAAAGGTTTCAATCCAAACCCTGGCACCACAACTGAGAGGTTTATCGGGACTATAGACGACACGACATCCTCCCGGTATTTCGACAATATGCCCGTAAGTATTGCTCTTACCCTCTCTGACCGTAATCACGGGAAGTCGTTCCTGGTGTTTTTGATTTTGTCGAATTCTTTGAGAATTAACGTGAACAATCTTTTTTGCAGGCTTTCTTCGATTGCGCCAACGGGGAGCCGGACCTCTTGTACCTCGCTCAATTATGGGTTTGCCCTTAAACAGGGGAATTAGCCACATCTTCCCGGTCTTATAGGCACCTTCGACTCGGCCTGCGCTTAGGAGAACTCGCAGTCGAGCGGTAGAGATTTTTAAAATACGGGCTGCTTCTGTAGTACCGACAATCATTGGACTATAAGGGAATCGCAATAGTTTTTCAAGCTCTATAACCAAATTATAAATGATCTGCGGATCAATAATCAATGATCTGGCTATTGGGTGTTCGGAGTAGTGGGGTTCGACCGAAGCCTGTTCAGGGTCGGTGGTACGGGTCGGGTGTCTGTTATTCGTTGATTATACACAAGATTTGATATTATTTATCACAAAGAGACTAAAAAAACCCTATTTATCACAAAGAGACTAAAAAACCCGGTTTCTCAGAAGTTACCGGGTTTTTGGGTTGGGTAAATTAAAATTCCATCGGCGTCCAATCTCCAACGGGAACAAACGCCGCCCAGAAATAAGGATGTTGATACTGTTGAGAATTTAACATTTCCAACTGAGTTTGACGCCACGCATCCGAACGCCCTTGATTTTGCAATATCCGTTGATAATATTTTATCATTAAATCCTTCGTTCCTTCGTCGTTAACTTTCCACAAACTCATCAATTGACTTTCCGCACCCGCCAGCGTAAACGCACGACGTAAACCGTAAACCCCTTCACCATTTTCAACCTCTCCCAACCCCGTTTCACAAGCCGATAACACCACTAATTTAGTCCCTCTAAGCCTTAAATTTGCCACTTCCAACGCCGTTAATACGCCATCATCCGAACCGCTTTCACGGGGATTAAAACCCGCCAACGCCAAACCAGAACGCAGCAAAGGATTTTCTTGAATTGGGGTATTTTGTTGAGTGTTTTCCGAGATAAAACCAAAAGTATTATCGGGTTCAACTCGGGGAAGATTTTTTAAGAAAAAGCCGTGAGTTGCAACGTGTAAAATTTTCGGCGCTTGTAACTGTTTAACCGCATTTTCTGTGGCTTGAGATTGGGTAAATAACGTTACATCGGCTAATAAAGGTGCAATGATATTTGCTTCTTCTGCGGTTCCCGGTAACGCCCCAACACTCATCTCAACATCTCTCGAAAGTTGATTAATTCCGCGAGTTTGGGATAGCCCCCCTCTGTCCCCCCAACTTTGGGGGGAAATTTCCAAGTCCCCCATCATTGGGGGATTTAGGGGGCTTTCAGAGTTATTAGAAACAGCAACTGTTGTTGGTTCGCCGGGTTTATCATAGTCCGGGTTAGCAACAATAACAGGATTTTGTTTGTGAGAATATTCAAGTTGTAAACGAATTAAATCCCGTCCGGTTGTTAGATAAGTAATGTTATAAGTTTCAATCATATATTGATTATTTTCATCAACCAACGCCGCAAACGGAATCAAATTTAACTGTGCATCCGGCGAGATAATAATATGATTAACATTCCCCAACTTTTCTCGAATGGGTTGCATTAACAGTTCATCAAGTTGACGTGCGGTTTGTTTAACTTTATCCGAATTTCCGATAAAAGCATCTTTTTTGTCTTTCAGGGCTAAATTGAAGCGAAAGAAAGCCGCTCGGTGAATGGGTTCAGCTTCTCCCAAATCAACCCATTGCGGTTCGCCGTCAGATTTAAGGATATAAGCCGCATAATGAGGGTTTCCCCATTGTCTTGCTTTAGCATCATAAGGTTCATATAAAACAAATTCAACTAACGCCGCATCTTCGGGAATCAACTGTTGTACCGCTTCAATAGTAACGGGTTCTGAAAGGGTTCTAAATTCGGCGCTGCGGCGAGAAAGTTCGGCTTCGAGTTGCTCCGATTTTTGTCTTAAACTTGCAACTTGTTGACGGTATTGTTCTTCGGAGATATTTTCGGGCTGATTGTAAATCAGAGTCGCCAGTTGAGTTCTTACTGTAGCCAATTCATCGAGAAATTGTTGATTTTCTGGGGTAATATTTTCTTGTAACAGTTGTAAGTCATTGGTCATCACATCTAAAATCCGACCTTTGCGACGGAGAATAGTTGTCAACGCCAAACGAGCGGCTTCCGAGTTATTTGGTGCATCTTTAATATGCAGAGAAACAGCAAAATCAGTTTTACTAGAAACTGTTTTCATCGAGTCCTGTTTTTGACGTTCTGAACCCGTTGCTAAAAGAACATTCAGGTTTTGTTCTTGAACTTCTAGTCCCCGACTCAGAAAGTTAATGGCTTGAGTTGTGTCTCCTTGAGATAGATAGAGTAATGCCAAGTTGCTGAGGCTGACGGCGACATTGGGATGGTTTTCTCCGTAGAATTTCTCCCACATAGCTAAAGAACGTTGATAAAGGGGTTCAGCTTCATCATAGCGTCCTTGCAAGAGGTAGAGCAATCCTAAGTTGTTGAGGCTGGTAGGGGGGGGGAAGCGTAATGTCACGCCGGGAGGGTTGATTTCGGTACCATCACGAATAACGAGGGAACGTTGGTATTCTTCTTGAAGAACTAAGGAACGTTGCAAGAGGGGTTCCGCTTCATCAAAGCGTCCTTGCAAGGTGTAGTAAAGTCCTAAGTTGTTGAGGCTGGTGGCGACACGGGGATGGTTTTCTCCTTGAATTATTTCTATAATTTCTAGAGATCGTTCTGCTAAGGGTATTGCTTCGTTGTATTTACCTTGTACTGCGAGTTGGTAGGCTTGTTTGTTGAGTCGGTAGGCTTCTTCAAGTTCAGCTTTACGTTCAGCATCAAGCTCTTTTATTATAGATTCTGCTTCATCAAATATTGCTACGGCTTCTTGGGATTTACCTGCCATTGCAAGTTGAAGGCTTTTTATTAACAATTTTAGATACTGAACTACAGAAAAAAACTGTTTTTTAATAAATTCGGCTTGATAAAATGTTAATGCACCTTCCTCAGATTTATCAATCTCTTCATGCTGAAAAATTTCTATTAACTTCTTTATTAACCAATCTTTTTGCTGTTCTGTAAACGCCGGATTTGAGTTGTCATAAACAACAGGTATTCTCTGAATGAAAGAGAAAGCTTGTTCCAGTAAAACTCGTGCTTGTTCAAGCTTGCTTTCTCGAATATAATAGACAGCTAGTTCTAGTTTTTGTACTACTTCTTCTAGTTCTTTGAGGAACTGTGCTGCTTCTTCTAGTGCCTGGAATTTTGATGGTGCGTCTTCTAGCTCTTTGAATGCTGAATTAAATTGTGCTACGTCTTGGGGTTGAGAAATTCTTTGAGCCAACAATACAGAAGAATTTGTCTGTCCGGTAACAGGTTGAGGTGTTCCCGTTAACAGTCCAGAACATCCAACCAAAGCTGTTAGCCAGAGAAAGGGGTTCAGAGAAGTTCGCTTCATGGGAGGTATATAGATGCAAGCCAAACAATACATTATCACTTATGTCTGAGGGGTGTTGAGTTATGCAGTTTTGACCCCCCTCAGTCCCCCCTAAAAGGACCGAAGAAAGTTAACCCCCCTCGCCATTTATGAATTGTCCCATTAGGGACACCTTTTCCCTCTCCTCGTAGGAGAGGGTTAGGGAGAGGTGGAGAGGGGTTGGGGGAGAGGTTTTTCTCAGTTTTACGCCCCTCAGTCCCCCCTAAAAGGACCGAAGAAAACTGATGTTTTAAGTTCTTCTATGAGTTCTATTATTGTTGAACTTTATCAGATTTTTGGCTGCGGGGTTTAAGTGGCTTGGATATTATTTTCCTTCCACTTTCAGCTTGCTTTTTTCGCAAATCGTCACAAATGGCCTGTAAATCATAATTGAAAGATTGAGCATATTCTTCTCGAATTTTATGAATCTCCTCAAGAATACTATCCTTCCACATCAGTCTCTCCCATTAACTCATAAGGTGTACAAAGTATTGGTAGCTCATATCCAGCATCAACGCTCAATTCCCCGAGTCAACTTGCTCGAATAATTGCTCCGAATAAAACACATAAATTAGCTCGCAAGAAATAACCGCAGCAAAAAAACACCAGACCGAGATTAAAGCATAATCAAAAATAAGCTTGGTGAGGATAAAAGCAACAAAAAGCAAGCCACCTAAATAATTCAATTCCTTATTTTCAGAAACAAACAAACCCGTTAAACACACAATTACATACAAACAGATTCCCAGAAGGGGAGGAATCAACCCACTACTCAACACATGAATTTGATATTGAATTGAGTGGTTAACAAGGCTAACCGATAACCAATCTCGGTGGAGGAGGAGGGGAAAATAAAGAAAGACTCCATCAAGAAAGCCAATAACCGCCAATCCGACCAAGACTTTCTTGAAGGTTTTTCTAGTCTCTATAACGAGTACAGAGATATTCATCCAGAAAAGCCAAAGAAAATGAGAAAAAAACAAAAAACCGAGTGCATAGGTTTGGGTTGCTTGAGGAACAGTACCATTTAAAGAAAGCCAAACCATGCCTTCAAATCCCTGCTGAATCCCAAAGAAGATGGGGACGACCGCTATCGGCAAATAGGGATAAGAATTAGTCTTGATGACTCTACTAATACAATAACTTCCTGATGAAATGAGCAAGGTACTCGCAACAAAACTTGCCGATGGGGAAAAACACATATATTTTACACAGGAGGAAGAACAACCCTCTTGGTTAAACCTAACAGTTGCAAGAGTTTAATCACCCACCAAGTTGGGTCAATTTCCCACCATTTCCACCCCGCTTTAGCGACCTTGGGGTGGGCGTGATGGTTATTGTGCCATCCTTCCCCATAAGTGAGAATTGCAGCCCACCAGAGGTTACGGGAGTTGTCCGCAGATTTAAACGTGCGGTAGCCTCTTAAGTGAGTCGCCGAGTTGATTAACCAAGTGCTGTGCCAGAGTAAAACTGCCCTGACAAATATACCGTAGATTACAAATGACCATCCACCGAGACAGTATAACAACAGCCCCAAAGGAATCTGTAGGAGTAGGTAGTAGCGGTTTAGCCAACGGTAAAACGATTGTCGGTCTAGGTCGGGGGCATATTTGCGGTAAGCTTGATAGTCGAAAAATTGCTCTCGTTGATAGAATAGCCAAACCATGTGACTCCACCAAAATCCCCGTCCGGCTGAGTAAGGGTCTAATTCATTGTCTTCAGTATGGGCGTGGTGTTGGCGGTGTCCGGCTACCCAAAAAATCGGCCCTCCCTGTAAAGCCAGTGCGCCACTAACAGCGAGTATATATTCGAGCCATTTTGGTACTTCTAAGCTGCGGTGAGTCAGTAGACGGTGATATCCCAAACAGATTCCCAAACTCCCTAACCACCAGTGTAGAAAGACGGTGACAGCTATAGCAGACCAAGAAAAGAAAAAAGGTGCTAAGAGTGCGAGTAGATGAAAAATAGCGAAAAAGGCTACTGTTATCCAGTTAATAGGATAGGATTGACGCTTCATCAAATCGTCAGAAATAGAATTAGTCATTGAATATTTCACTCAAATAAATTTCCTAAATCAACTTGTCGGCTGGCAAACAAGATATTTGCTAAATTGCCGACACAAATCGAATCAACAATCTCCAAAATCTAAGAGTGTAGAGAGTTCAGATTCGGAGAGTAAGTCTATATCGTTAGATTAAAAACCGAAAAATTATTTCTCAATGATTCTACCGTAACACAAAATTCTCTAAGACGGATATGACTGTGGGTAGATTTGATGCCAATTCAATAACATCACAGCCCGTCACTTTTACCCCAAGGACTTGTTCCCTGGCACATCCAGATGAGAGAATTCTAGGTTTACACATTTTTATTGTGCGGATTAAATTCAAACGAAAGAAAGCCAAAAAGTTGAAAATTTAAGCTATATTTTTGTTCAAATTTGAGCAAATTTAAGCTAATGTTTACCGCCGAGATTGACTCTGGAATCTCCTCATCCGGGCTTCTTAAGTGCAAACTCCGAAACGGTGAACGGATGACTACTTGTTTTTCAATTTTTGGTCTAAACCCCTAATACTAACTTAACGATGTGACCTATCCTACAAAATTCTTCTTGATGATGGGTGACTTTTGAGAAAGTTATTAATTTGAGTTTGAAGTTAACGATGTGACCTATCCTACAAAATTCTTCTTGATGATGGGTCACTTTTGAGAAATTGATTCACTTGAGTTTGAAGTTAACGATGTGACCTATTCTACAAAATTTTCTTGATGATGGGTCACTTTTGAGAAATTGATTCACTTGAGTTTGAAGTTAACGATGTGACTCATCCTACGAAATTTTCTTGATGATGGGTCACTTTCGAGAAAGTTATTAATTTTAGTTTGAACTTAACGATGTCACCCCTCCTACAAAATTCTTCTTGATGATGGGTCACTGTTGAGAAAGTTATTAATTTTAGTTTGAACTTAACGATGTGACCCATCCTACAAAATTCTTCTTGATGATGGGTCACTTTTGAGAAAGTTATTAACTTGAGTTTGAACTTAACGATGTGACCCCTCCTACAAATTCTTCTTTGTGATGGGTGACTTTTGACAAATTGATTCACTTGAGTTTGAACTTAACGATGTCACCCCTCCTACAAAATACTCGGGTTTTTACCTCTAAAATTTTGCCCGAATTGTAAACGAATAATCCCCTCCGGGTTCGAGTTTATAATCGGATTTTTCCAGAAAACGACCTAAGGGTTCGTGAATTAACGCACGACCTTGAGAGGGTTGAATAATTAGGGTTTTGTTGCGTCTAAATCGCCATTGAAATCGCCACTCAAATCCTCCCGCAGTCACTTCTCCTTCTAATATGCCTTGTTGCCAGGAATGGTTTGTTACCCGAAGGTAGGCTGTCGTTTCTGGTAAACCTTTAGAACTCACTGATATTTATTGGTCAATACTGCGACTATTGTAGAGGCTCATGGATTTTTCTACGCCCTGCTTAAGACTTAATTCCACTGCCTCTAACACCAGTGTAAGCACTTTTTCCATCACCTGAGTTTCCGACGGGGAAAATTTTCCCAAAACGTGAGAGATGGTTTCTCCGGTTTGGCTGGCTGCGGGGTCTTTGGGTTTACCAATCCCTATTCGCAAACGGGGAAAGTTCTGGGTTCCGAGATGGGAAATGGTTGATTTCATCCCGTTATGACCTCCCGCAGAACCCGACAGTCGCAACCGCAACCGTCCGACGGGTAAATCCATATCATCATAAACGACTAATACCGATTCTGGGGGCAGTTTGTACCAGTTGACAACCGCTTGAATGGACTGTCCCGAACGGTTCATGTAGGTGAGGGGTTTGAGGAGTCTGATTTTATCGCTTCCTCTCCAAGTTCCTTCTCCAAATTGTCCTTGAAATTTGCGGTTTTCTGAGAGGGGAATTAGCCATGTTTTCGCTAAAATATCAATCGCTTCAAAACCAATATTATGTCGGGTTCGATCATATTTTGGTTCGGGATTTCCCAAACCAACAATCAGTTGGGGAATAATTAGGGGTTGAGATGAAGTTGCCTCCGTCATGGTTTATTATCAGTGTTTACTATCAGTAAAAAATTCTGTGGCAATTTTTATCATTTCCTTTATGGGTTTAATACCCCACCGTCTACACGGTGATCAAAATTGTTTGGGGTTAGAATCCCCATGCAATTTTCCCTCCTGACTCCTGACTCCTGATTCGGTGACTCCTTCTTCAATGCAGGGCCGTTTCATTCTAGCCCTAAAACTTGATTGGTGGGGAGGACCGGAGGTAGGGAGGTAGGGAGATGGGGGGAATTTTTATTAACAAAAAGCTATTTTTCATCGGAAAAAAGTCCTCTCCCCA
>JAYKHV010000042.1:0-15138 GCA_035285085.1 Lyngbya sp. | reverse complement strand
CCGATGTAAATCCGGTTGTTGGTGGATGTTACCCAGTTACAGAACTGATCCCACAGGTTGGCGCTTTCGCGCTGCTGTAAGGTAGTCGTCATGGTATGTATGATTGCTATGTATTTTTCAAGGTTCGGCGGCAGTGCTTTCTCTACCGTGATTACAGTATTGCACAGTCAATGAAGTTTTGTAAAGAAGTTTAAGCAAATTGTTACTTATGCCTGAAATAAGCTCTGCTTATTAAACAGCGAAAAGTGCTGGGCTGCCCTCCTCCTGTACGGTTAAAGGCTTACTGGATCTGCTTCCTGGCATTTTCTAACCTGGTCGAACTCAGATTAACTTAGTTACGGAACAAATTCTGTTACCACTTGATCCCCATTTTGACCGCCACTGACCACAATGGTATTATTAGTAAACTCGCCTACTGCTCTATCTCCCATTAAAGTCAAAGGCGGATCGATTTGGCGGTAAACCACATTTCCTTGAGCTTGAAACTGTTGTTGGGATACAGACCAAGTTAACTGATTGGTATTCAACTGAGCTTGACGTTTTTGACCGATCCCAACTACATTTCCGACTAAATCAAACTGTTCGGCTTTGAGATCGCCCCATCCTTGGTTAGCTGTTACAGTAACTTGTTCTTCTCGATGAATAATGGTAATCGGTTGGGGAGACTCGATTTTTTGCTGTTCATAAAGCCATTTAATTTGATTACTGGCAATTTGCAACGGGGGTTCTGACATGGCGATCTGCACATTTTTCTTCAGGTCAGCCAGTTGAGTTTTCAGATCGACGATCGCTTCTCCCGCGACACCGCGATCAGTAACGGTTTGCTGTTGATAGCGATCCACTTCCACTCGACGATCGGCAATCAGTTTTTCTTGTTCCCACTCCCAAATGATATGATCGGTGCGTAACTGCACCACCGGATCTTTGAGATTCACTGTCACCTGGTTCCAAAACTCGATGCGTTTTTCTCGGTTAAAGGCTTGTACCTCGGAAGCGACAACGTGAACCTGTTCGTGTTCCCCGGTGACACCATTACGAACAACCAAAATCTCCTGATCGACGATCCATTCTAAAAAATTTCCTCGTAAAACTAATCCCCGTTCCACATCAGTGGCAACAATATTATTGCGTAAAACAATCCGCTTGCTGTCTTGGTAGACCTCTCCAAGTTCAGCTTCGACTTTATAGAGCAATTTACCATCGCGAAACAACTCACCCATCGGTTGAGTCACCTTGGCAATGCGGTTATCTTTACTGTAGCTCGCTTGCTTCGACTCCACTCGCCACAGTAACTCTCCCTTCTCGTTGGCTTGTTCGAGGGTGACATCATCGAGGGTTAAACTGTTGTCAAATTCTTCTTCCGGTTGAGGTTGAGTTTGAGTAACATCGTTATTTTCAGGTCGCTCTGGGGGGGTACACCCTGACAGTCCAGCCAGAAGAATGATCCCAACCATCGCCAGTAAAATCTTCCCCGAGAAAAAACCCCACTTTCTCGGGATCAACTGAGGTTGAGTTTGATCCCCAATTATCTTCAATCTGAAAAACCCCCACCTGTTGTTCATCAATTGCGATCTTACGATCCCTCCATTTGTCGGTGATCCATTAAACTCATGCTGGAAAGGGGACGGTAGGGATAGCCATTGGGACTGCGAGGATTTTTCTGAATATCTTCTTTGATATTTTCCAGATCGATATAGCGATCGGCAACATTAATCAAACTGTCACTGGTCATCGCTCGCAAACTAACCACTTCCACTCGCACCCCTCTATAGCTTACACAGTCAACTGCATAAGCGAGATCGCCATCTCCACTGACCAGTACCGCCGTGTCGTAGGAACCGACTAAGGCCAGCATATCGACGGCAATTTCGACATCTAAATTCGCTTTTTTAGAACCATCGGGAAGCTGAACTAAATCTTTGGCGATCACCCGGTAGCCATTGCGTCGCATCCACAACAGAAACCCCTGTTGTTTTTCATTGGTGCGATCAACACCGGTATAGAAAAATGAACGCAACAACCGCGATCCCCCCGTTAAGCGACACAGCAATTTCGTGTAGTCAATCTCGATCCCCAGTTGTAAAGCGGCATAAAAGAGGTTGGAACCATCAATAAAGATTGCGACCCGACCCCGATTTTCAAGAACTTGTTCTGGCGTAAAGATTTCGCCGTTTTTCATGGGATTAAACATGATTGTTATACCTCGTTTATTATTGAAAGATTGTTTATTGAATGAGTAGTGAAGTCGTCAGATTAAAGACAGATGTGTTATCTTAAGTAAAGCTTAACCAGCAGAGTCTCTATGAGGAAATGGTTTCAGGGAGTTCCAAACGTTGGAAAACGGGTTGGGGTTCGGCAAGCACTTGTTTGGCACTTAATATTCCCCATCTAGCATGGGTCTCAAAGGCTAGTTCGGTCTCAATTGTCGTTTTGTCATTAAAATCAATTGAGAATCCAAGCTGATTATAGATCCGATTGCTAAGATTAGGAGTAATGGGAGAAAGTAGGTAAGCTGCTAGTCTAACAGATTCCAGTACAGAATAAAGTACAGATCCGACTAAATCTAGCTTTCCCTGCTTGTACAGTGACCAAGGGGCCTGTTCATCAATGTATTTATTACCCGCTTGCACGAGGTGTAAAATGGCATTACAAACCTCGCTGAACGCTAAATTCTCGTAACCCTGAGCCACGGTTTCACCTAAAGTTGTACCGTAGGATTTTAAAGGATGATCCTCACAAAAAGTTGCCAGATTGACCTCAGGAACACAACCGTCAAAGTATTTATGTACCATTTTGAGTGTGCGATTGAGCAAATTCCCCAGGTCATTGGCTAAGTCAGCATTCAAGGTGTTGATAAACCGACTCAGATTGAAATCACCATCCTGTCCAAATTCTATCTCTTTGAGAAAATAGTAGCGAACTGCATCCGATCCAAACTGACTGACTAACGCTACCGGGTCTAGCGTATTACCCAAGCTTTTCCCCATCTTCTTACCATCTTTGGTCAGAAATCCGTGTCCAAAGATACGACCGGGTAAAGGTAAATCAGCAGACATTAACAACGCCGGCCAAGAAATAGCATGAAAGCGCAAAATATCTTTGCCAATCAAATGCAAATTAATCGGCCACCATTGGGATAAAGCATTCTCTAATGTTGCCTCCTGATCGGGATCGAGTAAAGCCGTGACATAGCCTAAGAGCGCATCAAACCAGACATAAATCGTTTGCTTGGGATCGACCGGAACCGGAAATCCCCATTCTAAATTAAGCCGGGAAATCGAGAAATCTTGTAAACCCTGACTGATAAAACTTAAGATTTCATTACGACGGCTTTCCGGTTGAAGAAAGTCGGGTCGCTCTTGGTAGAGGGCTTCGAGTTGCTGTTGGTACTTAGAAAGCCGGAAAAAATAATTCTGCTCATCGCGCCATTCAACAGGCTTATTGGTATGGATGGGGCAGTATTTTTCCTCAATCAGTTCCCGTTCCTCTTTGAATTCTTCGCAAGCGACACAGTACCAACCCTGTTGTTGACTCAGATAGATATCCCCTTTGTCCCAAAGACGCCCGAAAAACTCTTTAACAATCTCAGCATGGCGAGAGGCCGTAGTCCGACTAAAGCGATCGTATTGAATGTCCAGTTTGTCCCACAGGCTTTCAAAGCTTGAAACAATTTGGTCACAATGCTCTTGGGGAGAACGGTTGAGACTTTCAGCGGTGCGCTGAATCTTCTGACCATGCTCGTCGGTTCCGGTGATCAAGAGTACCGATTTTCCTTGCAGACGCTGAAATCGGGCGACTGCATCGGCGGCCATCGTGGTATAAGCACTCCCCACATGAGGCACATCGTTAACATAGTAGAGGGGGGTCGTTAGAGCAAATAAGTTTTCTGTGTCTTTTGGTTTCATTAGATATTCCCGCTGGATATCCCTTCGCTAGTCTTGATCCGATCCGAAGAAATTCAAACTAGGGCGGGGTTTGCCATTGCCTTGTGCTGTTGAATGTTAGATGCACTAACCTCAAAAGCGGCACCGCTCGAATCCCCAACCGCCCCTAAATTTTTTCAGTTGTATTGGGTCAAAGTCGATTGACTCAAAACTAATTCTAATCATAGCTTAGGGATTTAACTCAATTAATTGCTTTTTGACAAGGCTAATTTGCTCAACATCAGAAGAAACCCTCTATTTTTGGCAATCGCAACCATTAGGAACTGCAACTAAACTTTCAAACTATAATACTTTCTTAAATTTTGTTCGGAGTTGTTAGCAGAGTGATAATTGTGATCAAACCGGAGGTAGACTGGGTGAACAGACACCCCGACTCACCTCAACAGACAAAAGTAATTCTGTCTGAGGAACGATCCGATCGCCGATAATGTAAAGTTATATTAAGATAAATATCTTTTGCTCAAATTCAGACCTACCCAATAAACCCGTTAATTATGTCTTCAGATCAAACCGTGCAAAGTTCGCGCTGGTTGCTCACCGCATTAGGAACGCGGATGTTCCTGCACAATGAAGACCGAATTCCCACGACAAGTGCGGTATTGGTCGTGAGCAATCATCGTAGCTTTCTCGATCCAGTGGTGCTGACGGCCGCTCTTGGTCGTCCGATTCGTTTTGCTTGTCATCATTATATGGGTCAAGTCCCCGTGTTGCGAGATGTGGTCACAACTTTGGGGGCTTTTCCCCTGCAAGAACCGACCCATCGTTCCCAACATTTTTTCCATCAGGCCAGTCAACTGTTGCAAAATCAAGAAATGGTGGGTGTATTTCCCGAAGGCGCAGGACCGATGGTAACAGTCACCTCTCCCGATCAAATCGGTTCTTTTCATCGGGGCTTTGCTCACCTGGCTTGGCGAGTTCCCGTTGACGAGTTGGCGATTTTACCGGTGGCGATCGCGGCTTTTGAGGAACAATTAATTCGATCGGGTATCCCTTTACAACTGTTAAGTTGGTTTGATCCCTCAGAACCGCTATTTAATCGTCCGGGTTGGCATCCGATGGTCCTCTACAAACGAACAAATATTCTTGTGGGTCGTCCTTATTGGATTAAACCCCAACAGCAGCAACAATATCGAGGCAAAGGAGCCAAAGAACTTGTTGCCAATTTAACAGCATATTGTGAAGATGAAATTGCAAACTTATTAAATCAGGGCTGTATTTAACAACAGACTTGGTGTCTAGTGCAACGCTAAGACAGTCAAGTTATCGGTATCCTGAAAGAACCGATTTCAGTTGTGGACAATCTCTGGAAAAAAACCTAATGATCCCCAGTGAGTTCGTGCAAAAAAACCCAAATCTCAAAACGCTCTGTTTCCTCCAACCCGCACCACCCCAACCCAATTTACCCTTATTTATCTTTTTGCCGGGTATGGACGGGACGGGCCAACTTCTGCACACCCAAATTCCTCGCTTGGCCAATGTTTTTGATATTCGCTGTCTGAGTATTCCTTTGGATGACCGCTCCAACTGGAATACCCTCACCACCCGCACGATCGCTCTGATTCAGGCAGAATTGGCTCGTAACCACTCCCGATCGGTTTATGTGTGTGGGGAGTCGTTTGGGGGGTGCTTGGCTTTAAATCTGGCTCTGAAAGCCCCTCAGCTTGTCGATCGCTTAATTTTGATCAATCCCGCTTCTTCGTTTAAACAGCAGCCCTGGCTTCAGTGGGGATCATTTTTAACTCAATCGATGCCAGGATGGTTTTATCCGTCTTCTGTGCTGACGATTTTGCCTTTCCTGGCGTCTTTAGGACGGATCTCACCCGACGATCGCCAAGCCTTAATCAAAACCATGAAATCCGTTCCCCAACAAACTTCTGCTTGGCGTTTAGAATTATTACAATCATTTCATTTTGATACCCATCGACTCCGCCAAGTTCAAAAACCTGTTTTAGTGATTGCAGGTGCAGCGGATTTATTATTGCCTTCGGTCAGAGAAGCCGAATTTTTAGTCAAACATCTTCCTAACAGCCGCTTCGTCGTGTTACCGAGAAGTGGTCATGCTTGTCTGCTGGAAACCGATATTGATTTACTTGACATTTTGCAACAACAACATTTTCTCGATAAACTTGTCAGTCAGTCTTCCATGTCTGCGATCGCCAGTTAACAGTTTAAAGGCAAAAGGCAAGAGGCAATAGTCGGGAGGTAGGGAGATGGGGAGGTAGGGAGATGGGGAGATGGGGAAAAACTGTTAACTGTAAACTCTAAACACTGGTGACTGGTGAGGCAGTGCGTTGGGCGGGTTCCCCGAAAGTCACGCAACGGACGTTCCCGAAGGGTGACTGGTGACTGGTGACTGTAAAAGTTGTCAGGATAACCCTTTGAATGACAAACTGAGTGGTTGAGTTTACAAAGCCTTATAAACGAATATGACCGTTAGTACAGCTTCTCAACCCGGACTCGCATCCCGTTTAGTCAGTGGATTTTTGGCGGTTAAACCTTTATTTAATCTGGCCAAACATCAAGCCCGTCAGATGATGATAGATCGGGCGGAAAAACTGGGGGTTCCCTGGCGTCAACAAGCCGAAACCCTGCTTTCTCGCAATTGGGACAGCGAATTTACTCAAGTCCACAATCCCCAATTAAACTATCCTGAATACTACCTACGTCCGTTTCATGCCTACGACGAGGGGAATTTAAGCTGGAAAGCCGCAGTAGAAGTGGAAGTCGCGGCTTATGCGGTTCATGCCAAAATCTGGCCAGAAGCGGGCGTTGAGGGGGATAACCGTCTGCGTCAGAGTTACAACGACGTTTTACGAGCTTCATTACCGACAAATTTACAGGATATTGCCGACTTGGGATGCAGCGTCGGAATGAGTACCTTTGCGCTACAACAACTTTATCCGCAAGCAAAAATTACGGGTGTTGATCTGTCTCCCTACTTTTTAGCCGTTGCTCAATATAATAACCAAAAATGGCAACAACAGGAATATCCAATACCAAGTTGGGTTCATGCACCCGCAGAAGCAACAAATTTACCGGAAAATAGTTTTGATCTGGTTTCTTTGTGTTTAATTTGTCACGAACTCCCCCAAGTTGCAACTCAACAAATTTTTCAAGAAGCAAGACGGATTTTGCGTCCGGGTGGGTATATTGCAATTATGGATATGAATCCCAACTCGGAAGTGATCACTCGAATGCCTCCTTTTGTGTTTACTTTACTCAAAAGCACCGAACCCTATTTGGATGAATATTTTAGTTTGAATTTAGAACAAGCGTTAACCGATGCGGGTTTTCAACTTTTAACGGTAACTTGTAATAGTCCCCGTCATCGCACAGCGATCGCTTTAAACAGTCACCAGTAAACAATTTTGTAGGGGCGGGTTCCGAACTAATTTATGTCTTCCTAGAAACAATTTATATAAACCCGCCCCGCCTGGGTCAAATGTCAGGTGTCAGGTTTTAGGTGAGAGGATCATTTTCAGGGGCGGGTTTATCAAACTTATTTGTTAGAAGGATATATTTTTGCAGAATCCCCCTACAATTATCTCTATTTAAAATTGCTTATTTTTCCCCATGTTAAATGCAGAAGATTTGTTTAATGAAGCCTTTTATTTGGCGAATAATCCTGATGTAGAAGCGGCGGTAGAAGCGGGGATTATTGAGAGTGGGTTTGCTCATTTTATTGAGTCGGGACAGTTTCAAGTTCGTCAACCGAGTCCATTATATAGCGAATTGGATTATTTAGCGGCTAACCCGAATATTGCGGAGGCGGTTAACGCGGGTTTAATTACAAATGGCTTTCAACATTTTATCGAATTTGGTCAATTTGAAGGGCGCAACCCCAGTCCGTTATTTGATACGCAGTTTTATTTAAGTCAAAACCCTGATGTGAGTGCAGCCGTTAACGAGGGAATTTTAACTGCGATTGAACATTTTGTTAGGTTTGGTCAATTTGAAGATCGCGCCCCCAGTCTTTTATATAATCCCAATTATTATTTATCTCAAAACCCGGATGTTGCTGTTGCGGTTGAACGGGATGAATTAACAGGAATTGAACATTATCTCGATATTGGAGCGGCTCAAGATCGAGATTTTAGTGCGTTTCTTTCCCCGGATAATTCTGCTTTTCCGAATCAAGTTTTGGTGGGAGATGTAACTCAAGGTTCGGCAATTTTATTAACTCGTAGTACGGTTCCAGGAGAGATTTTATTTGAAATAGCAACCGATCCCAATTTTAATCAAATTATCACGGCTCAAACTCAACCTGTTAATAATATTATTGAACCCGTTAAAGTTGAACTGGGGAATTTGGCGCCGGGAACTCAATATTTTTATCGGGTAACTAACGCTTTCGGAACTAGCCAAGTGGGAAGTTTTAGAACCGTTCCCCCAATAGAGGTTCAACAGGGTTTGAGGTTTGGTGTGAGCGGAACTATTCAGGGAGAATTAGCGCCTTTTCCGGCTATTATTAACGTTCCCGAACGCAATTTAGACTTTTTTGTACAACTGGGAGATACAATTTCTGCGGATACGGTTTCGCCCGATTTACCGAGAGTTTCTCAAGCTTTAACTCCTCTTGAGTTTAGCACAAAATACAATGAAATTATTTCTCAACGGGCGGGTATTAATCCTTTGGCAAATTTGGGGTCATCAACGCCTATTTTTTCGGTGTGGGATGACCAAAATTTATTTAATAATTTTGCGGGAGGAGTGGCGCCAACGAGTAGCGTATTGACTCAGGCGATTTTTGGAACTGAGGGAGAATTTGTTAATGATACGCCTTTGTTTGAAACGGCTTTAAATGCTTTCCAAGATTATCAACCGTTGCGGGATTTATTTTATGGAGAAACGGGCGATCCTCGCACTGCAAATGAGCGAAAACTTTATCGAGCAATTCCTTACGGACAGGATGGAGCGGCGTTTATTTTAGATGTTCGTTCTTTCCGAGATGCGCCCTTATTTCCGCTTCCTGATATTCCGACAGAAACCCAAATTAATCAATTTATTGAGCAAACGTTTACGCCGGATAGAACGTTGTTGGGAGAAGCACAGTTAGAAGAATTAAAGAATGATTTGTTGGCTTCAGAAAGTGCGGGAATTACCTGGAAGTTTATTTTTTCTCCGGTTCCGATCCAGAATTTGGGTTTTGTTGATGCGGAAGATCGTTGGGAAGGCTACGCGGATGAACGGAATGAGTTATTGCAGTTTATTGATGAAAATAATATTGATAATGTGGTGTTTGTTTCGGGAGAGGCTAACGGTACAATTGTCAATGATTTGAGTTATCAAACTGGCTTTGAACAACCGCAAATACAGACGAATGCTTTTGAAATTACGGTTCAACCAACGGCGGTACAGTTACAGTTAGAAAATGAAGAAATAGCGGCGACCTTTGGGGTGGAGACTGTTGTATTAACGCCGGATGATTTATTGTCTCCGGAACAGAAAGAGCTTTATTTTGATTTGGAAACTCGACCCGCAAAAAATGAGTTTATTCAAGGGGTTTTGGATGATAGAATTGTTCCGTTGGGTTACGATAAAATCGGGTTAGAAGATTCTGAAATTGATGCTGAATTAATTGGGGGTTCTTATGTTGCGGCTCATACATTTGGCTGGACTGAATTTGTAATTAATCCGCAAACTAAACAGTTACAAGTGACAGTTTACGGAATTGAACCCTATACTCAGAGCGATATTGAAACCATTCCGGCTACTATTATTAATCGTCAACCTCAAATTGTGAGTCAGTTTATAATTAATCCGATTTAAACTCAATTATGAATGATGAATTATGAATGATGAATTATGAATGATGAAAAGGGTTGGATTCGAGAAGGGGAAGTGGGGAGGTGGGGAGAAAGATATGTGGGGTTATTTTCCGAATTTGATAGAAGACTTAATTCTTTTTATTATTCATAATTTATCGTTCATAATGATGTTGATTATTTTTTGATCAATGGATAATTGACCATTGATAAAGTATCGTTAATTAATGAGGTTTAAGACCTCGACTTTCAAGGAGAAAAAAGAAAAATTATTTCCTCTCTATCAATCCTCTTCATAAAGGATCGAGGTAATTCTCCATTATCCATTATTAATTATCAATTATTGAATGTAGATTGGGGTTGCTGTTAAGGCTAGGTAGATGTGATTGGAGAATAAAGGAGGAGCAGAAATTTTGACCTTGATTAATTTAGTTCATCAATCTAACCTTAATCATTTAAACTTCAAGCTTATCGTTCACAGCAGCAACCAAAAGTATTCACTTCACAACCGTGTAAATGGGAAGTATATGCAACCCGATTTCGTCCTTTAGATTTGGCTTGATACAAAGCCCTATCCGCATTCATTAACAGTTCTAACGGGGATAAATTATCGTCGGGTTTCCGGCTGGCTACTCCCAAGCTCATCGTTACAAATGAGGCAATTTTAGACTGTTCGTGATTGATTTTAAGCTGGGCAACTTTTTGACGAATATGTTCTGCAATTCGCATTGCTTCTGGAGTATTTAAGCCGGGAAGAATCACCGCAAATTCTTCGCCACCATAACGAGCAACCAGAAAAGAATTGGGTTCGATAAGTTCTTGAACAGCGTTTTGAATGGCTTCGGCGATTTGTTTTAAAGTGACATCTCCGGCTATGTGACCATAAGTATCGTTGTAGGCTTTAAAAAAATCAACATCACAGAGAATAACAGATAAGGGTTGTTCATTACATTTTTCCCATTCTTCATAGAGATAACCATAAAACCTACGGCGGTTAGCGAGTCGAGTGAGTTCATCTAAATTGGCTAAATATCTCAACTCTTGATTTTCCGCTTGCAGTTGTTGTATGATTTTATTCTGATGCTGAATGACTTGATGTAAGCTTAAAATTGTTAGGTCAGTTTCAGAATTCTGGGTCAATCGTTTACGCATTGAAAAAAGAATGGCTTTGAGGTTAAACATCTTGGATATTCGTGATGCACTCGAACAACAAAACCTAGTATCAATGTAAATACAAAAATAAGAAGTGATGACCTTCTCGAAATCCTGTGAGAATTTAGAAGTATTCTCGTGAGGGAAAACCATTTCAGTTCGTGACAACCTAGATGTGACAGAGGTGATGAGTGTCACATCCCCAAACGGAATCTCAGGGTTAGAGTAAGGTCAAGGGAAAGACAACAGGGAGATTACAGCCCCCTGTACAATTCCCGATGATCCCCAACAGCAGCAGCAATCACGCCCATAGCCTCGGATGCAAGTTCAAGTTGAAACCTTCACTGTCCACAAACGTTTTCCCCTGACCATTAGTCGGGGAACCACAACCGGATCGAAAAATATTTGGCTGAAAGTCGAACAGGATGGGATCGAAGGTTGGGGGGAAGCTTCTCCGTTTTCGGTGGGCGATCACCCCCAAACGACTGAAACCTTAGTCACGGCTTTAAAATCCCTCATTCCCCAGTTAGAAGGGTTGACTCCCCTCGATAGACAACAGATTGAACCGATTTTGCAAGATAGCCAAGTCCCCTCTGGGGCGAGGGCGGCGTTGGATCTGGCGTTACACGACTGGTTGGGGAAAAAGGTGGGATTACCCTTGTGGCGGTTATGGGGACTCGATCGCGATCGCATTGTCCCGATTTCGGTGACGATTGGAATTAATACCCCAGAAGGGGCGAAAGCCCGAGTCAGAGATTGGTTGAATTATCTCGATGTACGAGTGTTAAAGGTGAAATTGGGTAGCCCTGAGGGGATCGAAGCCGATCGAGAAATGTTCAAGGCGGTTCAAAGCGAAGCCCCCCCGGATGCGGTGTTGTACGTGGATGCAAATGGGGGTTGGAATTTGTCCGATGCGGTCAAAATGTGTGATTGGTTAGCAACACTGGGGGTCAAATATGTCGAACAACCGTTAGCCGCAGAGATCGCTTTACAACAACTTCCTCAGCTTTACGATCGATCTCCGTTACCGATTTTCGTGGATGAAAGTTGTTTTAATAGTCGCGATATTCCTGTATTGGCGGGTTGCGTTCATGGGATTAATATTAAACTGATGAAATCCGGGGGGTTAACGGAAGCATGGCGAATGGTACACACGGCGAAAGCGTTTGGATTAAAGGTGATGTTTGGCTGTTATTCTGATAGTTGTTTGGCAAATACTGCCGCTTCTCATTTGGCGCCGGTGGCCGATTATCTGGATTTAGACTCTCACCTCAATTTAATCGACGATCCGTTTAGGGGGGCAACGGTGAAACAAGGATGTTTAATTCCCAATGATTTACCGGGGTTAGGAGTTAGGAAAAAATCAAGCTAAAGATTAGAAATTTTAATCTTTACTCCGAATCCAAGAAAGGATATAGATTTTCACCGAGGGACTTCAACAATGATTTCAGGCGGCCCGTATCTACCTTAACAGAAACTCCTTCTCCGTTCTCGGGTAGAATTCCCAGAAAACCCGTTGAGAAGACCGCCCAAAGACGAGTTTTAACTCCTCTGTAGACCTTGAATACATTTCAATAGTGTTTGTCACCCGATTGTTCGGTCCCACCCGACTCTGAGCAAGCGCTTTCGCTAGAATAAAAGCGGTTTTGTAATAATAATATATACTAAGGTGTCTTTCAGTCTATCAATTACTACTGATGGCGTGGAAAATTTGTATTGGCTGCACCAAATTCGACCCACAGACCGAACAACTGTTGGGGATAGGGCCTTTTACTTGGGTGACTTGATACAAAAGGGTCATCCGGTTCTCCCTGGCTTTGTGGTGAGTGCCAAAATCTATCGTGAGTTCTTGAAAACAATAGACTGGCAAGAACCAATATTAATTGACTTTGCGACTTCTTCGTTACATCTCGATCTCCAAGATCCCCGACAACTCCAAGCGATCGCCCAACGGATTCGTCATCAAATCATTACATCAAGATTATCTTCAGAATTTCGAGCTACACTGCAATCAGCACTCAACATCCTGAACGCTCAAGCTTTAATCTTTTATCCGGGTTTAAGATTTCCGCGCACGGCCACCAGTGGATTATTTGATCCGGTGATGAGTTGGGCAAAAATCGATGGGGTTGAACGGGGAATTAAACAAGCTTGGGCAGAGTTATTTCGAGCTAGAAATTTATTGTATTGGCAACGCAAAAACATCAAACTCGAACAACTACAACCAATAATTTTAGTCCAACGGCTTCCGGAGGCTCGCGCATCGGGTTCGGTTCGCATCGAGCCGGAATTTTGGGAGATTCGAGCCACTAGGGGTTTAGAATTAGCAACCCTATGGGGACAAACTCACCCCGATAGCTATCAAATCAATCCCCAAACCGGAGAACTCCAACAGCAACGACTGGGTTACAAAACCATTGCATACAGTTTAAAGTCTTCTCATCGGGAACTGAGCGATGTAGAGGCGAAATGGAAGGGGTTTGCTCAATGTTCTCTATCACCGAGTCAAAGCCCTGTAGAAGTGAAATTCTTGAGTTCTCAAGAATTTCTTGAACCCGTACTTAACCCCGAGCAATTACAATCCTTGATTGAGTTAGTCAAACCGATGGTGCCGCGTGTTTGCCAGAAGATCGCCACAGATTTAGGAAAATCGGGGTTGATCGAGTGGACGCTTTGTGAGTCCTGCGAATTTTATATTTCCCAAGTCTGCATTCTGGAGAGTTATCCCATCGAGAACGAGAACCAAGCGGTGGACTCGGAGGAATCTTCTGCGGATCTCAGGGGAATTCCCGCTTCTGCCGGACAAACGGTGGCGAAGGCTTATATTATGGCAACAACTTCGGGGGTTGAAACTCATCTGTTTCCGACGGGAGCGATTTTGGTGGCCAGGACAATCACGCCGGAGTTGCTTCCCTTACTCAAACGGGCTGCGGGTTTAGTCACCGAACAGGGCGGAATGACCGGACACGGTGCGATTTTAGCCCGAGAACTGGGTATTCCGGCGGTGATTGGAGTGGCGGACGCAACGGAGCAGATTAAAATGGGAGAATCTGTTCTCGTTGATGGCGATCGCGGAGAAGTTCATCGAATTTCCAGCCCGAATATGACGACTGATCAACATTTTTCCACTTTGGAGACTCATTTAGACTCAAAACCGATTTTTTCCCAGAATTTGTTACAGGTTCCGATTGCGACTCAATTAATGGTCAATGTCAGTCAATCGAGTTCTCTGCGGCGACTGCAAAATTTACCGATTGATGGGATTGGGTTGGTGCGTTCGGAACTGATGGCTTTGGATGTGTTAAACTCGGCAAGCACCCCAGTCGATTTTAGTCAGTGGTTACACCCTCAAAATCACGCTCAATTTATTGAGGGGATGGCAGCCGATCTCAAACAGTTAGCGACTCATATTGCTCCGAAGCCTCTATTTTACCGGGCTTTGGACTTGCGAGAGTTTCACCAGGAAGCCAGACCGTTCTGGAATGGGGAAAATTCAGAATTAGTTGCGTTAACCCGTTCTTCTCACTGCGACAACCACTGTCACGGACAATATTCGACTTTGTTTGAGTTGGAATTGGCGGTTTTGTCCAAGCTTGATCAGTCCGGTTGTAATAATATTCGTCTAATTTTACCCTTTGTGCGATCGGTTGAGGAGTTTTCGATTTACCGTCGTTGTATTGAAAAAACTGAATTAACACACAATCCTCGTTTTCAAGTGTGGATCATGGCTGAGGTTCCCTCGGTCGTCTTTTTATTTTCTGATTATATCAAAGCCGGAGTTCAAGGGATTGCGATCGGTACGAATGATTTGAGTCAATTTCTTCTCGGAATCGATCGCAATCAAACTCACAAACCCCCTCATCTCAACGAACTGCATCCGGCGATGTTAAAGGTGATTCAACAGTTGATTACTGAGGCGAGAAACGCGAATATTCCCTGTTCTATTTGTGGGGATGCTCCGGTATTATATCCCGAATTGATTCAATATTTAATCCGTTGGGGAGTAACTTCAATTTCGGTGAATCCTGATGCAGTTGAAAAGACTTATTTGGCGATCGCGAGAGCCGAACATTCTATCATGTTACAACATTCTCGTTCGATGAGTCAATAAGAAAACCTCTCCCCTACCCTCTCCTACGAGGAGAGGAAGTATAGCGCTACTTGAATCGGGAACAGGGAACGGGGAACAGCGCAAACTTGCGGCCCGGCGGTTTCCGCCGAGAGCAAAGTTTGTAAGAGAGGGATCAGCAGACTATGAAAGGGTTTCAGAATCTAAA
>JAYKHV010000041.1:0-32465 GCA_035285085.1 Lyngbya sp. | reverse complement strand
TACACTTCTACCCAATTTGGGAAGCAGCATCCTTAGATGAGTGGTTGTACAACGGTGGTCCTTACCAATTGGTAATTTTCCACTTCCTGATTGGTTGTGCTTGCTACCTAGGTCGTCAGTGGGAACTATCTTACCGCTTGGGTATGCGTCCTTGGATCTGCGTAGCTTACTCTGCACCTTTAGCATCTGCTACCGCAGTATTCTTGATCTACCCCATCGGTCAAGGTTCATTCTCAGATGGTATGCCTTTAGGTATCTCTGGAACCTTCAACTTCATGATTGTGTTCCAAGCAGAGCACAACATCCTGATGCACCCCTTCCATATGTTAGGTGTAGCTGGTGTATTCGGTGGTTCCTTGTTCTCTGCAATGCACGGTTCCTTGGTAACATCCTCCTTGGTACGTGAAACAACCGAAACCGAATCTCAAAACTACGGTTACAAGTTCGGACAAGAAGAAGAAACCTACAACATCGTAGCTGCTCACGGTTACTTCGGTCGCTTAATCTTCCAATACGCTTCCTTTAACAACAGCCGTTCACTACACTTCTTCCTAGCTGCTTGGCCTGTAATCGGTATCTGGTTTACCGCTTTGGGTGTAAGCACCATGGCGTTCAACTTGAACGGTTTCAACTTCAACCAATCAGTAATTGACTCTCAAGGTCGCGTCATCGCTACCTGGGCTGATGTAATCAACCGCGCTAACCTGGGTATGGAAGTAATGCACGAGCGTAATGCTCACAACTTCCCCTTAGATTTGGCGTCTGTTGAGTCCGCTCCGGTTATCAATGGTTAATTGATGGCTAAATAACAAAAACGCTCTCCACTTGGGGGGCGTTTTTTGTTGTTTATGTATGGCTCTGAGCTAGGTTATTACTGTTGATTGCTAAATATCGACGGATAATGACCTACAATCAAAAGAGTTCTCTATTGGTCACTAAACGTTTAATTATGTTTTGTCTTGTCTAGGGTTTGACAAAGATTTAATGTATTGTTGAAATATAGAATTTAGGATGAATAGCGATCGCTCTCCCTCTGATATTTTTTCCACTAATCCCCGTCTCACTAAAGATTGAATGGCTTGCAACAAGTCTGTCCTAGATAATTTCCCATCAGTCAGTTGTTGAGAAATATTGAGTGGTTGCTGTTGATCAGCCAATGAGGAAATAACCTGTTTTTCTAACTGTGATAATCGTTCTAACTGAATTTATAAACTTGGGGACAAGTCTCCGATAAATATATCATTTTTATCTTCTAAAAATTCGGAAACCCTACCATTAAATACTTCCAATATGGTTAAGGCGATTAGATTTAACCAGACGGGATGACCTTGATAGCGAGTGATTAAATCAAGCCATTGTTGCTCATCGGTTAATCCTTTTTCTCTCAGGATTTCTGTCGCTTCTTCTCCTAACCCTTTGAGGTGTAATGTTTTAATCGGTCGGTTTTCAGCTTCTAAGGTGGCGATTTCTCTGGGTTTTTCCCAACTGATCAGGATTATACAACTGTGATGGGGAGTTCTAACAATTTGTTTAAAAAATGTTCCGTAGTCTTTATATTCTGTTAAATATTGACCTGCTAACTCACCGATTTTTAAAATATCCTGCACATCATCGAGAATCACTAAACAGCGAGAGGTACGAAAACAGTCAATAATTGTAGATAAGGGGGGTTGTTGAGATTGGTAAAAAAATTCTTTGAGTTCGGTTTCGAGTCTTGACAGGGTAAGATGGTTGCTTAAGCTTTTCCAGATAATATAATCAAATTCAGTATTGATTTCTTCGATCAGTTTGAAGGTTAGCGTACTTTTCCCTATTCCACTTAATCCATAGATTGTAATCAGGCGAGTGTGTTCTTCTAATATCCATTGTTTGAGGATAGAGAGTTCAAAAGTGCGATCGTAAAAGTCTGTTAATGTTGGTGCTTCTATTAAATTAGTAATGGTTGAATAGTTTTGGGTTGGGGATGTTTCTGGGGGAGATTGCGATCGCTGTCTAGTCTCTTCTGTATATTTACTATTTTCTGGGCAGATATTGATATGGCTATTAATGTTACTAGAGACAATTTCTAAAGACTTACCGTAATTATAAATATTAGATACCGCTTTTCTTTCTAAAACCGAACGAACATTAGATTGTTTTATATCTTCTCCAAACACATCCGATAACGTCTTCCACAATTCCGCACCTATGTTTTTAATATGAGACTTACTTCGATTACAATTTTTAGCAATTTCTTCATATTTTAACCCTTGCCAAGTTCCTTCTAAGATAGCCATTTCCACAGAATCGAGGTGTTTCTCCGTTTTGGCAAATACAAGATCATCTGCCCATTGCAACAGTTCCTCAGTAGTCATAGATTGAGTTGGGGGTGAAGTCTGGCTTAAGGTTATCTTAATTTATCGTACTTTTCCGTACTTTGGCAAGTCTATCCTCGATAAATTGATAAAAAACTTTATAAAACTACTGACTTAATGTTACTTATTAGGATTGTTACATCTAAAATACTCTTATATAATAAAACAAGTCAGTTGTTTCAGAAATCCAGTTGGAGAGAAAAAGTTATGAAAAAATTAGCAACAATTTTTTCCTTTTCCCTTTTAATCATTTTGCTTGTTGTAAGCAATGTTTTACCTGTATTGGCAAGTCCATCCTTGAATCTAACACCTAGTGTATCTGTAAGCAATACATACACTTCTAACTCACAGAAGAATGAAATCAAGAAACATTTGATTGTCGGGAAGTTGGTTTGCAAATACGTTAATGGTCAAAAGAGATGTTGGGATGAATAATTGAATAAATTCTTACTTATCAATTCTTTAATTTTTAATAGCAATCAATCTACACTATTCTTTTTATAAGTGTAGATTTTATATTTGTTTTCACCTCGTTCCTAAGCAGGAGCCTGGGAATATTTTATCAGAGGCGGAGCCTCTTATTTCAGGTGGCAGAGCAACCCTAATATCATTTCTAGGTAAAACTTAGAAACGATGGGGAGAAGGGAAGTTTTAAGAAGCGATCGCTCTAAGTTATTATAAGAATAGTTAGTAGGGAATCCAGTCTAATTTGTCTAACCACTCCTGCGCTTCAGTAATTTCCCAAATTAACACTAAGGATTCTGCCCAAGTTCTAATTGTACCATTTGGACGTAACCAAACTAAGCCCCAAATATGACCTCCCTTTGCCCAATGATCCTGTCAATATCCTCCCATACTATTACGGTTGTCTGTTACTAATAATCGTTGCGAGAGTTCCAAATAATTCAGCAATTCTGGATCAAAGGTTCCTAATGGAGGTGCTTCCGGTTCACCGACTCGGATGATATCAATATCTGGATTAAAACGTTGTACCGCTAACTTCAATTTTGGGGGCAAATTTTCATCAAGGAGAAACCGAACTTTCATGTTTTAATTTCTCCTGTTCTCGTTGCTGCTTAACCGCTTGTAAACGTTGCCTTAAAGGTGAAGGATGAGTGATAAACTCTTGATAATGTTGTTCTCGCTGCTTCCATAACCGCAATAGATAAGCATCCATCGCCGAACGATTTTGTAAATAATAGGTAATCACAGCATAGATTTTTTCAAGGTTGAGGGTAGGTAACTCTTGTAAAATTTGTTCTGGGGTGTATCCATCCAAATAATATTTGATAATATCCTCAATGCCAATACGATGACCTTTGAGACGAATTTCATTAGGATTAATAAATTCTAAATAATCTTCTAACTGCATAATTACAACGATCTGTTATATTGTTCTTCAGCAAATTGCTCAAAATCTCGAAACCGTCCCTGTTCAAAATCCTCTAATCCTTGTTTAATTCCTTCAATCGCTTCTTCTGTATCATCCGCTCGCCATTCCTGTTCAATACGCTGTTCAGATGAAATCAAAGATAAAAAAAGGGTACGGGATCACCGCACCCCAAACCGTTAATCTGCGATTATCGGGTTATTCAGCCCCTTGGGGTAAAAGTTCCCGCTTCTCTCTCTCTCCCGGCATCACCTTCACCTGGCCATCGGCATCAATATCGACGATCGCAGTGTCGCCTTCCTTGATCCGACCCGAAAGAATTTCCTCAGCCAAGCTATCTTCGAGTAACCGCATGATCGCTCGACGTAACGGACGGGCGCCGTAGCTGGGGTTATAGCCTTCTTCAACCAAGCGCTCGTTGAACCGATCGGTGATTTCCAACTTGATTCCTTTCTCCGTCAGACGGCTAAAGACTTCGTTGAGCATGATCACCGCAATTTCTTTCACCTCATCCTTCGTCAATTGACGGAAGACAATAATTTCATCGAGACGGTTGAGGAACTCAGGACGGAAGTATTGCTTCAGTTCTTCGTTAACCAAGTTGCGAATGCGGTTGTACTGAGCATCGGCTTCGTTTTCGGCGAACTCGAATCCTAAACCACCGCCACCTTTTTCGATCACCTTCGATCCGATGTTGGAGGTCATAATGATCAGGGTATTCTTGAAGTCTACCGTCCGACCTTTGGCATCGGTCAAGCGTCCGTCTTCAAGAATTTGCAGTAACATATTGAAGACATCGGGGTGGGCTTTTTCGATTTCGTCGAACAGCACCACCGTGTAAGGACGCCGACGCACCGCTTCGGTTAACTGACCGCCTTCGTTATAGCCGACATAACCGGGAGGCGAACCGATCAGCTTGGAAACGGTATGACGTTCCATAAATTCGGACATATCCAAGCGAATCATCGCTTCTTCCGATCCGAAGAAGTAAGACGCCAACGCTTTGGTTAATTCCGTTTTACCGACTCCTGTAGGCCCTGAGAAGATAAAGCTGGCAATGGGTCGGTTGGGGTTCTTTAAGCCCACCCGAGCGCGTCGAATGGCGCGAGAAACGGCTTTAACCGCATCTTCTTGACCAATCAAACGCTGATGCAGGGTGTCTTCCATGTGCAGCAGCTTCTCGGACTCCGACTCGGTGAGTTTGTTCACCGGAATGCCTGTCCAACTGGCGACAATTTGGGCGATATCTTCTTCCGTCACCATCGGGGAATCATCCTCTGTGGTGCGGGTTTCGGATTTCTTGCTTTGGGCGATGGCGCGAATTTGAGACTTGATTTCCATTTCGCGATCGCGAAGTTCTCCTGCCCGATCAAAGTCTTGGGAACGAACGGCATCGTCTTTTTCTTTGAGAACCTGACGCAGTTCTTTATCCAGTTCTTTGGCCGCCGGAGGCAGTTGAGAGTTAATCAAACGAACCCTCGATCCGGCTTCATCGATCAAGTCAATCGCTTTGTCGGGTAAATAGCGATCGCTGATATATCGATCAGACAGTTTGGCGGCGGCTTCTAAAGCCTCGTCCATGATTTTCAGCTTGTGGTGCTGTTCGTAGCGTTCCCGCAGACCGTAGAGGATTTCTACGGTTTCTGAGACACTGGGTTCACCGACCATCACGGGTTGGAAACGACGTTCTAAAGCGGCATCCCGTTCGATGTGTTTGCGGTACTCATCGAGGGTGGTTGCACCGATACATTGCAATTCTCCTCGCGCCAAAGCGGGTTTGAGGATGTTTGCCGCATCGATCGCCCCTTCGGCGGCACCGGCCCCGATCAGGGTGTGAACTTCGTCAATTACCAGGATGACATTACCGGCCGAGCGGATCTCATCCATAATTTTTTTCAGCCGTTCTTCAAATTCCCCTCTATACTTGGTTCCAGCGACCAATAAACCGATATCAAGGGTGACGACTCGTTTTTCTTCTAAAATATCGGGAACATCGTTTTGGGCAATCCGTTGGGCGAGTCCTTCGGCGATCGCGGTTTTACCGACACCCGGTTCTCCGATCAAGACGGGGTTATTTTTGGTTCGGCGGCCGAGAATTTGGATCACCCGTTCTATTTCTTTTTGACGGCCTACCACCGGATCGAGTTTGCCTTCGGCGGCCATTTGGGTTAAATTCGAGCCGAACTCGTCCAAGGTTGGGGTCTTGGTGCGGCTACTACTGCCTCCGGCTGTGACTTCGGCGGTTTCCCCTAGCATCCGAATTACCTGAGTTCTCACTTTTGTCAGATCGACACCCAGATTTTCCAGGACTCTAGCGGCTACCCCTTCTCCTTCGCGGATCAGGCCCAGAAGCAGATGTTCCGTACCAATATAGTTATGCCCCAATTGGCGAGCTTCTTCCAGGGAGAGTTCTAGGACGCGCTTGGCACGGGGAGTGAAGGGAATTTCGACGGCGACAAATCCCGAACCCCGACCGATGATCTTTTCGACCTCGATGCGAGCGTCTTTGAGGTTCACCCCCATGGACTTTAGCACTTTGGCAGCGACGCCGGTTCCTTCTCCGATCAGACCGAGAAGAATTTGCTCGGTTCCAACGAAGTTATGACCCAGACGGCGTGCTTCCTCCTGGGCTAACATGATTACTTTAATTGCTTTTTCAGTGAAGCGTTCAAACATGGCAAATTTCCACCACCTGCTGCATACCCGTACGCTAATTTTAGCGTGACACTTTCAACTCCCGAAAAATTAAATGTTTATAAAAATTTTTAATTTTTCTGGGGTAGCCTCTAGGTTGGGGCTGAGTCGTCTGATACAACCGGAAAATTCCAATTGAGGAGTAGACCAACAACCTTTCCCTTTTAGCCTGTGAAGATTTCTCTTCGTTTATCTAAAACTTGTCTGTTTATCCTTTTTTCTTAACTCGGCGGTTGTGCTGATTTCTCAGTTTAAGTTTGCCTCGTTTTGAGAGTCTATTCTCTGTCTGAGTTGTACAGAGGATGACTGTAACGGAGAATACAGACAAGAGGATTGAACAACTACTCTATCCTTGATTTCAACCAAGGTTGAAGCCGACCGGATCGGTTAAGTTCATAGAGCCAACCTACTGGCAACTGAATTTTCATTCTGTATAGAGGTTGTCTCTTGAGTTGATCGTTAAACACAGTTTGTTTTAGATTTAATGATGGATTCTAGCACAATGAGTTGGGGAACTGTTCTGGGTGCTGGCCAGAAGCGATTGTTGCCCCAACGGATGAGAGATTTCCCGCAAGAAATGCCAAAACTCAATTCACGTGCGCGATTATTGTCAATGAACCCGTCGGTATTAATGAAGTCAACAGATTGCTGAATGCAAATTTTCTCAACAGACCTCTGGTTTAATTTTAATATTTTTTCGCCTGGGGTTGGCTGAAGCGTTCGGCAATCTGTTGATACCAACTTCCGAGGGTGCGGCTAAACTCTCGATGCTGTAAGCCGCTTCTCCACAGGATGAGAGCATCTTCTCCGGTATCGGGATAATAATGCCGTCGGCGTCCGGCCTCTTGAAAACCAAATTTGCGGTAAAGTGCCTTGGCACTGTGGTTGGAGACTCGCACCTCTAAAGTCGCCCGTTCCAGTTGACGATGCCAAGCTGACTTGAGTAAAGCATACAGCAAAGCCTGTCCTAAACCCCGTCCTTGATAATCGGGATGAATCAAGAGTAAAGTAATATGAGCTTCCTCTAAAATCGCCCACAAACAGCCGACCCCGACGAGAGGGAGATCGGGTCTAAAAGCGACTCCAGGCAGGTCAAATCTCAAATTCTGCCCGTTTCCGGCAGTTTTCTCTCCCTCCTGACAAACCACCCAAGCCAGCAAATCACTATTGGGACTTTCTAACTCCCGTTGATAACCGGCCAGCGTCCACAGTCCCCCCAAACACTGTTGATCGAGTTCGGCCGCCGCCGGGAGTTGTTCAGACGTTAAAGATTGAAGTTCTAACCAAACCACGTTCTATCAATTTTTCTAAAAATGACCTGAATAATCCCGCCCAACACAGTTTGGGTGGGAAGTTCCGACAAAATTCTAACGACTTGCCCGAACAAATTTCTACCCGGAGCTTTAAGAAAATATTTAGATCGAAAGCGAAGCCCGATGATTGTTAGCCTCTGTTTTGATGTACAATCTAGATGGTCATTGACCCGCCTGAGTGAAACTGCACAGTTCAAAAAAGCTTAACCCAACTGTACACCAAGCCAGTGTATAGGGGAAATGCCAAAACAAAATTCACGCCTCCGACGGGAGCCAAGCTGACCTTGGTTAGCAGAGGCAATGACCGGGCGAAACCGGAGACCATGCCATTGGGCGGGTAGTGGCGTGACCGAGATTAACTCAATATACACAAGCGTGGAAAAGTCAGGACTCCAATATCTACCTCAATCAACACAGATCTCCAAAACTCGCTCACCAAACCAGGAACTCTTACCCCTGAGCGCTCGGGTGAACGACCAGGATCATCTGGAAATCGGAGGCTGTGATGTCAAGCTCCTCGTGGAGCGATTTGGCTCACCTCTATACATTGTAGACGAACAAACCCTTCGCAGCGCTTGTCGCCAGTATCGGGAAGCTTTTCAACGTTACTATCCGGGTGAGTCTTTGGTTCTATATGCCTCAAAAGCCTGGAGTTGTTTGGCGGTTTGTGCCTTAGTTGCATCAGAAGGCTTGGGTTTGGATGTGGTATCCGGAGGTGAACTATACACCGCGATCGCCGCCAATGTCAATCCCAATAGGCTATATTTGCACGGGAATAATAAATCTAGAGATGAACTGCTGTTGGCAATCAACACCGGTTGCACAATTGTCATAGACAACTGGCTGGATGTTCAGATGCTCGCCCAGTTGTCCGAACAGCGAGCGACACAAGCCCCGATCCGGGTGATGGTACGCTTGACACCGGGAATTGAATGTCACACCCATGAGTATATCCGCACGGGTCATCTCGATAGTAAGTTTGGCTTCGATCCTAACCAATTTGATGGGGTGTTTAAGGCGATCGCTCAACAACCCGCACTCAACTGTGTAGGTTTACACGCTCACATTGGTTCCCAGATCTTTGAACTGCAACCCCACGCCGATCTCGCAGGTGTAGTGGTCGAAGCGATCGCCAAGGCGAGTCAATATGGTTTAAATATTACAGAAGTCAATATTGGCGGCGGATTAGGAATTCGCTATACAGAAGCCGACGATCCCCCGAGTATTGAGACTTGGGTGCAAACCGTTGCGGAGGCAATGGTGAAAGCCTGTCAACAGCAGAATATGGCGCTACCGAAGCTGTTGTGCGAACCGGGACGATCCATTGTTGGGCCTGCTTGTATCACGGCTTATACTGTTGGTTCTCAAAAACAAATTCCCGAAATTCGCACCTATGTTGCTGTAGATGGAGGAATGTCCGATAATCCCAGACCCATTACCTATCAATCCGTTTATCGGGTGGTACTCGCGAACCGGATGTCTGCTCCTGTGACAGAAACCGTAACTGTGGCTGGAAAGCATTGTGAGTCTGGGGATATTTTAATCAAAGATGCTCAATTACCAGCCTGTGAAACCGGAGATGTTTTGGCCGTTCTGGCAACGGGAGCTTACAATTACAGCATGGCTTCTAACTATAATCGCTTACCTCGACCTGCGGCGGTTTTAGTCTCCGAAGGAGAGTGTAACCTGATTTTAGAACGAGAAACCTATCAAGACTTGATTCGGCAAGATCGTTTACCGGAACGACTCACTGCCTTCTAAAGACAAGTCACCAAACGCTGTGGGTGAGTGGGACTCACTCAAAAAAGGAATGAAATTGGGGGTCAAGAGTTGCCTATCGGGTAAGATTGGGGGAGTTAAGACCATCCTCGTTGAGGAAAGCCGAATTGATTGACTCAAACCGTTCTCGACGGCTAAACTTTACCCCAACGGACTCGACCTTCCAACAGTTCGCTTTGTACCATATACAAGACCACTTAGCTCAATCTCATCAAGTTCAATGAAATCGGGTCCTAGTAATGACCCTGGCTGGATGCAGTCCTGGTTAGTTAATAGTATTGATATTGGACTGGTCTTTGCTGTCGCATACATGGTGCTTGTCATCATTGGAGAGCGTCGAACGCTGTGGATGGTCAGGGGGTTTATCATCCTGATGTTGGCTACAGCGATCAGCAACTGGGCAAATTTGAGACTGTTATCAATCGCCCTCAATAGTCTGGTGACGGGTTCTGCGGTAGCAATGGCTGTGATGTTACAGTCGGAATTTCGCCAGTTTCTAGAACAATTGGGTCGAGGAGAAGTTTTACAACTGTTTGGACAGGGTCGCAAAGCCATTCCCGAACCCGATAGTGTCATTGATCAGATTGTGGAAGCTGTTAAAGAGCTATCCCAAAACCGTACAGGTGCTTTAATCATCATCGAAACGGGAAGTCCTATTGATGAACGGGACTTTTCCGTACCGGGTGTGAAGCTCAATGCTGAAGTGTCCAAAGAACTACTACAAACTCTCTTTCAGCCCAAAACCCTGCTCCATGATGGGGCGGTATTAATTCGAGCCTCTCGGGTGGCGGCGGCGGGTGTAATTTTACCGTTATCCGAACGGATGGCCTCTCGACAACTCGGAACTCGTCACCGAGCCGCGATGGGAATTACAGAGCGAGTCGCCAAATGTTTGTGTATTGTGGTATCAGAAGAAACCGGATCAATTTCACTCGCCGAAAAAGGTGTTCTGAATCGACCGCTAACTAGCAGTAAACTAAAGGAACTACTAGAGGCTCGCTCCGGACCGTCTGGTGATGAAAGAAAAACAGCTCCCATCTCAATTGGAAGTCTTAAACGCCAGATTGGATCAAAGGGATGGGCATTAATATCGCGGGTGTTTCGTCTTCGTTCATCAGCTTCTCGGGAGAAACAATGACTGCAAAGCAAAGGGTTGTATACGAGTTACCTGCCGACCTCGATCCCAACCGACTGCCTAAACACATTGCCGTCATTATGGATGGTAATGGTCGTTGGGCAAAACGTCGGGGATGGCCGCGTACAATGGGTCATCGCCAGGGGGTAGAAACGCTCAAAGAACTGCTGCGCTGCTGTCGGGATTGGGGAATTGAAGCCTTAACCGCTTATGCGTTTTCCACAGAAAACTGGGGCCGTCCCTTGGAAGAAGTGGATTTTTTAATGGCTTTATTTGAGCGTGTACTCATGCGGGAACTGCGCGAGATGATGGAGGAGGAGGTTAGAATTCAATTCGTTGGGAATTTGAATGCGTTACCGAGTTCTTTACAAGCCAAGATTGAAGAATCAATGGAGTCTACGCGCAACAATCACGGCATTTTATTTAACGTGGCGACCAACTATGGCGGACGTCAAGAAATTATCCGGGCTTGTCGGGAAATTGCCACTCAAGTGCAGCAAGGACAATTAAATCCTGATGATATAGATGAAGTTTTATTTGAAAAACATCTTTATACAGCCGGATTGTCTCACCCAGACTTGCTGATTCGCACCAGTGGAGAAATGCGGATTAGCAATTTTTTACTCTGGCAAATGGCTTATGCTGAAATTTATGTCACGGATACCTTATGGCCGGATTTTGACAGCTCGGAATTTCATCTAGCCCTTTGTTCCTATCAAAAACGCGAACGACGGTTTGGCAAAGTCTAAACTCGTCAATGACAGATCAGTTATCCAACGCTCTTAGGGTCCGGTAAAAACGGCTTCTTCGATATCCTGGCGACTCAGGGAATATTTAAAGGAGCGTTGGATATCTTGGTTTCCCTCTCCGGCTTCGATATAACGGACTGAGATTTGCTCAACATCCAGCCAGAGTTGGGCTTTCCAGGTGGGGGTTTCGATATACCAAGCGTTCAGTTCTTTGCTGTCTTGGTGACAGCCTTGACTACGCAACCAAGCTTCGATTTTGGGAAGGGTATGATTGTACAAGGGGGTTTCTGGACTGGGAAGGTCAAGGTTGTCAAGGATCATAACAGTTTGGCTTGATTTTTATAAAGTTTCAGGTTGAATTTTGACTTCTCCCCGTGCTAAAGCAACGGGGATTCTAAAAGGATACTACGCTTCGGGGTTGAAACCGCATTGCTTCGTGTCTTTTTAGCTGACCAGAATTTTAACTTCTGGGGACGAGTCAAAACGCCCCTAGACACTCGACTTAAATCAAAATTAAGTGTTGTGCTTACTTTACGAATTATGTTAGCAGCCCCATTAGCATCAGCATTAATGTACTGATTTTGAGCAGTGTAATATAAACCTCTTTTTGTTCTCTTTCCTGAGGGTTGCCACCCTTCGGGTTTCTCACCAAATATAGGTAGCAAATCATTGTCTAAAAATGAAGCTTTTGAGGTATAACTTTCTTCTGTTTCAATAAACTCAAGTCCGTACTGTTCACACAATTGTTTAATTCGTTCTTTAAGTTTGGCTGTCGGAATTGAAACAAAAGATTGATTGTTCCTTTTGCCTAAATTACTCTCTTTTTTTTGTTCTTTGTTCCATCCAAAAACAACCACTCCAATGTGATGTTCAAGGCAATGATTAACTACAAGTCTGGCTGCCTTGTTAACAGCATCTCTCATTTGTCGGTTACGCTTTTCTGTGATTTTAGCTAGTTGAGTTGACCAAAATCCTTGAGGCTTCCCCTCTTTGAGAGTAGCGACTTGTTTATTGTACCAACAATTAACAGACTTAAGATGTTTTCCATCAATTATGAAGCTAGTACCCAAGTTAGAAATTCCTGTTAGCCAATTATTTAATCCTGGGTCAATTCCTAGTACATAGTCGTCATTTACCTCAGTTTTTACTAATTCAAGTTCATAAATGAACTCAACATAAAAACACTTATTTTTAGGCAGTATTCTTAATTCCTTAATTTCTTGAAACCTCAAATTTGAGGGCATTGGTATATAAAAGCTATCAATTCCAAACCATCGCTTAACAGTTTTACCTAAAGGAATTCTAATTTTATTGTCAACCTGTTTTAAGGCTTGCTTAGGATAAGTGGCAAGACACAAACCTCCTTTTTTTCTGTACTTAGGAAGACGAGGTTTATCTGTCAACTCTCCTTTTCTATACTTTTTGCTTAACTCCTTGAATGACTTAAAACATTCCGCTACACTTCTTAATATTTGTTGCGCTGCTTGAGAATATAAAACCTGATCATGCTTGTTGCTTTTATACTCTTTTTCTAAATCAAATTTACCAATAATTTTATGGGTTTTGAAATAAAGTTGACGAGCATAATAAATTCCACAGTTAGTCAGCTTGTGAGACTCAGAACAAATAAATTCAAGGATAGTTTTCAACTGCTTGTCTGCACTAATTAGATTTGCCTGGCATCCATACATTGTTTTTTACCTCCTTATGTTATACTAACGTAAATGCACTAAATATGTATGTATGAAAACTAAATCATTAACAATTCGTTGATCTGAGCGTAGAAGAAATAAGCTGTATTTATATGCTGATCAAAAAGACAAAACCATAACAGCACTTATTGAAGATTGGATCGATAGTTTAAAATTAGAGGAAAAGGATACGACGGGTTTTAACCCGTCGAGTCGCATTTCATCCATCACTTAAAAGATGATGGCTTTCATGCTCCCGTGTTATTTTGGTAACTCGCTCATCCATTGGCAATGACGAGAAGCAGAGTATTAATTAAAACTCCAGGTGGTTGAATCGGTTCTAAGCTTACCTCAGAACGGGTTAAACCGATAGCGATCGCGAGAATTAGACAGGCGATGAGACTTAAAGCCATCATCAATACCGCAAACAGTTCTCCGGCTGATAAAGGGCGATCGGTGGGATCGAGATAAGCTGAAGAAGAAGCCCGTTTAGAGCCAGAAGCCTGTGAACGGTTCAACGGATCGGAAGGTTGGATAACATTGTAACGAGAATAGCGAATTTTGAGATCGTAAGCCAGACGTCGTTCGGGGTTGCTGAGGGTGGCGTAGGCTTCATTGAGTTGTTGAAATTTCGCTGTCGCAGTAGCTTTGGATAATTCTGTGGTATCGGGATGATAACGCTTACTCAGTTCTCTGTAGGCGCGACGAATGTCTATTGAGGACGCGGAAGGATGAAGCCCAAGCAAATCATAATAGGTATCAGCCCAAGAACGATGTTCTGAGGCGGAGCGGTTGGTATAACCTGAATTGGCTTTCTGACCCGTCACGGTAATCTCAAGCTGAACAGAGGATTTACATTTGTTCAATCCATTTTTACACTCTCCTGCTGAGATTCGCAAGCGATCGCCCACAATGGACTCTAAACTCTTCCCAAAGGGTTCTGAGTTGAATGCTGGTGTTTCTTCGAGTTGCATTTTTTTAGCCGATTCTTTTTGGCGATCAAGGCGATCCTCTACTTCCGACCAGTTCCTCTGATTTATTAAGATTAAGGCAGAGATCGGTTTCTTCCGTTTGACAGAGAAGAAAGGGCTTTTTTCGGTTTAATATTAAGTTAATTTTGATTTTATTAATTTCAAAAAATCGTCGGGAGGGTGATGATCTATGCGTTGGCAATTGGGGCGTCGCAGTGACAATGTGGAGGACAGACGGGGAAGTTCTCCCGGTGGTCGGATCGCGATCGGTGGAGGTATTGGTACTATTATTTTAGCGATCGCTGCCATCTTTTTAGGAATCGATCCGAGTATTATTCTCGAAGAATCTCCACAACAAAGTTCTTATCCAGATTCTACCGTAAGTTCGGGTTCTCCTGAAGAAGAAGAATTAGTTGATTTTGTCTCGGTTGTTCTCGGTTATACCGAAGATACTTGGCATGAAATATTCCGGGAAAGAGGGGAAACTTATGTAGAACCGGAATTAGTTCTGTTTAGAAATGCGGTTGAGTCGGCTTGCGGTTATGCTGAAGCTGCAACGGGGCCTTTTTACTGTCCTCGCGATCAAAAAGTTTATATTGACTTGAGTTTTTATCAACAACTAAAATATAATCTTAATGCACCGGGAGATTTTGCTCAAGCTTATGTGATTGCTCACGAAGTCGGACACCACGTACAGACGTTATTGGGTATTTCTCAACAGGTGAATAATTTACAACGTCAAGTGGATCAAGTGAGTGCTAATAATCTTTCTGTTCGACAAGAATTGCAAGCGGATTGTTTTGCTGGAGTTTGGGCAAATCGTACTCAAAAAGCTGATCAAATTCTCGAACAAGGGGATATAGAAGAAGGGATTAATGCGGCGAGTAGTATTGGGGATGATCGCTTACAACGGCAATCTCAAGGGTATGTAGTACCGGATTCATTTACTCACGGAACTTCCGCCCAACGGGTGCGTTGGTTTAGTCGGGGTTTACAAACGGGAAATATTGACGAATGCAATACGTTTGCAACAGAAAATCTATAATTTAACTAAAGTTCATTTAGACAGTATTCGGGGGAGAAATATTGAATCCCCCTTTTTCATAGAATCTTGTTAAACTATAATGATAATAACGGTACAACATAAAGAACATGGTATCACAACCTTTATCGAATCTCAGCGTTGAACAATTAAAAACCTTAGTTATTTCAATTGTCGATGAAAGACTTAGACAACATAACGTGATCCCAGAAAAACTCAATAAACAGCAATTGCAAGAACTCTTTAATTCGATTGATTCTCATATTTGGAATCCCCCTAACTCTACGCCTTCTACCTTACAACTTTTACAGGAGGATCGTCACCAATAATGAATCACTATATTATCGATGCGAGTATTGTGATTCAGCGATTTATTCAGCAAAAGTATACTCCACAAGTGAGAATACTTTTTAATCGCCTTTTAGAAGGAGATCAATTTTATATTCCTGAATTTTGCTTGTTAGAATGTACAAATGTTATTTGGAAACAAGTCAGATTTTATGGACTTCCTGAAAGCCAAGCCCAATTACTGATTCAGGATCTACAATCTATTCCTTTTAATATAACTTCTGTTAATCACTTATTGTATTCTGCACTAGACATCGGGTTAACTCATCAATTAGCTATTTACGATTCTCTATATATTGCTTTAGCATTGGAGTTAGACTATCCTTTGATTACGGTTGATGATCGCCAATCAAATACCGCTATAAATTGTGGTGTTACACTCATTCCAATTACAGATTTTACTGAATAGAGTCAACGAGGAAAGAGATAGTTCTTAGATGGAACTACGCTTAACAAGTTCATTTTTTTGTGAGTGTTTAACTGTTAGGGCGATGTTGTTGTTTCCATGTTTCGATTTCTTCTCTTTATTTATTTTATGGACACGCCGTTTCCGAAACTCAAACAACGATTAATCCCTGGTTTATTATTAACTTAAAAAGTTGGCGGGCGCACATGATCCGTCGTCATCGAAGTTCTATTCAATTTGGAGAAAAATACAATTCAGATGGAACTGCTTTTATTTGGTTTGATTTAAGCACTTTTCCATCAGAACCGCCCATTGTGTTGGCGTCGAGTCTGTCGTTACCAAAAGCGGCTTAAACGTTTTATTCTCCCTTTTTAAGCTTCTGTAATAAGTATTTAGTTGACTATTTTCGCCCCCTAAATCCCCCAATCCTGCGCCCCCTAAATCCCCCAATTCTGCGCCCCCTAAATCCCCCAATCCTGCGCCCCCTAAATCCCCCAATTCTGGGGGACTTTTAATTCTGGGTGACTTTGAAATTTCCCCCCAAAGTTGGGGGGATAAAGGGGGGCAACTCCCAATGTTGGGGGTCACGGGGGCGAGAGGTCGAGAGGGCGTTGCGGTGAGGTAATAATATTCTAAATTTTTGAATTGTACCAATTTTCTAACGCGGTTCGGTGAACATCTAACCAACTTATATGATGATGTCGGGCGAGTTTGGCGCAGTCTTCGTACTCCGGTTGAACGTTTGTAACTGTTTTTCCCGAATAGGCGACTTTGACAGAAACCGAACCGTAAGGCGTGTCTACAATTTGCATTTGTCTCGGTAAAATTCGCCGTTTTTGTTGGGTCGAACGAATTCCTAAAGTTGTGGTATTTTTAAATAAAATATCCTCACAAACCGTCTGTTTTTCGGGATGACAAATCACCGTTAATAACACTCCCAAGCGGGATTTTTTCATGGTGATGGGTTGGGTAAATACATCCAACGCCCCCACTGAAAATAATTCTTCTAAAGTAAAGGCGATCGCTTGGGGACTGAGATCGTCTATTTGAGTTTCTAAAACCGAAATGGTTTCAACAGTAGAAGGTTCTGGGGTAGAATGTTTAGAAGTCGAAGAAACGTGATGAGAAATATGAGTTTGTGAAGTTTCCCCGATCCAAAGTCTCAAAATATTCGGTAACGGTAAATCTCGCGAACCCGCACCCAAACCGACTTTTTGAATAGACATCGCTGGCGGTTGTCCGAAGTTTTGGGCGAGAGTGACAGCGATCGCGGCTCCTGTGGGTGTAACTAACTCTCGTTCAATATTATTGCTGTAAACTGGAACTTGACGACTTTCTAACAACTTTAAAGTAGCGGGTGCAGGAACGGGAAGTTGGCCATGAGCCGCCCGAATGACCCCTCCTCCTGTCGGTAAAGCCGAACAATACAATTGTTCAATCTCTAACCAGTTCAAACCCAAACAAGTCCCCACAATGTCTACAATGGCATCTGTAGCCCCGACTTCGTGAAAATGAACTTTTTGAGGTGAAATGCCGTGAACGGCTCCTTCTGCTTCAGCGAGTTGGCGGAAAATCGCTAAACTCCAGGCTTCTGCTTGTTTGGGCAGTTGAGCGGATAAAATTAGATTCTCGATGTCGGGTAGGTGGCGAACAACGGTAGAATGGTCCCCGTGATGATGGTGATGAGTATGACCTGGGGGGGAATGGGTGAGATCGACGTGAACTTTTGTGGCTAACTGACCATTGCGGTGAGTGGGTTCCGCCCATAGCCGATATTCGGAGGACAGTCCCAAACGTTCGAGTTTTTCGCCGATGTACTCTAGCGGTACTCCCGCATGAACTAAGGCTCCCAGGCACATATCACCCGCGATACCCGTTGGACATTGAAAGTAGGCGATTTTGGTCATGGTTTGCTGTCGGTGGTCAGTGGTAAAGGGAGAATTAGCTTTCTCACTTTAATCTAAAATTAAAATGCTTAAATTTAAACAGAATTTCTCATAAAATTCAAAACTATGGCTACTTACTACGAAGTTCATCCCCAAAACCCTCAAGAACGGACGATCGCCAAAGTGATGACCGATCTCCGCAACGGGGCGGTGATGCTTTATCCGACAGATACGGTTTATGCGATCGGCTGCGATCTCAATGTCAAATCGGCGGTGGAACGGGTGCGACAAATTAAGCAACTCTCTAATGATAAACCGTTGACGTTCTTGTGTTCGTCGTTATCGAATATTTCTGACTATGCGATGGTCAGCGATCCGGCTTATCGAATTATTAAGCGGCTGATTCCGGGAAGCTATACGTTTTTACTTCCGGCGACGAAGTTGGTACCGCGTCTGGTGATGTCTCCCAAACGAAAAACAACCGGAATTCGAGTTCCCGATAATAATTTTTGTTTGGCTTTAATTGAAAAGTTGGGAAATCCGATTATTTCTACTTCAGCCCATATCACAAATGAGGAAGAAGGAGAAGCGCCGGTGGCGCTTCCCATTGCCGGAAATATGGGAAAAGCGGAATTGTTTGATAGTTTAGAAAAGTTGGTGGATATCATGGTTGATGATGGTTCCGAGCCGGGTTATCAAGTTTCTACTATTTTGGATATGACTGGGGACGAACCGATTTTAGTCCGACAGGGGAAAGGATGGGAAGCGGCAACAAATTGGGTGGAGCGAGAGTGAAATTCTAATCATCCTTTGAAAGAAAGAAATCTCATAATTAATAAGTTTAAATATATCGTTTTAATTTTTATAAAAATTTGAACAAAAAAGTTAACAATTTAACCCGAAAAATATAAGTTTTTCAAACGGATCAATTAGGATATGATAATTGAAGAAGTGCTATGTCAATAATTTACTCACGATTTTTTCAGCATTGGTTGCAACTCAAAACATGACTCAAGATCGTCTGTCAACAGGTATTATAGGTTTAGATGAAGTTCTTTATGGAGGGTTAATTCCAGAACGTGCTTATTTAGTTCGAGGGGGGCCAGGATGTGGCAAAACCACAATTGGGTTGCACTTTTTACAAGCAGGTGTATTAGCAGGAGAGACAAGCCTATTAATTACCTTAGGAGAATCAGAAACTCAGTTACGCAGTATCATTTCTGCGTTAAATTTTGATGTAAACTTGATTAACTTTCTCGATTTTAGTCCCAGTTCCGATTTTTTTACTCAAGTTCAAAGTTACGATATTTTTTCACCGGCGGATGTGGAACGCGATCCGCTCACCCAAAAAATTATTGAACAGATCGAAACCCTAAAACCCAAGCGAGTTTTCATTGATTCGATGACTCAATTTCGCTATCTTGCTAACGATAAGTTTATTTTTCATAAACAAATTAGTGCTTTTTTGAGATATTTAAAAGAGCATAAAATAACGGTACTCTTTACAACAGAAAGTAGCCCAGAAGCTCCGGATGAAGATCTACAATTTATCAGTGATGGTATCATTAATTTAGAGTTTGATCAGCAAGGACGTAGCTTAACTGTTTCTAAGTTTCGCAGTTCAAACTTTCGTCCGGGATTTCATTCTATACGGCTGACTGAGGCGGGAATGCTGGTTTTTCCACGATTGCTTCCGGATGATTTTCAACAACCTTTTCCTCCCGAAACAATATCCTCTGGAATTCCAGATTTAGATGAACTTTTACAAGGGGGTTTAGAACGAGGAAGTATTACCATTATTAGCGGTCCTTCTGGAGTCGGAAAAACAACTTTGGGAATGCAATTTATGAAAGAAGCTGCGGGTCGAGGTGAGCGATCGCTAGTTTGTAGTTTTGAGGAAGCAGCCGAAACCCTTGTTCGTCGTTGTGAGTCGGTAAATATTCCTATAAAAGCAATGATCCAACGCGAAACGTTATGTCTTCTTTCGATAGAACCACTTTTATACACGCCGGACGAGTTTGCCAATACTGTCCGAGAACAAGTTGAGAAACACTCCGCTCAAATTGTTATGATTGATAGTATGGCTGGTTATCGGCTTTCTTTTCAGCAAGAAAACTTAACTAACCATCTTCATAGTTTGTGTCGCTATCTCAAAAATATGGGAGTTGCAACCTTATTAATTAATGAAATGGAATGGATAACTGGAGATTTTCGGGTGACAGAGTTGGGGATATCCTATTTGGCGGATAATATTATTTTCATGCGGTATCTGGAAATTCGAGGTGAACTTCGCAAAGCCATTGGCGTACTCAAAAAACGACTGAGTGACTTTGAAAAAACCCTGCGAGAAATTGAAATTACTCGTTATGGAATTAAAGTGGGTAAACCCCTGACCAACTTGCGGGGAATTCTCAGTGGAAATCCCGAGTTTATTCGGTTTGATGATCTCGATTCCTCTAAATAGGAATACCTGGCGTTATTTGCCGCTCAAAATTTCGACGTTAACGCCAGTAAGACTACTCTCTATAACTTTTGATCGACTGCAATTTTTTTGAATGATCTCCGTTTTGATGCTTTGAATTTTCCTGCTGCTGACTAAAAAGGTTAGTGGCGTTATTGGTAAACCGTTAATGAATTGTATTTTACTCCTAATTTCTCATAAAGAAAATTGTCATCTTTTAGTAGAATTACTCAAAAGTCACTACAATATTCTTCTCCCTGAGCATGAACAAATCTCAGATCAAGCCTTTGATTTGTGTTTGCTAGATGGAGTCATGCTCAAAAAATATTATGAATTAATTCAAAGCAAACGAACAACTTGTGAGCCGATTTTTTTACCCTTTTTATTAATTACACCCCGACAACAGGCCAAACACTTAACCCCTCAAGTTTTGCAAAGTGTAGATGAAGTGATTTTTAGCCCCCTGGAAAAGCCGGAACTTTTTTTAAGAATAGAAGCGTTAATGCGGGTGCGACGAATGTCTCTCCAACTCAAAGAAGAGATCAATCAAGAGCATTTGCTGCACCAAGAACTCGAAGATAAAAATAAACAGCTATTAACTCTAGCCACACTAGATGGCTTAACCCAAATTCCAAACCGTCGGAGCTTTGATGAAACCTTAAGTCAAGAATGGCTGCGATTATGTCGGGAACAAAAATCCTTATTTTTAATTTTATGCGATATTGACTATTTTAAAAACTATAATGACACTTTCGGACATATTGCTGGAGATGAATGTTTAATCAAAGTTGCTCAAACCCTTCACGAAGTTGTGCGGCGTCCTGCTGATTTAGTTGCTCGTTATGGAGGAGAAGAATTTGCAATTATTTTACCCAATACTTCCTTTGAAGGAGCGGTTCATGTCGCTGAACGAGTTCAAGATGCAATTCAAGCTGTAGCCATTCCTCACAGTGCTTCTCTCGTGAGTTCTTGTGTCACCCTCAGTATGGGAATTTCCGGGGGAATTCCGGGTTGCGATTGTTCTCCAAAGTCTTTGATTAATACTGCCGATCAAGCCCTCTATCAAGCTAAAATAGAAGGGCGAAATCGATTTTTTCTCAAACTGTTGAACTGTAATCAGAGTTAAACAGGCTGAATTCCCAAAAAGGTACACAAAAAAACCATTTTGTCTGCTATGGTTACAAAGGTAATACCTTTTAATTTGCGATATGCTCAGAGCTGGAATTGTTGGACTTCCGAATGTTGGTAAATCAACCCTATTTAATGCTGTCGTTGCCAATGCTAAAGCCACAGCAGCGAATTTTCCGTTTTGTACAATTGAACCCAATGTTGGTGTTGTCGCCGTACCCGATGAACGGTTACAGGTGTTAGCTAAGATTTCTAATTCTGAACAAATCGTTCCGACACGAATTGAATTTGTTGATATCGCCGGATTAGTGAAAGGTGCCAGTCAGGGCGAAGGATTGGGAAATCAATTTTTGGCGAATATTCGTCAAGTTGATGCGATTATTCATGTGGTTCGTTGCTTTGAAAATGATGATATTATTCACGTATCGGGTTCGGTTGATCCCGTGCGGGATATTGAGGTGATTAACCTGGAATTAGGATTGGCAGATTTAGCCCAAATTGAACGCAGAATCGAACGAGTTCGCAAGCAAGCCCGTACTAGCAAAGAAGCACAGTTGGAGTTGGGAGCGTTAGAGAAGTTAACCGCAGTATTAAACGAAGGAAAATCTGCCAGACAAGCCGATTTAAACGACGAAGAAAAAGAAGCGGTTAAAGTCTTAGAATTGTTAACCCAAAAGCCGATTATTTACGCTACAAATGTCTCAGAAGAAGACCTAGCAACGGGTAATGCTTGGGTGGAACAAGTGCGGGAAATTGCCGCTCAAGAAAATGCTCAAGTTGTGGTGGTTTCCGCTCAAGTTGAATCCGAATTGATTGAATTACCCCCGGAAGAACAAGCCGATTTTCTAGAGTCTTTGGGCGTAAAAGAAGGCGGTTTAAAATCTTTAATTAAAGCCACTTATCAACTCTTGGGTTTACGAACATTCCTCACCACCGGGCCAAAAGAAACTCGCGCTTGGACCATTCAGGCGGGAATGTTGGCGCCCCAAGCCGCAGGGGTGATTCATACCGATTTTGAACGGGGTTTTATTCGCGCAGAAACCGTTGCGTATGAAGATTTAGTGAATACAGGTTCGATGGCTGCGGCGAAAGAAAAAGGGTTGGTGCGTTCAGAAGGTAAAGATTATACTGTACAAGAAGGGGATGTGATGCTGTTCCGGTTTAATGTTTAGGGTGTGATCCAAAAAAAATATCACTGAGGAGGTAAACTCAGATGGAAAATATCATGGATGATCCCGTTGTTTTGCTCATTGCTTGGATTGTTAACGCGATTAGTTTGTTTGTGATTGCTCAACTTCGCCCGATTACTGGAGTCGAAATAGATAGCTTTCAAAAGGCTTTATGGTCGGCTGCAATTTTCGGGGTTTTAAATGTTTTGGTTCGACCTTTGTTGGTCAGATTAGCTGTACCTCTAGATGCCGTTTTCTCCACCTTTATTATTGGGGTTCTTCTGAATATGGCGATTTTTGGGTTGGCGGCTTGGTTGGTTTCAGGATTTCGTTTACAGTGGGGAATCTTGAGCGCTTTAATTGGTTCAATCGCATTGGGGGTTATTAACTCGGTTATTTATCAAATCATTGGAGTTCAGTAACAATATTTTGATTTTGAAGTTGTGGAGACACCGACTTTTTTTGACTGTTATCAAGGTCGGTGTTTTTAATGAAAATTCAATTAAATCAAATCAAAAATATGTCCGATAAACCACGCATATAAAACAAAAAATAACCATCCTTCCCATTTAGTGACTTTCTTATCTTGAGTGACAAAAAAGAATAGTAACGTTGATGCAAGTAACATCGGTAAGCCATCTCGAATAATGCTATCGGGAATAATTAAAGTCTCAAATAATCCGGGAACTCCCATAACAATTAATGAGTTGAAAATATTAGAACCCAAGACATTTCCAATGGCGACTTCCGCATCTCCCCGACGAGAAGCAGAAAATGTAACCGCAAGTTCCGGTAAAGAAGTTCCTAAGGCAACCGCACTTATCCCAATTAATTCTTTGCCAATTCCTAAAATATCTGCTATTTTGATAATAGACTCAATTGTAAAGTTTGCCCCCAAAAACATACAAGCCGTGCAGATTAATAAAACAGTAATTTGTTTTAACAAGTAGCTAGAACGAGTTCTGGCTTCACCGGGCGTTTCCGGTGCTTCAACTTGTCCACAACGGATGGTATAAGCGAGATGAACCACATATCCTAAAATACAAAGAATCGCTTCTCCAAAGGAAAAGTCACCGTCTGATAGGGTAAAGTAAAGGAGAAACGCTGAACCGACAAACAACGGTAAATCAACATCAAGTAAGTTGTAAGAGATTTTTAGGGGACTGGTGATCAGCGTTGCGACACCTATAATTAAGAATATATTGGCGACATTTGAACCGATAACGTTACTCGCAACAATTTCAGTCGCATCTTGATAAACCGCAAAAATTGAGGAGACTAATTCAGGAAGTGAAGTTCCAATAGCTACAATTGTTACACCGACAATAAACGGACTAAATCCCAAACAAACTCCAATTTTTCCCGCCGTTTCCGTAAAAATATCTGAAAATTTAATTAAAACTGTTAAACTAATCGCAAAAACAAGAATCCAAATCCACAACTCAAGCATTTTTTAAACGACTCCACAAAAAGAAAAATTGACAACTGGAACAGAATCGATGAAATTCGCGATCGCACTCACCGATTTCAGCACTATTTTTTAGGTTAACCCATTGTTTCACCCAGATCGAATAATATTACAATTTTTTACTAAATTGGTTTTCTGCTTTGGGAATCGTGCCTAAATTTACTATTTTTTTGTACAATCCTTTAGGAAAAATATTGTTTTACTATCTTTTGGAAGATTTCAAATAGAAGGTTTTGTTGTATGGAATTTTGATAACTTTTAAAATCAATTCAAGCATTAAAAACCCGGTTTCTCGAATAAACCGGGTTTTTGAAGAATAAGCACCCCTACGATCTTTTCTGTTTAAATTCCGCATCCCGTTGTTTCCAGAATTCATCTCGTTTGGCTTGATCTGCTTCTAACTTTGTTTTTTTTGCTGCGGCTAAATCTTCATTTAGTTTCCGAGAAATAGAATATTCCCATTGTTTGGCTTGGGAATTTTTAGCGGTTAAATGATGTTCAAATATCTGTTGAAACCCATATCCAGCCAACCCCAAAATAGCGCCTGCTGTGGCGACGGGTACAACTCCAATACTAACAGCAGTTCCCCCAACAGCTAACCCCATTCCCCCAACAAAACTCGCCACTCCTACGCCTGCGATCGCACCTCCAAGCAGAGGTAAAATAACAGAAGAATCTGATTGTTGAATGGCTTGTTTTGCACCATAAACCGCCACACCAACAACGCCACCGGTTAACGTAATGGGTACGCTTCCCACCGCCACACCACCAAACCCACCAACTAACCCCATTCCGCCTATTGTTGTAGCTAAACCGGCGCCTGTTGTCACTCCTGCGAGTGCAAATGTTGTTGATTCTGTTAAAGGTTTTATCGCGTTAAAATTGTTAGGATTGTTCATTGTTTTTCCTCAATAAAAATACTGACATAAAAAAATGGGTACGGGTTTAATAATGTTATTTGTGAGACACATCAATTAACCCTGAACCCGCCCCTACATTATTGTGAGAACGTTCTTGATAATTTTTTATGCGTTTTTCAGCTTGGTGCTGATATTTTAAGCTGTTTTGCTTGATTTTCAGTTCCGATATTTGTTTTTCAAAGGTGATTAGGTGATTCTGAAAATTATCAACTTGAATCGTTTCTTTATCGAGAGTAAATTTAATTTCGTCTGCTTGTTCTTGATATTGTTTGTAACGCTGTAATGCTTCTTTAGCCAGGTTTTCTTCTCCTTTATGTAGTGCGAGTTGAACGCGAGAAAACCACTGATCCGCTTGAGATTTATATTGATTGTATTGTTGCTGGTTCTTTTTTTGAGAAGCCGTTGCTTGATCTACTACTTGACGAAATTCGATGAGATCTTCTTGCATATTCAAAATCATCAAATCTAAAAGCTTATCAGGATTTTCAGCAACTTTCGCTATATCCTGTAAGTTCCATCTCAAGACTCTTTCAAAGAGAATAAAGTTGTACACCATCAGACAAACCTCGAAGGTTGATAAATTTGTGATTGTTAATCTTGATTTCCTAAGAATGCGCCAAACGGTTTAGTTAATTATAGAATCAACAAATTTAGAATTTTGACGCATCCTAAAGACTTGATTATGCTATTTTTTTATTTTTGAAAATTAGCAGAATTCAGCAATCTCAAAACTTCATTGAGTTTGGCTTCTAACAAAGTATTTTGTTGTTCTAACTTGTTAATTTGCTGTTGTTGTAAACTCACAGTCTGTTTTAAAGTTTCGACTTGCTGTTCAAGAGTAATACTTTCCGTTTTTCCACCCGTATTAAAAGCTTCTAGAACTTTATCCCAACTGGGTTGAAACTTGAAATTATAATTATCCTGCAAATATCGATAAGCTTTATTACAAGTTCCAAAACGATCTTTTAAAGCGTCTTTTGTCCAAGAATCTGCATTTTTGAGATATTCTTGATCGAGAACTTCAGAGGTATTGGGTAATAAAGATTCAACCTCAGCATCAATATATTTATCAGAATTAGAGGATTGCTTTCCTTCAGCTTCAACCTGTGCATAAGCATATCCTAACCGCATTCCAGACTCAACTGCATCAACGGTTTGATCGGCTAAATTTTCAGCAATATCGCTCAGATTTTCTACGCCTTGATTAACGTTGTTAATACTTTTCTTAATTTTGTCAAAGCGGCTTTCATCTTGCAGGGTTTCTAAAATATTCGGCATTTTTGTGACTCCTATTTCTTATCTAACAAATTTTTCCCGTTGGTTCGAGAATTTTCTTGGTTATCAGGATTAGAATTAATCTCCGCTTTTTGCTGTTTAATCAGTTCGCCAATATCTGTAGTAAAGAAAATCTTAACGGCTCGCATGATGTTTTGTAGACGTTCAAATGTACCCATTATACCATTTGTTCCCTGAACTTCATCATAACTATTTTTCAAGTTGTGAATCATTTTTGTGATGGCTTGTCTTTCTTCTTTCAAGTCAGTAATTTCTGCGGTTATTGTATTGAGTTCTTGTTGGAGTTCTTGCTTTTGGATATCTTTTTGTTGAAGTTCAAAATTTCGTCTTTCAAGTATTCTCTCAATTTCTTGTTTTTCTTGCTCTAAAGTTTCTAACTGCTGTATTTTTTCTCGAATATCTTGATTAAGGATAACAATTTTTTCTTTTGCTTCTCTCTGACGACGAACAAGCTGTCCCCGACTACCAGTTAAACTTCTGTAAGTATTCCGCAAATCATAATAGTTTGCTATTAATTCTTCGTAAGTTAAATTCTCAACTTGTGCAGGAAATTCAGTAACACTTCTGTACTCTTTAAATTCAGCCATACTGTTTGTTGCTCCGCTTTCAAAAAAAATTTTAGCTCTCTTCTAATTTACCATACAAGCCAAATCCTACCTATTCGGGATTATACGGGAATTTTGTCATCAACTTTTACCTGTCTTGTCCGTGAATTTACTTAGACCAACATTCCGATTTAACTTGATGCGTTTATAGACTTATTTTCTAATACAAACTCAATCCCGTTGATGTCCAACCTTAAAAAATATGACAAATAGCAAACTGGGTGACAAAATGTGATAAATCTATAAACTGGTATAATAAACAAAGTTTCAATGACCGCAATACAGGAAACACCCAAACATCGGAAAGCCAAAGCATTGAAACCGGGGAGTCGCCGTCCCGCTAAAGAACTCTGTAGCGAGTGCGGACTGTGTGACACCTATTACGTTCATTACGTTAAAGAAGCCTGCGCTTTCATCAACCAACAAATTCCCGAACTGGAAACCCAAACGCACGGGAGAAGTCGCAACTTAGAAAACGATGATGATCTCTATTTTGGGGTTCATCAAACGATGATGGCGGCGCGAAAAAAACAGCCCATCGAAGGCGCCCAATGGACGGGAATTGTTAGCAGTATCGCCTGCGAAATGTTGACTCGGGGAATAGTAGAAGGCGTTGTTTGCGTTCAAAATACCAAAGAAGATCGCTTTCAACCCATGCCTGTAATTGCGAGAACTCCCGAAGATATTCTAGCAGCAAGAGTCAACAAACCCACCCTTTCGCCGAATCTTTCGGTTCTCGAAGAAATCGAAAAATCGGGAATGAAGCGATTATTAGTGATCGGTGTGGGCTGTCAAATTCAAGCGCTGCGGACGGTTGAGAAAGAATTAGGATTAGAAAAACTCTACGTGTTGGGAACGCCCTGCGTTGATAATGTCACTCGCGCCGGTTTACAAAAGTTTCTAGAAACCACCAGTAAATCTCCCGAAACTGTCGTTCATTATGAATTTATGCAAGACTTTCGGGTTCACTTCAAACACGTTGATGGAACGATTGAAAAAGTTCCCTTTTTTGGGTTAAATACCAAAGAACTAAAAGATATTTTCGCCCCCTCTTGTTTGAGTTGTTTTGATTATGTGAACTCTTTAGCCGATCTTGTGGTAGGATATATGGGAGCGCCCTTTGGTTGGCAGTGGATTGTCGTTCGCAACGAAACGGGGAAAGAGATGTTAGACTTGGTTTCCGGTCAACTAGACACTCAACCGGTTCATTCCGAAGGCAAGCGTCAACAAGCCGTTCAACAAAGTATTCCCGCTTACGACAAAGGCGTAACGTTACCGATGTGGGCGGCGAAACTGATGGGGGTGGTGATTGAAAAAATTGGCCCGAAAGGGTTAGAATACGCTCGGTTTTCCATTGATTCTCACTTCACCCGCAATTATTTGTATGTGAAGCGCAACCATCCCGAGAAGTTAGAAGCACACGTTCCAGACTATGCCAAGCGTATCGTTGGGCAGTATGAACTCCCGGAATAATATGATAAAAGCCCTAATCTGAAATCTGGGTTTAACTTGAGGCGGGGGAGAGAATTAAAGCAGTTTGCTAGGCTGTTTGCGAATATACTTCCTTCCCCGTCACGGTAAACAATCCGGTAGACTGGAAGCCCCGTGATTTTAATCCGGGGAGGAAAGGTGACTCGTGCGGTTTTAACCGCCTAATAAATACTTCCGTCGCGATGCGCGCGAATTAAGATATGGAACAAGTGTTGACTATAGTTTGTAAAATTCAACCCACCCCTGAACAGGCAGAAAAGCTTGAATCGACTTTGGGGGCATTTGCTAATGCTTGCAACTATATCAATACAACTGTCAATCCTAAAATCAAAAACAAGAATCGGATTCAAGCTGAGGTTTACAAAACTGTTAGAGAGCGTTTTAAATTGCCAGCAAACCTCGCTGTTAGGGCTTGTGCTAGAGTCGCATCTAATCGTCAAACCGCCGATTTAAAGAAACGCCCAGTTAAAGGTTTTAAGCCAACATCAGCCGATTATGATGCTCGTGTTTTCTCTTACCGGGAAAAAGATCAAACGGTTAGTCTATCTACGGTTGAGGCTCGAGAGCGAGTTCAATTGATTTTAGGAAACTATCAGATAGGGAAGTTAAAAGAGAAAACTCCGACATCAGCAACTCTATCAAAACATCGTGACGGGCAACTGTACATCCATATTCAGATAAAAGACCAGACTCCCGAACCCAAAAGCACAGACAATGTTATCGGTGTAGATTTAGGTCGTCGTGACATTGCTGTTACATCTTTAGGAGAAAACTGGAGCGGTGAAGGTATTGCAAGGATTCGAGACAGGTTTGCCAGGGTAAGGGCTTCTGCTCAAAAGAAAGGCACAAAGGGAGCAAAACGACTCCTGAAACGGCTATCTGGTAGAGAGAAACGATATCAGACCTGGATAAACCACAACATAAGTAAACAGATCATTTCTCGTGCTATAGAGACTGAAGCTAGTGTGGCTGTTGAAGATTTGACAGGTATTAGAAATAGAACCAACACTCAACCTAGAAGCAAAATAGAGCGTAGACATTCCAAGAGTTGGGCGTTCTATCAGTTAAGAACTTTCCTCGAATACAAAGGAATTAAAGTTGGTGTTGAAGTTGTTGCTATTTCCCCTAGATACACCAGCCAAATTTGCCACAAGTGCTTGCACATTCATCCAGAACAAAAAAAGTCCTACCGATGCAGAAAGAACTTTAAATGTGGTAATTGTGGATGGAAGGGAGATGCCGATCTCAATGGTGCGAAAATGATTTCAATTGTGGGGCAGTCTGTAAGCCTGCCTGTAACGCGCAACCCTCTGTCTTGTTCACGACTCGACAGTATACAGGGTTAGTGCGAATGCCCCGTGTCTTTAGACCGGGGTAAGCTTACAAGAATCAACTTTTTTCCCGGTTAGTATTCCACTTTACCACTGAAAACGCTCTGTTAGCTTATAACTAAGCACAGGAACGAGTATGATGAGTAAAACTAACCAGGGCGCCGACGCAATGCTGAGGAACAAAAATACCAAAGCAATTCCTCTAGCCATAATTTTGGCAATCTCATCAGGGATAATCACACTAACGAGAACTGCCAAAATAGAAATTGACAGATAAATTAAATCAGGTATTAGCATTTAAGGCTGCCCCCTCTCAAAGGTTAAAATCAAGCGCGTTCCTAGCTTGTGGATTAACGCAGACGGGATAAATCCCGATTGCAATCTTCCTCGATCGCTGTAGTTCTACGTTGAAGTTCAGCGGTTGGGGGAGGTGAATTGGATCATCCTATTCATCAGATCATAGCATCTCTAAACAAAAAGTATATACTCCTATTACTCATTTTTTTGTCAAGAAAAGCTAACTCGACCATTAGAAAATTCAATGCGATCGCTGCTTTTCACGCCGTTTCAATTTGAGAGTTTATCATTTCTCGACGATCCCCTTGAAGTTTTTCTCCAAAACCAACAGGATTTTCAAAACCTTCTCAAATTCAACAGCAAGGCACGACCCGATCCCCGCAAAGAAAGAAGCCGTGCCTTTTGAGAAAAACCTAACGTCTGACTAACTTTTTAGTCACTTTCCGCAGACGAATCGACTCCGGTGTAACTTCGACCAATTCATCCGGGCCAATATATTCTAACGCCCGTTCCAAACTCATATCAACCGGGGTTTGCAACTGAACCAATTCATCCCCAGTGGCGGATCGGTGGTTGGTCAACTGTTTCGCCTTGCAGACATTCAAATCCAAATCCTGAGGGCGGTTGTGTTCCCCAACAATCATCCCCTTATACACCTTCGTTCCCGGTATAATAAAGAACGATCCGCGATCTTCGGCGTTTTTCATGGCGTAGAAGGTACTCACCCCTTCCTCAAACGCAATTAACACGCCATTGCGACGAGTCTCAATTTCGCCACACAAGGGACGATATTCGAGGAAACTGTGGTTCATAATCCCTTCTCCGCGAGTGATCCGCATAAAATCACCCCGGAAACCAATCAACCCCCGGGCCGGTACCACAAACTCTAACTGGGCGCGACCATTACCGCCAACCCGCATATCCTGCATTTCCGCCCGTCGCTGGCCCAAACGTTCCATACAGCTTCCCACCGCATCTTCGGGAACATCCAACACCAGATATTCAAAGGGTTCGTAGGGTTGGCCACTCATTTCGCGGTAAATCACCTGAGGCTGAGACACTTGGAACTCATAGCCTTCGCGCCGCATATTTTCGATTAAAATCCCCAAGTGAAGTTCACCCCGTCCCGACACCATAAACTGATCGGGGGAGTCGGTTTCTTCGACTCGCAGGGCGACGTTCGTTTCCAACTCCCGCATCAAGCGATCGCGCAACTGGCGAGAAGTGACGTAAGATCCTTCTTGACCGGCAAAAGGAGAGTCATTCACCGAGAACATCATCTGTAACGTCGGTTCGTCCACCTTAATCAAAGGCAGGGCTTGGGGTTCGTTGGGACAGGTGATGGTTTCGCCGATATTGGCATCAGCAAACCCCGCAACCGCGACCAGATTTCCGGCGCTGGCTTCTTCGAGGTCGATCCGGCTTAAGCCTTCAAATCCCATTAACTTGGTAATTTTGCTCTTGACAATTTCGCCGTTTTCTGTTACTAATGCGGCTTGTTGTCCGGCTTTGATGGTGCCGTTGTGAATTTTACCAATAACAATGCGACCCACATATTCGGAATAGTCCAGGGTTGTCACTTGTAATTGTAGGGGTTTGTTCGGATCGCCGACAGGCGGCGGAACGTGTTCGATAATGTCTTCAAACAAAGGCTGCATATCAACGCCTTGTTCCTCTAAGTCCCGTTTGGCGTAGCCTTCTAAACCCGATGCAAATAAATAGGGAAACTCACATTGATCGTCATCGGCGCCGAGTTCGAGAAATAAGTCTAACACCTTATCAATGGCACCGTAGGGTTCAGCCCGAGGACGGTCAATTTTATTGATAACAACAATGGGACGCAAGCCTTTTTCTAGGGCTTTTTTCAACACAAAACGGGTTTGAGGCATCGGGCCTTCGTTGGCATCTACAATCAGAATACACCCGTCTACCATGCCCAAAACTCGTTCTACTTCGCCCCCAAAGTCCGCGTGACCGGGAGTATCAACAATATTAATTAGGGTGTCTTTGTATCGAACTGCCGTGTTTTTCGATAAAATAGTGATTCCGCGTTCTCGTTCAATATCGTTAGAGTCCATGATGCAGTCCGGCACATCTTCCCCTTCGCGGAAAATACCGGACTGTTTTAACAAAGCATCAACTAGGGTTGTTTTGCCGTGATCGACGTGGGCGATAATAGCAACGTTGCGAATGGGGAGAGACATAGATTAGTGCCTAGTAGCAGAATTTATTAAGATTATTGGCATTTATTGACGTATCTTAATAATTGTAACGCATTGGCGATCGCTTTAAACAGTCAACAGTGAACAGTTAGGGAGATGGGGAGATGGGGAAGTGGGGAGGTGGGGAGGTGGGGAGGTGGGGAGGTGGGGAGATGGGGAGATGGGGAGATGGGAGGTGGGGAGATGGGGAGATGGGGAGATGGGGAGGTGGGGAGATACTGTTAACTGACAACTCTAATAACTGGTCACTGGTGAGCTAGTGCGGTCTTGGGGGTTTCCCCCATGAGCAACTAGCGAACCCGAAGGGTCACTGTAAACT
>JAYKHV010000040.1:0-9986 GCA_035285085.1 Lyngbya sp. | reverse complement strand
CTGACTATCTAGACGTGTTTGGCAAGTCAAAACTGAGCGAGTTAACCGATGATGAAGCAACTCGGTTAGGTGACAAGTTAGAAGAACAAATCGAGAATTTTGAAAAGACCAAACGCAACTTAGGACTTCACTAACAGCCAATGAAACGCAAACCGAATAAGAAAGCCTGTCAGTCCCTACAAGAGGTTGACAGTCAGATTGGCAATGCAATTTTACAGTCAAACCAGCGACTTAAAGCACTCGGAAGTAAGTTGACAATTCAACCTAGAAAAAACCGACTGTACTTGAGAGGAACGTTGCCCTGCAAGCCCGGACAAGAAACACCAGAAGGGGTAAAACGTCAGGAGATTTCTATAGCGGCGGCAAACTTAGAAGGAGTGAGAATTGCAGAGACTAAAGCCATAGAAATCACAGCACAGTTAAAGTCAGGAAGTTTCAACTGGGAGATGTACGGAGTCAAGCCAAAGGATAAAAGACCCCGAACAATGGCCGAGGTAAAAGCCGATTTTGAAGATACTTACTGGCGCGATCGGCCTCAAACCAGAAAGAAGTTAAACACCTTTAGGACTCACGCACAAACCAACTTTAACAAGATTCCTGACTCCGACCGATTTACTGAGCAGAACATTGAGAAGTGGGTACGATCAACCGAACCTAACAGCTATGCCCGACAAAGTCTGATTAAACTAATCAATAAACTGGCAAAACAGGAGGGGATTAAGGTTAAGCCCTATTCTTGCAAGCCAACGCCAAACCCGAGAACCTTGCCAACTGACAGGGAAATAGAGCTAACCTTTGATTTACTACCTGAAGATATTGCCTGGTCATTTGGGATGATCGCCACCTATGGACTGAGGACTCAAGAGATTTTTATCGGCATTGAGAAGCATCTTGAGTTCTTTACCAGTCCAGACAATGAGCTTCACAAGTTCAGAGTAGATGAGGACAACAAAACCGGAGAACGTCTAGTCTACCCTTTACATCCCGAATGGGTTGAGCGATTTGACCTGTTGAATCCTAAACGGTTTCCTTGTAGGACTAGCAAGTATGAAAGTAAGGTTAGTCAACTAGGTAAATTGCTCATCAGGCACGGATTCAAGAATGAAGCTTACAGTCTCAGACACCGCTATGCCATCAGAGCGCATGAGCTAGATGTCCCGATTGATGACGCGGCCCGTTGGATGGGTCACTCGGTAGAAATGCACGTTGAAACTTATCAAAAGTATATGGACGCTTCTACCAGTGACAAAATTTATCGGAAACTTCTCAACCACAAACAGGAGTTAAACGAGTTAGCCCGGTTGCGACTTGAGAACCAATTTCTCAAAGACCGGATAGCTGAACTAGAGGAGCAACTGAGAAGGTAGACAGTTAACCAAAAAATTCACCAATTTTTAGAGATAGTTTCATCTAAACTCCCTTGGGGTAAAAGTTTCAGGCGTTACGAATTAGAAGAAGGATACTTTTCGAGAGTGCGAGAATCGACAAATCCCGACTTGTACTCCATAAACTGCTCAAATAAAACGCCGACGGCAATTGATGAGCGGTTGTCCCCCGTTTTGTAGCGTTTGAGGGTGGGGTCACAATTTTCCGAGAGAATATCCAACTCAATTTGAGTAGCCTTTCTTTGAGCGAGGGAGCGATTGATGGGGGTGTCGGGCAAGCCAACGGGCAAGAAGTACCGCTTGCCCTGATATCGCCAGTAGAGTCTCAAAAATCCTTTATCGGCACCGATACTGACGGAACCTTTCTTAGAACGACTCAAAGCCCATGCCTCCGTTCAACTTATCTCACCAACTTCTCACCAATAATAGCTATATAATGAGACATCCCGGAGCCATCAGTGAGAGGCGGTGGAAGTCATATTCTGGAGAGTAACCCTGGGAAGCTCAGTCTGAAACTCCCTGGTGGAGGTGATTTGACTGAAATCGGAGCGGCGGGATTTGAACCCACGACCCCCACTACCCCAAAGTGGTGCGCTACCAAGCTGCGCTACGCCCCGACATACTTACCTAGTATAGCACAAGAAAAACAAATTAGTAAACACCCAATTTTTTTATTGCCTGAATCACTTCGGGGACAACTTCCGGGGGCCAACTTCCCTCGCCTCGGCGTCCGGTATTCAGGATGAACTGCAAACGATAACGATGAGGATAACCTTCAACCTCCATCCAAATTAACTCGCTTTCGGCTTCACAGCTAATTTTTTCTTCATCCATCAACTCACTCGCCATCTGAGTCATCGTGTCAGCCAGTTGAGTCAGCAGACGACAAAAATCGTTTAACTCCCCTTGGGTTAACTCCATCGCCCAGTTGTCACCCCCAACTAACCCCTGATATTCTGTGGCTGTGCGGTTCCAACCCAGACGCCAACCTATTCCCGTTTTTAGAATGCGATCCATTAATATATTGTTGGGTTGATTAATTCTGTTGGTGGGTTTAGACAGTGAACAGTGACCAGTGAACAGTGACCAGTGAACAGGTGACAGGTGAGATGATCACTGATAGCTGGTCAGGTGATAACTGTAAACTGTAAACTGTTTTGAGGCACTCCCCTACAAAATAATCATATGATTATAATTGCAATAACTCCGCATCTCCCGGTTGAGGAAGAGGAGGTAAGGGTGAACTTCCGTTTCTCGGTGAGGTTTGAGGGGTTTCTTCGGATGAACTTGAGGATGAACCCGACGCATTCTCAGAGAAGTTGGGATCAAAAGAATTAACTAATATATCGACTAACTGCTGTCGTTGGTTGCGGTTGAACGTTCTCACCGTTTCGCGATCGCCATCGAGGGGATTTTGTTGTAACGAACCCGCTCCCGGATACTGAGATTCTAACATCCCTTCGTTTACGCCCAAATAATCGGCTAATGTTAGTTTCCAATCAAACCGAGACAGGGGAGAACGTCCTTTAACATAAACATGATAGCGAATTAATCGCCCAATCAATGTATCCTCTGCGGCGACTTCTCCGTTTTCTAAGGAAACATAATTATTTTCTTTGGGAAGATCGGGCATTTGTTGATACACTTGTTGCCAAACATCGCGAATTCTAACAACACGAGTTTGGGGCGGTTGGGCGATCGCCACCGGAGTTGTGAACCCATTAATTCTAGCTAGTCCCTGAAATTGACTTGATTCTATCCCACTTCCTAAAACCGTTAGAACAGTCACGCCTAACGCCAAGAATACAGAACGATACCATCGAGTCGGATATTGAATCATGGCTAATATTAATTTACTGAGGACTAGCTAGATTGTGAATAACAGACTAACGATCTACAATAATTTCGGGCTGAGTCATTTCATCAGACATTTCAACGATCGCCCGCAGTACAGGCTTCATCACATTCTCGTCTACACTGTCAAAATCTTCATAACGACAGCGTTTGGCGCGGTTGGCGACTTGTACGGTGATCCGATAACGGTTAGAAGCGGCACTAATTAAATCGGCAGCCCTGCGAGTAATTTCTGTAGAATCGATAGTAGTACGCTTGTGCATAAAATTATTTAACTCTCGGTTAAAGATCGGACTACTCTATGTTAACGAACAACTCCGCAGATGGGGTTTGACCCGCAGATCCTCGCACTTTTCCCGATGCGAGAGAATAAAGTTTTGTTGACACTCCATCGCCGTAAACGGCGAGGATTCTTCTTTCATTGAGCGCTCTTACTATGAAACAGTTACCTATTTCATGCTAGAGGAGCATCTCTCCAGAAGCGTTTTGTTCCATTTCAGAAACCTGTTCGGGTATGCCCTACCCTACAGTTCAAAACCTAATTCTTGGTTTCTCTGTACTTGGTGCTTAGACTTTTTACCTGTACAAGCTTTTCGGTACAGAACCCCCTAAGCCTAGTTTTCAAGGTGCGCTGCCCTTCGGCGAGCCGGGTTTTTAGTGGGGTTGATTACCACGACCAGATCTAAGATGTTAACAGAAAAGCCGTCCTTTAGGACGGGGCGCCTACCCCAATTTTTTTGGTAAATGTTAACTTTTTGTAATAGACTGTTGATCGAATCTGTTGTATATAGCTCCCTGAAGTCGATCAGTTCAACTCTTATCTAAAATTAACTATGACCGCATCAGTCGCTTGGAGTTCCCAATCATCGGTTATTCGCTTACCCCAAGTCCACCGTCATTCCCTTAGGCTTGTTGCTTTGGGCGATAGTCTGGTTTATGGTTATGGCGATCCTGAAGGTGGAGGTTGGGTTGAACGGCTACGACGACAATGGATGTCTCCGGGTAGTCCGGGTCATGTGGTTTATAATTTGGGGGTTCGCGGAAATCGTGCGGTTCAAGTTCGCGATCGCCTAGAACATGAATTCCGTCATCGGGGCGAACTGAGAAATCGGGTTCCCGATGTCATTATTTTATCAGTTGGCGTCAATGATTGCGCGAAAATTCAATCGCACCAAGGACGCAATTACACGGATTTTGAACAATTCCAAACGGTAATTAACAGTTTACTCGATAGGGCTCAAAATCTTTGCCCGGTTTTGTTTGTGGGAATGGTTCCGGTTGATGAAACCAAAATGCCGTTTCAAGATTGTTTATACTACAATCACGAAAACCAATATTGCTACAAAGAAGCGACTCGTTTAGCTTGTTTAGAGCGAAATATTCCTTATCTTGATATTTTTCAGCATTGGTTAGAACAAGGTGAATCTTTCTGGAAATCGCGTCTAAGTGTAGATGGTTTACACCCAAACACGATTGGTTATCAAACCTTACTCCAAGATGTACTCAATTGGGAACCTATTCTTCAGATGAATCGCTTTCACCATTCCCACTAATTTCCGAGGGATTATAGGGCGGATAATGTCCGGGAGGTGGATAATATTGAACGGGAACTTTTTCCTCAGAAGAGGTTGTAGATTCTGTTTCTCTAGAACAATCACTGCTTTTTTCTTCTGAGGCGAAACCCGGTTCAGCCAATGCTAAAGTTAAAAGCATTGTTCCCCCCATCAGGAATTGACTTATTTTCATTTGTCTCGACTCCAATTTGAAACGGTTGGATTGGTAAATATGACGCGCTTGGGTAAGAGTTGGGAGAGAAAGGCTGTGAAATCACTATCAGGGTGCAAACATTTATTGCTTATTTTAATTTTACTACAGAGCTGGCTTTGGTATCATACTTACTTTTTAAGTTAATAAATGTTCACCGTTAGAGACATCCTCCAATAGTATAGTGATGATATCCAATAAAAACAGATAGGATAAGGATTTAACAGATTAATTTGTCTGTAATCAGTCCAGATTCATGCTGTCCTACAGATCACTTAATCCGAACTTCGGCCTTCCCCATCCGTTTTTCAGTTGGGGCTGTTTGATGAAAGAAATCGGGTAGAAATTACTTCGCCCGATTGATTATCCGGGGGAAAGATTAGTGGTGTGTCGAAATCCGTTATTGGCAGTAGGACACCGATTATTAGCTGGTGTTCTCACCGGAAGTACGGGAAATCCTGATTTAAAACTCTCTAGGATTTTTGTGATTCTTCACCCTTGATATCCAGTAAATATTTAAGACTTTCAGAAAGCAACCAAACGTTGTATTTTTTCCGCCAGTCCGGTGAAAACTCCAAACCGTAACTCTCCGCAATCTGAGTGGCGGTTGAAAACATTTCTTCGGGAGTGACCGTAATTCCCGGTTGCATTTCATAGGAAGGTTTATTTAATTCTTTCAAACTCCAAATCTTTAAAACTTTGAAAATATATTCTTTGGCGGTTTTTGATTTTAAATCGAGTAAATAATCATTGATTTCATCTCGATTACATTTGGGTTTATACATTTTTTGATCAAGAATGGATGTGTTGATGGTACTTATTCAGTCTTATCACAGGCGATCGCCGTTTGAATAAGCCGGATCATCGTTCGTCAATCTAGTTTTCCCCGCCAAAGGTCATTTCAGTCACCTCCTCACCCGTCACCTCCGAAAAAGTTTGATTTTACCGCAACGGCAAAGTTATCCCTGAAAACCGCAGCGGCAAAACCATGCCTGAAAAATATGAAGATAGTCAATATCGTTGTTAATACCGAAAGTCATCGGTACACCGTCTATGAGTCAGCGTTCTCTTGCTGCGGTTTCGGCGGAGGGAAACGAACCGCGATTTTCAATCCGGTGACGGCGTAAACCCGCGACCCTAAGTTGACAAGCGCTTGCCCCCATCATTGGTGACAATTTCAGGTTATGTTCTATTTGTCAAGAGTATCTTTACCAATTTTGACGTTTTTTCAGATCGATGTGGTATGCGGACAAATTGATCCCGGTAAACTATCGGATTAAGGAAATGAATTCTTCCGAACATCTTCTGCTAAAATGCTTTCAATCATCGACGAGGTTTTTACAAACAAGTAATTTCAGGTGTTATTTTCAGTTAGTTTAGACTGGTGAGGCTAACTCTCCTACTTTAACTAGATTTGAGAATCGTTTTTACTAACAGTTTGGCTGAACTTGTCCGGAAGAACCCGAATTTGCAGATTTCCAAAAGAAGTTTGGTTGAGTCTCTATACAACTGGGGTTTAACGGTTCTCAAGTCAGACTCCGCATTGAATTAAGAAGAGGAAAAGATTTCTGATTCTTTAGCAAATTTAATTTAAAACTGATAGCTTGAAAAACTACAAATCGGAATCAATAACAAAATCTATGATTAACTACAACCTCCTAGAAGAACTTCTCAGTACCGCCAAATGGAAGGAAGCAGATGGTGAAACATTACAATTGATGCGAAAAATTGTAGGCAAAGACGAGAGGGCTTACTTAGATATGCAGAGTCTTGAAAACTTTCCTTGTGACGACCTTCGTATGATTGACAAACTCTGGACAACACATAGTAATGGAAACTTTGGCTTCTCTAAGCAAAAACAAATTTATCAACGCTTGGGAGGAAACTTTGAATATAACGAGAACATTTGGAATGCTTTTGGCGATAGCATGGGTTGGAGAAGGTCAGGAAAATGGTTAGAGTACAATCAATGTTGGCACACTCAGCCGCCACTTGCATTATTTTGTCGGGTTAGAATTGATATCGAAGGGTGGGATATATTGCGGGAATGGTTTTGCGAAGGCAAAGAGTCTGCAATGTTATTTTCTACTCTCATGTCAAGGTTGAGCGACTGTGGCTTATAAAACCTGAGAAACCGGGTTTTTCAACAAAAAATATAGGGTATAACTAAACGCTTTTGCCAAAAACCCGGTTTGGTGATACTGATGCCAAATCTCAGTTTAACCTTTGCCGTTACCGTTGCCGTTGCCGTTGCCGCCATTGGCATTTCCCGAGTCAGCATAAGTCGCCAGAACCCGTTCGGCTAACTTTTCTGGAACTTCTTGGAGATGATCGTACTTCCAATGAAAATAACCGACTCCCATCGTTAGCGATCGCAATTCTACAATCAAATCTTGCATCTCCGAGATCGCCAAATAAGCGGTAATTTTATCCCAACCTTTCCAACCCATCATCACTTCATAGTTTAAAACCTGTCCCCGTCGTCCGGTAATTAATTGGAACAACTGAGACGTAAACTCATTGGGTGCGGAAATTTCCACCCAAGCGATCGGTTCGAGTAAAATCGGATCGCAGTTGGTCATCCCGGTTTGCATCGCCAACCGTGCCGCCTGTTTAAACGCCTGTTCGGAACTATCCACCGAATGATAAGATCCGTTGGTGAGCGTCACCGCCACATCAACCACCGGGAAGCCCAACGGCCCGTGTTCCAGGTATTCCCGCACGCCCATTTCCACACCGGGAATATACTGTTTGGGAACCACACCCCCAACAATAGTATCGGTGAAATTAAACCCTTCACCCCGTGCTAAAGGTTGAATATCGAGATAAACATCCCCAAACTGTCCGTGTCCGCCGCTTTGGTGTTTGTAACGTCCGTGAGAATTGGTATTTTTGCGAATCGTTTCTTTGTAGGCAACTCGGGGTAAATGAGTCGTCATCGGTAAATTATACTTGCGACGCAGACGATCTAACGTCACTTGCAGATGAATTTCCCCCTGACCCCACAAAATCACTTCGTGAGTATCGCCGTGTTGTTCCCAAACCAACGCCGGATCTTCCTCCAACATCTTACTTAAAGCCGACGTCAGCTTCACCTCATCTTTGCGCTTTTCAGCAGCGATCGCCAACGCAAACACAGGCGGTAAAACATTCGCTTTCGGTAACGGCTTCACCTGTTGGGGTTCCGTTGAAAGCGTGTCTCCGGTTTGAATGGTATCCATCCGGGCTAACGCCACAATTTCCCCCGTTTTCGCCACCTGAACGCCTTCAGTTTGCTGACCCATCAAACGGTACATTCCCGCAGCCCGAACGCCGTTGAGAACAATACCTTCACTGAGTTCACCTTGCCAAACCCGCACCAAAGACAGTTTACCGCCTTGGGGCGTGTAATAGGTTTTTAACACTTGGGCAATGGGAAGATCTGCTTTCGGTTTGAGTCCGCGACGGTGGGCGGTAACAAACGGTTCCGGCGCCTCCCGTACCATCGCATCTAACAGACTACGCACACCATACTCCGCCTCGGCAACCCCCAGGAACACCGGAACAATTAAGTCGGCGCCCAGTTCCATTTTCAGGTCTTTGACAATTTCTTCTTGGGGCGGTTCGATATCCTCTAACAGTTCTTCGAGGAGATGATCGTCAAAATTGGCTAATTCCTCCAACATTTCTTGACGGGCGAGGTGTTCGGCCTCTTTCAGGTCTTCGGGGAGGGGAACCGGGTCAGACGGCGCACCCGGATGATAATGATAGGCCTGTTCGCTCACCAGGTCAATAAAGCCCACCAGTTCTTGGCCTTTGGCGATCGGGTATTGATGGGGGACAACCGGACGGGAAGACACCGTTTTCAAAGCGGCGAGAAGTTCGCTATAGTTGGTTGTGCAGCTTTCTTCGTCCGTGAACGCCCGATCCATTTTATTAATAAACACCAGATGGGGAATTTCCCAGTCATCGAGGAATTTGAACAGGGGCGACAGCGTTAAAATGCGCCCGGCGTCCGGTTCGCAAACCACAACCGCCAGCCCCGCCCCGACGAGCGCGTTGTAGGTTTCTTGGGCAAACTCCACCGAACCCGGACAGTCCAAAAATGTAAAATGAATGCCGCCGTACTCGGTACTGGCGGCATTGACTTCAACGGTCATATTGCGGTCTTGGGCTTCGGGCGCGGCGTCCCCAACCCGGTTGTTCTCTTTGGCCGTACCTTTGCGGGTCGTCGCCCCCGTCACGTAGAGAATGCTTTCCAGCAGGGCCGTTTTGCCGCTGAGGTAGGGGCCGACAATAGCCACGTTGCGGTTGTTTGAGGGAATATGTGATTTCATCGTCTCGTCTCCTGTGTTCGTCAAATTAATGAAAGGATTCGCATTCCTAACAGAAGTTAGGCGGAAAGATTAAAAATTTAAGGATGTTTTTAGGTTTAAACTCGAACTCAATTGTTGCAGAAAACGGCAGGTCGGCGGTCGGATTAACGTTGAGTCCGATCAATTCTTCTCGGGGATAAACCCCAACTTACGGGTAAGAATCGACTGAAAGGCTATCCAATCGAAGAGGCTGCGGGTTTTTAGCGTTCGCTTCAATCTTATAAATGTTCCATCCTCAATGCGTTCCGAGATTCAAGCTCGCTATTCTTTTAATTTATAATCTTTTGGTCTCAAGTTAACCGGTGCTTAACTAAAAAATACAATATTTCCGTTCTGAAAGTTTTGTAACCGAATATTGCAGGGGAGGATGGTAACGGATGGGTTGACGGTTGGTTATCGGGGTTAACGCTTTCAGACACGGATGGGTTAACGCTTTCAGACACGGATGGGTTGACGGTTGGTTATCGGGGTTAACGCTTTCAGACACGGATGGGTTGACGGTTGGGTTATCAACGTTTGCGCTGTCAAACTGGTCACTGTTCCCCGGTCACTGGTCACTGTAAGGTGGGGAGATGAGGAGGCTGGGAAAAACTGTTAACTGTTGACTGTAGAACTGGTCACTGGTCAC
>JAYKHV010000039.1:0-25105 GCA_035285085.1 Lyngbya sp. | reverse complement strand
TGTGGCTCATTCCCCTGGTTGAGGGCGAACCCATCATTCAGCGAGGGAAAAGAGGTCCGGCTCCCCGTTGGTGCAATTTGAGAAAGCCTGCAAAAACGATTATTCACGTTAATTCTCAAAGAATTCGACAAAATCAAAAACACCAGGAACAACTTCCCGTGATTAGCGTTAAAAAGGGTCAGACCAATACTTACGGGCATATTGTCGAAATACCCAGAGGATGTCGTGTCGTCTATAGTCCCGATAAACCTCTCCCTTGTGGTGCGAGGGTTTGGATTGAAACCTTTTATGATGTTAATGTCATCGGTTAGTCAAAATCTCCCGATTTCTCCACACTTTTATGATCGGTATTCAACCGGACTTGATATCAGTTGTCTGCGGGAAATGATCAATCAATTGAGAACCCGCCCGTACCAAAGCGACACCCGACACCCGACACCCGACACCTGTTCTTTCTTCCGTGAAAAGAATTAATTTAGATCTGGGCAACCTACAATGGATGCGTTAAAGTTGTTTTGAATGATCAGTGCGTTGCCTTGTCGTGGCGGTTTTAACAAAAGCCCAGATGCCCTTTTGGGAAGCGGAGCAACCTCACTCAAACACTAACGCTAGGCTTGGCATTTGAACAGATTAGGAGGATAGCCGTGCCGCCAGATCAACAGCAGTACCAAAAAATTGTCGGCTACTTCATGGAAGAAGCCGCAGAACACCTCGAAATCATGGAGCAAGGCTTAAAACGTTTGCCTGCTGTCATGGCCAACCCCGATCGCGAAGAAGCCATCGCCATCTACCGTGCTGCTCACACCATCAAAGGAGGTGCGGCGATGCTGATGAATCAAAATCCCAGTCTCAGCAGCATTAACAAAGTCGCCAAAAGTCTCGAAGACTGCTTTAAACCCGTCAAAGACACCCCCTTTCAAGTAGACGCCACCGCCCAAGCGCTGGCGAATAAAGCCTATGAAGTCTTAAAAAATCTGATCAGTCGCGCTCAGAGTCCGGGGGGTTTGTCGCCGCAAATGGGGGAAAAAATTGTCACCGCTTCGGCCCCCGTGTTTGAGAAGCTGCAAACTCACCTGCAAACCCTCGCCAGTGGGAAAGCGGCTCCGGCGGCTAAACCCACAGCAGCAACGGCTCAACCGGTTCCCAAAGCGGCCGCTCAAGTAATGACGGTTCTCAAGCCGATGTTGCAGGGGTTCAAACAGCCCGAGTCTGCCGCTTCTCGCAAACAAATTGCCGCTTTGTGCGGACGTTTGACCAAAGTTGGCTCTGGCGTAGACTCTTGGCAAAGTCTGGTGAAAACAGCCTACGGTGCGATCGCCAACCCCAAGAATTCCTACAAGGATTTAGCCAACATTGTCATCAAGGAATTAAAACAAGGGTCAGAGTTCCTCGAAGCCGGAAAAGCCAACGAAATCGCACCCAGTCCCGCCTTACAGCAACTTGTTTCGGGAGCGGCACCGACGGCGGCCCAAGAAATTACCATTCCGGCCGATCCCAAAGAAGTGGTGAAAGTCTTGCTCAAAACCTTTGATAAAAAGCAATTGCAAGCGATCGCCCAATTACTGATCAAACACATCAAATCCTAAGCTGTCCCCGGCTTCCTGGCTGTCCCTCCTCTGCCTTTGCCGGGTCGATAACTCAATCGGCAGGGTAAAATGAAACTGACTGCCGCGATCGCGTCCGGCCGAGGTTGCCCAAATCTGTCCGCCCATTCCCTGCACGATCTGACGACAAATGGCTAAACCCAAACCTGTTCCCCCAACAGAACGTTTGAGCGAATCTTCTTCTTGATAAAAGCGATCAAAAATCGTTTCGAGCTGATTGGGTTCAATGCCTCGTCCGGTATCGGCGATCACCACTTCTAACATTGGAGTGCGTTGTCGGCGATCCTCCCGATTGACTTCAGGCGGCATCATCCTCGCTGTAATCGTCACTTGTCCATCGCTTCCGGTAAACTTACAGGCATTATCCAACAATTTGGTTAAAACTTCCACCAATCCCTCGCCATCGGCCCGTACACAAGGCAATTGAGGGGATAATTCCAGTTTGATCGTCGGTAAGCGTTCCTCTCCCCAAATCGTTGTTAAACCGGCTAAAGCCAACTCGATCGCTTCTTGCAGTTGCATCGCTTCTGGACGGCGATGGGTATGACCGCTTTCCAACTTAGACAGGGTGAGGATATCTTGGATCAGGCGTCGCAGTCGTTCCGCATCGGTTAACGCCATATCCAGCATGGTCTGGCGAAATTCCATCGGCATATCCGGTTCGCTCGCCAAACTTTCCAGACAGACTTGAATGGTAGACAGGGGGGTTCGCAGTTCGTGACCGACAATGGCAATTAAGTTATTTTGAATCCGTTCGATCGCTTCGAGTTGTTGATTGAGTGAGATTAAATTTGCATAGGCGATCGCTTGAGTCAAAGCCACACCGATTTGAGTGGCGATCGCTTCGAGTAAGGCAATATCTTGAACCCGCCAATGATAGGCTTGCAACCCGCCATAATGCAACTCGATCATCCCTAACAACGTTCCTCGGTAGCGAATGGGAACGAGCAACCAAGCGCGAATATGGGCTTGTTCAATCTTTGTCCTCAGAGAGGAATTTTCCAACAAGTAGGAATTTTTCGAGACATCATCGACTGCTAACGCCCGTTCTTGAGCCTGCACCGCCACAAACAAGGGATTATCAATTAAAGACCAAAATTGTCCTTTTAACGACTCCATTCCCTCTGGGAGAAACTCATATTCAATCTCTGCTTCTCGCACCCGTGAACTCAGACGATACAGCAAACAGCGACAATCTTCAAAGGTTTCGCCGATCTCCTGGACGGCGATACTGAAAATCTCATCGGAGTTGAGGGAACTGCGAATGGCAGTGGCGATCACATTAATTAATCGTTCCCGACGTTCTTTGTCTGCGATCGCCCGATAAGCTTTGAGGAGTTTATATTGATTGGTTTGCAAATAAGTTACCAACCGATTGGCGAAGATTTCCGCATCAATGACTTCCTGGGTTTGTCTCGAAACCGACATTTGTGTTTGATTCCCCAGTTGGTATTGTTGATAAGCCTGTTCAACTTTAGTTTTCAGTTGCGGACTGTCGGCAACAATGTATTCTAATAGCCAGCGGGCCGCCAAGCGACTCACTTGAGCATCAAAGGTCCAAAACCCTTGAAATCGTCGGGCTTGATCGACTAAATTTCCCTCTTCCAACTGCTCTCGACAGACTAAACAAGCGGTGTATTCTTGGGCGACAATCACTAAATGCCATTCTTGGGCGAGTTCATCATCAGGTTCTAGGAGAATAATCTCATAAGGTTCAGTGTTGACACTTAAATTCGATTCCGCTTCCGGTACCGCCAAAACATAAACTTGATCGCTCTGTTGAGCAATTTCACGATAGCGACGAATTTCTTGCCGATAAAAACGCTCTTGTTGAAAATTGGCGATCACCAGAGGCCGTTGGGATCTCACCAACACTAAATCTTCGATCGCATGGGATAAAGCCGTTAGAGAGGATTTAAAATAAACCTGTGTTTGCAGGTCGGTTTGTGCGGAATTTTGCAGTAAATCATGCAGTAAAGAATTCGGGTTGCTCATCGGAGTCTCAAGCAAGTTATTAGAAGTATGCCCGAGAGCCAGCCTGTTCGCCAATCCATTTAGACACGCACTCGGTTAAATCAGCAATTACTTTTTAACCCCCAGAGGAGTAGCGGGGGCTTGCGGACTACCCATGCGGTTTGACATCAAGAATCCTACTGTTGTATGAAGTCCGATTCTACTACGCTTCATCATTTTAACCGATCACTTTAGCAAATGTTCTAGGTTGATTTGTCTGAGAGTCAGTAAGATTGTTGTCTATCATCATCGAAATTGCCCCTTGATCCAGTACGGCTTGAGTGATAGTCGCCCCTTCTAAATTGGCCTTTTGCAGGTTCGCCCCGATCAAGTTCGCCTCATACAAGTTCGCCCCCTTTAAATTCGCGCCTTGCAAATCAGCATACCGTAAATCGGCACCCGTCAGGTTGGCTTGCTCTAAGTTAGCATTGCGTAAGTTACTCAGTCGCAAGTCTCCATAAGAAATATTGGCTGACTTTAAATTAACGTCCTGGAGATTCGCTCGAATTATAATCGCGCTCATCAAGCTGGCTTCTTCTAGCTTCCCTGCCCTTAAGTCCGAGCGCCACAGGGTTGAACCCGTTAAATTGCTTTGAGTCAAGTCAATCCGACGCAAAACGGATAGACTTAAATCGGTTTCCACTAACTGAGAACGCCACAGGTTGGCATCACTGAGATTGATCTCACTCAAGTTTAGAGCATTTAAGTTGAGCCAAACAAATTTTCTTTTTCCTTTTTTATATTCCTTTAAAAGCTGATATCTATCCATTTTTTCTATATAATTCATTGATTTTTAGCTATTTTCTATGCTAAGACAGGTTTGAATAATAATTTTTTATGCGGGTGATTTCCGTTGTTTAACTCAACCCCGTGAAATCTTACCCGACCCTCAATCAATGTAACAGAACTTTAAGCTTTGTTGCAATATCTTGACAAAGTTTTTAGAAACTCTGCTATCTGAGGGAACAGGTTTACAGTCACTCCGATACCCCTCACCCTTACGCCAACGCGCATAGAGCAAAGTTTGCACATAGAGTCACCAGTTATTAGGGTCTTGGGTGTTGGTGTAGGGGGCTATTGCTTGCGCCCCCAAACTTCCGTCATCAAAAACAGCAATATTATCTGTTAGTCAACACGTCGAAAACTCAATCAAGGCAATTAAGATGACAGTAACCCCCTGTTTGTTTGCACCCTCTGTTAAACGCTCGACCAATACATGGCGATCGCGCGGTTCGAGTAGACTAAGATTATCAATAAACCCTAGAAAAGTTGATCAAATTAGTTGAAAATAACTCTAGATCAATTTAGCCGATTCGGTGTATAATCATTGAATCCAGAAGTTCTGTGCGGGTGCATTTACCGTGTTCACATAACACGAGGACGCTTGCACGATGAAACCTATTCAATTTTTAGGAAAATCCCTGCTGATTTTGACGGGAATTTCCCTAACTTCGGTTCCCCAATTTTCCGCCCTTGCTACCCTAACCCCTGTTAACCGCACCTCGGAAACTAGACTCAACCCGATACATCTACCTCAAGCCGAATATCAACTCGCCAATATTCGCACTTGTTCCGTTGCTGACCCGACAGATACCCCGCTTAATGTGCGTTCAACTCCCAATGGTAAAATTATCGGCAGTTTACCCGATGGCGTGAAAGTCGAATGGTTGAAAACCTCCGACAACAATAAATGGGCGTTTATTCGCACTTCTATTATGGAAGGTTACGTTTGGGCGGCCTATCTCAAATGTTAATTGACTTCGGCTAACGTCTAATCAACTCAATGCGGTTAGGGTTTAATTGCGATCCGGTTTGCAAAAACACGCGATAAATTAAGGAGGGAGATTTTTTTCTCCGCATCTACCATCACCCTAACCGCTTATGTCAATTATTGTCGCACAACAGTTGAGCAAAGTCTATCCCGTTGCCATCAAAGAACCGGGGTTAAAAGGAACCCTCCGCCACTTTTTTCGCCGTACCTATCGCCAAGTCCAAGCCGTGCGTGAAGTTTCATTTACCCTAGAAACCGGGGAAGTCGTGGGGTTTTTGGGTGCAAATGGGGCGGGAAAAACCACAACCTTAAAAATGCTCACCGGGCTAATTCATCCCTCTAGCGGCATCCTCAAAGTTGCAGGTCATACCCCTTTCAAGCGGGAATCTTCCTTCTTACATAAGATTACCCTAGTTATGGGTCAAAAGCAACAGTTAATTTGGGATTTACCGGCACTGGACTCGTTGAGAATTAATGCGGCTGTTTATGGAATTTCCGATCAAGAATTTCGCCTGCGTTTGGGGGAGTTAAGCGAGATGCTTTCCCTCAAAGAAGAATTAAAACAACCCGTGAGAAAATTATCTCTAGGTCAACGGATGAAAGCGGAATTATTGGCGGCGTTATTACATCGTCCGCAAGTGTTATTTTTAGATGAACCAACATTGGGTTTAGATGTTAACGCTCAAGTTGCCGTCCGGGAATTTTTAGCCGAATATAATCAACGATATCACGCCACAATCCTGCTAACAAGTCATTACATGGCCGATATTACGGCTTTGTGTAAACGGGTGATTTTAATTCATCAAGGCGAGTTAATTTATGATGGCAGTTTGGACGGACTACTCGAACGTTTTGCCCCCTATCGAGAGGTAAAAATTGAGTTGGCAAATCATCCCCAAGAACAGCCGGAAGACTTTAAGAAGATTTTATCAAAATATGGGGAAATAGAAGCCATTCAAGGGCAATCTGTGCGGTTGTTAGTGCAGCGAGAAACCCTAACAAATACCGTTGCTCAAATTTTAGCGCAAATCGATGTATTAGACTTAACCGTAAGCGATCCTCCCATTGAAGAAGTCATTGGTCGAGTGTTTAGTAGCGGTACAATCCAATAAAACGACAATGATTTTCATTCTAAAATTTTCCCGCCTTTCTCATCTGATATCCGACCAATCAATAATTATTCTGTAGGGGCGGGTTCATTACAGTTATCAGTTATCAGTTATCAGTTATCACCTGACGAGTTATCAGTTATCATCTCACCTGTCACCTGTCACCTGTCACCTGAAACCTGTTCCCTGTTCACTGTAAACTGTTCACTGTTTAAACCGCCCAGACCCCATGACAGGCATTAATCAGCCGTATTTCTCAAGTCTGAACTTTCCCCCGTTGACAAGGGAAGACTGTCAACAATTCCTCCGTCGAGGTACAATTAGAAAAAATATTAGATAATGATGTGCATTGGAAAATTTCCTATGAATATACCCAGAAAAATTTTATCCCTTGTATTGGGAGTAATATTGACAGCAGTTGTCGTCAGTAGTTGCGATCAAGTTAATAATACTCAGTCAACAGCACAAACCGATAACGGCAATCAAATTGTTGCGGTTGCTGATATCGAAGGCGCACCCGATTCTAATGTATCAGGAACCGTCACTTTAACCGAAAATCCACCTTCAGAAACCACAGAAATCTTACCAACGGTAGAAGTCAAAGCCGAAGTTAGTGGCTTACCTCCTAATACCAAACATGGATTTCATATCCATCAAACCGCCAAATGTGAACCCGATTTTGGGGCGGCCGGCGGACATTTTGATCCGGGTCCCTACGGAGAAACAAACCCCGACGCCAACCATCCATTTCACATGGGAGACTTACCCAATTTAGTCGCGGATGCCGAAGGAAATGCCACTTTAACCCATCGTACCAACCGCGTCACCCTTTCACCCGGGCCGTTAAGCATTTTTGATGAAGATGGCAGCGCTTTTATTGTCCACGTCGATGAAGACCAAGGCACAACCGGCGTTCAAGGCGGTGCAGGCGGCGGCCGTTTGGGTTGCGGTATTATCGAGAAACAAGCTTAAAACAGGTGTCAGGTGTCGGGAGGTGGGGAGATGGGGAGATCTTGCCTATAGCAAGATTGCCTGTTGCAAGTATGTTGACTCCACGTTGATAGATTGCAATAGTCTACAACTCATGTTATCGTAACAAACTATGAAGACGCTAAAGTTTAAGTTTTACCAACACAAACGAAATAGATACCTCAAGCGGATTATTAACGCGGCAGGGGTTATCTATAACTATTGTGTGGCTTTGCACAAGCGATACTACCGGATGTTTGGCAAACACTTAAACTGTGCAAAACTTCAAAAACACATTGCGAAGCTAAGAAAACGGAATAAATTTTGGCAACTGGTAGGTTCTCAATCCGCTCAAGATATCTGTCAACGTATTGAAAAAGCCTATCAACTGTTTTTCAAGCACAACAAAAAGGGAGTCCGACCACCTAACTTCAAGAAGGTTAAAAAGTACAAATCATTCACTCTAAAACAAGCGGGTTACAAATTCCTCGGTGGCAACAGAATAAAAATTGGTAGTAAAGTTTATCAATTTTGGAAATCACAACCAATTGAGGGAAAAGTTAAGACGGTGACGGTAAAGAGAATGCCTTTGGGTGAGTTGTTTTTAATTATTGTTGTTGATAATGGCAGTCAAGCTGAAGTCAAATCAGAGACGGGTAAAATCGCAGGTTTCGACTTTGGATTAAAGACGTTCTTGACTTGCTCCGAGGGGTTCTCTATTCAGTCGCCACAGTTTTTAAAACAAGCCCTCAATGATGTTAAGAAAGCATCTCGAAAGCTATCTAAAAAGAGAAAGGGTTATAACAATTGGGAAAGAGCAAGAAAACATCTTGTTCGCCTGCACGAAAAAGTTGTAAACCGTCGCCACGATTGGTTTTGGAAGCTAGCTCATCAACTCACTGACCAATTTGACGTACTCTGCTTCGAGACTCTAAATCTTAAAGGGATGCAAAAGCTTTGGGGGCGAAAAATAGGTGATTTAGCTTTTGGTGAATTTATCGAAATACTTAAATGGGTTGCCACGAAGAAAGGTAAATTAATAGTCTTTGTTGATCGGTGGTATCCATCCAGCAAGACCTGTTCCCACTGCGGTCATGTTTTAGAAAAACTGGAATTATCAACTAGAGAATGGCGTTGTCCGTCATGTTTAAACATTAACGGGCGAGATGAGAATGCTGCTCTAAATATAAAAAGAGTCGGGGCATCGACTCTTGGATTAGACGGTGTAAGACTGGCTCTGCCTGCAACGGTTGTTTGAGTCCAGAATCCCCCGTTTTAAAACGGGGGAGTATGTCAATGAATTCCTAAGACTTGACTCATATAATCTTTCCACAACTGAGCCGCATTTCCACTACTCCCATTGGTGGGTGAATTATCATCATTTCCCAACCAAACTCCAGTGGTTAAATTATATTCCGGTACAAACCCAATAAACCACAAATCCACATTATCATCGGTCGTTCCCGTTTTCCCCGCTTCTCCGACTCCAACAGACGCACTTTGACCGGTTCCCCCTCTAATCACACCCTGCAATAATTGAGTCATCGTACTGGCAACTAAAGGCGGTAAAACTTGAGGGCGAACCGGATTTTCGCGATCGTAAGAATAAATCACCCGACAAGTGCTAATATCATTAATATCAGCACAATCGCTACTATCTAAAATCCGTTTAATCGCATGGGGACGATTAAAAGATCCCCCATTAGCAATCGTTGCAAACGCCCCGGTCATTTCTAACAACGTCACTTCGCTTTGACCGATAACCAACCCCGGAACCGCTTTCAGGTCAGAACGAACCCCCAACCGTCGCGCCATAGCAATAACTTGATCTAAACCCACTTGTTGAGCAACTCGCAAAGCGGTAACATTTTCGGAAACCGCCATCCCCCGATACATATCCACACTCCCGCCAGACCGTTCACAACCTCGATAGCTTTGACCCCGCCAAGTCAGAGGGGCGCAGGAATAGCTACTTCCGGGGGGAATACCTTGATCTAAAGCCGCCGCATAGGCAAAAATTTTAAAAGTCGATCCCGGTTGACGTAGGGCTTGAGTCGCCCGGTTAAACTGACTTTGTTGATAGTCTTCTCCGCCGACCATCGAAACCACTTCCCCGGTTGTCGTGTTTACAGTTACAATAGCCCCTTGAGAAAAATCAGCCGTCGTCCCGGTTGTATTTAAGGTGTTGCGAAGGGAATTTTCCGCTTGGTTTTGCAACTGGGGGTCTAAAGCCGTTTCGACAATAAAGTTCCCTTCTCGGGCGAGTTGTTCGCCTAAAAGTTGCTCAATTTCCGCGAACACATAATCATAGAAATAGGGCGCAATGGTACTTTCTAGGAGTTCTTTGGCTTCGGGATTAATTTCAATCCGCGATCGCCTCGCTCGATCGGCTTCTTCTTCACTAATCATCCCCAATTCTAACATCCGGCTAATCACGCGATCGCGATATTGTACGGCAAGCTGATAATTTTGAATGGGGTTAAACGTGTTGGGGGCGGGTAAAATTCCGGCAAGGGTTGCCGCTTCTGAGAGGGTTAATTCTTTGGCGGATTTGTCAAAATAAAATTGGGCGGCATCTTCAAATCCGTACAAATCTAAGCCCAAATAAACCTGATTGATATAGGTTAATAAGATCTTTTCCTTGCTGTAAATTGTTTCTAATTTTAAGGCAACAATCGCTTCTCTTAGCTTGCGACCTGCCGAATCTTCCGTACCCACATAATCCCGAAACAAACTTCTGGCTAATTGTTGGGAAATGGTACTTCCGCCTTCGCGAATTTCACCCCCTTGAACGTTGGTGAGAAATGCCCGAGTAATCCCAATCGGATCGACACCTAAATGCCAATAAAAACGACTATCCTCAGAGGCAATAACCGCTTTGGGGAGATATTTAGAAATGTCTGAAAGCTTTTGAACTTCTAAATGGGCGTTATTACTCAGTTGCCGCAAAGGACGGTTATCCCCAGAAAACACAACCACAGGTCCGGTAATGCTTTTGGGAAGGGGTCGCACGGTGAATTTTTGCCATTCTACCAACACCAACAACGTCGCCGAAGCACTCATCCCACAGACGCTTAAAAAGCTATACCACAGCATACGAGAGTACCAGGGGGGCGGATCGACGTATTGCAGTCTGACGCCGTTTGCCAGTTCAGGCGGCCCTAAGGTGATGGTATCCCCATGACGCAGGGGAAGTTGACCGATGCGACGCCGCTTGAGATAGATGCCGTTGGTGGAATTTTCATCTTGGATGAAAAATTTTCCCGATCCCGATTGTCCATAGCGGACTAAACACAGATGGACTTGACTGACAACCGGGTTTCGCACCACGATATCACAAGAACGAGATGAACGTCCTAAAGTATAGCGATCGCCGAGTAAAGGATATACATCGGCGGTGTCAGCATCCGCATTTTGTACCCAAAGTTCGGGGACTCGGGCATTCGGTTTGAGAATCAGCCGAGAAAAATTAACCTTCGCATGAAGGGTCTGAACAACCTGAGTGATTGCACCCAGAAGGGTTTTCGGCTTCTGTGGAGGCTTCGTTGATGTCATACTGAGCGATCGGCTATGCAGGACAAAGCGTTTCACTCAATTTTACTCACAACTTTGATCAGTTGTGGAGTCCTGCCCCTTTCCCAGATCAAGGGCTTCCGGAGGAGGGATTACTCGGGGGACGCCTCGGTTGTTCGCGGATAAACATGGCAATCAGCAAACAAATAATCCCAATATTAATGGAAACATCGGCCAAATTAAAAATCGGAAATTGAATCAGACGAAAATCTAAAAAGTCAACCACGTGACCGGAAATAAATCGATCAATTCCATTGCCCAATGCTCCCCCTAAAATTAAACCATATCCGGTTTGTTCCCAGCGAATAAACACAGGCCCCCACCAAGCCATCGCCATTAAACCCAGACTCACCCCCAATGATAACCACCGCAACCACAATACACCGCCATTACTAAATAAGCTAAATGCTGCCCCCGTATTGATCACATAGGTGAAGTGAAAAACATCCGGCCACAAGGGGAGAGTTTGCGGCGGACTGGTGAGTTCAAAGGTTTGAACCACCCAAAATTTAGTTAAATGATCGACAATTAAACTGACAATTGCGGCGATCCAAAATAGGGGATTTTTTTTTAATTTCATAACAGGGAAACTCGGAAGACAAAGCATACATCTAGTCTATGTTTTGACCGATTTCTGCTTTAATAAAACATTAACCCACGCAACACATAGGATAGCACGCTGATGGCACAGGCGACACCGAGTTGACCGGGCAGGGGATGAAGGGAGTATTTTTGAATCGCTTCTATTAAGGGTAAACTTTGAGTGGTAAATCCGTCCAATAAATAATTGACGGTTAAATAAGTTAATCCCACTCCATGAATAATTGCCAGACCACAAAAGCAACTAAAGGCTAAAAGTTCTAATTTGGGTGAGGCTTTAAAAGCCAAGGTTCCACACAGCCAACCGCCGGGAATAAAACCCAGTAAATAACCAAAACTCGGTTCTCGTAAATAACCAATTCCTCCCCCTTCCGAAAAAACGGGTAAAACCGTTAAACCCAGGACAAGGTAAGCAATTTGGGAGATGGCGGCGGCATTTTTTCCCCCCATACAACCCACAAATAAAACCGCCCCAATTTGATAGGTGACTCCCAAAGAATAAACCGAGATTTCTTGTTGTTCCCATAGCCAAGAAGGATCGGCAGCAAAGGCTTCTAAAAATGTGCCACCAATGGTTAAAAGAACGCCAATAATTGCCCACAGCAATTCTAACGGAGGAGTCATTACAGTTTACAGTTTTCAGTGAGCAGTGACCAGTTATTTCAGTTTACAGTTATCAGTTATGCACCTGACCAGTTTTTACAGTTTACAGTTGTGCAGTAACCACAGCTACCAGTGTTGTAGGGGCGGGTTCGGTATTGATGTATATTTCCCTGAGAAAAGCTATCTAAACCCGCCCCCTCTAGAGGTTCACTGTAGACGGTTCACTAGAACCTGTTAACCGATCGCCTGTAAACTGTTTATTGTAAAACTGATGACTATAAAACTGGTGACTGGTGACTGGTGACTGGTGACTGTAAAACTGGTGACTGGTGACTGGTGACTGGTGACTGTAAAACTTCTCCTCCCACCAGTCCCAAAGACTCTAACATGGCATGGTCTTGTTCGGGAGACTGACCGAGGGTGGTGAGGTAATGTCCGATTAACATGGCATTGATTCCCGATTTTAACCCCAGGCTTTGCAGTTCTCCCATCACCGCTTCTCGTCCCCCCGCATAGCGAAGAATTTGTTTGGGAAGAATCAGTCGAAAAATGGCGATCGCTTTTAAGGCTTCGTAGGGATCAAGTTTGGGGCGATCGCCGAGGGGTGTTCCTTCCCGAGGGTTCAAGAGGTTCAAGGGAACAGACTCGACTTCCAGTTCCCGCAAGGCTAGGGCTAAGTCGATGCGATCTTCCCAGGTTTCTCCCATGCCCAGAATACCACCCGTGCAGGCTTGAATTCCGGCGGCTTTGAGGTTTTTAACGGTTTCGACGCGATCGCCCCAACTGTGGCTGCTGACGATCTGGGGATAGAAGTTTTCTGAGGCTTCTAAGTTATGGTTGTAGCGGGTAACACCTGATCTAGCTAAAGCTTGTGCTTGTTCGGGGGTAACTTCTCCAAGGGCGCAGCAGGGTTTAATATTGGTTTCAGCCAGAATGCGTTTGACGGTTTCTAAAATTTGTTCAAATTCGGCTGACTTCGGGCTACTATATTTGGGGCCGCGTCCTTGAGAAACCAGACAGAAGCGTTTTGCGCCTGCGGCTTCGGCTGCTTTGGCGATCGCTAAAATTTCTTCTGGAGATTTTAAGCCATAAACGGGGGAATTTTCGCCGGGATGATGGGCGGACTGAGAACAAAAGCTACAGTTTTCCGAACAGTTTCCCGACTTGACGTTGATGATGCTACAGAGATCGACGACGTTACCACAACAGGCTTGACGAACGCGATCGGCTGCTTCACACAGTAGCATGATCTCGTCTTGGGTGTTGATTTGTTCAGCCAGGGCGAGCGCCCGGGAGCGACTGAGTAGATCTCCTGCAATAATGCGATCGGCTAATTCATTAAGCCAGGTTTGCAGAGCTTGGGATGTTCCCGGCACTTGAACGCTGTCGTCATGGGAAACGTTCGTGCGGTCAGAATGGGTTGAGAGTGGGACTTGAACCACGTTACGCTTAGTGTTGTTTGCAATTTCCAAATTTTATCATCCTACCATCTTCTCAGTCAGGAGTTGCTGTGTTCAGGATTACCCCTTCCCCCTTTCCCCTTCCCCCTTTCCCCGACTCCCGACTCCCGACTCCCAACTCCCGATTAACATTCATTAAAATGATTAATCTTTAACCTTCCCTTTACCTTGATTGGGTAGGGAGACGTTATCCTCTATGGTATTCGTGCAGTGATACAGAATAATCCCATCGCTATGCTTTTTCGTCTCAATCAAATTAATCTCTCTGGTATAGTCACCAAAATTTCGGCAGCGGCTCTAGTTGTCACGCTCGCCGCTTGTGGAGGAGGCACCAACACCGCCACCAATACAACCGGGGGTGAGACCACCCCAACCGCCGGAGGTGAAGCACCGGCAGCCTCAGGCAATGGTGAAGTGAAACTGGTTCTCAACGAACAAGTTAACCTGGTGGGTGCGGGAGCCTCTTTCCCCGCACCGTTGTATCAGCGCTGGTTCCAAGAATTCTCCCAAGATACCCAGAACTTGCAAATTGACTATCAGTCTGTGGGAAGTGGGGCTGGAGTTGAGCGGTTTACCCAAGGACTGGTACAATTTGCCGCCAGCGATGTGGCAATGACCGATGAAGAAATTGCTAAAGTGGAAAGAGGCGTTTTAATGCTACCCATGACCGCAGGGAGTATTGTTTTAGCTTACAATCTTCCCGGTGTAGACGGGGAAGTGAAGCTGTCTCGCGAGACCTATGTTAATATATTGCTCGGTAATATTACCAACTGGAACGATCCGGCGATCGCCGCAGATAACCCCGACTTACAACTCCCCGATCAGCCCATTACTGTGGTCTACCGTTCGGACGGCAGTGGCACCACAGGAGTTTTTACCAAGCACTTAAGCACCATCAGTGAAGATTGGAAAAATAGTGTTGGAGAAGGAAAAACCGTACAGTGGCCTGTAGGAATTGGCGGAGCTAAAAATGATGGTGTAGCCGCTCAAGTCAGTCAAACCCCTGGTGCAATTGGTTATCTTGAATATGGCTTTGCTGAAAGTGCAGGCTTACCGATGGCGTCTCTGCAAAATCAGTCCGGAAACTTTATCAAACCCACCAGTGAAGCGGCTTCTAAGACTCTAGAAGCGGTGGAATTACCGGATGACTTACGCGCCTTTATTACCGATCCCGAAGGCGATGAATCGTACCCCATCGTAACCTATACTTGGTTGCTGGCTTACAAAGAATATCCCGATCCTGAAGTTGCTAAATCCATTGAAGCAATGGTGGAATATGCCTTAACTCAAGGTCAAGAGGCTGCTCCCCAACTGGGTTATATCAAACTCCCCCAAAACGTCAGAGAAAGAGTGGCACAACAAGCCGATCAACTGACTCCTGATTACCAGATTAGTGTAAATTAAGTAAACGATGAGAAGACTGGGGAGCTATCAGTCAAGTCGGTTTCGACTGTGTTGCTGAACTGATAGTTGAGGCAGTGCCGCCTCACCCCCACTTACCGCTTCACAATTTTTTCCTTTGATTAATCAGGAAAATCAATGCACAAGCCCTTCGAGAAACAGTGAATTATGGTTGCACCTGCTGGTAAGATTCGAGACGTTGGACGATCTCGTACCGCTGCCGAGAAAAAACTAGACTCCGGCTTTATTTGGTTAACCCGCATTTTTGCTTGGGGTATTGGGGCAATCTTAGTCTTAATTGCATTGCCCATTGCCCAACAAGCCCTTCCGGCTTTGCAAAAGTTTGGTTTGGGCTTTCTGTTTACCAGCGCTTGGGACCCACCCAATCAAAATTATGGCGCTTGGCCGATGATTTATGGAACGATCGTCAGTTCCTTGATCGCCCTATTGATTGCTGTTCCTTTGGGTTTGGGAACGGCTATTTTCTTGAGTGAGGATTTTATCCCGCCGGGAATCCGCCGAACCTTGACTTTCCTGGTAGAATTGCTGGCTGCCATTCCCAGTGTCGTCTATGGTTTGTGGGGAATCTTTGTGTTGATTCCTTTCTTACGACCCATTCAGATGTTTTTCTACAAAACCTTGGGTTGGATTCCTCTATTTAGTACACCCCCTGCGGGTCCGGGAATGTTTCCGGCGGGTGTGATTTTGGCAATTATGACATTGCCAATTATCACCGTTATTGCTCGGGATTCTCTAGCCAGTTTACCTCCCGATTTGCGACAAGCGTCGATGGGGTTAGGGGCAACTCGTTGGATCACGATTTTCCGGGTTTTAATTCCGGCCGCCTTTTCCGGGATTGTTGGGGGAATTATGCTCGGACTCGGGCGGGCAATGGGAGAAACAATGGCGGCGACGATGATTATCGGCAACTCCAATAACGTCAATATTTCTCTATTTGCACCCGGTAACACCATTGCTTCTTTGATGGCGAACCAGTTCCCGGAAGCTTCGGGTTTACAAGTTTCTGCTTTAATGTATGCGGGAATTGTACTTTTTGTTTTAACCCTATTGGTTAATATTTTGGCTCAATTGATTGTCAGCCGAGTGCAATCGAAATACCAGTAACTTTCATGGCAACATCCGCAGCGGGTAGATGATTTCCGACGCTGCATCAGTTCTTTGTGAAAACTATCCTAACAGTCACCATGTCAAATTATGCTCAACCTTATAGTGATTCGGGAGCGAACGCTTTAGTTCGCGATCGCCGTCGTCCCCGGGAAATTTTCGATATTGTAATGACAGGCATTTCTGGGGCTTGTATCGGTCTGACTTTGATTCCCTTATTTGCCGTTTTGATTTATGTGTTAATTAAGGGAATAAATCGTTTCAATATCGCTCTGTTTACCCAGTTACCTCCCGTTGCCGGTCAAGAAGTCGGTGGAATTGCCAGTGCAATTGTGGGTACAATTATGGCGGTCGCGATCGCCACTTTGATCGCTGTTCCCTTTGGAGTGCTAGCCGCGATTTTTATATCGGAGTTTAGTGGGGGAAAAGTCGCCCAAACCCTCGGTTTTATTACAAATGTGCTGAGTGGAATTCCGTCTATTATTGCCGGAGTTTTTGCCTATAGTTTAATTGTTCTGGCAACGGGACAGTTTTCGGTGTTCGCTGGGGCTGTGGCTTTGAGTGTGTTGATGTTGCCAACAATTGTGCGAACAACCACCGAAGCCTTACAAATTATTCCTCAAGATATTCGAGCTGCATCTGTGGGAATTGGCGCATCCAATTATCAAACGGTTTTACAAATCGTTCTTCCGGCAGCAATTCCGGCGATTTTGACGGGGGTAACGTTAGCCATTGCCCGGGCGGCGGGAGAAACCGCTCCACTGCTATTTACGGTGGTTTATACGAACAATTGGCCGAGAGGTCCATTTGCCCCGACTCTCCCCTCATTGGCTTACCTGGTTTACGAATTCGCCCGAGGATTTGATAAAACGTTGCAGGAATTTGCTTGGGCGGGATCGCTGGTTTTGGTGCTTTTGGTTTTAGCGACTAATATTTTGGCTCGCTGGGTGACTCGTAAGAGCAGCTTCTAAGCTGGGTTGAGAAATCAATCCGGCTCAAATTTGTAGAACTCGATGCTTCACAATTAAACGCCGAAAAACTTACAGGAAGTTAGATGTTATGATGGACTATAGTTATCAGACAACAAACGAAACAGAGACGGTTCTACAAGCAGAGAACCTAGATGTTTATTACGGTGATTTTAAAGCCGTTCGGGGTGTTTCTTTGAATATTCCCAAGAACAGAGTCACCGCATTTATTGGCCCCTCTGGATGTGGTAAGAGTACCATTCTCCGCTGTTTTAATCGCCTGAATGATTTGATTTCTATCTTTCGGTTAGAGGGGAAGATTTATTACCAAAATAAGAACCTCTATGACCCCGATGTTGACCCCGTAGAAGTGCGGCGACGCATTGGGATGGTTTTCCAAAAACCCAACCCTTTCCCCAAGTCAATTTATGATAATATTGCCTACGGGGTGAAGGTGAACGGACTGGCGAAAACCAAAGAACAAATGGATGAAATTGTCGAGCGCTCGCTCCGTCAAGCCGCGATTTGGGATGAAGTTAAAGATAAACTCGGTCAAAGTGGTTTCGCCCTTTCAGGCGGTCAGCAACAACGTCTTTGTATTGCTCGTACCGTTGCGGTTAACCCCGATGTCGTATTGATGGATGAACCTTGTGCTTCTCTCGACCCGATTTCTACACTCTCGGTTGAGGATTTGATTCACGAACTCAAGGAAAACTATACGATTATTATCGTAACTCACAATATGCAACAAGCAACACGGGTTGCTGATATGACGGCTTTCTTTAACGCTAAAGCCATCGAAGGCGGTAAGCGTTTTGGATATTTAGTCGAGTTTGATGACACCCAGACGATTTTCCAAAATCCCCAAGAAGAAGCCACTCAGCAATATGTAAGCGGTCGGTTCGGATAAAACCGAACAACTACAACTTTACTCTCTTGGCCTCAACGTTGAGGTGAGTCTTGAGAAGTCAGAAGCACTTGTGTCCTCTGACTTCTTTTTTGTGTTGTCCTTCGTTAAGGATTTTTCATCCAGTGACGCATCAAATTATCCTTAACCATACTTTGGCGTAAGACTTCCACAAGGTATTCTTGAGCTTCCTCCAAACTCAGACCCTTGACTTGCTCGCGTAGAACTTTGAGCTTGAATTGTTGTTCTAGACTAAGATTTCCAGGTGCTTTCATTGTATTTCTCCTCTTTCGGTGCAACTTGAACCTACGACAATCAGCAGGTAACGTGCTACCGTCTACTCTGCTCATCTCCTATTGTAAATTATCGTAACAACTACTTGACAAACTGTCCACGATGCACAAATTTTCACTAATCTTGTTTGCAAAAGTTTATACATGAGTCCCCACAGCCTTATCATAGAAAGGGTATCAGCAGATAAAATCAATCAAAGGGAGAGTCTTGGCATGGATGCAATGCAGTTCTTTCGACAGAGTGCGGGACAGTGGCAATCGCTGCGAACCACTCATCATTTAGCCTTTAGACAAGCCGAAAAGGGTCATTCTAAAATTAACGTTGAGGCGCTGAGTGCGGATGATCCAAAAGTGGTTGAAATCTGCCAAATGCACAATGTTGATCCGAAACTCGCCGCAGGCGGTGCCTATGTGACTTGGAATGGCGAAATGGCTTGGGATAAAGAGGATGAAAATCACTCCGGTTCGACGGTTTTTGCGATTGTTCCCGATGCGGATAACCCCCGCAAAGGTCGAATGTTGCGAGAACGGGGTTATGCGGAAATTGTTCCGGTGGTCGGACAGTTTGAAATGGATGAAGATGATGCTTTAATTTTAGTGACTGAATATGAAACCATGAGTTCAATTGAACGGTTTTGGTTTCCTAATCCCAATGTTAGAATGCGAACCAGTGCGGTAAAACGTTTTGGCGGGTTTAATACGTCTACATTCTGCACAGAAATTAGAATAGAAGAACCCGATTCAAAGGCTGATTCTGAGTCTGAAAATGCAGATAATCCTGCTTTTTATTCTGCTTTGGGTTGGTAATTTACAGTTATCAGTTATCAGTTATCAGTGACCAGTTTTTACAGTGACCAGTTACCAGTTACCACTTGACCAGTTTTTATAGTTATCAGTTTTTTGAGCGATCACCTGTAAACTGTTCACTGTAACCTCTTAACTGGTAACTGGTGAAGCAGTGCTGACTTGGCGGTTTCCGTCGAGAAGCGCAAACTTGCGACTTGGCGGTTTCCGTCGAGAGCAAAGTTTGCAAGAGAGCAACTGCTGAACCCGAAGGGTCACTGTCAAACTGGTCACTGAAATAACTGGTAACTGGTCACTGTTCACTGTTCACTGAAATAACTGTTTGCTGATAACGATTAAATGATTGTATTTCTTTCTTGATTTTCTGTGCCGATGACGTGAATATCAATATCGGGAAGCGCCCGCATTAAACGCTGAATAATTGAGCCTTTAAAGAACAATTGCCAGCGAGAACGATGGGTTTCACCGATGACAATTTGAGTAATTCTTTCTGTGCGGGCGACTTCTATAATTGTATCCAAAACATTTGGCGATCGCAGTTGGATAAATTCCCCGTTAAACTCTTTACAAAGTCGCTCGCAGGTTTCGACATGAAGGCTGTCTTCTTTTGATAAAAATTGATTGGGATTATCAACAAATAAAGCGTATAATTTGGCGTTCATGTAGTTAGAAACTCTTGCGCCTCTCCGCAAAAGTCTGATAGAATTGGGATAGGTGGAAATACAAACTAAAACCCGTTCGCGGATATTACAATAATTTGATTCACTTCCATTCCCATTTTCTTCAACGTTATCTGCAACTTCTCGCAGCGCCAACTCCCGCAAGGCGGTTAAATTTCGCCGTTTAAAGAAGCTATTTAGGGCTTGATCGATTTTATTGGGAGCATAAATTTTTCCTTCTTGTAAGCGTTCTTGAAGCGTTTCTGGGGTAACATCAACCACAACAACTTCGTCGGCTTCATCCAACACAGAATCCGGAATTCGTTCTCGAACTACAACTCCTGAAATGCGAAAGACCAAATCATTTAAACTTTCGAGGTGTTGAATATTAACCGTTGAGAAAACATCAATCCCTGCGGCGATAATTTGTTCCACATCTTGATAACGTTTGAGGAACTTTGAACCGGGAAGATTGGTGTGGGCGAGTTCATCAACTAATACCAGTTGAGGCTGTCTTTCTATTATCCCATTGGTATCCATTTCTGTCAAGTTTCGGTGGGATAAAATCACATTTTTGCGAGGAATTAATTCCAACCCCATCGCTTTGTTAGCGGTTTCTTCCCGTCCGTGCGTTTCTAACAGTCCGATAACCACATCTATTCCATCTCGTTTGAGAATTTGGGCTTCTTCTAACATCCGGTAAGTTTTACCGACACCGGGCGCCATTCCAATAAAAATTTTGTGTTTTCCGCGACGAAGTGACACTTTATCTTTTCCTGTAACTGGAGACTTAACGGTTTTAAAAATTTCGCTGGATTTAATCATGTTGATTTCGGAGTTTTCAAAAAGTCTGTGGGGCGCATCAAAAGAAATTTCAGAGAAACCGGGTTTATGAACGAAAAATATAGACAAGCTTATAGAAGTTGCAAGAAACCCGGTTTCTGATAGTGATGCAAGAATAAACCGATGTAATTTTGATACGCCCCAATCGCGATAATTGAATTAACTCAGTTGGTTTAAAGCCAAATTCAACTTGAGGACATTAACGCCCGGTTCTCCGAAAATTCCGAGAAAGCGTCTGTCGGTATTTTGAACAATTAATTCTTGAATTTGTTCGGGATAAATTGAACGGGCTTGTGCGACCCTTGCAACTTGAACTTGAGCCGCTTCCGGGGTAATATGAGGGTCTAAACCGGAACCAGAAGCATAAACTAAATCAGCAGTGGGTTCAATTCCGGCTTGTTGAAGTCGAGTGATTTCCTGTTGAATACGGGTAATTAAATCGGGATTAGTTGGAGCGAGATTACTCGCGCCTGAAATTCCTGTCGGGGCGCTATCTTCTCCCTGACTATAATTAACGCTACTCGGACGAGTCCAAAAATAGCGCTCGGAGGTGAAAGATTGCCCAATTAAAGCAGAACCAACAATTTCACCTTGGGCGTTTGTAATTAAACTTCCATTGGCTTGATAGGGAAAAGCAACTTGACCGATAATTATGAGTAAAACCGGATAACAAATGGCGGTAATTACCCACAAAATCAGCGTGTTCCGAACTCCAATCATTAATTCTGAAATCATGTTTTGAACTCCTGTTAAATTAACAACTCTGAAATTGAGACTTAAGCGAGATTAAAAAGTTTGTGTTTTTGGGTTTGATGGCGTCGCAGTCTCCGAATATTTTTAAAATGGGTGATGCGACTGGGGAAATAATGTTCGGAGGTGAGAGTCTGTTCAAAAGGAATAGCATTTTCAACAGATAAGTTTAAGGAAGCGATAACGGAATTATTCATCGGTTCAATAAACGCCAGTTGAACGATTGTTAACAGACTCAATGGATAGAGAATCAACAGAAGAATTCCCCGGATTAAAGTATTGCGAATTCTGACGATAAATTGTTGAATCATGGGATTAACTCCTTTTCAACGAACGAAGATTGGTTGTTAGAGATAAATTTCAGGTGCGTAAAACGGTTTGACTCTTAATTCGTGATCAAAAAATTTATGATTTTACGCGCCCTACGACCAACAACATTTAAGGTTAGCCTTCGTGTAAATATTGTTTGGGTTTTTGACGGCGTTCGATGCGGCGTTTTCTAACGTCGGACAGTCGGCGTTTGAACCGGGAAAAACGGATAACTTCGCGAAGTTCTAGAAGTAATTGTCTCAGCATGATTAAAACCTCTCGGGTTGAACAATGACGACAAATAGATAAACGGCTAGTCCGATAACGACTAATCCTAAAAGTCCTAAAGCATAGGCGGAACTTTTAGCAATATTGTTGTTGGTCGCCGCATAAACTAAAGGTGCGAGAACCACATTGAAACAGAGCGCAAAAAACAGACTTAGGGAGAGTTTTCGATAAACAAATCGACCCCAAATTAAATCGCAGGTTTCCCAAAAAGAATTCAGTTTCATTGTTTCTATGGGCGTTCTGGTTTGCGCCCTGATAAATGTACAAAAACAGTCAGGTATTTTGTTTGTAGATGGGTGAGAATTTGCGCTCAGATAAATGTACAATTTCGAGGTCAAAGCCAAAAACCCGGTTTCTGTAGCAATACAAATCCTCGATTTTCTGAACTTTAGAAGAAACGGGGTTGAGTCTCTACACCAATTTCGAGGTCAAAGCCAAAAACCCGGTTTCTGTAGCAATACAAATCCTCGATTTTCTGAACTTTAGAAGAAACCGGGTTTTTGAGTCTCTACTGTAGTTCAGCAGCAGAATTTTTCTGATTTCCTATCCGTTAAGCCAAACCAATCGCAGAAATCGTTACATCAATAATTTTGATGGCGATAAACGGTGCAATAACGCCCCCGAGACCATAAATTAAGATGTTGCGCTGTAACAATTGATTCGCGGTTAACGGGCGAAACTTAACCCCCGTTAACGCCAACGGAATTAACGCCGGAATAATCAAAGCATTGTAAATCAGCGCCGAAAGAACCGCCGAATTCGGACTATTTAAACCCATGATATTTAACGCGCCAATTCCCGCACCCGCAAACATCGCCGGAATAATTGCAAAATATTTTGCGATATCATTCGCCACCGAAAACGTTGTTAAAGCGCCGCGAGTAATTAACAGTTGTTTCCCAATCGTAACCAAATCAATTAACTTCGTCGGGTCCGAATCTAAATCCACCATATTCGCCGCTTCTTTCGCCGCTTGAGTTCCAGAATTCATCGCCAAACCCACATTTGCTTGGGCTAAAGCAGGCGCATCATTTGTTCCATCTCCCGTCATTGCGACTAACTTTCCTTGGGCTTGTTCTTGTTGAATTACTTGAATTTTTTCTTCGGGTGTAGCTTCGGCGATAAAGTCATCAACCCCCGCTTCTTTAGCGATAACAGACGCCGTAATTCGGTTATCTCCGGTTAACATTACAGTACGAACTCCCATCCGACGGAGTTGATTAAAACGTTCGCGAATTCCGGGTTTTATAATATCTTTGAGGTAAATTACGCCGTAAATTTCGTTATCGCGACAAACCGCCAAAGGAGTTCCTCCGAGTAGCGAAACCCTCTCGTAAGCCGCGTTTACATCCTCCGAAGGTTGTCCCCCCCGAGAACGAACAAATCCCCGTATCGCATCCACGGCGCCTTTGCGAACTTCGCCCCCGTCGGGTAAGTCGGTTCCGCTCATCCGAGTCCGGGCGGAAAATTCAACTCCCGTCGCTTTTTTTATGTTAAAATCCACCTGAGCGCCCATTCCTTCGGCTAACCGCACGATGGATTTTCCTTCGGGAGTGGTATCAAAAATACTGGCGGCGAGGGCGACTTCGGCGACATCTTCCACGCTATATCCATCGACGGGAATAAATTCTTCGGCGAGTCGATTTCCTAACGTAATGGTTCCGGTTTTATCCAATACTAAAGTATTGACATCGCCGCAAGCTTCCACCGCCCGTCCCGATGTTGCAACCACATTAAATTGGGCGACTCTATCCATTCCCGCGATGCCAATTGCGCTTAAAAGTCCGCCGATAGTTGTTGGAATTAACGCGACCAATAACGCAATTAAAAGGGTGATGCTGACGGAACTATCGGCATAAAAGGCAACCGGGGGAATGGTGGAAATAACAATTAAAAAGACCAACGTTAGGACCGCCAGTAGAACGGTTAAGGCGATTTCGTTGGGGGTTTTGCTGCGTTCGGCCCCTTCCACCAATGCAATCATCCGGTCAATAAAGCCTTTTCCGGGGTCGGCGGTGACTCGGATAATCAGTTCGTCGGAGATAATTCGGGTTCCGCCCGTGACCGAACTGGCGACATCCGAACCCGCTTCTTTGAGGACCGGCGCCGATTCTCCCGTTATCGCGGATTCGTCAACCGAGGCGACGCCCTCCAAAACCTCGCCGTCGGCGGGAATCACGTCCCCTGCCACGACCTGAATGCGATCGCCCTGTCTGAGGTCGGTCGAGCTTACCGACTCTATTGTACCATCTGGCTGCAATTTTCGCGCAGTGGTTTCGGATTTTGTCGAACGCAACGCATCGGCTTGGGCTTTTCCCCGTCCTTCGGCGACGGCTTCGGCAAAGTTGGCAAAAACAACGGTAAACAGTAGGATGACGGCTATTAAACCGTTAAATAAATAGAGATTGTCTCCGGTTGCGGTACCGAATAAGTTGGGGTTTACGGTTAGTAAAGCGGTGATAATTGTGCCGACCCATACCACAAACATGACGGGATTTTTTGCCATGATGCGGGGGTTGAGTTTGACGAAGGCTTGTTTAAATGCCCGTTGATATAAGCCGGACAAATTGGGTAACGGATGGTTTGGTTTTGAGATTTTGGAATTCATGCTTTTGGAAACGGATGGATTAGTTGTGGGTTTTTTGGGTTAGGAAATGCTGGCTATTTTAAATGCTTCGGCAACGGGACCTAAGACTAACACGGGTAAGAAGGTTAAGGCGCCTAAAATGATAATTGCACCGGCGGTGATACTGGTAAATAAAACCGTGTCTGTTCGCAGTGTTCCTGCGGTTTCGGGTACGGGTTGTTTGCGAGTCATATTATCAGCCATTAACAGCAGTGCGATAATCGGAATGTAACGCCCTAAAAGCAGGGAAAAACTGGCGCTGAGGTTCCACCAAAGGGTATTGTCGCCGAGTCCTTCAAAGCCGGAACCGTTGTTAGCCGCAGCCGAAGCATATTCGTAGATAACTTGAGAAATTCCGTGAAAACCGGGGTTGGTAATTCCTGAGAGGGTATCGGGAAAAGCGAGGGTAATTGCTGCGGGAATTAAGATG
>JAYKHV010000038.1:0-13052 GCA_035285085.1 Lyngbya sp. | reverse complement strand
CAAAAACCGCCCAAAAACCGCCCAAAAACCGCCCAAAAACCCCCAAAAAACCGCCCAAAAAAACCCAAAAACCCCCAAAAAATCGCCCCCAAAAAACCCCCAAAACCCGGGCGGAAACCGGGCGCATTGCCATGCGCCCCTACCAGCCCAAAAACCGACCAGTTACTTATATATACTGCTATACTGAGTTTAATACATCTCTAGAAATAGGGAACAAAAACTTAATCGATAACAAGATGACTGAAATTATTCTAGATTCGGAACAAGAAAATTTATTGCAGGAACAATTAAAAACGGGGAAATATACAACCCCGAACGAGGTGATTACCGATGCTTTAAAAGCTTTAGCAGAAAAACAAAAACTTAATCAATCCCGTCAAATTATCACCCTTATTTCAGGAGAATCCGCACAACAGCTACTCGAAGAAAAAGTTTAAAAAATGCGGGAAATTCAGCAAAATTATCAACCCGATCCACACAAACAAGCTTTAGCCGAAGACTTTATAAATTTATGTCAAGAAACCCAAGCTTTACACGCCGATCACCCTTTAACCGATGAAGAAATAGCCGAAGAAATAGCGGCTTACCGAAAAAAATAATGAGAGTTGTTATCGATAATATTGAGTTAAAATTAAGTAATTATGGAACGAGAGCGAGTATTATTAATAATAGCAGAACATCGAGAAACACTAGAGAAACTCGGCGTTAAATCTCTAGAATTATTTGGTTCTGTTGCCAGAAATGAAGCCACGCCCGAGAGTGATATTGATTTTCTGATAGAATTTGATATTAATGCCGGACTATTTGAACTGTTAAAAGTTCAGCACTATTTAGAAGATCTTCTGGGTTCTAAAGTCGATTTGGGAACTAAAGATGCTTTACGAGAACACCTTCGAGAACCCGTATTAAAGGACATTATTCGTGCCTTCTAGAAATTCCCTGCTTCGCATTCAAGATATTATCAGTGCGGCTAACAGTATCCAGAATTACACAGCCGGAATGACTTTTGAAGAATTCCAACAAAATGAAATACTGATCAAAGCAATTCTCTATGATTTTGTTGTCATTGGTGAAGCAGCAATTAATGTTTCCAGCGAAGTTAAATCCCGTTCTCCGCAAATTCCCTGGCGAATAATAGGCGATATGAGAAATGTAATTACCCACGAATATTTTCAAGTCAATTTAAAAATTATTTGGAACACAATTCAACATAACCTTCCCGACTTAGTAACTCAACTTGAAGAATTACTACAAGCCGAAACCCTTCTCGAAGAAGAATAAAAACTAGAATTAGAATGTTAAACCAATCCCATTTTCGGCAAACTCTTTAACCGTTTTTTCCGAAAGTTCGTGAGTGGTGATTGCTTTCAAAATCTCCAACGGTAACGTTAAATGAGTCGCCCCCGCTTTCAACGTTGCTGCGGCTTCTTCTGCTGACTTAATACTCGCGGCTAAAATGGTTGTATTCGTTCCTTTGAGTACAGCAGACATATCCTCAACTAATTTTATCCCATCCCCCAAAAGTCGAGTCGCTCGGTTAACATAAGCAATAGCATATTTTGCCCCCGCTTCCATTGCAACCACCGCTTGGGCTGGACTATAAATAGCTGTCACTGAACAAGGAATATCAGCAGATAAACGACTGACCGCCTGAAAACCGATAGCTGTAGCCGGAATTTTTAACACCGTTTGGGTTCCCAAAAGTTCATAAGCCGCGTTACCTTCTTTAATCATCCCATTCAACTCAGAAGCGGTGAGTTGATAACAAATTTCTCCCGATGTCCTTTGTTTGAGTTGTTTGAGGGTTTCTGTCGGAGAAAGGGTACTTTTAGCCAGTAACGTTGGGTTGGTGGTAATTCCCTTGACCCAACCCCATTGACTGACTTCTGTCGCTTCTTCGATAATCGCCGAATCAAGATAAAGTGCCATTGTCCGATCTTCTATAATTTCCCCACTGACAGCATAAAGCAAATTACTCAACTTTAGCACTCACCGAGTCAGGAGATGGGGAGGTGGGGAGATGGGGAGATGGGGAGGTAGGGAGAAACTGTTTACTGACAACTCTAATAACTGGTGACTGGTGAGGCAGCGCGGTCTTGGGGGTTTCCCCCATGAGCGACTGCCGAACCCGTAAGGGTGACTGGTGAAGCAGCGCGGTCTTGGGGGTTTCCCCCATGAGCGACTGCTGAACCCGGAGGGTGACTGGTGACTGTAAAACTGGTTACTGTTCACTGTTCACTGTATTTCCCATTCCCTCAAAGGGTCCTAAAAACGTGGGTTTGGGACGGAGGATATGAACTTCTAACAAAGCTTTGATGATGGCTAACATCTCGCGTTGGGTGTAAAATCGCATAGACTCATCTTGATATTTTCCCCAGTCCGGTCTGCCATAACCCACTGCATTGATACCCAACTGACTGCAAGTGTACACCGCCCGGGGTAAATGGTATTCTTGGGTGATTAAGATTGCTTGTTGGACTCCGAAAATTTCTTTGGCTCGATAACAACTTTCGTAGGTGCTAAACCCGGCATAGTCCAGTCTGATATCTTTGAGGGGGACTCCTTGCTGTTCTGCATAGTTTTGCATCGCAATCACTTCATTGTATTCCGGTGTGGCGTTATCTCCAGTCATTAAGATTTTCTGCACTCGCCCCAAATGATACAGGTCAATGGCGCCTTGAATGCGATCGGCAAGCATTGGCATCGGTGTTCCATCTTCCCACACACCGGCCCCAAACACAATGGCAACGGGTTTAACCGGAACTTGGTTGATATTGCTATAGCGACGGCTATAGGTTGTGGTTTCTACATAAGAACGGAGTGCTAATGGCGTGAGTAAGGCTCCCAACAGCATCAGAGGGAGATAAATAGGCCAGTGACGAGTTAACCCTTTGGGCAGCTTGGGCAGCATTAACATCCAGATTGACTATAGCAGTGGACAATTTTATCGTAAAACGTCGAGTTCTATTTGCTCTGTTGGTGCGTTTTCACGCCTGTTATGGACTAAAAGTCCGACAACGGTTTTTGAATGCGTTTTCACGCTTGTTATGGACTAAAAGTCCAACAACGGTTTTTGAATGCGTTTTCACGCCTGTTATGGACTGAAGTCCGACAACGGTTTTTTGTTCCGTTTTCACGCCTGTTATGGACTGAAGTCCGACAACGCTGTGTTGTTTTTTAACGCCTGTTATGGACTAAAGTCCTACAACTGGTTTGACAGATGAAGATAGGCAGATTCCGGAAAACTTGTCAAGGAAAATAACCGACCGTTCAACCTAACTTTAGAGTCTTGACAAATTTATAAAAATATGAAATCAACCAAATCAATAGGTTTTTTTCTCTATTTCTAATGGAAAAATGCCCATTTTCATCGCGTTCTCTTAACAGTATTAAGACATTATTAAAAAAAGCTAATCGTTGAGAAGCGAGCGACCTTATAGCTGTTATAATGCTAAATTTACATAATTTAACAGTTTTAACGTTAATTTCTTAACATTAATTAACATTAATTTTGATTAAAAAGAAAGATCAAGCGTTAAACTACTAACAAGCGAGATTAAATTCAGCAGGGGAGTAGACCCCAAAAACTAGCCTGTGAGTAGAAACAAATCAGAATTGCTGCTTAAAATTGCATTTGCTGATCGACCAATAAATCCCGATCAGCAGGTCAATTCTGGCTGTCAACTGAAGTGGAAACTCGGGCGAGAGAGAAGCGAGTTGCTTTCTTCTCTAGTTCTTTTCTTAGGTCGAAGAAGTCCGAAACCGAGCTAGTCATATATACTCGGATTTAACGACCAAAGTTAGTTTGCATTTCCACCAATTGCAACTTCAAGTGAGTATTGCAAGGAACTGTCAACAGCAATGTTCTCGCTCAAATCTTAATTCTTGAGCCATCGAGTGATGTCTGACGAGAATTCATAAAGTAGTCGTGAGTCATCCCAGGCTCTAGACTAAGAGTTTGAAAGTAATCAACAAGAAGATGGAGAAAACAATAGTTTGATGTTTGGCTGTGAATAAAAGAGTTGTTTGCTCCTTAGCTCAACTCGGGTTGTCATTTGTGAAAACATCTGTGTTCTGATCCCAACTTCTAACCTTTTAGAGGAAGAATAAAAGCAAGACTTCCACTAACCCTTTAGTGTAATGCCAAGCTTTTGGCTTCCGATTTTGTTGACAGACCTAGCAATACAGCAAAAATCCCCCAATTGAATAGAGATTCAATTCGGGGAGGATCAAATTACTTAATTAAGCTGATAATCTTAGCACAGATTTCTTAAATCTGACAATAGGAGAATGCTGACATCAGTGACTCTCCTGAAACTCCCTGCTGTTTTTTTTCCAGTCAGAAATAAGCTTCTGGCTAAAGATTTAAGCTACAGACCCATCAACACTTGAAGACGTGGCATTGGTGTGAAATGTTGCATCGTTTGACCAACCCTTATTTAATTCAGGTAACATTCAATGAGTCACGTTCAAGCCACCTTTGAAGCAACCGACAGCGCTTTTCACGTAGAAGGCTACGAAAAAATCGAATTCAGTTTAGTTTACGTTGACGGCGCTTTCGACATCAAAAACCCCCAACTGGCTGAAACCTACCAAAAATTCGGACGCTGTTTGGCGGTTGTCGATGCGAACATTAACCGTCTGTATGGCGAACAGATGCAGGCTTACTTCCAACACTACAATATCGATCTTCGCATCTTCCCGGTCTCCATTCCCGAACCTGCCAAAACTATACAAACCTTTGAAACCATCATCGACGCCTTCGCCGACTTTGGCTTAGTTCGCAAAGAACCCGTTTTAGTCATCGGTGGCGGTTTAACCACCGACGTTGCAGGTTTCGCTTGTTCAACCTATCGCCGCAGTACCAACTACATTCGCATCCCGACAACTTTAATTGGTTTAATTGATGCTAGCGTCGCCATCAAAGTTGCCGTTAACCACAAAAAACTGAAAAACCGTCTCGGCGCCTACCACGCTTCCAAACAAGTTCTCCTCGACTTCTCCTTCCTGCGGACCTTACCTGTGGCCCAAATTCGCAACGGAATGGCTGAACTCGTGAAAATTGCCGTTGTTTCCGAAGCCGAAGTGTTTAAAATGCTAGAAGATCACGGCGAAGAACTGTTATACAGCCATTTTGGGTTCGCTGACGGTACTCCCGAACTTCAAGAAATTGGTCATCGCCTCAACTACAAAGCGATCAAACGGATGCTAGAGTTGGAAGTTCCCAACCTCCACGAACTCGATCTCGATCGCGTGATCGCCTACGGACACACCTGGAGTCCGACGCTGGAACTCGCCCCGGAAATTCCTTTGTATCACGGTCATGCGGTTAATATTGACATGGCATTATCGGCCACGTTAGCCGCTAAACGGGGTTATATTAGCAACGAAGATCGCGATCGCATTCTCAGCTTGATGAGTCGTTTGGGACTGTCTCTGGATCATCCCCTGATGGAAGCGGACTTGATGTGGAAAGCCACCGAGTCCATCATGCAAACCCGTGACGGTAAACTGCGGGCTGCCGTACCTCGCCCCATCGGAACCTGCCACTTTATCAACGATCTCACCTACGAAGAACTCGAAGAAGCGATCGCCGATCACAAGCGCTTATGTGCTGATTATCCCCGTTCGGGTGACGGTTTGGACGCCTACATTCAAGTGGAAACCGAAAAACCCGCATTGGCTGCTACTCGTTAGTTTCCTCCTGTAGGTTGGGTTGAACGCAGTTAAACCCAACGAAGCTTAACAATGTTGGGTTTCTAATAATGTTGGGTTTCTCACATTGTTGGGTTTGGTTCCTCAACCCAACCTACTAACAATGTTGGGTTTCTAATAATGTTGGGTTTGGTTCCTCAACCCAACCTACTAATAATGTTGGGTTTCGTTCCTCAACCCAACCTACGAACTGTAACACTATCAAACTCTCAAAATGACCAGTATTTTAGACCTTCCCAAAGCCAGACCGGTTACACCTTTAGGAATATTAGCCGAAAAACTCGAACAGGCCGTTAAACTTATTGAAAACGCGGATATTTCCCCGGAAATTGCCGAGACTATTCAACAAGCTTATCAACTCGCTTCCGGTTTAGATCCTTACTTAGAAGACTGTACAACTTCCGAGTCGGAAGCGTTGGCAAACTTGGCGGAAAAAACCCAAAAAGAACCCTGGAATTTGCGGTTTTCCGATGGGGAAACGGTTCGTCAGTTGGAACAAGAAATGTTATCGGGACACATCGAAGGACAAACGTTAAAACTGTTTGTTCACATGATGAACGCCAAGCGTATTTTAGAGGTGGGAATGTTCACCGGATATTCGGCTTTGGCGATGGCGGAAGCGTTACCCGATGATGGGGAAATTATCGCCTGCGAAGTTGATGAATATGTGGCAAATTTTGCCCGAAATTGTTTTAATGCTTCCCCCGATGGCAATAAAATTAAAATTGAAGTCGCCCCCGCTTTGGAAACGATGAAAAAATTGGCGGATGCGGGTGAGTCTTTTGATTTGGTTTTTATTGATGCGGATAAAAAGGAATATGTTGATTATTTTAATCTGCTGTTAGACCGAAATTTATTAGCTGAAAATGGCATAATTTGTGTTGATAATAGTCTGTTGCAAGGACAGCCTTATTTACCCGAAAATCAACGCACTCCCAACGGACAGGCGATCGCGGAGTTTAATCAAGTTGTGGCAAATGATAGCCGGGTTGAACAGGTTTTGTTACCCTTGCGGGATGGGTTAACGGTGATTCGACGTAAGTAGAATTTAAGAAAAACCTCTCCCTACCCCTCTCCTACGAGGAGAGGGAAATAGGCAGTATTTAATAGTATTTAATGCTAATCCTCCTGGTTTAATGTTAAAAATTCATCTCCCCTCGCCTTTTAGGAGAGGGGTTGGGGGAGAGGTCAAAAAATTGATCGCGATTAATTAATAGGATTAGAATATGTCACAAGTTTTGTTGATTCAACCGAAACGGACATTTGCTTTTTTTCAAAATATCGGAACGCTGTTGTTATTATTGTTGGCTTTTCCGTTTAATTTAACGGTGGTTTTGATTGCTTTTTTTGTAAATTTAATTCAAAAACCTTTTCAGAAAAAAGTTGTCGCCCAAAACCCGAAAAGAATTCTAATCACGGGCGGAAAAATGACCAAGGCGTTACAACTCGCCCGGTGTTTTCATGCGGCGGGACATACGGTTTTTTTGGTGGAAACTCACAAATATTGGTTGTCCGGTCATCGGTTTTCTAACGCGGTTAAAGGGTTTTATACGGTTCCGGCACCCAAACAAGATAAAGAGGGTTTTATACAGGGGTTGGTTGATATTGTTAAACGGGAAAACATTGATGTGTTTATTCCGGTAACAAGTCCGGTGGAAAGTTACTATTGTTCTCTGGCTAAACCTCTACTTTCACCCCATTGTGAGGTGATTCATTTTGATGCCAATATTACTGAACTGTTGGATAATAAGTTTAGCTTTATCGACAAAGCCAGAGAATTTGGGTTATCGGTTCCCAAGTCTTTTTTAATTACCAAACCCGAACAGGTTCTCGAATTTGACTTTAAAGCAGATGGGAGTCAATATATCCTCAAAAGTATTCCCTATGATTCGGTTCATCGTTTAGATTTAACGAAATTACCGATGAATTCTCATGCAGAATTAGAGAAATTTGTTAAAGGATTACCCATCAGCGAAGATAAACCCTGGATCATGCAAGAGTTTATTCGCGGACAAGAATTCTGCACGCACAGCACGGTTAGAAAGGGTAAAATTCGATTACATTGTTGTTCAGAATCTTCGCCCTTTCAGGTCAACTACGAACAGGTAGAAAACCCAGAAATATTGGCTTGGGTGCAAACATTTGTTCAAGCGTTGAACCTCACCGGACAGGTTTCTTTTGACTTTATTCAAGCCCCGGATGGTAAAGTTTATCCGCTAGAATGTAACCCGAGAATTCATTCAGCAATTACCATGTTTTACAATCATCCCGGTGTTGCGGATGCCTATCTTACCGACAGTCAAAGCGATAACGAACCGCCCATTACACCCTTAGCCGAGAGTAAGCCCACTTATTGGTTATATCACGAACTCTGGCGGTTATCGGAGGTGGACTCCGGGGAAAAACTCCAAGCCTGGATCGAAAAAATCACTCGGGGGACAGATGCCATTTTTCAAGTCAAGGACCCGCTACCCTTTTTAATGGTACATCACTGGCAAATTCCCCTGCTGTTGCTGGACAACTTACGCAAACTAAAAGGCTGGATTCGTATTGACTTTAATATTGGAAAGTTGGTAGAATCAGGAGGTGATTAATCTATTTTCCAACAATCACCCTAACGCCTCAAAATGTTTTACAGAGTTAGACTGCGCCAACAGTGGTCTACACCAGTAGAGCTTGGAGTTATTCTCTCACTCGTTATTGGTTTAGTTGCCATCTCGTTTTCTCCGATTTTCATCCGTTTAAGTGAAGGGGAAATCAGTCCCTATTCCACGATTTTTAATCGCTTTTGGATAGCAACAGTTGCTTTGGGACTGTGGAACGGAATCTCAGCAAAACGCCCTCAAGATTCTGTTTCTTTTTTAAAAAAGCAACCGGTTTATTCAGTTCAAACCCTTGGGCTATTATTGGGGTTGGGAAGCCTCCTATCAGTATCATTAATGTTGTGGGCTTGGTCTCTCACCAAAACCAGTGTAGCCAACTCGGCGATTATTCACAGTTTAACTCCAATATTTACCGCTTTATGGGCATGGTTATTCCTAAAAAAGCAAATTGATGGTAAATTTCTACAGGGAATGGCGATCGCAGTCGGCGGAACTTTGGTGATTGGATTTGATGATCTTTCTCATACCCAAAGCGGTCTTCAAGGAGATTTCGCCGCCTTACTTTCTGGCTTATTATTAGGAGGATATCCCCTGATGGTCGAACAGCTTAAAACTCAAATTTCCTCACAAGAAATTATCAAAGGCTGTTCGATAGCTGGAATGTTGGTGGCGTTACCCGTTGTTTTGCTGAGTGGAGAACAACTGTTTCCCCATACAATTCATGGCTGGTTTTCTGTCGTTTCCCTGGCTGTTATTTGCCAAATTATTGGCTTGGGATTGGGAGCGGCGGCTTTGAAACGATTTTCAGCAGAATTCATCTCAACTTGCCATTTACTGACTCCAATTTTGAGTTCAATTGCAGCTTGGGGAATTTTTGGGGAAATCTTAACTGCTGATAATTGGATCGGTTTTACCTGCGTATTACTCGGGATTTATGTCACCTTATTGAGTCGATCCGCAGTCAAACCCCAGGATGCTGTCAATCCTTTACCATTGGATTAACGATTTGAGATTTTGGCGATCGCGAAAAATAGGGTGCTTCATTAACTGCGATCGCCATGCAAAAATCGGCAAAAAATCAACGGAATAAATTTTTTAAATCAAATTCATCAAAAGCCTTACATTGTCAAGGATTCCCCGGTATTTTTTCCCTCAAATTTTATCAAAATTCACTCCAAAAATTTGGTTAAAATTTCATTTGCTGGTATACTCTCAAAAATAGAGACTTAAACTTCCTCAGTTTATGGCCGATCAAGTTTTAATTGCAATAACATTCGTTTTATTCCTGCTGCTATTTACGGGTGTTGGGATTTACTCCGCCACTCAAAAACAAACTACAACATCAGATTATTTGTTAGCGAGTCGCAGTGTTAACCCCTGGTTTACAGCCCTTTCAGCGATGGCGACGGGTCAAAGCGGACTGTTATTTATCGGACAGGTGGGGTTTGCTTATACGGTGGGAATATCTTCGCTGTGGTTAACCCTCGGTTGGGCGGTAGGAGACTATATGGCTTGGCTGTTATTCTTCCGCAAACTCAGAGAAATGTCGGAAGAAAGCAACAACGAAACGGTTTCCGCATTCTTGGGTCAAAACACAAAAAATCGAGGAATTACTGTCGCCTCTGCATTAATTACATTAGCATTTTTAGGGTCTTATGCGGCCGCCCAACTCGTCGCCGGAAGTAAAGCCCTCAACGCCGTTTTTGGCTGGAATTACAACTTAGGAATTATCGCTGGGGCGGTTGTGGTTGTCATCTACTGTTTTTCTGGGGGAATTAGGGCCTCCATTTGGACCGATGCGGTGCAAGCCACAATTATGATCGGCTCTCTAATTTTACTCTTTATTGTTGCAATTTTCAACTGCGGAGGTTTTGGCGAACTTTGGACGCAGTTAGAAGCCATCGATCCCAATTTAGTCAGTTGGAGTCCGTCCGAATTACAATTCGGTTTATTGCCGTTTTTATTGGGTTGGATGGTTGCGGGGTTTGGTGTTGTTGGTCAACCCCATATTATGGTCCGGGCGATGGCTTTAAACTCCCCCGCCAATATGGGAAAAACCCGCAATATTAAGATTACTTTTGGGTTAACAAATTCTTGTTGTGCGATTGGAATTGGACTGGCTGCTAGGGTTTTACTCCCGAACTTGCTAACCGAAAGCGACCCGGAATTAGCCCTACCTTTCTTGGCTTTAGAATTATTACCGGTCGTTTTGGTGGGGTTAATGTTGGCGGGATTATTTTCGGCAACAATTTCTACGGCAGACTCTCAAATTTTATCCTGTTCTGCCGCTTTAACCCAAGATTTATTTCCCTCAGCCGCCAAGTCCTATCGTTGGGCAAAAGTAGGAACATTGACGGTAACGGCGATTATTTTAGCGATCGCATTAAGCGGAAATGATAGTGTATTTGCGTTAGTCACCTTTTCTTGGTCGGCGTTGGCGTCGAGTTTGGGGCCGTTATTTTTAGTGCGAGTATTACAGCGACCGATAACAACTCCCATTGCAATTGTTATGATGATTGTCGGGATTTTAGCCGCTTTAATTTGGAATGTCGGACTGCAACTTTCCGGTGCGGTTTACGAAGTCTTACCCGGAATGTTAGCAGGAAGTTTAGTTTACATCATCTCTCAATTTTTCATGTCAAAGAATCCCGAGACTGACGAAATTTCTTAAATGGGGATTAAAAACCCGTTTTCTCAGAGAAAGTGGCTTTTTGGGATAGCCATCATTAGAACTAAAATTCTTTTTAATTGAATCCTTTAAAAAAGGTGAAAACATGATATAATTGTAACAGAATTTACAACAACATAATCGATTTTATTCAATTTGATTCAAATGGCAGGTGTTTTTTGAATCCCGTTTTTGCTGTGAAAAACTTCTGCGCTTCCGGCTTTCAAATTGATGTCAAATCAGCCAATTCATACAAAGTAATACCCGATGAAATTAGAAACAATAGATCCAAATCAACCCTTATCTTCCGCCCCAATAGAAAAATTGCGAGTCTTGCATCTGGCGGGTTCGAGTGTCTCAGACTTCTACTACAACCTATCATTAATCTATGCCAAAGAAGTCGTCCAACCCGTCGGCGTCAGTAGCTATTATGCCGTCGTCCATCCTGACAGTTTTTGGCAGTTGGGAACAACCCTAGACGCCCTCTCCGAAAAAATGTCACTTCAGGACATGATTTTCCGACTCCCCGAAGTCGATGTCGTCGTCCCCCATATGTTTTGTTTCCCCGGAATGACCAGTTATCGGGCGTTTTTCGAGGATATCCTGGGTTTACCTGTCGTCGGTTCGCCGTCCCATTGTACCGCTTTAGCGACCAACAAAGCCCAAACCCGAAGCGTCGTGTCTGCATCGGGTGTGCGGGTCGCCAAAGCCCAACAACTCCGCCAGGGAGACACCCTCACAATGGAACCCCCGTTTATCGTGAAACCCAACTCCGAAGACAACTCTTTAGGAGTAACATTAGTTTCCCATCCCGATGAAATAGGACCAGCCTTGCGAGTTGGTTTTGAACTCGACGATACCTTATTAGTCGAAGAATACATTCCGGGACGGGAACTGCGGGTCGCTGTGGTCGAACGGGGCGGAGTCTTGGAGGTGCTGCCCATGATAGAATATTTGTTTACCTCAGACCACCCAATTAGAACCGTACAAGATAAGCTGAAATTGCAATCAAACGGAATGCCCGAAAAGCAACCCGAAAAACCCGTCGCTAAACCCGTGTGTCCGGCTAATGTTGACCCGGAACTGTTTGAGAAACTCGCCGACGCCGCCAAACTCGCTCATGTCGCTTTGGGTTGTCGGGATTATTCATTGTATGATTTTCGGGTACACGCCGAAACCAACGAACCCTATCTGTTGGAGGCGGGTTTGTTTTGGGCGTTCAGCAATATTAGCATGATTTCCCGAATGCTCGTCGCCGACGGACAAAACTTAGAAGAAGTGACATTAGAGTTGTGGCGGACAGCAGCAACACGGACTCGTGTGGCTTGCGGTTCGCTGTTTAAGTATTCTACAACTCAACAGTGAACAGTTACCAGTGAACAGGTGTCAGTGAACAGTGAACAGTGAACACCTGACCAGTGAAGAGGTTACAGGTGATCACTTAAACACCTGATCACTCATAACTGAAAACACTGAAAACTGGTCACTGAAAACTGGTCACTGGTAACTGTTGTGAAGATCTTCCCTTTGGAAATACTCTACCCCTGTCGTGGCCGACTATGATTAAGGCTGACAGAATGACCGTAGTTTAGCAATAGATGTTACCAACCAGCAACAGCACTTTTGAAAGCAAATCTTCCTTTAATTCTCCCACTCTCGGTATAATCGGTTGTGGCAATATCGGAGGACGACAGGCCGCTAATTTTCTCGCTCACGGCTACTCAGTTTATGTCTATGATATTAATCGCGATCGCATGGTTGGGTTGCAGTCATTGGGCGCTCACATCGCCGAAAGTTGTGCCGAACTTGCGACCCATTGCGACATCATCTTTACCGCCCTCCCGACACCAGACGACGTGATCGAAGCGGTACTCGCAGGAGAACAAAACCTCACTCAAGGCTTGCGACCGGGCAGTATATATATCGATATTACCACCAACTGCTATCGAAAACTGACATAATGCGGTACAAACCGTATTAATGTTCCGTTCGGTGCTTCTTTCCAGTTACCTGGTTTTTCATAGGGTGTCGGCACTTCCTATTCCGCAGGCTCAAACCGAATAGCC
>JAYKHV010000037.1:0-4730 GCA_035285085.1 Lyngbya sp. | reverse complement strand
GGGGGGGTGGGGAGGACCGGAGGTAGGGAGATGGGGGGAATTTTTATTAACAAAAAGCTATTTTTCATCGGAAAAAAATCTTCTCCCCACCACCCCATCACCCCATCACCCCATCACCCCCGGCAATTTTTTACTGAGAATGAAACAGCCCTGGGGATAAACGGGGAGTGAGTGAGATCAATATGTTTATTTTTGGCACTCGGGATGAATAGCACCTTGATTACATAGATAGTTAATTTGTTCTAAACTGAGGTTTTTAGCCTTAGAAAAATTAACCCCTCTCATCCGATTTGATTGATTATCAATTCCCACATTTTCGATAAATGAGTCTTGATTATTCTCCCCAGGTTTATTGACAAAAAAGACGGCACCTTGAAAATCTGCGCCCCTCAAATTCGCCCCTCTCAAACTAACTAAAGTCAAGTCGGCATTTTGTAAATTGGCATTGATTAGGTTAGCATTTCTGAAATTCGCACCGGTTAATAACGTCGAACTCAGGTCAGCATTTCTCAAATTTGCTCCCTTTAAATCTGCTCCTGAAAGGTCGGCATTTTGAAACTGACTATTTTCTAAATTGGCATCAATAAACAAAGCTCCTTGAGCATTCATTTCATTCAGGCGAGCATTTTTGATATTAGCCTCTGAGAGATCTGCATTGGCTAAATCTGACCCGGTAAATTTAGCATTATTTAGCTTGGCTTGTTCTAAATTCGCGCCGATTAATTTCGCACTGCTGAAGTTTGTTCCGGTTAAATCTGCTTCAGATAAATCGGCTTTATTTAACGTTGCTCTCAGGAGATTGGCGCGTTTCATATCAATATTACTGAGAAAAGCACCGGTGAAATTTGCCTCGGTTAAATCGGCACCGCTAAAGTCAGAAACCCAATCATCAAAAGTCTCATAACGACCATCTTCTCCGGGGCCGTAAAAGCTGGTATTTTTGAAGCTGGCATTGTTGAGAATACTACTTCTGAAATTAAACCCGGAAAGATCAATTTGGTCAAGAATTAAGGTGAATTGAGTCGGCGGTGTAGTCGATTGACCCAAATTAACGCGACTGAGGTCGATGTTGTGAATCTTGCCTTCGTGAACGGTCAAAATTTTCGCGATCGCCCTTTGAGTCGCTTGTAAACGTTGAGAAACTAACTGTTTATCCTTGGCATTTGCCCCAAATTGCATCGAGTCTAAATCATTTTTTAGGGCTTGATTTAACTGTCGTAAATAGGGCAGCGCTTCGGGTCCGGTACTGACGAGCGCCTGTTGAGCGGAATCTAATAATAAAGGGTTGCTTTCTTGTCCCAAATAATCCACTAATAACGGAATAGCCCGGGAATCATTCAACGTTCCCAAAGCCAAAATTGCCCCCCGACGTTGAGCCGGATCGGTGGGCGCACTGGGCGATAATTTACTCACCAACGCCAGAAAAACTTCGTTATCTTGGTGTTTAAATTCTCGACGGTTGGCTTGATTTTGAATATAAACTTGAGTTCCAACAAACGTCCCCAAAACAGCCGCCATACTCGCGCTACTAACGGCGATCAGGGTAATTCCCGGATGTTGGCGCATCCAAGCCCAGAGATCGATCGCAAATTTGCCTTTTCCGGAGCGGAAAACGATCGCCCGGACTGCTTCTTGATCGCTCGTCCAGTCGTAGCTGGTAAAAGGGTTATTGGTCGGAAGTTGAACTTCTCTGACCCGAGTTCCCGCCCAAAGATCGTGTCCGGCGCGACCACTGAGGCGTTTGGCAATTAACCCATCAGCCAGTATCATCAAACCGGATAAACCCGTAAGAATAACCAAATTGGGAAAAGCGCCCGTGACTCGCCAAATAATATAGGCAATTCCCAAAGGAATCCCCCAACGACCGACGCTTTCGCGATAAAACGCCCGGAGCAAGCCCGGAGGTGCCACAGAATTGGCTTGAATGACCTGGACAGCAAACCACCGTTTGGGCAGAGTTTGTCCTCGGGTAGCCAACAGATAAACCTGCCATCCTCCCACGATAGTCGGAGTCAACAGCGCCCCCCACCAAAATAAATTGGTTAACGCACTCACTTGGGGGTTGCGATCGCGCACGGGTAAGCCAAGGGTTGCACCGATCGCTTGGCCGGTGGTTTTGAGGACGGGATGGAGGGGAACGGCTTCAGTGCGGTTACACAAAGCACCGATGCTGTAGGGGACGACACCACTGGCGACGACTAAGGAAACTTCGACAGCCCAAGCCCCACACCTACGAAGCCACAGGGGGAGTTGTCTGACTTGAACTTGCCAAGACGGATCGGATGGACTGACATCTCTGCTTGCTGTTGGGCTGGTCATAGTTGAGTTGTTGATTTCAAACGGATCTGACAATCTCTATTTCGAGAATTTGGATGATTTAAAGATTTGGTATCCTATGTACACGATTACACCGATAACTGCAAGAGAGATCGCCAAAGAAATTAATTCGGCTACGGTTCGCAGTAGGGTTAACCCCGTTGCCAAACCGACCACAACCACTGCGGCTTGTCCGAGTTTGGGGAGTTCTTTAAACCAGACCAGAAATTGATTATAGAAGGTTTTGACGGTTTCGATAAAATTAGGAGTTGAAGTGTTGTTGCTGACCGGCTGAGGTTGCTTGAGTTCGGCTTCGAGTTCCTCTAATCTGCGTTTAACCTGATTGTCGTCTTGTTGGTAATTCATAGGAGTTTGTAAAGAATTGAGTTTTAAACCGTTAGCAGTGTTTACAGTTATGAGTGACCAGTGACCCTAGTTGAAAATTTTATAAGATTTAGGCACAGATCGTTGATGGAGAAAGTCAAAAAAAGTAGATCTTCTTAACTTCTGTGTCATCCTCAAAGAGCCAGCTTACCTGCTGAACTGGTCTACTGTCTGTATTTTAACTAAGGCTGTTGTTGCTATTTACATTCGGAAAAATGAAGTTGCGCTATTTTGCCATTGTTAGCCTAACTGTCGCTATGACTTTAGGATCTGCCGATCTCGCCTTTGCAGACCGACAATCTCTTTCTCCGGGGTCTTCTGTCACGACTTCGGGAACTTCGGGCGGAGAAAGCAATAGCGGAGATTGTGGTTTTGTTGCTGCTGCTCCCAATCATACCATTGATATTGCCGAAGATTTACCTTTGCTGCGAATCAATGTGCAGACGTCTGGGGCGCCGACTCTGTTGATCGAGGGGCCTGCCGGACGTTATTGTGTATTACCGGAAGGATCGGGCGGAAATTTACAATTTTCGGGCTATGCTCCTTCTGGAACTTATAACATTTATGTTGGCGATCGCGAACAGGGTCAGCATTCCTATAATTTATCAATTTCGGGACAGGCCAACTAATTCCCCCGAGAGAAACGAGTTTCACTTTTCCTAAAAAATCGGGAATTTTTCTGAAGTTTTAGTCGTTGAGAATGACTTTAGTTTGAACTTGACCATCTGGATTAATTTCATAAACAATGGGTACGCCCGTTTTTAGTTCTAATTCGGGAATGTCTTCGGGTGGGAGATTATCAAGATACATGACAATCGAACGTAAAGAATTCCCATGAGCGGAGACTAACACATTATCTCCGGTTTTCAGATGGGCGAGAATTCTATCTTTGAAAAAGGGTAACGTGCGGTTCATTGTATCTTCTAGACTTTCTCCACCCGGAGGGCGTTCAGAAAAAGAACGTCGCCACAGATAAACTTTATCTTGACCAAATTTTTCGGCGGTTTCTGCTTTGTTGAGTCCCTGTAAATTTCCATAGTAGCGTTCATCTAAAGCTGCACTGGGAATAATGGGTAATTCATCATTAACATCTCCTCCGTATTGATCCCAACCGTGCCATTGGGGGTCATCTGCGTTATGTTTGATAATGGGAATTTTACCCTCACAAATTTCATCGCATTCGGTTAAACAAATCACCGCAGTTTCTAACGCCCGCATTAACATACTGGTAAAACAAACCTGCACGCGATAGTTTCTCAGTTTACAAGAGGCAATGGTTGCTTCTGCTCGTCCTCTTTCGCTGAGGGGAACATCTACCCAACCTGTAAATCTATTGCTAGCATTCCACAGGCTTTGACCGTGACGCAGCAGGATTAACTGAGACATATTTTAGCACCTTTTCTAATATCAAATCCGGTTGTATAATCAACCAATAACAGACACCTGACCGGTATCGCAGACCGTGAACAGGTTTCGGTCGAACCGCGCTACTCCGCGCCACCGAATAGCCAGAGCATTGATTATTGATCCGCAGATCATATATAATTAAATTATACAGTTCTCAAAACTATTACGATACCCAAGTAGTTCAATGATAGTCGGTACTACAGAAGCAGCCCGTATTCTAAAAATCTCTACCGCTCGACTGCGAGTTCTCCTAATCGCAGGCCGAGTCGAAGGTGCCTATAAGACCGGGAAGATGTGGCTCATTCCCCTGGTTGAGGGCGAACCCATCATTCAGCGAGGGACAAGAGGACCGGCTCCCCGTTGGTGCAATCTGAGAAAGCTTCCAAAAACGATTGTTCACGTTAACTCCCAAAGAATTCGGCAAAATCAAAAACATCAGGAACAACTTCCCGTGATTACGGTCAAAAAGGGTCAGACCAATACTTATGGGCATATCGTCGAAATACCGGGAGGATGTCGTGTCGTCTATCGTCCCGATAAACCTCTCCGTTGTGGTGCCAGGGTTTGGATTGAAACCCTAAATGAAGTCACGGTCATCCGTTAGTAAAAATCTCCTGATCTCC
>JAYKHV010000036.1:0-5851 GCA_035285085.1 Lyngbya sp. | reverse complement strand
CTGTTCAAATGTCAGGAGTTAATGCGGCGGTTTATTAACGGGTTAAATCCAAATGATACCTTTAACATTATGGATTTTTCCAATACAACCCGCAAACTTTCAGAAACCCCGTTAGCCAACACTCCCGAAAACCGCAACCTAGCTATCAACTACGTTAATCGACTGCAAGCCAACGGCGGAACGGAACTGCTGAACGGGATTTTAGAAGTGTTAAATTTCCCCGAACTTACCGGGCGGTTGCGGAGTATTGTGCTGTTAACCGATGGATATATTGGGAACGAAAACGCTGTTTTATCGGAAGTTCAAGACAACTTAAAACCGGGAAACCGCCTGTACAGTTTTGGCGTGGGAAGTTCTGTTAATCGGTTTTTAATTAACCGCATAGCCGAAATTGGTCGGGGAATTTCTCGGGTTGTTCGTCAGGATGAACCGACTCAAGAAGTCGCCGAAAAGTTTTTCCGACAAATTAACAACCCCGTTTTGACTGACATTAATATTCAGTGGGAAGGTAGCGGAGAAACCCCGGAAATTTACCCCGAAATTACCCCCGATTTATTTGCCGAACAGCCTTTAGTATTGTTCGGGCGAAAGGTTAATTCTGCTGCGGGTAATTTAAAAGTTACCGGAAAAATTGCCAACGGAAACCCCTACGAACAAACCTTTTCCATTGACTTCTCCGATGCGGGAAATGTAGCCATCGCTCAATTGTGGGGACGACAACGCATTAAACACCTGATGAATCAGATGTTAGGTTACGAGACAAAATCGGATGTAGAAGCGGTTACAGACACCGCTTTAACCTATCAATTGTTATCGCAATACACCGCATTTGTAGCGGTTAGCGATGACGTTCGAGTTGACACAAACCAGCAGAATATTTCTGTTGAAGTTCCCCTAGAAATGCCCGAAGGTGTCAGTTATCGGGCTATGCCGGCGAAAGCTGCTTATGCCCCGGTTTCAAGGTCTATGAAAGCCCAAGCACAACGAATGGCTCCTCCTATTGCTCGGGCTTGTTCAATTGATGACGATGATTTAGAATCTGAGGCGCTTTCATTGCGTTGTTTTGCACCTGAAAGCGTTAGTTACGAGCTACCTTCATTCAGTCTTTCTTCTGCAATTGAAATAACAGAAACTGCGGGATTAGATGAGGTTGGAATTGAGTTGTTAAAACAGCACTTAACAACCTTAGAAATTCCGGGCGAGTTTGAAGGTGAATTGGTGTTTGAACTGCAAGTTAAAGACGGACGTGTTAAGCAGGTTGTAGTTGATGAAAAAGCGTCTACACTGAATGACAAAGCAGTAATTAAGCTCATTCGTCAACGGTTACAAACCTGGAAAGTTCCGAGTTCAGCCGGCGAACACATCGTTATCAAATTGCGGATTAATTCCTAATACAAGTAGGTTGGGTTGAGGATACGAAACCCAACTTCAAACAACCCAACCTACTCCTGGCAAGTCCCCCCTTGTGAATGTGACATCTTGACTCTCAAAATTCATATCAACTCTTAGAAAAAGTTTAGAATAAAATCAATTTACGCCAGGGTCATTTACTTACAGAACATAAAAAATTGACACAAAAGTCCAACAAACTGCTATGGATAATTGCAATTTGGAGGGCTACTTTTTATGGAGTTTTCAAGACTGAAGTTCCCCCCTGTAAAAATACTCACCCGTAGGCGGACTCTTTCATTCAACCTGTTAGTACAAAAAAACTATTCAACAAATATTTATTCCCAAATACCCGGTAACTCTGCTGATTCTGACTCCTCAACCTCTTGACAACAAGATTTTGTTGTGATATATTAGCCTTGATAACTTAAATGTTATCAAAACCGGAGCCAACCATCCGAACCTTGAAAACTGAATACACTGCTAGGTTTTGCGTCATAACATTACCTGTTCTCATTAAAATGTTAAATTTATATGAGTGAGGTATCTATGGCGGAACGCTTTCAAATTCAAACTGAATTGATTGAGGACTGGCTTGCCAAAAAGGTAGATCAACGTTCTCAGGCTATCATACTAAACGTTCTGGAAACCTTTGCAGAATTAGGTCCGTTGTCGGCACGGGAGAAACTTCCTAGAACAAGAATTAAGTTTTTGTTTGATGGAATCTTTGAAATCCGAGTTGAACAATACCGAATCGCCTACTTCTGGAACAATTCAATTTGTTACCTCCTGCATGGTATCCAGAAGAAAAGAGATGACTGGCCTCAAAAAGATATTAAAATTGTTAAAACAAGGAAAAAAAGTATTTGTATTCAATAAAAAAACATATTTATTTAAAATAAAAAGTTTAATCTTTTAAAAGTTATCTCAGAGAGCAGTAATGTAATGTTAGCAACTAGCAGTGTTTTTCAGTTACTATCTAATCCTAATATTATATCATTAACTTAATTCTAGAAATTCTAAATTATGAGCTTAGAGACTCTCAAAGCAAAACTTCTTAGCGATCCTACTGTCAAAGCGCATTACGAGGAAATCAAACCCGAATTTGATGCGGCTAAAGCAATTATCGCTATTCGACGTAAATTAGCACTCACTCAACGGGAATTAGCTGAAAAAGCCGGAATTAAACAACCTCAGCTAGCCCGAATTGAGTCCGGGAAACAATCACCAAGGTTAGAAACAATTGCTGCGATCGCCGCTAGTGTAGGATATGCGGTAGAGATTAAGCTTGTACCTCTAAACCCGTCAGAAAAAACCGAAGAACAGCACTTAGAATAAAAGGTGAAAGATTTATGCGCCAGTGTTTTACCCCCGATTGTCTTTAGGAATTAGAAGAAAATGGCATTTTCAAAGACAGTTTCGATGTAGGTTGGGTTTCGTATCCTCAATCCAACTCAAAACAATTCAACCTACTACTGTTGGGTTTCACTGCGTTCAACCCAACCTACTATGAGTGCATCCGGCGTTCTATTGCATTGAAATAACAGCCTTTCATTTCAGCAACCCCCATTTCAACCAATGTTAACTCATCCCCCGCCAAGATTTTCAACGGCGCCGAACTTCCTTCAACTTTTCCCAAATTATGCCAAAATTCCCCCTTTTCTCCCAACTGTTCTTGAAGGTAATTTTCCCAATTGGCTTGTTGTTCGGGACTCACCGAAACCAAAATTCTCGCCCCCCCTTCAGCAAACAAAATCCTATCCCAACGCCGTTGTAAAAGCGAATCTATTCCAAAATTAATGGTCGCGCCTTTCTCGCCATTAATACAACATTCCGCCAACGCAACAGTTAACCCGCCCTCGGCACAATCATGGGCGGAATTTACCCAATTTTGACGAATTCCTTCCCGACAAACCCCCTGAACTTTCCGTTCTAAATTATAATCAACTTCGGGCGGTTTTCCGGCAATAATATGATGAATTTGGGCTAAATATTCCGAAGCCCCTAAACTTAGTCTGGCATCATTTTCGCTTTCTTCTGCTTCAAATTGACCCAATCCCAACAGATAAATAATATCCCCTTCATTCTGCCAAGCCAACCCACAAGTTTGAGAAATATCATCAACTAACCCGACCATTCCCACAACCGGAGTCGGATAAATAGCCTGGGGATTTCCTTGTGCATCTAACGTTTCATTATACAGCGAAACATTCCCCCCCGTTACGGGCGTTGAAAACTCCTTACAAGCCTCAGAAATACCCCGACAAGCTTCTGCTAATTGCCAATATCCCACCGGTTTTTCGGGACTGCCAAAATTCAAATTATCGGTAACAGCAACGGGTTCGGCACCGACACAACTAAGGTTTCTCGCCGCCTCCGCAACCACCGCTTTCGCCCCTTCGTAGGGATTCAAATAAACATAGCGAGAATTGCAATCAACCGTCGCCGCAACGCCGCGTTTATAGTCTACTTTTGTCTCATTTTCATAATAGTTCACCGGACGCAACCGAACCACCGCCGCATCTCCACCGCCGGGTAAAATTACAGTATTATTTTGAACTTGATGATCGTATTGTCGATACACCCAACGTTTAGACGCAATACTCGGCGTATCCAACAGCGCGAATAAAATTTCATTCCAGGTTTTAAAAGTATTTTGAATGTTAATTCCCGAAACCGTACAGGGCTGTAATAAATCCTCCGTCCATTCCCAAGCTTTCCGGGCATATTCGGGAGGTTCCGCCATCAGTTCCCGGTGATAAATTGGGGTATTATCTGCTAAAGCCGTCGCCGGAATTTCTGCGGCAATTTCCCCTTTAAATAATATTCTGACAATCGGTTCTTCGATAACCGTTCCCGCTACAACCGCTTGCAGTCCCCAACTGTGAAAAATATCAATTAATTCCTGTTCCCGCCCTTTTTGACCTACAAATAACATCCGTTCCTGGGACTCGGATAACAAATATTCGTAAGGCACCATTCCTGTTTCGCGAACCGGAATTTTATCTAAGTCTAATTCAATTCCAACGCCGCCTTTCGCCGCCATTTCCGAAGTCGAACAGGTAATCCCCGCCGCCCCCATATCCTGGGCCGCCACCACCGCCCCGGTTTTAAACGCCTGCAAACAAGCCTCAACCAAAGATTTCTCTAAAAATGGGTCGCCTACCTGTACCGCCGGACGGTCTTGTATCGACTCATCGCTGAGTTCGGCGCTGGCAAAACTAGCCCCGCCCATGCCATCCCGTCCGGTTGTCGAACCTACATACAGCACCGGATTACCGACCCCAGAAGCCCCCGATTTGACAATTTCCGACGTTTCCATCAAACCGATCGCCATCGCGTTTACGAGGGGATTTCCGGCGTAGGCGGGGTCAAAATACACCTCGCCGCCAACAGTTGGGACACCGAAACAGTTTCCATAGTGGGCGATTCCCGAAACCACGCCGTTAAACAGGGTTCGAGTCCTGGCGTCATCGAGGGAACCGAACCGCAGCGAGTTCAACACGGCGATGGGACGCGCCCCCATTGTAAAAATATCCCGCAAAATTCCCCCGACTCCGGTGGCGGCGCCCTGGAACGGTTCAACCGCCGAGGGGTGGTTGTGGGATTCGATTTTAAACGCCAGTTGCAGGCCGTCTCCAAAGTCTACCACGCCTGCGTTTTCACCGGGACCGACCAAAATGCGATCGCCCGTCGTGGGGAATTGTTTTAACAGGGGTCGGGAGTTTTTGTAGCAGCAGTGTTCACTCCACATCACCCCGAACATTCCCAGTTCCGCCTTGTTGGGGTGGCGTCCGAGGCGGTTAACGATTTCCTGGTATTCGTCGGGTTTGATGCCTTCGTCGGCAATTTCTTCGGGGGAAAACGGGCAGGGGGTGGAGGTAGACATTTCACGGCGATCGCATCACAGCAGAATTATTTTACCGACATTTGGGCAACAGTTGACTCAATCAAGTTAAAAATTCCCTAAATTCTCCGTCTGGGCGCATTGCCATGCGCCCCTACGCGCCTTAAAAAGATAGAATGAATTCGATTAAAATGATGTATTTTACGAGGATAATAGACTCTAAATTACAGTAAAAATTATCGATAAAATACTTTTTTATGGGCGGCAATTAACCTAAAAAATCCGATAAGTTTCGCCAAAACTACTAAAAAACCTTGTTTGTTTTAACAGCCGAGTTTTTGTTGGGTTTTGCCTCACATTTTGCCCGCCCTCACAGTTCACTTTAATTTTGTCCGACTCCTGATTTTTTAGATTTCCTGAAATTCATCAAAATTAACAGAAGTTTAATAATAAATCTAGGATGGTGAGCGAAAGTTACTGAATCCTATGTTGACATTCTCCCCACCCTGTTAAAAACTGAGGGTGGGGATTCCCATCATCACTGATGAGCCTTCCTGGCTCTACGAGCAACCTTACTTTTTGGAGTTTCCTCCTCTAAGCAGCGGGTCATTTCAT
>JAYKHV010000035.1:0-21577 GCA_035285085.1 Lyngbya sp. | reverse complement strand
ACATACAAACAGTTATGAGACTGGTCAGGGGTGCGTCCCTTCTATCCAGCCAAGGGACTGGAGGTCCCACCGAGCGGTTATTTCGGGCATCTCAGCCTTATTTCATGCTCGAACGTTTCGCACAAACTACATTATTTTAGAATAGATGAGGAGAGTTCAGAAGAATACGAAATCGATGCGGATGAAGTCTGGGCAGATGTGTCAAATAACTTTGCCGCAGGTACACTCAGTCACGATCTTATCCCTGTTTGCCAGAGAATTCTAGAAGAAGATGGATGGAAAGAGGAAGATTTTAGCAGTCTCTACTTCTCTGCTTTATATATATTAGGCGACGACTATGAAGCGGACTTTGAAGGGTGTGAGACTCCATCAGAAGCTCTCGAATTATTGCCAGAAACTCACGATGATTGGTTAGCAGTAATACTAGAGGACTGGGAGGAGGAACAACCTTTCGTTAACTATGGTTTATCCAAGTGTGTGTCTGTTCCTGGTAGTTTTTATCCTTATCTCTGGGAGAAATCTAATCCAAGCCGATTTATTTGTCAGTACGATCCCAAAAAGTTACGACAGTCTATTGAGTATAAATTAACTCGTGTTAAAAAAACGAAAAGAGGTATTTATAATAAAACAAAAGCATATCTCGACCTGCAAAATGCAATTCACGATCTGATAGCTATTGCTCCTGCTAGAAAGAACAATGAAAAAGAGATTAAAACTCTCGCAAAATGTAAGCGTCTTTATCCAAAGTTGATGTCTAAAATTCTCGGAGAAGTTCTTGAAATTTTGCAAAATAGACCGAGTTTAGATAGAGAAGAAAAGTATATGGCTGAAATTTCAGAATTTATGAATGAAATTGATCAAGCTGAGGAGAGTTCAGAAGAATACGAAATCGATGCGGATGAAGTCTGGGCAGATGTGTCAAATAACTTTGCCGCAGGTATACTCAGTCACGATCTTATCCCTGCTTGCAAGAGAATTCTAGAAAAAGATGGATGGAAAGAGGAATCTTTTGACAGTCTCTACTGGTCTGCTTTATTTATATTAGGCGACGACTGTCAAACGAACGTTGAAGGAAGTCTCACTCCATCAGAAGCTCTCGAATTATTGCCAGAAACTCACGATGATTGGTTAGCAGAAATACTAAAGGAATGGGAGCTTGAACAACCTTTCGTTAACTATGGTTTATCCAAGTGTGTGTCTGTTCCTGGTAGTTTTTATCCTGATCTCTATAAGAAATCTGATCAAAGCCGATTTATTTGTCAGTACGATCCCAAAAAGTTACGACAGTCTATTAAGTATAAATTAACTCGTGTTAAAAAAACGAAAAGAGGTATTTATAATAAAACAAAAGCATATCTCGACGTGCAAAATGCAATTCACGATTTGATAGCCATTGCTCCTGCTAGAAAGAACAATGAAAAAGAGATTAAAACTCTCGCAAAATGTAAGCATCTTTATCCAAATTTGATGCCCAAAATTTTCAGAGAAGTTCTTAAAATTTTGCGAAATACACCGGGTTTAGATGAAGAAGAAAGCTATCTGGCTGAAATTTCAGAATTTATGAATAAAATTGATCAAGCTATGGATGAAATTGTTGAATCTTCAGATTAAACTCCAAATTAATCCTTGAGGTTCGGCGGGTTTATTGAAAGAGTCTAGGAGATGTCTAAGTGTTTTTAAAACCTACCCCATACAGGTTCTTAACTTGATTCTCAAAATGCCATCAACCCCGCCTATTACCTACTCAATATCTTGAATCAGTTTCATAGTATTTCTCAAGCATTCATTAACCAAAACTTGAATGTCAATATTTTTCCTGTTAGCAATTTTAGTCAAAAATTCCTCGACATCGGGTTCGAGATAAATCGGATAATGAAACTAGGCATCAGAATGGTAAAATTTTTCTTGTTCTGCTTGAGAAAAATCAGACTCAGATTTCATGGTTTTCTCTCCAGATAACATTGTATTTCCGTCAAAGTTATTCTAGCTTAGATAAAATTAGATTTTATCGAGTGAGTTTTTGCTAAAATAGTATTATACAAAATTATAGGTAAGCAACTATGATGTTAGAAACTGCAACAAAAACCTATAGCTTTCAAGATTATCTTGACTTTAGAGATAATAGCGATTTAAAATATGAATTATTCAACGGAGAATTAATTTCAATGCCTCCCGCCAGTGGATTACACGCTTTGATTCTTCTGTTTTTATTTCAAGCATTATCGGCTGAGATTCAACGAATAAAATTAGATTGGGTTGTTATGCCTGGAAATGTGGGCGTGAGAACCGGAATTACAAAATCTCGCATTCCTGATTTAATCGTAATTACTGAAACTCAACGTCAATTTCTCAAAACATTACCATCAGCAATTCTTGAAGAACCTCCCCTATTAGCCGTTGAAATAGTGAGTGCAAATAACCCCGATGATGATTACCGCTACAAACGTTCAGAATATGCGGCTTTGGAAATACCCGAATATTGGATTATCGACCCGCAAGAACTCAAAGTTTCCGTTTTAACGTTGGTTTCGGGGTTTTACGATAGCGTTGAATTTCGGGGAGAAAATAAAATTAATTCGCCGAGTTTTCCCGAATTAAACTTAACGGTTGACCAAATTTTAAATCCTTAATTCTCGGAAAACCCCGTAAAATTTAACGAAAATTAAAAGATATTTCTACTCCTCAAAAATAGCCCCCCGCTTGATTAAATCTTGCTTAACTTCTTCCGATAAACCCGCATCATGCCACATTCTCGCCTGTTTAACATTCGCCCCGGTAAAATCGGCATCGGTCAAATTTGTTAACGCCAAACCCGCTTGAGTCAAGTTAGCATTTTTGAGGATAGCATTACTTAAATTAGCATCGCTCAAATTACAATTACTCAAATTCGCTTCAGTTAAATTGGCTTGAGTTAAATTCGCCCCGCTTAAATTTGCTAACGCCAAACTCGCCCGATGTAAATCAGCTTGCGTTAAATTTGCATCACTCAATAACGCCCCACTCAAGTCAGCCCCGCTTAAATTCACTTCTCTTAAATCAGCATTACTCAAGTCAGCATCACTTAAATCTGAACCTCTCAAATAAGCCCCTTTCAACTCCGCCCCACTCAAATCTAAACCCGTTAAATTCGCACCCAATAATCTGGCACCTGCAAAATCTTCTAAAGGGTTTAAACCCGCCAAATTTGCCAATTCTAAAAAGTTGTCGGTTTCCGCTTCTATAACAGTTTGAATCTCTTTTTGCAGCGGAGAAAAATCGCACCCTGCGGCGGCGGCTTGTTGGGTGAGAACTTGCAGATTATCAACTTTAATTTCTGATTTTAAACCCTGCGATCGCAACCAAATCGCCAACTTACACTCTAACACAGCCAAGCGATTTGGACTAATATTATGGGGCCACAATCCTTCTACACGAGTCATTGTAATTTTCAGCTATCTTTAGGAAATAGGGAACAGGGAACAGGGAACAGGGAACAGGGAACAGGGAACAGGGAACAGGGAACAGGGAACAGAGAATAGGGAATAGAGAATAGGGAATAGGGTATTTTGGGAGTTAGGAAAAATGGGGATAATGCTAAGATTGATTTTGCTGAAAAATGGCGCCTCGTTCGATTAACTCCGATTGAACACGCCGAGAAATTCCGATCGCCTTTGTAAAGCAGACATTCTCCACAATGGCATCTTTTAACTCAGCCCGACTCAAATCAGCGTCCTGCAAATTGGCATTTCTGAAATCAACCCCTGTCAAGTCAGCATATTTTAGATTTGCTGAGGACAAGTTGGCGTGACTCAAGTTGGCCTGGGGCAGATAAGCGCTACTGAGATCGGCTTGCGTGAGATTAGCATAGCTTAGGTTAGCACGAGGCAGTTTCGTTCGTAAATCGGCTTGACAAAGATTAGCATAGCTGAGATCGGTATCTCTGAGGTTGGCATTGCTGAGGATGGCTTGACTGAGGTTGGCTTTGGTGAGTTTGGCACCACTCAAGTCAGCTAGGGCTAAGTTGGCTTGGGTGAGATTGGCATTTTCCAGGTTAACGCCCGGAAGAGCGGCGTAGTACAGGTCAAAACCGCTCAGATCTGCCCCTGCGAGGTCTTCTAACAGGTCTAAACCGACAATTTTAGCAATTCGCACGAATTCATCGCTTTTTTCCTCTAGGAACCTCTGACGCAGGATAGCCCATTGCTGTTGATAGCAGTTTTGGGCTAGACTTTCTTCCCCGAGGGTTTGATAGGCGAGTCTCAAATTTTTCAGGGCGTTTCCTTGGGAGGGATAGTTGTTGGTTTCGGAGGCTTTCGCGAACTGTTGCTGATAGTATTCTATGGCTTGGGAAATTTGCCCAGAAGCATGATAGGCTATCCCTAAATTGGAGAGGGTTTGGGCTTCGGTTTGCGAATCTTGGAGTTGACGGGCGATCGCTAACCGTTGCTGTTGGTAGCTGATGGCTTGGTGATAGTCTCCTTGAGTGTAGCAAGCATTTCCTAAGTTTCCCAAGGCGTTGAGTTGTCCTTTGAGATCTTGTATTTCTATTGCGATCGCCAAATGTTGCTGATAAGATTTGATTGCTTGTTCGAGATTTCCTAAGGCTTCGTAAGCAACACCCAAATTGCCGAATGTTGCTGCTTCTCGTTTGCGATCTTTGAGATGTTGATATTGGGTTAGGGCTTGTTGCCAAGTTTCCAGGGCGGCTTCAAATTGATGGTTTTGGTATTGTAGAATTCCCTGCTTGAAGATTTGATCGGCTTGTTCTTTCATTTGTGGTTCGTTTAATTGTAGCTGTTAAAGGTACTGATACTCCGACAACAGCAAAAGGAAGCGATCGCGCAGGTTCTCGCCTCCATTTTGCCTCCGATACTATCACCAATTTTATTCTAAGTATATTAAGAGCTTAGGGTTTCACGATCGCGTGCTTAACGAAGAGGCTGCATGAAGCGTACTGTTTCCATCCCTGTCAATTTGCCCCATGAGAGGTTTTTGCCCCTCATGAGGTTTTGTGCTGACATTTTCAATCAGCACGTTGACTGGGCATTGGAAAAACGGACGTGGAACAAAAATAAGGCACACAAGGATCTGTACCACTTATTGAGGGTTCAGTATCCAAGTGTGCCGTCTGCACTCCTGCAAACGATTCGGGATAACGCAATGGAAGCAATTAAAGCAACCAAATTCAAGCGTTATCCAAAGAAGAAACCGACATCAGGATTGAGATACGACAAGCGAACCATGACACTGAGAGGGTATCAACTAACCCTTTCGTGTATTGGTAAGCGTGAAAAGCTTATCCTAAATATTCCTGACTACTTCAAGGAAATATTTGAAACGTGGGATTTTTGTGGAGCAACTTTAACTTATACCAAAAACACCAAACAGTTTTGGGTGAGATTGGTATTTGAAACAATCAATACTCCACAAATTACAGGGGAGACTCAAGGAATTGACCGAGGCTTGTATCATCAAGCCGTAACCTCTGATGGTCAGTTTTTTAGTTCATCAAAAATCCGAGGTATACAAAGACGCTACTTATACAATCGTCGCCAACTCCAACAAAAAGGCACTCGTAGCACCAAGCGTCGATTAAAAGCGATGTCAGGACGCGAGAAGCGGTTTATGAAGGATACGAATCACTGTGTAAGTAAAAAGCTAGCCAACCAGCCAGGTATAGTCGTCTTTGTACTCGAAGACTTGTCCAGTATTCGTACTCAACGACGGGGTAAGAAGATGAACAAGTGGCTCTCGAGTTGGGCATTCTATCAGCAAGAACAGTTCTTGAGTTACAAAGCAGAAGCATTAGGCAAGCGAGTAGTCTATCAAGACCCTCGCTACACTTCGCAGAAGTGCAATGTCTGTAAGCATATCAAGCGGACAAATCGCAACAAATCTCGTTTCTATTGCAAGAACTGCGGTCATCGAACACACGCTGACCTCAATGCTGCCAAAAATGTCCGCGACGACTATATTCTCTCTTCTACCCAGTACGGGACGGAAGAGCAGGCGTCAGTCAACACGCCATATGTTTCGGGCAGTCATCTTGCCTAGTTACAAGCCCCATCGCCTTGTGCGTGGGGTGGTTGACCAATGGTTTGCTTACCTGGTGATAGTTTGGGGCGCCCATCCCGACAACAGCCCAACAATTTAACGGTTAATTTCTGATTGTATTCCCACTAATCACTTTAGAAAACTCTGTGGGCGTAAGAGATTTTAGCACACTTAACGTATAGGGTTTTTCTCCAATTGCCTGACCATAAGCTGCTTGCAGATAGGGTTTATATTCGAGATTTTCGGCAACATAGGTTCCAAAAAAGGCAACACTCAAAGCGTTCATATAGTTCCGTGTCACCTCAACTCCGGGTGATAATAACCCACCCATTCCCGGAATTTGACTAACGTTAGATTTGTTGACATCAAAAAAGTGACTATCCCCCCGTTTAATAACTAAATAACGATTAGAAGTAGTCAACCAAGTAAAGGTTTGAATTTGTTCGATAACCGCAGGCGCTAACAAATCCCCACTACTCGCCCCCATCATCACGGGAATGGAAATTTGACTCAATCCTAATTGACCCAAAATCCCACTATTAACGGGGTTGAGAACAACAACCGCTTTCACACGCGGATCGCGGAATTGATACTCACTGTGAGGCAATTCTAAAGCCCGACATTGCAAAAACATCGAGGGATTCACAATTTTATTTTCGGGTGTACAATCAACCTGTAATTTTTCAAAATCAATCGTTGCACCTGCCAAAGCTAAGGCTGTATATCCCCCAAAAGAATGACCCCAAACGCCTACTTGTTCTATGTTTAACTGATTTTTGAGTTCTTTTTTGTTCAACCGTTCTAGATGATTCAGTAAGTAGGAAATATCGTGAGGACGATCAATAAATTGATTGACTTCAAATATATCGTTTCTTTCTCCTGCGAGTAATTCTTGCAAAGCTTGATAATCACTACCGGGATGTTGAGGAACGGCGACTGCAAACCCGTAAGAAGCGAGATGTTTTGCTAAGTTTTCAAAGCGAGAACGATCAGATGCCAAACCGTGAGAAATCACAATTACAGGAGTTGATTTTTCTGTTGTGGCGTTTTCTTCTACTGTATTGGGAAGGTAAAGATCGGCTTCAAATTTGCGATTTCGCTGCCAATCAAATAAGGATAAGGTTTGTTTAGAAACTTCAACCAATCCCGGTTGGCGTAAGTCTGGCATCTGCTTAAAATCAACCGGACTAGAAGCTGAAATTTCTGCTGATGCTAATTGTTCTAAAGAGGCAATAACCGTATTGGTTTGGCGGATTAAAGAGACAACTCGCACCATTGTATCGAGGGCTTCTTCGAGATTAACATGAATCCGTTCGGCGGGGAATTGGCGCAAAATCTCAATAATATCAAACCCTTCTGGATCGGTCGCGGTTGCTGCCATTATTGCATTATAAATCGCCTCTGAACCATTTTCTCCAGACTCGGGTTGAATCAAACCACCAACGTATTCTAAAAAAGAAGCAACCATCGGAGATTTTAACAGTCGGTGTGTGGCTTCGCTATCAAAAGAGTAACGAGTTTTTAATAATTCGCGGACTTGTCGCTGTTCAATCGGGGTTAACCAATTGAGGTAGGTTTCTAAAGGTTGATTATCGGGAAGTAAACCGGTTTCTGCGTAATTTTCTAAGGTATCGATGGAAACCTCCAGGTTCATTTTCCCCACAGGAAACACTATCGTTTCCGCCGCCGTTGCGGGTAAACTAACCAACACAGCAGGCACAATACTTAAGGCGAGAGACTTTAGCCAACCCATAGTTTTTAGCTCTTATTCGAGTCTGACAGCTTCTATCTCTATATTAATTGATTGAATCGGAGAAAATTGTGAACTATAACGTTTGGTTTATCTTTCAATAATAAATATTTTATAATGGTATCTAAAGTCACGATTTTCATCGGATTTCAAGCTCTATTTTTCTCCGAATAGGTCTAAATAACTATCTCAAATTGTAAGTTTTTACTTTTGCTAAAATTGTAACTGAAATGATCGACAATATTTGTATTACTTAATTCTAAATTGTAGAAATCTATCTGTTCATCGTCGAAATAGGGTCCGGCGTGCCACGTTCCGACTTCTAGCTTAATAAAACAGTTGCCAGGGATACGGAATGCCTTGAGTTTTTTGATATCGGGTTCATCGCCCTCTGATGGGGGTGCAACCGCCATTAACCACTCTTTTCCTTCTAATGACCCCAAACATTGAGTACATTGAACGTGACGGGTAATTTTGTTAAATTGGCGACCTCTTTTGTTGAGTCGCATGATGTAAAATCTCGGTATACCGTTTTTGAGATTCAATTGAGCATCGGTTTCATCGTAGGTTTTGCCATCTGTTGAGGCGGAAATTACTTGTCCGTAGGGTTGAAAAGCTTCAGGAGTAATCCATTCGGCTGTTAGTTTTTGAACGGTAATTGATTCGCGCATTAATTTTTCCTCTGAATTTTATTTTAATTCGATTGATTTGAACTCGATTGATATTCAAAGCCGTTTTCATCTGCGTAACGGTTTAAAAATCGCATGACTCGTTCAAAGATATTTTCCGATTCGACTTCAAAGATACATTCAACTTTGGAAAGTTCATCATCTCCCACATAGAAAAATTTTACTCCGGTTGGGGTTACTTTGATTTCCCCTTCTTCATCCCGCAACCATAAATTTTTGATTTCTTTGCGATAAGCCCGCAGTTGTTCGACGGCTTGTAAACGTTCAAAGGTTAACACCACAATTTTTTTATCGGAGTTCCGCACTTTGCGAAGGCTGACTCCACTAATATCTTCGTTCAGTCCTTCTATAAATTGAATTGATGTAGACATATCTAGCACCAGAATCTATTTATACTTTAATTTTATCAAATTTACATCCAAAGATTCAGCTTTAAAATAATAAGTTTTAATAAGTTATGTTTGAAATAAAAACCCGGTCTTTGAGTTGAATGAGGTTAATTCAAGAAAGGCGGTTAAAGATTCAACTCCAAAACTATAAGTTGTTATAATTTATGTCTCACCGATATTGAACAATAAATCCCGTTTTTTAGAAGCTTAAAGACTCAAGTTATTAACGTATTGTTTAATTGCAGGTTGTAGGCTTAAAGTTGGAGATTTATCAAGTAAACTCCGTTTTCTTAGGGATTGTATCGCTTTCAAAAAATCGGAGTCTGATAAAAGTTTGGGAGGTTTCTGGCTGATATCTACGGGTTTGTCTTGGTTTGCTAACCAGTTGATTAGGATTTTCTCGGATTCTGATAGACGTTGATAATGTTGCTTGAGGATAGGTTCTAAGTCTCCCAAAAACAGCGTAGAATAGGAGAGGAATTGTTGGACGCTGCCGTTAAATAAATCGAGAATCGCAGTCGCAATTATATTTAACCATAAAGGGTTAGCATTGTAAAGTTCAATTAGCCGCGACCATTGATTTTTGTCTTGGAGTTTTCTAGCGGTTAAAAGTTGGCTGGCTGATTTCCCTAAGCCAGAAATTTGTAAAGTTTTGCAGTAAATATTTTCAGCTTCTAGAGTCGCAATTTCTAGGGGTTGTTCCCAACTGAGTAGCAACAGACAACTTTGATGAGAAAATCGCCCAATTTCATCGATGAGACGACCATAGTTTTGGTATTCTGGAAGATAATTTCCGACGCATTCACCAGGGGTTAATGTTTCTTGTAAGTCATCGAGAATAATTAAACAACGGTGGTTTCTCAAGTGTTCTAAGATGGAACTACGGGAGTTGAAGTAGTTGATCATCGATGGGTTTTTCAGGGGTGAAGCGGGTGCCAGAAATTCGATGATGTTACTTTGTAGGGCGTTGAGGCTGGGAAATTTGCGATGACTGCGCCATAAAATGCGAACAAAGTTGTCTTTTATTTGTTCAACCAATTGTCTGGCGAGGGTGGTTTTTCCGATACCGGATAATCCAGTTATAGTGATAATACGGCTCTTTTCTTCTAATATCCATTGTTTCAGTATCGCCAGTTCGTTAGTGCGGTTGTAGAATCGAATATTTTCAGGAGCTTGGCTGAGGTCGTGGCGGGGTTGAGATTCTTTTTTTGGGGTGGAGGGTGATCGGTTTTTGGGCTTTTTTAAGTGATTGTGTAGGTCGTCACAGACATTTATTTGATTACCAATATTAACTACATCATTAACCACATCATTGTAATAAGAAAATACCCCATTTTCAACCAGCGATCGCACATTCTTTTTTTTTACATTCTCTCCCAACAAATCCGACAGAAGTTTCCATAATTCCGATGCTGATTTTTTGACATGATCGCCACTACAGTGATATTTATCAGCGATATCCTTATATCCTTGCCCATCCCATGCCCCCTCCAAAATAGCCCGTTGCAGTGAGTCCAGACGCTTCCCCGTTCTAGCAAAAATCAACTCATCAGTCCACCGCAAAGCTTCTTGAATCTCCATAGCTCTTAAATTCGGTTGTAGTTGGGTCTACTTCAACTATCAATTATCCCACATTATCCCCCTTTTAACCACCAAATCCCACTTTTCACACTTTTTTCACTTTTCAAGTCTTAATAAATCCCCCCTAAATCCCACTTTTATGGGGTTGCCAAACTTAAAAAAAATTAAGAAAATAATAGACATGGGGAAATCCAACTCTGCATCAATTAATTAGGATTAAATCCTTTAAACTTTACCTGTCAATTTGAATCAAAACTTACTCTGATTCAGGCGATAGCAGCCTGGATACAATCACGGATGAGACGAATTGATCCTGTTTTGATCCAATATTGACTGGGATGTAATTATTGATTTTCGGTCGAATACCGATCAACTTCGGTATAAATAGGAATTTCTGGAAAACCAATAAATTGCAGACTGTCATCAGAGTTAACCCAAAACATTTTCATCATCACAACCACAACTAATTATGTTAAAAACAAAACTGCTCTCAGGGTTCATCACCGTAACTGCTGCCACAATTTCAATCGTCGGCTTCGCAGGGGAAGCGATCGCAGCGTCGCTCTACCTGACTCCGGGCGAAACTAGCACAGTCCAAGGGTTTTACGGGGTATCTTCATCTGGACAATACGAAGACGCGCTCATTCAATGGAAGTTCTTCGATTATGGGGGTGTGTTGCAGTTTGTAGAAGACTCATTATTTGAAGAATCCAGTGACGGTACGCAGTACAACATTACCAACGATGCTATTTCGAGCATTAATCCCATCCGGGAAAACTCAATAATCAATTATCGTCCTCTGTCGGCTCAAAATACTCCCGGCGGAGAAACGACAGCCGGTTTTGTTGACTGGTCAAATGGGGAAATGATCAGCATGAGCCTCGGGGTGCGAACTTTAGATGTAGACAGTTTGTTTGAACATATCAAGCCACTGCTAGAAAGTTGGTCGCCGATCACTTCTATCCAAGATATGCACAATCTTTATCTAGGAGAAGTAAGAACCATTTTCACTATTGGGGGACACACTTCATCTAGCAGTAAGGAACTGTATCTCGACTTATCAAATTACAATCCCCCCACCGCTGAGAGTCCGCAAAGCGTCCCCGAACCAGCCAGCGCGATCGCACTTTTCGCACTATCGATCGCGGGTCTAACTAGAGTCAAAAAGAATAGTTGACACGCCATTATCTATCCAGTCTTTCGACTGTTGTAAATTCTTTAAACCCTCAAGAAAATATCCTTATGCTTTTTGATGTCTTTAACCAAGATGGATTGGACTTTGGCTTGGGAACGGATCGCAACGATAGGATTACAATGTCCCAACTCCCCGCCGAACAGCTTGCCTATTTTGACGCTTCTCCACTCACCGACGCGGTGGCCCTGCTCCAAGGCGACGACTACCTGATCAATAATGATGATGCCCGCATTTTCTACGCAAACCAGGGTAACGATACAGTCATCGGCGGTGCGGGAAGCGAAACCCTATTTGGCGGACAGGACAGCGACTCACTCGACGGCGGGGGTGGTAACGATATCCTCTTCGGTAACAAGGGAGATGACAATTTATTAATTGGAGGTTCTGGAAGCGACAGCATATATGGCGGCGTAGGGAATGACGAAGTTGACGGAGGTGCGGGTAACGACGTGGTATCGGGCGATCGCGGCGTGGATACTCTGATGGGTGGCGCCGGTGCCGACGAGTTTCTCCTCGCGTCGTCAAATGCTGATCGGGACGTAATTACCGACTTTCAGCCGGGTACCGATAAACTGCGGGCACCCAACGGACTGAGGCAAGTCGAAATTCAAGACTCAGGCTCGTCAATTCTGATTTTGGATAGCAACGGCAATACTTTGGCTACCCTCAACGATTTAGAGCCGTCAGACATCAGCATTAATGATTTTATTGGCATTACCGAAATTTCAGGTAATACCGGCGGCGGTACTGGTGACGGCTCTCCGGAAGATTTTGAAGGTTTTGAGCAACAAGTCATACAACTCATTAATCAAGAACGAAGGCAGGCAGGTTTACAACCGTTGAAGTTTGAACCATTACTGGCTCAAGTCGCAGAAACTCACAGTACCAACATGGCGCTGCAAGATTTCTACGATCATACCGGAGCCGACGGTTCTGATCACGTAGACCGCATTGAAGCTATCGGCTTTTCAACAACGGGTATGTCGGTAGAAATTATTCATGCCTCTTATGAAACGCCAGAAGCAGTTGTTGAGGATTGGATGAATTATTCGGAAATCCGAGTTGAGATCCTAAATCCAGAATTTACTGAAATTGGAGTCGGCCATTATTTCCTGGAAAACGACATCGGTGATGAAAACTGGAATCATTACTGGACAACTGTTTTGTATGATGAGGAATCCCCAGACGAAGGCGATACCATCAATGACGGCCCAGACGAAACTTTTGAGGAGCGAGTTTTACAACTGCTAAACCGGGAACGATCGCGCCAAGGTCTATCAGCGCTCACGGCCAACCCGTTGTTGCAGGAAGCGGCGCGTAATCACAGCGCGGATATGGCACTGCAAGACTTTTTCAGTCATACCGGAGCCGACGGTTCTGATTTCACAGACCGCATTGAAGATACCGGCTTTTCAATAACGGGTATGTCGGGAGAAAATATCGCAGCGGGTTATACTACCCCAGAAGCCGTCGTTCAGGGATGGATGGACAGTCCGGGACATCGCGAAAACATTCTAAATCCAGAATTTACTCAGATCGGAATCGGTCATTATTTCCTGGAAAACGACACCGGTACTCAGAATTGGAATCACTACTGGACTAATGTCTTTCACGACAATCAACCTGGCATTTCTCAAAGTCCGGACCCCGATCCCGTGCAAATTCCGGACGGCATCCCGCTCCCACCTGTGCCTGTTCCTCCAGTTGCGATTGTTGCTCCTCCAATCCCAGGATCGGTTCCGCCGCTCCCACCACCCCCACCGCCACCACCCCCACCGCCACCACCCCCACCGCCGCCACCCCCACCGCCAGGTTCCCAACAGCCGCAAATCCCAACACCGGGTTCCACTCCAGGTTCACCGCCCCCCATACCTACACCTGTTGAATCCGTGCCACCGATTGTACCTGTTCCCGGAGCCGCTCCTGTGATCGCTCCTCCAATTCCCTAAGCTACTTCAATACTTAGTCATGGGCGGTTCTGCCGCCCAAAAATTGTACATCTAGCCTGGTAGGTTGGGTTGAGGCGACGAAACCCAACCATCACAAATATTTTCCGGTCTAATAACTCAACAATTCCCTGGGAAATGTGAAAGCGATCGCGCAAATTCTCCAATGGTTTCAGCATAAATATACAAACTGGGTTTTGTGCGGGAAATGTCTGTATCCTCATCGAGATTTCGCTAGAAACCCGCTTTGTCTGCACTTCAAACCTGGCGCTATAATAGTTGAAAACCCTAGCTAGTTTTTTAAATCGATGACAACCAACACGACCTTAGAAGAACGCATGGCAGCAGTAGAAGCGGCTATTACTAAAATTCAACAACAAATTGCCCATCCTCAATCAAACAATTGGTTACAACAAATTACCGGATCTTTCAAGGATGAACCGGCTTTTGAAGATATCCTCGCCTACGGACAAGCTATTCGCCGAGGCGATGAGTCTGTATTAAACGCACCAGAAATGGAATGAGATATTTATTAGATACAGATCACCTGAGCATTCTTCAACGTCAATCTGGGGCAGATTATAATAATCTTGTGGCACGAATGGCTCAATATCCCCTCTCTGATTTTGCCATTTCGATTATCACAATTCAGGAACAAATGCTGGGCTGTCATGCCTATATTAACCGCGCTCGTCATCCCAATGAACTGGTTAAAGGCTATGAAATCATGGTACGGCTAGTAGCAGACTTTCAGCGATTACCCCTTCTCTCTTTTGATGCGATCGCAGCCCAAACCTTAGAGCAGTTAAACTCACAACGGATTCAACTGGCTCAGATGGATGCGAGAATTGCAGCGATCGCACTTTCTCGGCAAATGATTTTATTAACCCGTAATCATCGAGACTTTAGCAAAGTAACAGGATTAACAATAGAAGATTGGACAATTTAAAGTCTTAATATTTAAGTTTTGTTTTAAATAAAAACCCGGTTTCGCAAAAGTTACCAGGTTTTTCAGTAATCGGATAATATTATTATGTAAATACATGAGTTGATGTTTTATTTTTTGCAATGGCTAAAACGTTTATTGATTTGTTTTCGGGTGCGGGGGGAATGTCCTGCGGTTTAGAACAAGCGGGGTTTGAATGTCTATTAGGAATTGATCAAGACAAAGCCTCCTTAGAAACTTTTCAAGCCAATCATCATCACGCTAATATTATTTGTGGAGATTTGCGAGAAATTGCACTTGAAGACATTTACGAACAAATCGGCAATCAAACCGTTGATTTAATTTGCGGTGGGCCTCCCTGTCAAGGTTTTTCAACGATTGGGGCGAACGATAACGGCGACAAACGTAACTTTTTATTCTTTGAGTTTCTGCGAATTGTTACCGCTTTGAAACCGGATTATTTAATCATGGAAAATGTGACGGGGTTACTGTCTCGAAACAATGAACCTACACTTTCATTAATTCTGAATTCTTTTGCGGAGTTGGGATATACAATAGAAGTCAGAGTTTTAGCCGCCCATCATTACGGAGTTCCTCAAGCGAGAAGACGAACAATCTTTCTCGGAAATCGCTTTGGGGTTCAAAATATTTATCCCAAAAAACAGTTTAAAGATTCTCCTAACGATAACGAAAATTTACCCGCAGCGAGAACGGTTGGTTGGGCGTTTGAGAACTTGTTAGCCTGTCAAAATACAACGTTTAACCACGATATTCAAACTGCACAAATTCCCAACGAACTCGAACGAAAACGAATTCATCACATCCCCGAAGGAAAAGGAATTCGCTATCAAAAAGATGAGTTAGCCTATCTTCCCCATGAACTTCGGTTTAATGTAGATTGGGAGAATTTGCGAGAACAACGGTTTCGAGAAACCAAGTTAAAACGGTTGGATAGAAACGCCGTTTCCAACACCATTAACACCAGTCGAACCACTTACTATCATCCCACAGAAAATCGGTATTTAACGGTTAGAGAAGCTGCGGCGATTCAATCTTTCCCTCCCGAGTTTATTTTCAAAGGGAGTTTAACCCAACAATGGCGACAAATTGGAAACGCAGTTCCGCCTCTATTAGCTAAAGCTATCGGTGAAGCTATTTTAAGCTTGGATGAACAAAAATATCAACTCGAAAAAACCAATTCTACTCAAGATATTTCCGAAATTCGGGCGAAAGCATTTGCTTATCGAAATTCAGCCAAGTCTACCCTTACAAATTAATATCTGTTTTCTGGGAACGCCGCCTCATTCCTTTGGAAAGAATCGCCAAAAATACTCCCGTCAAAATCGATAATTCCCAATGAGTCTGAACCGTTGTCAGTGTCAGCGAACCCAGAATCAGTAAACCGATGGGTGTATATCGAATCCATTTCCTTTTAGACATATCCCTAACCTTTGTCGTCAAGTTTTTATTCATCTTAATCCCATTGTGACAAGTTTCAATTATACAAGATTTTCAAATGATTTGTACTTGTTTTTTTGTTATCTTAATTTTATGGTAAAATCAACGAGTTATACAACTCAGAGTGTATCGGGATCAATATTCAATTCCCGCAGTTTGGCGGCTAATTTTTCCCTTTGTTGGCGTTCTATCTCTAGTTGTTGTTGGGCGGTTTGGGCGGATTCTTCTGCTGCTATTGCTCGTTCCTCTGCGGCTTGTCGTTGTTTTTGTTCAGTTTGGGCGGATTCTTCAGGAGTTGGAACTAACTCACCTTCGGGAGTAAAAAACCTCAATTTCTGTTCATGTATTCCTAAAAATAGTTGCAATTGTTGACTCCAAAGCCGTCCGGTTTCGTTGGGTTGGAGTTCTTGATATTCTCCATCAACTAAATGAAATCCTTGAAACTCTAACGTATTCGGTGAAAACCAAAAATAATCGGGTGTTCGGAAGACATCTTGATAAATTTCTTTTTTTGTTGTCCGGTCAACATTTGCGGTTGAAGGCGATAACAATTCAATAATTACATTGGGATATTTTCCGCCTTCTTCCCAGACCACCCAACTGTTGCGGGGTTTGCGTTCTGTGTTTAATACTACGAAGAAATCCGGCCCGCGAAAGTTTTGAGTTTTTTGTTGTTCGGGACTATAATAAATAGTTAAGTTCCCGGCGGCAAAATAATCGTTTCTATCTTTCCACAACCAATCTAAACAGGTCAATAACAGCAATAATTGTTGTAGATGTAAATAACTTTCCAAGGGTGGCTCCTGACTTTCTAAATTACCGGGCGGATATTCAATTTCTTCAAATTCGGGTTCACTTTGAAGTCTTTCCAAATTTTTAGCAATCGTCATCGTATCCTCCAGAGTGTTGTTTTTGGGATTATAAAGTATCGGGATCAATATTCAATTCCCGCAGTTTTGCGGCTAATTTTTCCCTTTGTTGGCGTTCTATCTCTAGTTGTTGTTGTGCGGCTTTGGCGGATTCTTCAGGAGTTGGAACTAACTCACCTTCGGGAGTAAAAAACCTCAATTTCTGTTCATGTATTCCTAAAAATAATTGTAATTGTTGACTCCAAAGCCGTCCGGTTTCGTTGGGTTGGAGTTCTTGATATTCTCCGTCAACCAGATGAAATCCTTGAAACTCTAACGTATTTGGTGAAAACCAAAAATAATCGGGTGTTCGGAAGATATCTTGATAAATCTTTTTTTTCGTTGTCCGGTCAACGTTGGCGGTTGAAGGCGATAACAATTCAATAATTACATTGGGATATTTTCCGCCTTCTTCCCAGACCACCCAACTGTTGCGGGGTTTGCGTTCTGTGTTTAATACTACGAAGAAATCCGGCCCCCTAAAGTCTTGATTTTTTTGTTGTTCGGGACTGTAATAAATGGTAAGATTTCCAAAGGCATAGAAATCTTGACGATCTTGCCAGAGATATTCTAGCATTTGAATCAGTAACAAAATTTGTCGCAAATGCAGTTCACTTTCCAAGGGTGGCTCCTGACTTTCTAAATTACCGGGCGGATATTCAATCTCTTGAAATTCGGGTTCACTTTGAAGTATTTCCAAGTTTTTAGCAATCGTCATCCTATCCTCCAGAATCTTGTTTATAGTATAATTCATTTAGCTTAAATATCGATTTTAGATTGAATGAGTTCTGCAATCTCAAAAGATGACAGATGAGGGCGCAATCACTTGAACCGATGGCAACTCCCTACGGTAGAGGAATATTTGCGATTTAGACAGATGCTTGTCCTTGCTGTTAAAAATTGAGGTCGTCTCAATCCGATTTAGACAAGTTTGAATTATAATATAAAGACTAAACTCAAAAAGGGGTGGGAAAATTCACCCTGTTGTTTGCGAGGCGAATCGAAAATTTTACAGAAAATGACTACAACTCCCCGTCGCTATCACATCACAACTTTCGGCTGTCAAATGAACAAAGCCGACTCCGAACGCATGGCTGGAATTTTAGAAGAAATGGGGTTACTTTTCACAGAAGACCCCAACGAAGCCGATGTTGTTCTTTACAATACTTGCACCATTCGCGACAACGCCGAACACAAAGTTTATTCCTATTTGGGAAGACAAGCCAAACGCAAACATACTGAACCCAATTTAACGTTAATTGTCGCCGGATGCGTCGCCCAACAAGAAGGAGAAAGCTTACTCAGACGGGTTCCCGAACTTGATTTAGTCATGGGTCCGCAACACGCCAACCGTCTGCAAGAATTATTAGAACAGGTCGATAATGGCAATCAAATTGTCGCGACAGAACCCATTCATATTGTCGAAGATATTACAAAACCCCGCCGAGATAGCGATGTTACCGCCTGGGTGAACGTGATTTATGGCTGCAACGAACGCTGTACCTATTGTGTGGTTCCCAATGTACGCGGAATTGAACAGTCGCGCACCCCCGAAGCCATTCGCGCCGAGATGGAAGAATTGGGGAAATTGGGTTACAAAGAAGTGACTTTGTTGGGGCAGAATATTGATGCTTACGGGCGAGATTTACCCGGTTCTACGCCCGAAGGAAGACACAAACATACTTTAACCGATTTGTTGTATTTTGTTCACGATGTACCCGGCATCGAACGCCTGCGGTTTGCGACCAGTCATCCCCGCTATTTTACCGAACGTTTAATCAAAGCCTGTGCGGAACTTCCCAAAGTTTGCGAACATTTTCATATCCCCTTTCAGTCGGGTGATAACCAAATTTTGAAGGCAATGTCGCGGGGATATACTCACGAAAGATACCGCCGAATTATTAATACCATTCGCGAATATATGCCGGATGCTTCTATTAGCGCCGATGCCATTGTTGGCTTTCCGGGCGAAACCGAAGAACAGTTTGAAAATACGTTAAAGTTGGTTGATGATATCGGATTTGATTTGTTAAATACTGCCGCCTATTCGCCCCGTCCCGGAACCCCGGCGGCGCTGTGGGAAAATCAAGTTCCAGAAGACGTAAAAGCCGACCGTTTACAACGATTAAATCATTTAGTCGGAGTCAAAGCCGCAGAGCGATCTCAACGGTACTTCGGACGGATTGAAGAAGTATTAGTCGAAGGAGAAAACCCCAGAGATCCGTCTCAGGTGATGGGTCGTACACGGGGAAACCGTTTAACTTTCTTTACTGGAAATCTCGCGGAATTGAGGGGTAAAGTTGTGAAGATAAAAGTAACCGAGGTGCGGCCTTTTAGCCTCACCGGAGAAGCAATTGAGTTATGTCTAAGCCGATGATTACTAAATTTATTAAAGCACATCCTGGCACGGTTCGCAAGTTTAGCGCCCTGTTAATTTTAGGTGTAATTTGGATAGGGACAGTGGGTTGTGAAAGCACATCTTTAGCCTTTAAACAAAACCCCACCAAAACCCCTGTTGTGGCTCAAAATGCCGAGCCAAGTTTACCTAAACCTTTGAAAAATGGGGATTTTACCCGTTCATCTCAGACCACCTGGGAAGCGGTTAATGCTAACTCGAATGGGTTAAATTGTCACGGTCTTAATCTCAGCTACGAAGAACTTATTGATCCGCGAAATTCGGTGAAACTTGACATTGAAAACTGGCCGGTTGTCGGTCAACTCAAACAAGGACAAAACTTTGAAATTAACCTCGGACCCGCCGGATTAGGGATGGTTTATGACACCAAACAGAAGCCCTGGATGTATGTAGAAAATATCGTCGGAGAAAACGGCCCAAATCATTGTTTTGTGCGGGCTAACAGTCAGTTTGTTAAACCAATTTCTGTGAAAGCGTTTAATCAAGGTTAAAAGTTGCTGAATAGAAAGATCTCACCCCAGTCCCCTTTCCTAGAAAGAAAGGGGTTTTGTTGATTGCCAAATTTTTGCAATTATCCAGAAACCGGTTCAAAACGAATTAATTGCCCGTTCGCTTCATCGGTCAAAATATACAATAAACCATCCGGCCCCTGTCTGACATCTCGAACCCTTTGACCAATATCAATGGGTTGCTGACTGACCACATTTCCCGACTCATCCAACTCAACGCGACGCACATCTCGGGAAACCAAACCCCCCGCAAATAAATCGCCCTTCCACGATGCAAAGCGATCGCCATTATAAATCGCCAAACCCGACGGCGCCGTTGCCGGAGTCCAAACCACTTTCGGATCGACCATCCCCGGACGAGATCGCTCTTGAGTAATTTCGCCGCCACTGTATTCGCGGCTGTGGGTAACAACGGGCCAACCGTAGTTTTCACCCGCCTTGACCCAATTGAGTTCATCGCCGCCCCTGGCCCCGTGTTCAGTTGACCAAACTCGTCCCGTTTCCGGGTCAAAGGTGAGTCCTTGAATGTTGCGATGTCCGTAACTCCAAACCACCGGCGCCGCATTTTCAGTATTCACAAAGGGATTATCTTGGGGCGCCGAACCATCGTCATTGAGTCGGATAATTTTACCGAGGTGACTGCTGAGGTTTTGCGCCTGTTTGCGGATCAGGTTGCCTTCTAATTCAACGGGAGGATTTCCACCGTCACCAATTGCCACTAACATGGTATTATCGGGCAACCAGACAATCCGAGATCCGAAATGTTGTCCGTCGAATTTGGTCTGAGACACCTCGAAAATCACCTGTAAATTCTGTAAAGCCTGACCATCAAAGGTTGCCCTGGCGATGCGGGTGCGGTTGGCGTCTTGGGTACCGTGAGAGTAGGTCAGGTAAATTAAGCGGTTTTCGGCAAAGCGAGGATGCACCGAAACGTCCATCAAGCCGCCCTGTTTGAAGGCGAAGACTTCGGGAACCCCGGCAATGGGTGTCGGGTCAAGGGTGCCGTTGCGAACGATACGCAGGCGTCCGGGTCTTTCGGTGATCAGTAGATTGCCATCGGGCAACCAGGCCATACTCCAGGGATGTTCTAAGCCTTCCAATACCGTTACTTTTTGGAAGTCTTGGGTTGTCACTGCCACCTGGTTAGCTTTGGGGGTTGAGTCACTCGAAGCAGATGTCTCTGCAACAGTATTTGCGGTTTGACTCGCGTTTGAGGGGTCCGATGAGGCGGAGGTGAAAGAACAACTGGTTATTAACAGTGTAACTGCTATTGCGGCTCCTTTTCTGAGGCAATCTGTAGAAATAGAGGTGTTCATGGGCGACTGTCTCATAACACTGCATTGGCTCTGGTGAAAATAATAGCGAAAAATCTCCAAAAAAAACCCCAACTGTGTGGAGGGAGTTGGGGTGGTTCTCAGGGTGATGTTTTTTCTCTATCTTTAGTATCCGGTTTAGTTCAGGTGGTGACTTCACCCATTTAGGTGATTTCTAGCGGTTTCGTGTGAGGTACAGGTCAAAAACACGGTAATACCGCTTCGCGGAAGTCAGAAGTCGTGATGTCAGTCGTCAGAAGTAGATAGGCTAAGGGTTTGGACTAAATCATCTGTATCTCAACTTTAGAGAAATGGTATATAGCACTACGCAAATTGGTGTTTGACATTTTTAGATTCTGAAACCCTTTCATAGTCTGCTGATCCCTCTCTTACAAACTTTGCTCTCGGCGGAAACCGCCGGGCCGCAAGTTTGCGCTGTTCCCC
>JAYKHV010000034.1:0-3875 GCA_035285085.1 Lyngbya sp. | reverse complement strand
TTCCCAATGAGGAAAAGTTTCTAGCTTAAGGTTCTCTGACGGGACATTGAGCGGATCGGTTCCGGCGAACTCCTCCCCTGGTCGTAAGGATCAGCCAGGAGGGGTCTCTGCTAGGGACTGATTTGGGTTGTTTTGTCCGTCAAATGAATTATGGTAGCGACTCAAGAAATTAAGCAAGATTGGATGCTACAATGAATTAAGCTTCTGAACCAAGTTTAGAACGGATACAACAGCGATCGCTGAGAGTTCAAGCAATTTGTCGTCGGGCTGATGCAGAAATTATGATTTTAGATGGATTAATTGCTCAAGTGGAAGCGGAAAATCGGACTTCACGGGTCAATCTTTATCGTTTAAATAAAGCTAAACATTTACTCGATCAAGTTTAATTTTTTCTGAAAATTATTTGAGGATAGTCAAAATGCCTGTTATTTCTCTGATTAATATGAAAGGGGGAGTCGGCAAAACAACTCTCACCTTTAATCTTGCGTATTACGTTGCATACCACTGGCATCTAAGAGTTCTTCTAATAGATTTAGACCCTCAAGCTAATCTGAGTCAATATTCTATGGGAGCAGATAAGTATTTGGACTATATTGAAGCAGAAAAAGGAACAATATTTGACGTTTTTGAACAATTTTCATCTTCAAAAGCTAAAGACATTGAACCTGATGATGTCATTTATTCATTGCGTAATTTCTATCAAAATGGAGTTATCGATCTTGTTCCTTCAAAACTTGAGCTTGCATGGACATTGAAAAATCCGACAGAAAAAGCCCATCTCCTATACCAACTTCTTGAAAAAGCAGATGAAATGAATAGTTATGACTTAGTTTTGATAGATTGTGCCCCAACTGAATCCATTCTCACTACATCAGCATACATCGCCAGTGACCTTATTTTTGTTCCTGTAAAGCCTGAATTTTTAGCAACAATCGGGTTACCACTTCTAGCCCGCTCTATAGATGAGTTTCATCGTAAATATCCCAAAAGTAAAATGGAAATGGGAGGAATTATTTTTAATGGAACAGCAAGAACTAATCGTCCTCCTGAACAAATCAAAGCAATTCATGATGTAACTAAAATTGCCAATAAATATGACTGGTCTATCTTTGAAAATCATGCTTATTTTTCAAATTCTTATGCAAAAGGTTCTAGGGACTCTAGTTCCATTCTTTTTACAGATAACGCAAGATATTCTGTCAGAGAAGAATTTTGCGATCTTGGAAATGAGTTTATGTGCACAATCTCTTATTTTCTTGAAGATGAAACTAGTATCGGAAGAAATTTTCTCTCTAAAGTATTTGGAAAAAAGGATAACACTTAATTATTTTCAATATCTTTCAAATCAAGTAAGCTTTTTCGTTTTTTAGATGTCCATTTATTTGGACTACCAATTACAAAAACAAAACTGAACTATTAACTAATTTTGAAAAAGATAAACTATCATGGTCAACAATAAAGTGATACAATTAGCGTTAAAAATTAGCCTTTTAGAAGTGGAATATTCTCAAGATGAAATTGCTTTGGCCATTGAGCTTTTAGAAGAAAATAATCTGCCTTCTGAATTGTTATCCTATCTTGGAAAAAACTTACCATTAAGCCAATCCAATAAAACAGTTAAAAAATCTACCAAAACAGCCTCTTCAAAAAAAGGCATTGATAAAAACAAATTAAAATCATTAACCGAATTAGAAAATCGAGATCCTGATAAGTATCAGATTCTTTTAGATTTTTGTGATTCTGTTTTAATGGAAGAAGCATTACCAAGTCTTAGTGAAATGAGACGCTTAGGGAATTTCCTGAGCAATAACTTTTCTCCTGCAAAAACAAAGCAAGCTACTCTTGACATTATAATTCAACTTTTAGCTGAACGTTCTTTAGAAGAAATTAAGGCAATTATTAACGATACAATTTCTAGTCATAAAAACAAATCAAATAGTTACTTAAATTTGGCAACTTATCTTATTGAAGGTAAAAGAAATGATAGGAATACGGAAAGGGACGACTATTAACATTAATGAGTACGGGAAATTTTCTTTTTTCGTCTTTTCGGTGGTTCAAAAAACATCCGCTATCCGTAAAACCTAACTAACCGACTGCTCGCAAAAGAAATTTCTCTTGATTCCCGCTCAATTCTGCTGATTGTCCTCCTTGTCTTTCATCGTAGGAAAAGCGCGAATTTAGCAAATCTTTACAACCCGTTTGGCTATCACCATGCAGTGTACCTTCCACCATCGGGGGCAAATTTCCGCAAATCACCGTTACTAGCTGCCAGAATTGGGATAAAAAACGCAATCAAAAGGTATTTTGTACCGGTAGCTGTTTCCCTGGTCACAGTCATAATGATGCCCTATGCCCCGTACGTTTACCCAAAAAGCTGGGTTTAAAGCCTAGCCCTTTAGGGCTACTTTTATCTGTCATTATATGTGATAAAATGTAGCTATGTTAGTTAGAGAAGCCAAGCTACTGAACGGAACACTGGGGCAATATTCTGCCCTTGATGATGCCATTCGTACCGCCCAGTTCATTAGGAACAAATGTGTTCGGCACTGGATGGATAACCAAGGGGTGGGAAAACCTGCTTTGTATGTTCATTCAAAAGACTTAGCTCAGGAGTTTGAGTTCGCCAAAAAGCTTAACTCATCCGCTCGACAAGCGAGTGCAGAACGGGCTTGGGCTTCTATCTCTAACTTCTATAATCGTTGCCATAAGGGTGAGAAGAAAAAGGGCTATCCTCAGTTTAAAAAGCACTGTCGCTCCGTTGAGTACAAACAATCTGGCTGGAGGCTATCGGATACTTGTGAACAAATCACATTCACTGATGGATTTAAGGCTGGAACATTCTCTGTATTCTGTAACGGAGAGACAAGGGAAGACCTACACCGGCTAAAAATCAATCGGGTGAGGGTTGTTCGTCGTGCGGATGGATACTACGCCCAGTTTATCTTTGATGCTGACCGTAAGGAGGAAGGGGATTTCACCGGGAACGTTATTGCTTTAGACCTTGGCTTGAAGTATTTCTACAAGGATCAAAACGATAAGGCTGTGGAGTATCCGCAGTACCTGCGTAAGGCGGAAAATCGACTTAAGCGACAGCAACGACGGCTAAGTAAAAAGTTCGTAAAGGGGGCTAAACCTCAATCCAATAACTATCACAAGCAACGGAAACGACTAGGTAAAGTTCACCTTAAAGTTCAACGCCAACGTAAAGACTGGGCGATTAAGCAGGCTCGGTGCGTGGTGGCATCTAACGATGTCGTGGTGTACGAAGACTTAAAGGTAGCAAACATGGTCAAGAATCATTCTTTGGCTAAGTCGATTTCCGATGCTAGTTGGTATCAGTTCACTCAATGGCTAGACTACTACGGTAAAATCTGGGACAAAGTTGTTGTCTCCGTTAACCCTGCATATACCAGCCAAGATTGTCCGAATTGCGGGCATAGAGTCAAAAAGACATTAAGCACGAGAACTCATTCCTGTCCTAATTGTGGGTTTGAGACTTGTCGCGATACTGCCGCCGCCATGAATATTCTTAAGCGGGGATTGCAGGTGTTAGGCATTGAGTGGCAAAACAGTACCTTTGGGCAAAAGGAAACTGCCTCGAGAGAGGGAACGACTGGGGAGATAATCGCCTCTACACTGGAATCGAAAGTGAACAGTGCAAGTGATGTCGGTGAACCAGTAACAAGAATCCCCGCCCTTTAGGGCGGTTGGAGTATGTCAAATAAGTTATACATAACGCTAGAGCGATCGCTGACGATTTGGCCTTACAGTTAAAGTATTGAGTTTTGGGCTAGGAAGGTCGCGATGAATCAAGTCACGATTTTAGATACCGTTATTGACAATCTCTCGATGGCAGAACTGTTAACACAGTT
>JAYKHV010000033.1:0-56392 GCA_035285085.1 Lyngbya sp. | reverse complement strand
GGGAATTTAGAGAAGGTAGGAGTAAGAATTGTTCCTCAATTTTTCTGTCTTTGTCTCCCCAAAATACTAAATTTTTGAACCCTATTGACCTAAAAGCTTGCACTTTGTCAAGACCTAAAAATGCTGAAACTTTTACCTGAAAAGGATTTGAGATTTAATCAGCAAACCCTAATTATGAAACCAAAAATTGGAGTCACCGAGTCACCGAGTCGCCGAGTCAGGAGTCAGGAGTAAATAAAGAAGAAGAAAGAGGATGAAATTGAAACGATTGCAGAAATGCCAAAACATCTACGCTGTTCAAGTTTTAGTCTAAACTCCAGCCTTTAATGATATGAAATCCGGTTAATTAATAATTCTGTGATTGGGTGGTTTTTTACACCGAACCCGTCACCAGTCTTTTCAGTTGTCAGTAAACAGTTTCTCCTGTCTCCTGACTCTTTACTCCTGACTCTTTACTCCTGACTCCTGTCTCGGTGTCTCCTGTCTCTTTACTCCTGACTCCTGTCTCGGTGTCTCCTGTCTCCTGTCTCGGTGACTCCTGATAAAAATTGACTGAAATTTCCATCTGTTCTTGTAAGGTTTGAGTCAATTTTTGAGTAACGAATTGGTTTCCTTTAACGCTGAGATGAATATGATCTCGATATAAGGTTTCGGGTTCAGGCGTTGAATTAAACAGGGTCAGAAAATCAATATAAGGGATTTGTTGGCTTTGAGTTAACTCCGTTAAACGTTGACGAGCCTTGATTTCATAATCACGGGGGCCAGGATTACCAATTTCCCGCAATAGAGGAGTCATCGCTAATAAAAATGGAATTTCCTGTTGAGTGGCAATTGCTCGAATTTCCTCAATTGCTTTAAGATTATAGCCAACCGGATCATCAGGCTGGGGCTGAGGTTGAGAAGAAGTCGCTGGGGGTTGTCCTGGTGAACGAAAACGGTTTAAAACTTCTAGTAGAGCCAAAACCGGTTGATGGTCGGGATAATTGCGATCGCTGCCGACAACTTCGGGGTTAGGGGGTTTGGTAAATAAATCGTCTGTATTGATAATAAGTATCAGATAAGCCACCTCAAAAGTGCCAAATTTTCGTAAGTAAGCGAGTTGGTTCGGCGGCCCCCAAGAATTAGCCGCGACATTCAACACTTCTACCCTTGGTCGAGGAGTATTTTTTCCGAGAGTTTGCTGGAGTTGTTGAGTGAGCATTTCCGAGATCAGATCGGATTGATCGGTCCACCATCCCCCATTCACAATCGAATCTCCCAATAACAGAATTCTTAATGTTGTGGAGTCGGGAACGGTCGCAATTGGGGAACTTCGCATAGAATATTCGTTAATCTCGATGCGGTTGCCAAATCGTCGAGTTTTCTGATTGGGAACCAACAAATAGCCAATATCCTCATCGGCTTGATAAATTAAAGGATTACCAAAACCAAAAATGATTCTTAACCCAATTTCGGTTAGAATAAGCAATCCCGCCCAAACCGCTAAAATAATCAGGACAATTTTCACGAATCTACCTCCTAAACTCCTAAACTCCTGAACTTCCAAGACCTAAAACCCCAACCTGTAATTTCACAGTTAACGGGTCACAGGTTACGGGTCACTGTTAACTGAAAACTGTTAACGGGTCACTGGTCACTGGTCACTGTTTACTGTTTACTGTCAAGTTTCCCAATTGCCGAATTTTGACGAACCCTAGTTATAGTGTCACTGTTACCGATAAAATCTTATGGTATACCGTCTCCAACCGTTGTCTATTCAATTGCCACTGAGCCAAGATCCTGGCTTTGGCTGCTAGGAAGTGGTTTTAGCATCTGAGTGGTATAAGGTAAACCCTGTGGACTTAAAGCAAATTTTTCAAACACCCAATCCGATTATTGGTGTCGTACATTTACTCCCTCTACCGACCTCTCCCCGTTGGGGAGGTAATTTCAAAGCTGTGATGGATCGAGCCGAACAGGAGGCAACTGCCCTCGCCTCTGGCGGTGTGAACGGTATTATTGTCGAGAACTTTTTTGATGCTCCCTTTGCTAAAGATCGGGTCAATCCGGCGATTGTCAGTGCCATGACACTGATTGTGCATCGGCTGATGAACTTGGTCACGGTGCCAATTGGCATTAATGTGTTACGCAATGATGCCGAGAGTGCAATCGCTATAGCATCCTGTGTCGGAGCGCAGTTTATTCGAGTCAATGTCCTCAATGGGGTGATGGCAACCGATCAAGGACTGATCGAAGGCAATGCCCATCGCCTGCTTCGCTATCGACGAGAACTCGGTAGTGATGTCAAAATTTTAGCCGATGTCTTGGTTAAACACGCTACACCTTTGGGTTCGGCCCATTTGAGTGCAGTTGTTCAAGAAACGATAGAACGTTCTCTGGCTGATGGCATTATTCTCTCGGGTATATCTACGGGAAGTCCGCCGAGTTGGGAAGATCTAGAACTGGCTCGTCAAGCTGCTGGCCCAACTCCGCTGTTTATTGGCAGTGGTGCGAATTGGGAAAATATTCCGAAGTTGATTCAATCGGCTGATGGGGTGATTGTTTCGAGTTCTCTGAAGCGACACGGACGAATTGACCAACCGATTGACCCCAGTCGAGTGCGGCAATTTGTGGAAGTCATGCAGCGCAGTCTATTAGCGTCCAGCGATGGCGATCGTTGGCAGTTAGACAAACAAAAGTCCGAGTTTCCCCTGAAAAACTCTTAGCGAATTACTCTTGGTTAACCAGAGTCAGATGAGACACGAGATTCTAAAGGGAAACGAGAAGATTGTTGTCCATTTCTAAGGATGGGTAAGATCTAAAATAAAAGGTTCTCTCATATCTTTAATCAAGTAATGATTGCCAAACGTTCTAGTCCTTGGATTCATCGGTGGTCTCGCCCAATAACAGCGGCGATCGCCAGTGTTGGTGCAGTCGAGACTGCCTATCTGACTTGGGTCAAACTCACGGGGGGTTCAGCCGCTTGTCCGACAGAGGGGTGTAACCAAGTTCTCAATAGTCCTTATGCGAGTGTTTTCGGCTTACCGCTGACTCTATTCGGTTTGTTGGCCTACCTCAGCATGGGGCTTGTTGCCATTGCCCCGTTATTAGTCGATCCGCATTCTCAAAAATCTCTGCGGGCCAATCTCGAAGAACAAACTCGGCTGTTGATGTTTGCCCTCAGCACGGCAATGGTCGTGTTTAGCGGCTACCTAATGAATATTATGATTTTCGAGATTGGAGAGTTCTGTCCCTACTGTGTCGCTTCTGCACTGTTTGCGGTGAGTTTGTTTGTTCTCAGTATTTGGGGTCACGATTGGGAAGATATGGGTCAACTGTTACTCACCGGTTTAACCATTGGCATGGTAACACTGATCGGGGCTTTGGGTCTCTATGGCAGTATCAACGGTTCCCAAACCTCTGTTACGGGAGTCAATCCCTCAAATCCCTACGAGATTACCACCAGTTCGGGGCCTGCTGAACTCGCTCTGGCCCGTCATCTCCAGCAACTCAACGCCAAAGAATACGGGGCTTACTGGTGTCCTCACTGCCAGGAACAAAAACAACTGTTTGGTAAAGAAGCATTTGCTATGATTGATTATGTAGAATGCGATCCCAAAGGGAAAAATGCTCGACCTCAGCTTTGTCAAGAGGCAGGAATAACAGGATATCCCACCTGGGAAATTAACGGTCAATTGTATCCAGGTACTGCATCACTGGAAAAATTGGCCGATCTATCGGGTTATCAAGGACGGCGTGATTTTAAAAATTAGGGTGAAATCAGCTCAGGAATTTTCGTCAAAATAACGACGAGCAACACTGTTAAATTGATAGTGTTACTTTGAGGTCAGGGTCAACGATTAAAAAAATTGAGCAGACATCTACTGTCCCGTAAATTTTCAACTGGTGCAGGAACACTTCGAGATTTTTAAATGTTCCTGGACGCCTTGTTCTATACCCGTATAATTGAGCAATCTGAATCTGGCTATCCTCGTGTCAGTTTTGAGCCGAAGAACCGTCTTCCCAGTGATTCTGCACAGTACACCAGATTCACCGATGAGTTTATCAAAAGCTCAACCTCGTTAACGCCTTGATTCAATGAGTTAGATTATCAAGACAGGAGCTAGACGGTTGCTTTGGATACTTAGAACAAGAGTTGGAAAATTTCAGAAATACAAGCAAACATTAGCAATGCTGACGGGATGGTTCTCGCAACAACGTCGAGTGATCTTGACCTCTTCGAGCATTGCCGGACTGGTGATTGTTTTGCGTGCTTTAGGGCTATTACAACCTCTAGAATGGTCGATGCTGGATTTATTTTTTCGTCTGCGACCTTTAGAGGGGATTGATGAGCGTATCCTGATTATCGGCATTGATGAATCTGACCTACAAACTTATGGTTTCCCCATACCCGATAATAAGCTGGCTCAGTTGCTCCAAAAATTAAATGCAGCACAACCCCGGGCGATTGGCCTCGATCTCTATCGAGATTTACCCACCGAACCGGGTCACGCGGAATTAATACAAGCTTTTCAAACGATTCCCAACATCGTTGGAATTGAAACCTTTGAAACTGCCAATGGTGAAGCAATTAACCCTCCGCCAATTCTCTCGGTGAAAGACCAGGTTGGTTTTAATAATTTTATGACCGACACCGATGGCGTGGTGCGGCGAGGTTTGCTTCATGTTTGGTTCCCCGATGATGTCATTCTGGAGAGCTTTCCACTCAAGTTAGCAACAATTTATCTTAATAGTCAAGGGGTTTCTCTCCCCTCGTTAGCACCGGCTTCTGATTTTCCCATTGGACAGGGTAACATAATCCGGTTTCGTAAAAATGACGGGGCTTATGTGCGAGCCGATGCGGGGGGTTATCAATTTATCGCCAATCTTCGTGGCCCGGTGGGTCGGTTTCGTCAAGTCTCCATGATGGACGTCTTAGAAGGTCGAGTCTCATCGCAGCTCATTCGCGATCGGATTGTTCTGATTGGCTCAACGGCTTCGAGTGTCAAAGATACTCACTTCACCTCCTACAGTGAAGGGTTGTTCCAACCGCGTCAAAAAATGTACGGGGTGGAACTGATGGCAAATTTTGTCAGCCAAATTCTCAGTACCGCTCTTGAGGGTAGAACTCAAATTCAGGTTTGGTCTGACCCGGTTGAGTGGTTGTGGATTTTTGGTTGGTCTTGGGTGGGGGCGAGTTTATGTTGGAAGTTGCGAGCGCCTTATCGCTCAACGGCTTTGGTTTTATTGCTCGGTGGAGGTTTGAGTGCGAGCGCTTATCTGATTTTTTGTTATGGATGGTGGATTCCGGTGGTTCCTCCCTTGATCACACTGATGGGTTCGGCGGCGGTTGTTGTCGGCTATTTAGCTCATTTACAAGGGGAATTTAAACGCTCTACGGATTTTTTAAGCAGTGTTATTAATACCATTCCCGATCCGATTTATGTCAAGAATAAAGAGCATCGGAAAATTGTCATTAATCAAGCCTATTGTAAGTTGGTTGGTTATCCGATGAAAACGCTGATGAGTAAATCGGATTATGAGTTATTTCCCCAACCGGAAGCTGATATTTTTTGGCAACAAGATGAATTGGCGTTTTATTTAGTCGGAGAGCAAGAAAATGAAGAAAAACTGACGGATGTTCAGGGGAAAACTCATTTTATTGCAACCAAGCGTTCTATTCATCGAGATGCGGCGGGAAATATTTTTTTAGTTGGTGTCATTCGAGATATTACTGAACGCAAACGCTTAGAAGAAGAACTCAAACGAATTGCGGCGGAATTAGAACAGTATAATGCTCAACTTAAAGTTCACGCCGAACAAGATACGCTCACGGGTTTAGCGAATCGTAAAGTCTTCCATGAACGTCTGGCTCAATCTTTAGAATGGGCGAAAACGAATAATAAATTGGTGGCTTTATTTTATTTAGACTTAAACGATTTTAAGATTATAAATGATACATTGGGGCATCATATCGGTGACTTACTGTTGAAAACGGTAGCCCAACGCTTGCACGCCTGTTTACGCAGTAGTGACACGGTGGCTCGCTTAGGAGGAGATGAATTTACGGTGATTTTACCGGGGGTTCCTCGAAAAGCTGATGTTGCTAGAGTTGCGGACAAAATTCTTCAGACGATTAATCAAGAGGCTTATCTGGAGGGACATCGGGTATCTGTTACCACCAGTATTGGAATTAGTGTCTATCCTCTCGATACTCAAGATCTAGATATTCTGATTAAAAAGGCTGATTCTGCCATGTACGAGGCCAAACGTTTGGGTAAAAATAGATACCAGTTCGCCGCTTCCTCAACTTCGCCTAACATCCACTCCCTTTAACGAAGCATGAGTCGGGTAACTTGTCAACTTTCTCAAAAGTTATCCGATTGGGTTGTGGAATCTCAACTTGATCGCGGAGCCTTGCACAATAAGACCAGACCACTGCTGACAAGGTTGATGGCGAGAAATGGGGGAAGTTGTGTGTGGGTAAGAAGTATAATCACCAATTGGGTACTTCTACCTCCGGGGGTTATTGCCATTATAACGATCCTTTTACAAGAACTCAAGTAAATGCTTAAGTTTTCCAGTAAGATTCCGTTATAATCGCAGTTCGAGGGGGGTTTTTCTAGGGTTTACCCTCTCTGGGGATAGTCGCCGACCGCAGGCTAAAGGCTTGCGGGAAAGGGACTCCGTAGATTTTCGGAAAAAATTCGGGTTTTATTTATTAAGTTATTACCAATCCGTAAAAACACTGATATACTGAAAGCAACGGAAAACCTATTAATAATTCTTGTGGGTAAGTTGAGTTAATCAGGGGTATGACTTCGATGGGGTGCATAATTCGATTGACAACCACTGTTACACTGATTGCGGGTGTACAGTTGACGCTAGTAGAAACGGCTCAAGCTCGGTTTGAACCGGAACGGAGAACGGAACAGTTTCAGGTGTGTCAGGTGACATCTGGCTATCTCGAAAAAGTGACCTGTTCTTTCAACCAAACCGAGGAAAAACCGCCGAACGCCAGTGAGGGCGGGGGCGGACGTTAACAAATTTGATCGTCCACTTCGGACTCAAAAATCCTTTTCGCTGGTCAAGGGAGCCTTCCAAATCTGATGGTGGTTGGCTAACGTATGAACTTGCCAAGAAAGTTCCGTTTCCGGAAAATCTTGACGATAATGACCCCCTCGGCTTTCTTGTCGGAAGGCGGAAGTTTTGAGGATCAAATATGCGATATCAAGCAGATTACAGGTTTCTCCCCAGGTTCTCAACTGGAGAGATTCAATGCTGGGCTGAAACTGAAGTATTTGTTGGGGTTTTAAGGTTAACAGGGTTTGACTCAAATCGAGATTGAGAAAAATTTGACGCCAAGCTGTAACTTGAGAAATGGCTTGATCTAACATTTGTTGATCTCGGCAAATTCCGGCACTTTGCCAAACTAGATCGGGTAACTGGGTTTTAATATCCTTAATCATATCATATTGTTCTCGCCAATCTGAAGGCGGGGAAAATTCTATTGTTTCTTGAGGAGAACCCGATAACTCTGTAGCCCTGTCCGTGCATTGAAGTTCCGCCATTTGAGCGCCATAGACCAAACATTCCAGCAGAGAGTTACTCGCCAAACGATTGGCGCCATGTACCCCTGTACTCGCCGTTTCCCCAACGGCGTATAAACCCGGAATTGAAGTCTGATTGTGGGTATCTGTGACAATTCCGCCCATCCAATAATGAGCCGCAGGAGACACAGGAATGGGTTGCTCAAACAGGTTCACTCCCCACTGTTGACAGACTTGAATAATATTCGGAAACCGAGAGCGGATTTTTTCCGGGGGAATGGGACGTAAATCGAGCCAAACATTGTCGCTGTTGGCTCCCGGAACCGAGCGCAATTTCTGTAAATGATTAAAAATCGCCCGACTAACCACATCGCGGGGGGCGAGTTCTCCGTCTGGGTGATACTCAAACGCAAACCGTTTCCCTTGTTCATCAATTAAATGGGCGCCTTCTCCCCGAACCGCTTCACTAATCAGAAACCGAGGCGCACCCGGTACTTTCAAAGCCGTTGGATGAAACTGGAAAAACTCCAAATCCCGCAACAGCGCACCCGAGCGCCAAGCCATCGCCACGCCATCCCCCGTACTCACACTGGGGTTTGTGGTTTCGGAAAAGACCTGTCCGCCCCCTCCGGTTGCTAACACCACCGCCGATGCCCGTATCCACCGCACTTGGTTGTCATAAATTACACTTAAACCCTGACAGTGTTGAGTTTGGAGATCTAACCACAAGTTTAGGGCAAAAGCCGGACAAACAAGCTGAATATTTTGACGTTCGAGAACCCGTTCGGCGAGAATACTGACCACCGCCCGTCCGGTCGTATCGGCGGCATGAAGCACCCGATGGCGAGAGTGAGCCGCTTCTAAGGTTAAGGCTAAATTTTGGTTGTGTCGGTCAAATAAGACACCCATTTCTACCAAACGATGAATACATTCCGGCGCCCGAGACACCAAAAATTCAACCGCTGACCGTTCGCATAGACCTGCTCCGGCTTTTAAGGTATCCTCTAAATGAAGCTTCGGAGAGTCATCGCTAGAAATGGCGGCGGCAATTCCTCCCTGCGCCCAATCACTAGCAGAAAGGGAAAGGATGTCTTTATTGACTAAACCCACCCGTAGATGGCGGGGTAAGCACAAGGCTGCATACAAACCTGCGGCACCTGCCCCTACAACCAATACATCAAAATGGTCAGGTAGATTTGCAGCAGATAATGGTTCAAAATGGGTCATGGATTAAATTGGTGGTGACGGTAGGTCGGATTTGACATCCTCCCCGGCGTAGAGCCTCGGGGATTCCCTAGCAATCAAACAAACCTTCGTTGCTCGTATTCTAGATGGGTTGACAGTTCATCGCAAACAGCCTCATCAGAGGTCTTACACTCACTCCCTGTCCATTTAGCGTCGTGGGTATGCCCTACCCCGACGTTTTCTATATTTTTAGCAGCGTTACCATCACGGTCGATGGTTTCTCCACAATTGATGCAGATTAACTCTCGTACCGAAAGGTCGAGCTTGCCCCATTTAAACCCACATTTAGAGCAATACTGCGAGGTTGGCTCCCAACGACTAATCACTCGCAACTGGCGACCGAACCTTTCCGCTTTCGCTTCACACATTGTCCGAAACTCGCGCCATCCTGCTTGAGCAATTGTCCGCGATAATTTGCGATTCTTGACCATTCCCGACACATTCAAGTCTTCTAAGGCAATCAAACAACCATTGTCGCTCCTCAGTCAGTTTAGCTTGGGTGATACAGATTTTCTGAAGGTCGCCATTTTTAGGCAACTTCTCTGATTGTTGGTACAAAACAAGGGCATCATTCCAGACAACGCGACAACAACCAAACAGTTTTGCTAGTTTGGTCTGCTGTTGTTGATTCGGGTATATCCGGTAGCGATACCTTGCCTTCATGTTTTTAGGTTAAACTTGATCGGCTTACTATTGTAGTATTGGTCTAGAAAAATGACAACAGGCTTAAGAAAAGGAAGACACAGCACCACCGACCTGAAAATGCTGAAACTTTTACCTGAAAAGGATTTGAGATTTAATCAGCAAACCCTATCTAGATGTATGTTTCCCGTAAATAACCGATTTGAATAAAAACCCGCTTTCTAAAAGAAAGCAGGTTTTTAAGGAGTCTAGTATTATTCCTCCCCAAAGCAATCGCTTTTCAAGGGAATTTAGGCGGAACTAACATCGCTATCGACTTTCAAAACTAGAAACCGAAATTGAAAATTTCAGCCAGTCTAGTCATAGGTTCCTGTATTTAAACGGAAGTTTCCTTCTTGTAAAACAGAAGCGACTGGAGTGACTGTAAATTCATCTAAATGAGATTCGAGAATTTGTTTTTGGCGTTCTGTTAATCCTTCCATTTCCAGAACATCCTCAACTGAATCAAACGGCGCTTGATCGATAATCATTTTCGCAATTGTGGGAAACATCCCCCGCAATTGTCTAAATTCTCGAATCGAGCTATTGTTAAGATCGATTTTCTCTCCAAATTCGCCCAACTTTTCGTCAGCACGATTTCTGCGTTCTTCAACTGCCAAAATTGGAGAAACAACAGGTAACTTATTCAGACTCAAATTTGCTGCATAAGCATTCTGATGTCCCGTCCATCCCAGACAACTTATTAATAAACCTACTAGGACTAACAAACGACCCAATCGTTTCATTGAGATTTTTCTCCCAACTGATCTAAACAGCATTGACAAGTATCTCGTGACACACTCCACGCCCATTCGCAATGGATGTATTTATGGTAATATACCGCACTCTTGACACCATGAACACCTGTTGGGGTTCTTGTTTAATAAAAAACCGTTTTTTTTGACAAGACGCTTCGAGCTAATATCTTAATCCAACACCCAAACCCAAACCGTAAATTTTTGTTACTTGATCGTCGGTATTGAACACCACCTTAATTCCGGTTCCATCTGAATTCATCCATTCATAGGAGGTTTTAAAATTTTCGTCTCCATCGGGGTTAAAATTAGGGTTGGGGTTGCCTTCCGAACCCATAACGGATTTGACTTGATCGTAAGTCATTCCCATTTGCAGTTGATAATACTGTTGACGGGTGGCAAGGGTTGGGCCTTCGGGAGTTCGAGAAGGAATTGGATCTCCTCCCATTGTATATTCGTTTAAATTGCGAGTCGTAATGGAACGAACTCGATTATCCCCATCAAAAACAACAATAATACCAGAATTATCGGGATTTAACCAGTGATAGCTCCTTGGTGAAGTCTCTCCGCTGCTATTATATAATTCTTCGTCGGTTTTTCCCTCTGAACCCATGATGGTTTTCACTTCATCATAGCTCATACCAATTTTAAGTTTATTATAGTAATCAATGGTAATCGGACTTTGAGATAAATTTCGCAGTCTATTGTCCTCTGTTCTCACTAAATTTGTATGCGCCGGAGACTGCAAGTTGTAAGCACCGAGATTAATGACTTGGTTTTCGGCATTAAAAACAACGGTAATTGATGAACCATCGGGATTAATCCAATGATACATTACTGGAGAATCTTCTTGCTCGGAATTTGACCGAAAACCCTCATCCCGTTCTCCTGGGTTTCCCCCCATAATTTCTTGAACTTCTTCGTAGGTCATTCCCTGGCGAATTTGATCGTATTCAACTTTTGTAAAGGGGTTATAGGGAGTGGCATTAACGGATAGGGCTAAATAGTTTAAAATTAATCCAGTTGTAATCAGAATTTTTTTCATTGCTGTTTACTCCTCATCCCTGAAGCAAATGTTCAAATGTAGGGGCGCAACGCTTGCGCTCACTGCATCATATCATCAGAACCCAATTGATTCAATCATTTAATCCTAAACTTGCGTTTATTCAACCGTTTAAGATGAGCCTTTCTTAAGTTAGTAATCAAAGTTTTCATTTGGTTTAAATTTGCCGCTTTTCCTCCATAACGCCACTGCATATAAGTTTGAGAAACTTCTTCAATCACCTCCGCCTCATCAATTGAATGATAGTGTTGCATAGAATGAGCATATTCTAAAGGGGTTTGGGCGGGAGATTTTTTATATCCTTTTGCTGCTAACAGACTCAACATCTGTTGATAAAAACGTTCTTCTGGAGGGAGTTTAGATAACCAACGATGATAACGCCAAACTTGCCAACGATCAAACCCCAACCATCCCACAAAACCAACGATAAGTGCAATTAATATCCCAGTAAATAAACCCACCCATCCTTGAGCAAACAGCGTTAAAAACCAACGAATACTTCGCGCTATCCACAAGAATAACGTTCCGAATATTGTTTGTAAAATACTCGTTACTGGAGACGGTAGCCAACCCGCTACCCATTCCCAAAATGAACGCAATGCGCTAAAAGTTTGGTTTTCTTCGATGGAAGGAGGAATGAGTTCCATACCCGGAATTGGATTAAAAGCAAACCAACCGTATTCGGGAAAATAAACCTCGGTCATCGCATGAGCATCGGTATTTTTAACGACATATAAGCCGGTAAACGGGTTAAATTCTCCCGAGTCAAATCCCGCAACTAATCGGGCTGGAATGCCAATAGAACGCAGCATAATCGTTAATACGGTGGCAAAATGATCGGGATAACCCCCGGTTATTTTTTCGCCCTCTGGACTGTCTTTATATCCAAATAAAAACGCTTCAACTAAATCTTCATTTTCTCGTAAAAAAGGCGGCGCTTCTTGTAAACGGTAAACGGGATTTTGTTTGAGATATTGAGCGAGATACAGTGCTTTTTCATAGGGGTTATCAAGGGGCTTTTTGTTTTGAGCGACTTGATTAATATTTTGGAGAATTTCTTCAGTTTTTTGACTAACTTTTTCTCGAATTGCTTCGGGAACATCGAGATAATGTTCTTTGATTTTTTTGGGATATTTCGTTGAAGCTTGTTGCAACAACGACCGATCGCGAAAAGGAACTTGAGAGACAATAGTATAGGTCATTCCCTCTCGTAAATCCAAAGGCGATCGCAAATTTCGTTCTTCATCAATCACTAATTCTTGAGTGGGAAAATACACTTCTTTTGCCCAAGGCATAGAAGGGAGTAAATTGGGAAGTTGAGAAATAATCGTATAACTTTGAACGATTTCTCGGGTTTCATTAGCGGTAATTTGAGGATAAAGCAGAAATTGATAAGACCAAGAAGGACGGTTGACCACATACATTTGATCTTGATCATTGCGGGAAATTTCCCACCCTTGACCCGTATATTGATCAAAAGCAACCACACGCCAAAAACCTCGGGCTTGCGATCGCACTCGCATCACCACTTTCGGGATTAATTGACCCCGTAAATTTTGGTTAATTTGGGTATCAAACCCATAATAAAAAGTGGTATCCAGTTGACCCGCACCTCGGCGAGGACTGCGACCACTACCGCCATTTTCTGAGTCATTATTTGGGTTATTATCGGAGACATAACCGGGATTAAAGACTTGAGTACCATCAAATTGACCTTGAGGCAAATCAATCGGAGAACTCACCGGAAAAGAGCGAAGTTGATAACTCGGAAAACGAGGTAATAGGGCAAAAATCAGCAGTCCGAGGACAACAACAAGAATAAAACTAACGCCTAAAAACTTTATATTTAATGCGGAGAAAACTTTAGAGGGTTTGGATTGATCGGTTCGGTTTAAATTGAGTTTCGCCAAGCCCAAACGGGAGCGATAATCAAAAATTAAAGTGGGTAATGCGATCGCTAAAAAGACAAGAATAACAGGACCAAAAGTCAAGGTTTGACTGAGGGTAGCTGCAACACCCAGTAAGATTAGCCCAATCACCATCGAGTATCCCAAATCTTGGCGACGAGGTAAATCAAAACTGTGTAGAATTTGCAGATGAATTAATAATTGAGCCAAGACCAAGCGAGTATCATTGAGTTCTCCCACCAATCGCCCAAAAAATGCTGCCAGCGCCACCAACATTCCGATGGCAATACAAAATTTAACAGGCACATTACGATGGCGACGGCGAAAATAACTCCAGGTTGCTCCTACCAGACTCACCGGAATCGCCCAGAGGTTGAGAGGTTCTTCAATGGCAATATCAGTCGCGAGAATTCCGACAATCACAAGCAACTGTACCAAGATTCGCAGCGTAATGGAATCTTCGGGTTCGGGCTTCGGCGTTGCTTCGATCCGACGCCAGAGTTGATTGAACGGAGAACTGCTATTCGTCATGGCTCAGTCGGTGGACAGATCTGCAAGTGCTATGAAACACTTTACCCGATCTCCGACTCGCCGCCACATGAACAACCCGAATTGACAGGCACAATTGAGGAGAGTTTATCGAAGCGACTGCGGACAAATCGCAAAACTGAGGGGATGCTGATCTTCGTTGTTTAGAATAACGTTCAGTCGATAGGTCCGATCCGGCGGAGGATCAACCAACTCCAGTCTGACATATCCGCGATCGCTGCGTTGGGCTGTGACTTGTACCTCGTCTCCGGTGAGCCACAAATGTCCGCCATCGGGTAAATGACCTGTAACTTTCAAAGATGCACTCTGGCTGTCTTTTTGAGTATATTCAGCCTCTAGAGTCAACACACCCAGATGGGTCAGCCATTGGTGTTGAATTGCAGGTTGATTTAGACTACAGGTTAAGGTGAGAGCCTGAATAATTTCTCGGGCTGCTAGGAGCGTCATCAACATCTGCTGAGTGGGAGTCGCCGTTTCATATTCCGGGAGTGCCAAATCACCAGGGTTTCTAGCCCAACCCAGCATCACCCGATGGGTCAACTCATTGAGCGGTTCAGACTGACCGGGAAACAACGTTTCGACGACTTGGACTAATTTAGCCCCTTCCCGCAAAGAAGACTGAATCGCTTCTTGACAGGGAGTCAGCAATTGAGCAAAAACCGGATCGGGAATGGGAACAGACCAGCGGAGATTTTGCTTGTGAGCTATCCAGGGAACTCGTGGTTCTTCCATTACGTCAGGATAACTAGCGAAATCAGATGCTTTTGTTTCCCAAGGAAATAGGGGGGGGTTGCGTTCCATCTCGGCTTTTAACCGATTTTTCAAAACCGTTTCAAACCTGCTTTTCACGGTTGGTATCTCTCCCAATGTAAAAGGTTGACTTGGGTAGTCGGAGTCATCAATCTCTTCAGAGTCTAATGGGTCAAGTTCTTCCCATTCTTCTGGCTCCACCCTGGATTCGTCATCAACATTCGATGTAGCCTGTGATTCCTTCTCAACAGAAGAAGGAGTTTTGACTGACTTTTCCATCAGCCAGTCAAAAAAGTGGCACTCGAATGATCGATCATCTCGGTATGTTTCGTTATTCATCGCTAGATGCCCCTGCTCCGGATACTGAACTATTTCTGATCTCCCAAGACAACTCTAATACTTTAAACCACCGTTTTTGGACTTGAGTGACCTTACAGTTAAGGGTTTGGGAAATTTCTTGATCCGATAAACCCTCTTGTTTTAACCTTAGCAAATCTGCTTGCGCGGGGCTGAGTTGCTCTTGAAAAAGCTGCCATTGTTGGGGGGTTAATCCCAAATCTTTTTCTAAATCGGCTTCCAACCACTGATGGACCAGTTCCCAGCGATGTCCGAAGGCGAACCGCAGCAAGTGATATTTGAATCGTTGCTGCAAGTAGTCTCGCTGACGGGGTGTTAACCCCAAGATGGCCTCAATTTCCCGAGTCGGTAAATCTTGCAAGCGCAAGGCAAAATAATCGGCACAATCTTGTTGATTGTGTTCTTCGAGATAACCCATTAACTCTTCAACCACGGTTTGGCGCAAAGAATCTAATTCCGGTTCAGTTGATTCTGCGACCATAGCATTTCGCACCTGTTGTAGGGCTGAATCATTCCAAGTTTGATCCGAGTCTTGAGATGATCCTTCGGCGGCTTGATCTAAATCCACAAATGTTTCTTTGGGCTGTTGTTGAGAAAAGGTTTGGGCGCGTAAAATCACCAATTGTTGACTACGACCCCGGGCTAACGGAATCCGTCTTTTCCCATAACGTTCTGTGAATGCCAAATATTCCGCTAATTCTAGTATCGTTTGAGGACGATAAGTTGCAGGTAACTGAGCCTCTTTGCGAAAAGCACTTAAGGTTTCCAGGTAAAAGCCCTGCAAGAAATCCCTGATTAATTCCAGTCTCGCTTGATAACTCGATTGCACTTGCAAAGGTGTAATATAGCGGTAGACAATCGCACTTAAGGTGCTGTGCAGTTCCACTGGTGCCTGTCTTGACCCTAACCTATAATAATGCAGACATTGCTGAAGGCGATGTTGAGCTAATGTCATCGCCCAGGTTTCGACCTCGCCAGAAGCCTGAATGCGTCTGCTTTCGGTGCAAATGCGAATGGCTTCTTCGGTTAAACGTTGGGCAACATCCCGGCAATTCTGCTCAGAGGCACGGGTGGACTGCTTCAGTTCGTTAAACAGCCGTTGATATATCGTTTCGCTCTGGCAGATTTCCCCCATATTTTAAATACTTAATAACAGTGAGCCTAAGACAACCTTTCGAGCGAAACCTTTGAATTTCCGGAGACTCTCACCAGTTCACCCGGATAGACAATAATAGTGTTGGGGTCGCTTGTTAGGATCGCTTATGAATTGAACGACCGATTTTTTGACCCGCTGACCTCTGATTTTTGAGCTGAAATGATGGATTTAGATCAACAAATTCAAGTTTTAATTGATAACGCCCCTCAAGATGGTACGACTCCAGGGGTAATACAAGCGATCGCCCCGGCGTTGAAAATTCTCGCCGAACAATTGCAGCGCGATCATTACTATATTTTGCAGGGGACTGATAAAAGTTGGGTCTTGACGACGTTGGGTCATCTCGATCAGCCCGATCTACAAAAGCGGGTAATTTACGCTTATCCGACCTTTGAAGAGGCTTCCAATCGTTCCCCGATTTCCGCACCTGCCAATCTGGTGGCGAAACCGACACCGATCGCCGTCACCCACATTTTATTTCAAATGGTGGCGATTCAACCTCTCGATAGTATTATTTTCTTTGAAGTTCCTGGCAGTTTGGATCGAGGAACTGAAGTTAAGCGCAGTGAGGTTCAAGATTTAATTCGTGTCTATTTGGAGCGATATCGGGCGATGGTTCAATCCCGAAATATTCCTCCTAATTTTGCTTAATCTCCCGCTTAACATGGGGAATAGAAAATGGGAAGTCAGTTAATAGGAAACAAGCAAAACCTACTCATGCAAGAGTTCCCCTGTTTCCTGACTTCCCCCATTCCTATCAATAGGGCAGGCTACTGATCTCTCTCAAAATGCTGACCCTATCCCCCTTGAATCCTTGGCGGAAAGCACTTTTTCTGGTCATTTAGCAATATAATTTAGAGACAGAACTCTTTTTTGAGAAAAACCGATGTCTGCCAAAGATCGATTTCATCAGGTTGTCAAAGTAGCCTTGCAAAAAGATTGCTGGCAGATTACACATGACCCTTTCCCTCTACAAGTTGATGGCATTACTGATATGTATATTGATTTGGGTGCAGAGAAAATTATAGCGGCTGAGAAAGATCATCAAAAGATTGCTGTTGAAGTTAAAAGCTTTTTGGGGTCATCCAGCATTTATGAGTTTCATCTTGCACTCGGACAATATACAAATTATCGCTATGCTTTAGAAGCACAAGAACCAGAACGTATCCTGTATTTGGCGATTACTAGCAATATTTATAACAACTTTTTTCAACGGCCTTTTATTCAATCTGTAATTCGGCGGAGTCGGGTCAATTTGATGATTTATAATCTAGAACGGGAGGAAATTATTCAATGGCAGACCTAGAAAAATATCGTCAATCTATTCAAAACTTACTGATAGATTATGTAAGAAGACATTATGCAAAAATTGATGAGGTGGAAGCACAGACAATTTTTGATCGCGAACAAGATCATTATCAGTTGATTTATGTAGGCTGGCGAAATGAACGGCGCATTTTTGGGCCGGTACTCCATTTTGACATTAAGAATGGCAAGATTTGGATTCAGTGGAACGGAACAGAAGAAGATGTTGCCCAAACATTAGTTGAAATGGGGGTTCCCAAAGAAGATATTGTTATCGGATTTCACCCCCCTTCTATGCGTCAATACACAGAATATGCTGTCAACTAAAAAACAAGCTAAAATTTCATCGACCAACAATCCGAATAGTGAAAAAGTCTCTACCACGGTCTGAGCAACTGTTCCCGCTGACAGAGACTTATTAATTTTGATTCGATTTTTCTACTAATACAATCGACTCAATACATAATCGGTTAATTCAATTAGAGCTTGACGAGAATCACAATCGGGAAATTTAGAAATATGTTCGACAGCCAGTTTAGCATGATGGGCTGCAAGTTCTCTTGAGCGCTCAATTCCTGAACTTTCTTTAATGATAGTGAGCGCTTGTTCTAAATCTCCTTCTTGAGCAAACTCCCGTTCAATTAACGTTTCTAAGTAAGGTTTTTCTTCGAGAGCAAACAAAGTCGGAGCGGTTAAATTCCCACTTTGAAGATCGGAAGCGGCAGGTTTTCCCAGAGATTCCGTTGAACCTGTGAAATCTAAAATATCATCGACGATTTGAAAAGCTAAACCGAGATGACGCCCATAACTGTACAAATCTTGGGCTAACTCCGCCGAAACGCCACTCAATAAACCTGCGGCTTTAGAACTATTGGCGACTAAAGAAGCGGTTTTGTAATAACTTTTTTCGAGATATGCGTTAATCGACATTCCCGTGTCAAAGCGATTGAGTCCCTGCTGAATTTCCCCTTCAGCCAGATCCATAATCACCTTAGACAACAGTTTGACCACTTCCAAATTGTCCAGATTGGCTAAATACCAAGAAGATTGGGCAAATAGAAAGTCTCCTGCTAAGACAGCAATGCGGTTGTTAAATAGACTATGAACGGTGGGTGCGCCTCGCCGCAGTTCTGACTCATCAACGACATCATCATGCACCAGACTCGCTGTATGAATCATTTCGGTAATTTCTGCTAATCGCCGATGCTTGGGAGTAATCTCCTGGTTGGGCATCGTGGTTCGCGAAATCAGCAGGACAATCGCCGGGCGCACCCGTTTCCCTTGAACACTGAAAAGATGCTCTGCTGCTGCATATAGAATCGGGTGACGAGCGCCGACTAACTGCTTGAGGTTGTCTGTCAACAGTTGCAGATCTGCTTCAACCGGAGAAAATAAAAGAGTGCTAGAGGTCATGGATTCGCCGAATCAGGCAATGGGTTTAACAAAATTTTACATATTATAGTTTTATTTTAAGCGGCGCCCTCTTGGATAGGAAAGTCAAACTTCGTTTAACCTCAAAATACAACCCCCTTGGTGGCGATTAAACACCGGACAGGGCGAGAAGGACAATCTTGCTGAAAATTCTTCTAGGCGAGAAATCCGACGGGTTTGACTCTCACAAAAACTGAACGGCGATCGCAAAACAACCAATGGCCAATAAAATTGTGGCCGATTTTGGCAATTACTCACCACCCCTCGGTCGAATTCTATCAAATTATTAAGGAAATCCGCTTTCAGGCTCTCACATTGGAGCGTTTTATGTTATTTTAGTGAATAAGAGTTTAAACAATTCTACACATTCAGGGCTATTGGTCTAACGACTGAGTATTAGCTGCCTGTCGTAGCAGGGTTGATCTGTAGGCAAATGGATCTCTGCTGAAAATTGACAAATCGTTCAAAGCTCATTTGAGTGACAGGCAGGCCCGGTATGTAGATAGACAATTCTGAGCTTTAGGTTGCAAAGTACAGCCTAATTCTTCAGATTATCTGTCTGTAATTTGAGTAAAGTCCTGACAACGTTTTCTGGGAGATGAAGTTCCCAGATAGTGCTTGAAGTAGAGCCATCAAAGTTAGACCAAAGCTCTGTGTGCTAGCCCAATGTAGCTGGTATTAAACTCCTATCTGTGCTCCTCCCTATTATTTGTTTGGCTATACCAACTATGATGTACCAAGATACTCCACTAATTATTCCCGTTTTGGCCGCAGGTTACGTTTTCACCGTTTATTTGTTATTGATGCTTGCCAAACGCACAGCTAAAATCTCTAGATCTCGATCTTAGCAAAAAATTAATGATCGGCAACTTGATCGAACCTGCAACGCAGATTTCAGATGATACCACAACTAGAATCCTGTGCCAAGGGAAATTCTTCAAAATGTTGTCGCACTTCACTTAGGTTGGAGATTGTCCCACTCCCAGACGGGGGTGGGATTACTCTATTTCAGGACTCTTAATTTCGGAAAATTAGTAACAAGTTTGGTACAACCTCAAACCGATCAAAAACTGCTGATCGGCAACACTTCGCGATCGCCAAGAGAAAAAGGCCAAAAAGTGAAATTGGATCGAAAATGGGTCTAACAGCTAGACCCATGCTCTCAAAGCGTTTAACGCAGAAGGATTTAACCCCCTAACCCCTCTCTCAGGGAAAGATGAGTCATTTCAGAGGTCTCTAATACAGGTAAGACCGTTGCTTCTACGGTGGGAGTATAACCCAACCACTGCACCGATAAACTGGCAAATTGTTCGGGACAACCACTCACACAAAAGCGAGTGGGTTTAGGAAGATGGGGGTTACGCAGTCCCAAAAGTTCCAACTCTTGAGTAATGGCTTTAACCAGATGAACCGCCGGATCAACCAAACGAACACTGTGAGGAAGAATTGATCGCACAACCGGCGCCAAATGAGGATAATGAGTACACCCGTAAATTAAAGTATCAATGCGTTGATCGATTAAAGGAGTCAAATACTCCAGCGCCACCTGATAAGTATAAGGATCGTGAATGCGATTTTGTTCAATGAGAGGGACAAACTCCGGACAACTCACCTGCCAGACTTGAACTGCTGCATCCATTTCCTGAATGGCTTGACGGTAGGCATTACTGGTAACTGTAGCGGGAGTGGCAATCACCCCTATTCGCTGACCCTTGCGAACTGCCGCCTTCGCCCCCGGTAAAATTACTCCCAAAATCGGCACATTAAATTCCGATTGTACCGTTTCCAGTGCCAGGGCGGAACTGGTATTACAGGCCATAACGATCATTTTCACATCCTGATCGATCGCCCAGAGAATAATTTCACGGACAAACTGTAAAATCTCACTTGGCGATCGCGTTCCATAGGGTAATCTGGCCGTATCCCCAAAGTACAGGATCGATTCGTTGGGGAGTTGTCGGTATATCTCTCTTAAAACGGTTAACCCTCCCACACCACTGTCAAATACTGCTATTCTTTGCGCTTTTTTATCCGTTGTCATAGAGTCAAATGTCTGGTGATTGTTTATTGGTTGTCCGTAATACGGGTAAATCTCTGACTCAATTTTGCGTGAGTTCCCCCTGTCAGAGAACAAGGGATACTACACTCGACTCAACAGTTATCCGGAAAATCAGATATCTCACCCTATAGTTCCCCGACTGCAACAGATCAGGAATAGAGGTGATTGTTGTCTTTGTGTCTTCTGCAAGCCATTGGGTCCCCGACAATAGACTACAACTTTTCTTTCGGATAGTATCGCTTGCAATCAACTTAAAAGGTTTCAGATTTTAGATCAAGGTTTGGGAAGAGGGTAAAAAACCTGGTTTCTAAAAGCGATCGCCGAAGCGGTCGGATGGGTCTTGTCAAACCAACCTAGTTTTTGGCGTAATAGTAAAGTCTGAAAAACCCCGTTTCTAAAAGCGTTCGCCGAAGCGGTCGGATGGGTCTTGTCAAACCAACCTAGTTTTTAGCGTAATAGTAAAGTCTGAAAAACCCCGTTTCTAAAAGCGTTCGCCGAAGCGGTCGGATGGGTCTTGTCAAACCAACCTAGTTTTTGGCGTGGTCCCTCATCCGTCCTCCGGCTCCTAGACCTGGGAAAATGATATCAGAATTTCTTCACGAGTGTTGCTAAAACGAACTCGTTATGAGTATGATTTAAGAAGAAGATCAATCAAGGAGAAACTATTCCCATGCAAGTTCAGGAGATTCCCCTGAAACAGATACGGCGTCCCCTGCCTCGGGCAACGGATCAGGCCAAAGTCAAGGCGTTAATGGAATCCATTCAAGAAATTGGTTTACAAGAACCCATAGAAGTCCTAGAAGTAGACGGCCAATATTATGGATTTTCGGGCTGTCATCGGTTTGAAGCCTGTACAAACCTTGGCCACGAAACGATTCGGTGTAAAGTCCGCAAAGCGCCCCGTTCGGTTTTACAAAAGCATCTAGCTTGAGATAGATAAACAACTGTTCACAACGCAGTAAAATCCAGTCAGAGATTTGAAATATTTGTAAAGTCTGCTCAATCCTTAATTCAATCAACCTTAAAGGAGAACACATCCATGAGTAACAACCTGAAAACCCGCCTGTATCCTTCTCGGATTGATTTTTCCGAAGAAACTCGTCAAGAAGTGGCCGCTATTCTCAATGCCACATTAGCAACGACTTTAGACCTAAAAACTCAAACCAAACAAGCCCACTGGAACGTTAAGGGAATGCACTTCTATTCCCTGCACGAACTGTTTGATGAAATAGCCGGTGAACTCGAAGGATATGTTGATCTGGTGGCCGAACGAGTCACCGCCCTGGGAGGGTATGCGATGGGAACCGCCCGGGTAGCGGCCAGCGATTCAATTTTGCCAGAATATCCCTTTGATATCCTCGATGGAAAAGATCATGTGATCGCCTTAGCTGATCGGTTGGCAATGTATGCCCAACACGTTCGCGAAGCCATTGGTAAAACCGATGAGTTAGGAGATGCGGATACGGCAGATCTATACACCGAAATTTCCCGCACCGTTGATATGCGCCTGTGGTTCCTCGAAGCCCACTTGCAAGGAAGCGACGGGAGTGCTACCAATGGTAGCAGCAGTACAACAAAAATGGCTGCTCAGGTGAAATAGCATCTATGGCGTGAATGAACCCATCATCATTGGACTATAGCCCCGAGTTGCACCGCCTAATGCAACAGGCGGGGCTTTCTACTGTGCAGGACTTGAGTCGGAAAGCGGATGTTTCTCAGTGGCAAATTATTCGGCTGCGGCGGGGGCTAGCCCGACAAATGCGAGTTGAAATTTTGCTGAAGATTAGTCAAGGGCTGAATATTTCTTTGGTAGAATTGTTGGCAACTTTTGCTCCCGAGTCGGTGAGTTCTCCTGTTGCTGGCCCTTCTGTTGAGGAACTGCAACAGGAGTATCAACGCTTGCAAACCGAGATGAAACAGCAGCGAGACTCCCTATTACAGGAGTTTGAGCGAGGGAGTTTAGAGGTTTTAGAACCTTGGTTGCTGCAATGGCCGAGAGTCGTCGATAAAGTTCAACAAAATCCCAAACTGCCTGCGATCAAATTATTGCCTTTATTGCGTCCAATTGAACGGCTTATGCAACAATGGGGAGTGGAAGCGATCGCACCTGTGGGTTCGGAAGTTCCTTACAATCCGCAGATGCACCAGCTTCTAGAAGGAACCGCTAAAACCGGGGAAACTGTTGTGGTGCGCTATACCGGCTATCGATATCGAGGTCAACTCCTCCATCGCGCTCAAGTCATTGGGCGATCTGAAGATCAACAGTAGTTCATTTTCTCGGAAAAAACTCTTTGAGGGCAAATTTTTAACCGATAACCAGGGGTTGCCCAGTTGAGAATTTGGCGATGAGTTCATCTCAAGGCTATACTAGCGGAAACTGGCGAGTCAATTTTGAGGCTTCACTTTTAAGAAATTATGAGTTCTGATATTCGAGTGCTTCAACCCCAAGGCATTTTAGACGGAACGAAAGCAAGTCATTTCCGTCAAGAGATTAGCAATCTTGTCGATCAAGGAGCCGAAATCATCCTGATCGATTTTGAAGGTGTCACGTTTATGGACAGTTCAGGTTTGGGTGCCTTAGTTTTGGCTCTGAAAACAGTTCGAGCGGCTGGTGGTAAGTTGATGGTTTGCTCCATTAATGAGCAAATTAAAATTTTGTTTGAGCTAACCAGTATGGATAAGGTATTCGAGATTTTTCAGAATCGAGAAGATTTTGAAAGTAAATATGCTGCTCAAAGTAGCTAACTTTTGAGGTCAATCGGTCGGGGAAGACTCTGGCTGTTGTCATCTATCCGGGTGCGCGATCGCGGCCGGTTAAACGCTAGGAATTTTTAGGAGTTCTTCCCTGATCGGATTTTTCGATTTTCACCTTGAAGATCTACGCAAAAAGCGGGAGAGGTTGGGGAGAATTGAGGAATCTGGATTTACTCAAAGTGGATTTTGAGCAAAGAAAAGTCATCCTCAAAAGGATTACCGGAATTTAAAGTTTTAATAGAATTAAAAATAGCATCGAGGTGAGATGAGGTAAGATAATTAGAATTCGAGTCCGTTAGAAGACGAATAAAAGCATCCAGTCCCCACAGGGAACCATCCGGTAGATGAATTTCATAAACCCCATCACTAAAAACAAACAGATCGCTCGGATTTTTGATGTCACAACTTTCATCAATATATTCAGCTTCTAGAAACATTCCCACCGGCATTCCTGGGGTTTTTAAGCGTTTAACTTGGAGATTATTTTGCTCAAGAGCGGAAACCAAAATCGCAGGCGGATGACCTGCGCTGGCATAGGTGAGTTGGCGAGTGGCTCGGTTATAAACCCCATACCAAATGGTAAAATATTTGTCATTTTGATAAGACATTTGAAAGGTGTTGTTGAGGGCTTTCAAAACGTCACTGGGTTGATAATAATTAATATTAGGAATCGTCCGCGATCGCAATAAATTTAAAACCGAAATCGAAGGCAAAGTTGCCCTCAAACCATGTCCGGCCGTATCCATTAAATAAATCGATAAATAATCCGAATCTAACCAACAATAGTCAAAACAATCTCCCCCAAGTTGACGAGAAGGAATAAACTTGGCTTCAATCTTTAACGGTGTTAAAGTCGGTTGAGGAAGCAAAGATTGTACATATTCAGCCGCTTCTGCTAACTCCGCTTCTAACAGTTGCTTTTGCGTTTGCAAATCTTGACTAAGTTGATGTAACCGCAACCCCGCCCGAACTCTCGCATACAACTCATTCATTTCAATGGGTTTGGAGATAAAATCATCCGCACCTGCATCGAGACCCTTAACCCGGTCAGAAATTGAACCGAGAGAAGTCAACAAAAAGAACTGAGTCGTCGAGAGTTCAGGATTGGCTTTGACCTGACGACAGACCTCAATACCGCTCAACCTGGGCATAATCCAATCACAAATAATCAAAGCCGGACGTAAGAGTTGAGCCTTTTGAATGCCTTCCTCACCATTGCAGGCGACCGAAACATCATAACCCTGCTTTTGGAGGGTTCTCCTTAGCAGTTCCCGAATGACCGTGTCATCATCAATCACCAAAATTTTAAACATGGACGCTCAGGTATAAATTTGTGAGGGCAACGTCAGCAACAAGAGTTTGAGTCAATCCTTAGCTTAAGTAGAGTATAGTCCAAAGCGCATAGGCGCTATCACAGAGTTGCTTAACTCAGTGTGGCATAAGTCATCGGTCGTGCTAAATTGATCGTAGATGTAGGTTCTCATAACTTCGTGTGATTGAATTTCCAGGTTCCGAACCGTTACTTCTTCCCTGCAAGGCACAGCTTCAAGCCCCCAATACTCTTGATGCTTTATCCGATATTTTGTCATGGTTTGCTCAATTACAGCATCCCTCGATTCCAAGTACCATTTGGATTCGCTGTCAACTGGCCTTGGCCGAAGGATTTACCAATGCTGTTCGTCATGCTCATCGCAACCTACCTTCAGAAGAGGTAACGGTTGAGATGGAAGTTACTCTCTCGGACAAACAAATTGAAATTCGAGTTTGGGATTATGGCCCTCCGTTTAATTTAATGGAGAAACTCCAACAAATCCCTTCTCAGATTGATAAAGGCTCAGGCGGGGGGCGAGGTTTGAAACTGATGCGTGATATTGCAGATTATTTGAGTTATGAACCTACTCCTGATGGTCGCAACTGTCTCTTGATCGTTAAAAATTACCAACCCCTCGCTCAACGATAGCACTTGCCCATCGAATTGAGAACGGCTCACTTCTGTTGGGCTTGGGCTAATGGATCGAGCCAATGTAAGACTTCCTGTTTTAATCGATATAAATCTCGGTAGATTTCTTGTTTAATCCATTGACTAATCGCATCAAAGGGTGTAGAAGTTTCCCCCATTGACCAGCTAACATCTTGATTGACTGGGGTTAAGTGATCTCCCCCTAACTGCTGAAGTGCAACCATTCCCGGAAAACGACGTTGCAAAATTTTATTGAGGATTAAGGTTTGGTCGATGGTATCTTTGGTAAATTTGATCAGAAGGTTGCGACGGATTTGGTAGCGTTCCTGTACAATCAGGTTGGTTTGGCCTGGTGAGGGGGTAAATTCTACCTCCATCATCGAGGAGAGTTGTTCAACCAAAGGAATAGACTCCCGCGCCGCGTAGTTGTTGAAGGATATCAAGATATTTCCCGCTCGGTTGACGGGAAATAATGAACCGATGAGTAAATGAAGTTTACACCCCATACTATGCCCGACTCCATAGATCGGTAAACCCCGTTGACGCAGACGCCGACTGGAGTACAAGTCTTCTAAACCATCCTCAAAGGTCCACAGCACTTTTTTCGCCATAATCCCGTGATTGAGGGTATTGATAAAAGGGGTGGCGATCACGATGTATCCTTGTTGTGCTATCTGTTCTAATAGCCATCGGTAGGTGATTTGTGGTGCGGTCGCCACAAACGCTCCCCCCAAAAAGTGGACAATCGCTTTTGGTCGGGGAGGAATCAAAACCCAATTTTTAGAAACTTCTATCCACTCCATGACAGTTTTAAATTAAATGTTTTATTTTAAGAACAAGATCAAAATTTAAGCTTCTAACCAAGGCTAGAAGTTAAGTTGATCGAAAATCATTAATTGTATGTTACATAAGTTGACACAAAAATGTCGAATTTCTCACAATTGCAACCCCTATGAATCAGAAATCCTCTCCTAAACGCTCAATTCCCGCAACGGATCATCAGTCTAAAGCCTCTACAGTCCGACATCTGCGCCAATACAGCAACATTCTCGATAATGCGATTCGAGTTCCGGGTACCACCTACGGCATAGGTCTCGATCCGATTATTGGACTTATACCGGGTGGTGGGGATTTACTCGGGGGTCTGTTCTCAGCTTACATTATGTTGCGAGCTTTTCAACTGGGAGTTCCCAAAGAAACGCTAATTCGCATGGCTTCTAATATTGCGACTGAAACCTTGGTGGGGACTGTACCTGTTTTTGGGGATGTTTTTGATGTGGCTTGGAAAGCGAATGTCAAAAATGTGGATCTGTTGGAAGCCCATGTTAACGCGCCTGAAATGGGAGAGAAAGCGGATCGTTTATTTGTGATTATTTTGGTTGGCGGATTAATGTTGTTTATTTTGCTTCTTTCTGTTGTGGGAATTACGATGTTGACTTTAATTTATCAAGTTTTGAGAAGTTTGTTAACGGGTTAAAAGTTCTTATCAAAAACTTGGCGATCGCTTGAATTGAATGCTAAATCTAGCAATCGGATTTGAGTTGTGTCTAAAAATGTTATAGCGCTACTTGCGATCATATACATCCCAAAAACCCGGTTTCGATTCAGAAACTGGGTTTTTAATTTAAAAGTGCCTTTAAAAATTGAAAACAGCCCGATTTAAAAAGGTGCTCTCGGGTAAAATAGTATCATAATTTTTATCTGTTTTTACAGTTATCACCAATTAGTTTTGATTGCTATATCTGCTTACTTCAAGGAGTTTTAAGCCCGCTTGTTCTCCTCGGAGTCCTCAACTTCACCTAACAGAATAGCCACGCCACGAGTGGTTTGAAACTCCCGGGAAAGCAAGACAATTGAGATGGTCATGGGTACGCCCAAAATTGCACCGGGAATTCCCCAAACCCATCCCCAAAAGACGATAGAAATTAAAGCAACAAAAGGCGATAACTGTAGCGTTTTTCCCTGCAAGCGAGGATCGACAAAATTACCCAAAATTGTCTGTATAACTGCCAATCCTAACAACGTGGCAATTCCGCGAGGAACCCCTTGAAAAACCAAAGCAACCAACGTCGGAGGAATCACGGCAATAATCGATCCTAAAGTGGGTACATAGTTAAGAACAAAAGCAACTAATCCCCAAACAAAAGCCAAATCAACCCCCCAAATAAAACACCAGCTTGAGGTTAAAATTCCCGTCAAAAAGCAGGTAAATGTCATCACTAACAAATATCGCCGCAGCTTTTCGCTGGTATTACTAACCGCGTCAATAATGCGATAACTGGTTCGAGAAGGAAAAGCCTGTTTAACCTTTTCCTGATATTGATTTACTTCTAACAATAACAAGACTAACAAAGACACAATTAAGATAAACAAACTCGCGGCTGATAACAAAGTCTTTATGCCGACAATTGCCTGCTGAGTGACTTGATTAATTCCATCTTGAGCGTTAAACTGAGGAACGGGTATACTTCGCGTCTCCGCCCACGATCGCAAAGTTTCTCCCATTTGTTGTAAGCGATCGACATATTGAGGAACTTTCGGTTCAATAATTTCTGCACTCAGCGTTAAAGCGCCAACCGCCACCCCCAGAAATGCCAATAGTAATAGCAGCACCAAAATTAAACTTAACCATCGGGGTAAACGACGTTGTAGCCTTGCTTGCAAAGGATAAACTAAAACAGCAATAAAAAACGCAAACGCCAACGGCATAGAAATTGATCGGGTGGCTTGTAGTGCAGCCACAACTAAAATTGTAGCAATAATCGCCATTAACGTTTTCGTTGTTGTGCCGGAAATTTCCATAGCTAGAACAATATTTTTTTTATTTGTTGATCGGATCGCAAAGTGCTAATACCATTAACAGGGCGGGTTGATTACAGTTTTCAGTTTACAGTTGTGCAGTAACCACAGCTACCAGTTTTTACAGTTATCAGTTTTTTGAGCGATCACCTGTAAACTGTTCACTGTAACCTCTTAACTGGTAACTGTTCACTGTTCACTGTTCACTGAAAATACCCGCCCCGACAAAATTATCATTAATTAATCGGACATGATATTACTGGCTAACCTTCATTACTCATACTCGATTTGCAAGAAGTTAACATCCCCCCCAAGATAGGACTATCTATTTTTCAGAGAAGAATAGTTCGGCAATTGCTCAACCCGAGGACGAGTAGAGTTGTATTTTCTTATCTTTCTACCATATGGGTGATTGCATTCGCGGTTGAGTTTTATATGCTGAAAACCAGATACATAAAACATGGTTAAAGATAAATGAGATGGAAAAAATAATAATTGATAGCGACGGCGTTCAGCGCGAAACCGGAAATCAAACGACCGGAAATCAAACGACCGAAAATCAAACGATCGCAAATCAAACGACTGAAAATCAAACGACTGAAAATCAAGCGGGCGATATCGAACGTTGGGCTTCCCTTCTCGGTGGGGGCGCACTCGTATTAATGGGTTTAAAACAGCGATCGCTTCGGGGTATACTAACCTCATTAGTTGGGGGCGGTTTGATTTATCAAGGCGTGAAAAATGAAAGCACGGTCAAACAAGTTCAAGAGAAACTTGGCGAGGCGACAGAAGCCACCAAAGACCAGCGTATTACCGCCGAGAAAACCGTAACGATAGACAAGTCGCCCGAAGAACTTTACAACTATTGGCGCAATTTCGAGAACTTACCGAATTTAGCAGATTATCTGGAGTCGGTCACGGTTTACGACCAACAGCGCTCCCACTGGGTCGCCAAAACGCCCCTTGTGGATAAGGCTGTAGAATGGGATGCGATGGTTGTTCAAGATCGCCCCAACGAGTTGATCGCTTGGACTTCCGTTGAGAATGCGGACATCGATCAGTCGGGGTTTGTGCGGTTTCGTCCCGCAACCGGTGGACGGGGAACCGAAGTTAAAGTTGTGATGGAATACAGTCCCCCTGGCGGTGCTATGACGGCGAATATTGCCAAGTTATTTGGTACCGAACCCGAACAACAATTGGGTCAGATGTTGAGTCGTTTCAAACAACTGATGGAAGCCGGAGAATTTGCCACTACAGAAGGGCAACCCCAAGGTTCATAGTAATATGAAATCGCCTAGTTTTGCGACAGAGAATAGATGGGAAGTGGGGAGATAGGAAGACAGTTTACACTGACTCATTACCCGTTAGCGGTGATGTAGGGGCGGGTTCCGAACCGATCTATGTTTTCCCAACAATAACTTACATGAACCCGCCCAACTCCTTATCAGTGTTTACTTTTATGTTCTCTAGCATTCTTGTTTCGATTTCATATCAGTTCAATTATCAATCTTAGACACAACAACGCCAAAAGATTAATTAATACTTACGGAGACAGGAGGTTATGAAAGCAGTTTGTTGGCACGGTTCCCACGATGTGCGGGTTGATACAGTTCCCGACCCTAAAATTTTAAATCCCGGCGATGCGATTATTAAAATTACTTCTACTGCGATCTGTGGTTCAGATTTGCACCTTTATGATGGTTATATTCCGACAATGAAATCGGGGGATATTTTAGGCCATGAATTTATGGGAGAAGTGGTTGAAGTCGGCCCGAATGTTAAAAAGCTGAAGGTTGGCGATCGCGTGGTTGTGCCGTTTACGATTTCTTGCGGAAATTGTTTCTTTTGTAACCGGGATTTGTGGTCGCTCTGCGATAATTCTAACCCGAATAGTTGGATGGTTGAGAAAATGTACGGTCATTCTCCTTCGGGTATCTATGGTTATTCTCATTTGTTGGGCGGTTACGCGGGTGGACAGGCTGAATATGCCCGGGTACCGTTTGCGGATGTTGGCCCGTTGAAGGTGGCGGATGGTTTGACCGATGACCAAGTTCTGTTTTTAACCGATATCTTTCCGACCGGCTACATGGCGGCTGAAAATTGCGATATTGAACCGGGCGATACGGTGGCGGTTTGGGGATGCGGTCCCGTTGGACAGTTTGCCATTCGCAGCGCTTTCATGTTGGGGGCGGCACGGGTGATCGCGATCGATTGCGTCCCGGAACGGTTACAATTGGCTGAAAAAGCCGGCGCCGAAATTATCAATTTTGAAGAAGTGGACGCGGGAGTTGCGTTGAAGGAAATGACGGGCGGACGCGGCCCCGATCGCTGTATTGAAGCGGTGGGTATGGAGGCGCACGGCGTCGATGCGATGGGGGTGGTTGATAAGGTGAAACAGGCGGTTCGTCTGGAAACGGGACGACCCCATGCGTTGCGACAGGCGATCGTTGCTTGTCGGAAGGGCGGAACGGTTTCTATTCCGGGTGTTTATGGCGGTTTTGTTGATAAAATGCCGATGGGTGCTATTGTTAATAAAGCGCTGACGTTGAAGTCTGGACAGACTCACGTTCAACGCTATTTGCGTCCTTTGATGGAACGAATTCAAAACGGCGAAATTGACCCTTCTTTTGTGATTACCCATCGTCTCAGTTTAGAAGATGCTTCTCGCGGTTATGAGATTTTTAAACATAAGAAAGACAATTGTATTAAGGTTGTTCTGAAGCCTTAGTTGCAATTGCTAGAAATTTGCTCCACCCCCAACGGTCATATCGGCTATTGTTGGGGGGAGTTTAATCAGTTCTGACTGTATTTTCGAGAATAAAAAGTGCTTGCTTATATTGAGAATCTTCAACTGTCGCCCTCAGCGTTGGTGTGACTTGTAAACGCTGTTGTTGGGTGCGAGTTCAATCAATTTGAACATCATCAGGAACAATTCCCGCTTTATTACTATCAATTCTGCTAGGAGTATAGTAACGGGAAGTCGTAACCGTTAAACCCGAACCATCAGACAAGCGATCGGGCGGTTGTTGCACCTGAATTTGATAAAGAAGATCGCTTTTTTGACTAAGAAATTGATTCACTCCGGCTTGTATACTCACATATATAAGGAAGGGGAAAAATGCAGCGATCGCCATTCCCCCAACCGAATTTTTCAAGAGCCAATTCACCATTAATTTATCCGGGGAGTAACTATCATCCCATCTAGCCATGCTCTGTTATTAAATTCAAAAGTGCATGAAAATTAGGGATTAGCTGCGGCTTCTTTGATCGCATCCACAACTTCTTTTGCATGAGAAATTAATGGAAAGTGGCTGGATTCTAAAACCACTGTCGTTGCGCCCATGCGTTTAGATAAATCATGCTGTAAATCAGGTGGAACAGCCCGATCATTGTTGGCAATAATATACCAGCTTGGCTTATGTTTCCATGCAGGCTTCTCTATTTTTTCGTTTGGTAGTGAGGTAGATGGCGGAGTTTGAGTTGCATAGATCAATGCTGTTTGTTCTGCGGAAAGATCGCCTGCCAGAATCTCTTTTACACCTTCTTTGGAAATCCAAATAAAACCCTCTTGTTCTTGAAAATGAGATGATGGAGAGCCATATTTACTCATCAAATCTATCATTGATTCGCCAACATCAGGAGCAAGCGCAGCAATATAAACTAAACCAGAAACTCGTTCATCATTGCCAACTTCAGTAATCACCATACCGCCCCAAGAATGACCCACCAGAATACATTGACCTTCGATACGAGTCAAAGCACGTTTGGTTGCAGCAATATCATCAGCGAGGGAAGTCAGCGGATTTTGAACTGCGATAACTTCATAGCCTTCTGCTAACAACATCGAAATTATATCACGATAACTAGACCCATCAGCCCAAAAACCATGAACCAACACAATATTCTTAATTTTGCTCATCATTGTTGTCCTAAACTAATCTCTGTCTTTTCCTCTAATCTATTCTAGGAGCAACCATTTCATGGCTGTTTTGAAATAGGGTTACGCTTTCGATAGTACCATCTGAAGCCTGATTAAAGACCACTCGCAAATTATCAATAATTAGATAGGTATCGATTTCGCTTGTTAAAGCAGATGTTTCTTGATTTTGAGCAATAATTGTCATTTTAGTTTCCTCAATTCCGTTGACTTTCTGTAGAATAATTTTGGCAGAATTCCCCCGGTTGATGTTGTTAGTAGGCTAATCGCTTGCTGTTTAATCTCTCTTTTAATCCAGAAAAGTTCACTGATCAAACCAATGTAGCTAAAGCGATCGCTTTTCTGACATGGCTGGAAGTCACTAAAAAGAATGACCAAAGTCATTACCGATGACTCCAACGGACTTTATCCAGTTAGGGGTCTAATGCTTCAAAGGGTTTAGCATCAGAATAGTCATAAATTTCAACAGTATTTCCACGACGAAGCATCCGTTTTTGAAGTTTTGGAAACTCAGCAATTTCTATCTCTAAGTTTTCTCCCCCTACTAAATATACTAGATCTTCGTCACCGATGTTCTTGAGATGATGGGCAACTGAAGGAGTTGGAAATCCCATAAAATCTCCCGAAACTACTTCAAATTCTTCTCCGTCAATTTCTGCAACGCCTTTCCCTGACAGGATATAAATCCATTCTTCCTCAGAATAATGGGAATGATAAATAAAGGATTCTTTACCCGGAGGAACTTTTATAAAGTTAACTCCAGTGCGCTTTAGTCCAACTGTCCGCCCCAGATCTGTCCCCAATATTTCGGAGTTGGGATTCCAGGGATGCGAGAACATTTGAATATTTTCTACTATCTGCTTGGCTTGCAGAATAGGAGATTTTTTGCCTTCCCTTGTGTTGTCTTCCATAATGGTTTTTAATGTTTGTTGGCTATCTGTTCTAGGTTAATGGTAGGTGTCAACTAATATGAAATCATTAAATATTTCCGTGACTATGATTGATGGGGAGGTGGGGAGGTAGGGAGGTAGGGAGAAAGATGCGATCGTATTATTTTCTGTATGTCATATAACAACTTGACAACTATTTCTTTACCTAAGATCTCTTTGTTGTTGTATTAATGGTAGAAAGGCTATCATTATAGCGCTACACGGGGGCGGTGAGGACAGTTCGGGAAACCGGAGTTTGAAAGTAACGTCAATACTCTATCAGAACTGATGCCAGATAATGATAGGGTGAACAGTTGAACTCTAGTTTGAACAGCAAACGAAATTTATGAGCGTTGCAGACGATAAAACCGTTGTTCGGGAATATTTTAACTCCACAGGCTTTGATCGCTGGAGACGCATCTACGGCGACGGGGAAGTGAACAAGGTTCAACTTGATATCCGTAACGGACATCAACAAACTATCGATCGCGTGTTAGACTGGCTGAAAGCAGATGGCAACCTCTCGGGTTTGTCCATTTGCGATGCGGGGTGTGGTGTGGGAAGTTTGAGTATTCCTCTGGCCGAGGCGGGTGCGATGGTCAACGCTAGCGATATCTCTGAGAAAATGGTATCTGAAGCCAAAGAACGGGCTAAGGCTGTTTTGGGCGATCGCGCTGGCAATGTTCAGTTTAGCACTCAGGATTTAGAAGCTTTAGAGGGTCGCTATCATACTGTGATTTGTCTGGATGTGTTGATTCACTATCCGGATGGTAAAATGGCGGATATGATTGCTCATTTGGCATCTCTGGCGGAATCTCGTTTAATTTTGAGTTTCGCACCCAAAACCTTGGCTTTAACTATTCTCAAAAGAATTGGTGAGTTTTTCCCGGGACCCAGTAAAACAACTCGCGCTTATCAACATCGAGAAGCGGATATTGTTAAAATCTTGGAACAGAATGGCTTCACGATAGCCCGAAAAGAAATGACTAGCACTCGCTTTTATTTCTCTCGGTTGTTAGAAGCAGTTCGCGCTTAAACTTCACGAATTTAACATCAACAACCATCTTAGAACAAGCACACAAACTCATCCGTCATCGGTGTTTTTAAATGATACGAGGGTAAAGCCATGCAGTTGATTAAGCTGATCGCTGCAAGTTTGTTAATTCCTGTGGGGCTGTTTTTTTTGCTGGCGATCGCGACGGAATTGATCAACCCGGATGCTTCGGAAGATAGCAAAATCAGCGTCACAATTGCCGGGTTAACGTTGGGTTTACCCGCTTTAGGAATGGGGGGTTGGTTGTTGTGGAATGGATATTATCAATCTCGTCAGAAGATAGAGAATCGCTCTCGTAGGATTCATTCTATCTTCTTTCATTTAATTTTACAAAATCACGGCACAATCACGGCGAGTCACTTCGCACAATTTACTCAACTCTCCCGACAGGATGCGGAGAATTTTATTGAAAATAAAGCCTTAGAACTGAATGCGGTTCGAGAAGAAAACCCCGAGGGTGAAACTGTTTATCATTTCCCTTTAGATTAATTTTAGATTAATTGATTTTTTGAAGTTATTTTATTGTATTTTTGGAGGAAAACATGATACAAACTCCGACTCAAACTTTAACCTTAGAACAGTTTTTAAACCTTCCCGAAACTAAACCCGCCAGCGAATATATTAACGGTCAAATTATTCAGAAACCCATGCCTCAAGGAAAACATAGCAAGTTACAAGGTTGTCTGGTAACAGTGATTAATGAGAGTGCAGAAAGGCAACAAATAGCCTTGGCGTTGCCGGAATTACGATGTACTTTTGGCGGACGTTCTACTGTTCCTGATGTGGCGGTGTTTACTTGGAGTCGAATTCCTTTAGACGAAAATGGCGATATTGCCAATATTTTTCCAACTCATCCTGACTGGACGATTGAAATTCTTTCTCCTGACCAAAACCAAACTAAAGTTATCAGTAATATTCTACATTGTTTGGATGCGGGTTGTCAAATGGGTTGGTTAATTGATCCGGCAGAAAAGTCTGTATTTGTTTATCCGATTGGTCAACAACCGATGGTTTTACAAGCGCCCGAACAACTGCTTCCAACTCCCGAATTTCTATCGGATTTTAACTTAAAATTGGGAGAACTCTTTAACTGGCTCAAACCGGGAACTCTTTTTCCTTAAATCCTCAGCAACTTTGACCAAAATATTGTATATTAAAAGGTAAGGATTTAAAATCATTATTAGCCCCTACGCTTGGGATTATTGATTAATCGGAGATTATATTAGGTTAAATTGTAGCTAAAATCAATAACAGGAAATCTCATGGATAGAATCTTTTTAACAATTGCAGCAATTTTAGGCGGTTTATCGGTGATGGCGGGTGCTTTTGGCGCCCATGCTTTGAGTGGAAAAGTCAGCGAACGGGCGATAGAAATCTTTGAGACAGGCGCTCGCTATCAAATGTATCATGCTCTGGCTTTATTATTGCTCGGAGTGTTACTGAGAAATTCTCAATCTCCTCAACCGTTAATCATCATTGCGGGAACTGCATTTATGGTCGGGGTGGCGATTTTTTCGGGGAGTCTGTACGCTTTAAGCTTAACGGGGATTAAGTGGCTCGGTGCGATTACACCGCTTGGGGGTGTGGCGTTCATCGCCGGATGGGGATGTTTGGCGATCGCAACTTTAAAGCTATAATTGTCGGTAAAATCTCGCCGATCATTTCCTTATGATACCGTAGAGGAGTAGGCTGAAAATGTAACGAGACAAATTTTTCATTAATTTAGCACAAATGGGAAGCGAAACAATTGTTCTGTTGTCGAGTCGTGAAATTGAAAAAATGCGTCAAGCGGGGCGTTTAGCGGCTCAACTGTTGAATCATCTCGAACCAATGGTTAAACCGGGAGTCAGTACCCTGGAAATCAACGATGAAGCCGAACGCTGGACGCAAGCTCACGGCGCTCGCAGCGCTCCTCTAGGATATCATGGCTTTCCCAAATCGATTTGTACGAGTATCAATCATGTGATTTGTCATGGTATTCCCGACGCCAAACAAATTCTTCAAGACGGAGATATTATTAACATTGATGTGACTCCTATTGTAGATGGTTATCACGGCGATACTTCTAAAACATTTTTCGTCGGTACGCCTTCTCCTGTGGCGAAAAAATTAGTAGAAGTTACCTACGAAGCGATGATGCGGGGAATTCAAGCGGTTAAACCCGGTGCGAAAGTGGGCGATATCGGCGCCGCTATTCAGGAGTATGCAGAATCTCACGGTTTTTCTGTAGTGCGAGATTTTGTGGGTCATGGGGTGAATACGACGTTTCACACTGCGCCGCAAATTCCCCATTATGGCACCCGAGGAAAGGGAAAAAAATTGCGTCAGGGGATGGTTTTTACCATTGAACCGATGATTAATGAAGGGGGTTGGGAAGCGAAAGTTCTCGAAGATGGTTGGACTGCAATTACAATCGATGGTAAACTTTCTGCTCAGTTTGAACATACTGTAGCGGTAACTGATTCTGGTGTAGATATTTTAACCCTACCCGACTAGACGGATTTTTGAGAGTAGGGTGGGCATTGCCCACGCTACAATTATTCTACAATTATTCTACAATTATTCTACCATTATTATTGCTCAATTCATATTTACATTATTGGTAATTGGTCTAACATTTTCGCCAGTAAGTTTAAACAACGTTCTCCAAAAATTGCCGAAATTAGCCCAACGGTTAAGGGTAAAATGATAGAAAGACTAATTTGAGTTTGACTCCAATCGGCTAAGTTTCCCGAGAGTCCCCCGTAGGAAAACGGAAGCAACAGGGGAAACAAACCAACAAATACTCCGATGAGAAAGTGAATGAGAATGGTCTTGAATGAGCGTTGTTGAGAATTCTTTTCAGGTATCATTGTACTATTTTTAATAGACTTCAAGATTAATCTACAATTTCTGACTGATATTTTCCGGTGGGGATTAAAAACCCGGTTTCTCACAGAAACCGGGTTTTTGGGAGTACGTTTGGGGATTAAAATAACAGAAACCGGGTTTTTGGAATGTAGCTCGCTGACACCTATAGCGCTACGCAAATTGGTTAGGACATTTCTAAATTCTGAAACCCTTTCAGAGTCCGCTGTTCCCTGTTCCCTGTTCCCTGTTCCCTGTTCCCTAGCGCGTAGCGCTATAACACCCATCTCTATTAATACCGTTGTCGATATTGCAATTCTGAGAACGTCAAGTTAAATGTGGTTCCACTTTCTCGAATGAGTTCGATATTTCCTTCTAACTGAGTGGTTAAAGTACAAATCAATTCCATTCCGAGAGAATCAACGTTATGAAAGTCAATATCCTCAGGAAAACCAATTCCATTATCTTTAACAGTCAGACTCACTAAACCTTCAGAATTTTGATGGAGTTGTAACCAAACTTGACCCGTCATTCCCTCGGGAAAAGCGTGTTTAAAGACGTTTGAGATTAACTCGTTAACAATTAACCCGCAGGGATGAGCGGTTTCAATGTTTAAGAAAATCGAATCGATTTCCGGTACAAATTCAACCCGTTCATCAATCCCACTATATGATTCTAACAGATGTTCGATGAGTTGTTCTAAGTATTCTCCAAAGTTAATCCGGTATAAATTTGTTGATTTATAGAGTTTTTCATGGATTAACGCCATTGAAAATACCCTATTTTTGCTGTCTTCTAAGGCTTGAATGAGTTGAGGGTCGTCAAAGTAATCGGATTGAAACTCTAACAAATTTGCGACCACAAATAGATTATTTTTGACTCGATGATGAATTTCTTTGAGCAAAACTTCTTTTTCTCTCAGGGAGTTTTTTAACTCAATTTCGTCTTGTTTGCGTTCGCTAATATCCCGATACATCCACAGATGTCCTTGATATTGCTGTTCGATTTTGATGGGAACATAATCCCGTTCAAAGGTTCGTCCGTCTGCGGCTTTGAGTTCTTCATTGGTGACGATTTTATCTTGATTAATAATCTCTTGGTATCGTTGGATAAACTGATGTTCTTCGGGAAACAAATGTTGATAATTTGTCTTCAATTCTTCAAAATTATGTCCGGTGATTGTTTTCGGATCGACCGGGATTTCTAATAAATCACAAAAGGTTTTATTCGCCAAAACAATCTGTTGATTTTCATCTTCGACCAAAACTCCAAATTGCAAGTTTTCAATTAAGGTACTGAGACGAGAAGTTGTGGCGAGAAGTTGTTCTTCAATCTTTTTGCGTTCGGTAATATCAATCCCGACCAAAATCGCGGCTTGATCTCGATTATATTTTTGAGCAACGAGTAAATAAAATCGCTGTTCATTCCCAACGGTGACTTCTAAAGTCCGCTGACGAGTCCGACTATTAAAGTCTCTAAAAAACTCTACAAAAAACTGACTAAACGCCGACGAATAAGAATCTAAAAATCCAATTTTTTGACCGATAAAATCTTCTGGGGATAACTTCATCCCTCTGGCGAGTTGACGGTTAACTCCCAAATACCGGAGTTCGGAATTCACCCAAGAAACAAACCCCGGAACTGCATCGAGAACCGCTTGTAATTGTTCGTTGGTGGCTTTTAGCTGAATTTCTGCTTGTTTGCGTTCGCGAAGCGCCGCTTGTCGTTCGCTAATATCTTTCATAAAGCAATGATGACCGTTAAATTCTCCTCGCTCATCGTAAGCGCTAACCATTGTCACTTCCTTGTAAAAATAGGAACCATCTTTCCGAACTCCTCGGGTTTCGACTTCTACCTTTCCGGTTTTTAACATTTGTTGATAGGCTTTATTTAAGCGTTCAATTTCCTCGGGATGAACGGTATTTTGCCATTCTACCCCGACCAATTCTTCGGGTTCATAACCGGAAATATGAGCGTAAGCACGGTTAACGGTAATATAACGACCTTGGGGATCGAGTCGAGAGATTCCCTCTACTGCATTTTGCATCGCATTCGTGAGTTCGCGCAACTCCATTTCTGCTTGTTTTTGATTGGTAATATCGTAGTTAATTCCGGTCATTTTCAGGGGTTCACCTGCTGAATTTCGTTCGACGAGAGCATCGGCTTTAATATAGTGAATGATACCGTCAGGATGCACAACTCGAAATTCAATATCATATTCTTTTTCGCCTCGCAAGGCTTGTTGAATTGCAAAATTGGCTTGCTCTTGATCGTCGGGATGTACTCTCTGTTTCCAACCTTCATAAACATTCTCGAAATCTGTGGCTTGAATTCCGTAGAGTTCATACATTCGCTCATCCCATGTTAAAATATTATTGACAATATCCCATTCCCAAATTCCAATGTTTCCCGATTTGATCGCCAGTTGTAAGCGTTCAGAAAGCTTGGTGAGTTGTTCTTCGGCTTGTTTGCGATCGCTAATATCAATCCAATACCCAATAATTTCTAAGGGTTTACCCGCAGCATCTCGGACTAATTTTAACTGATCGTAAATCCAATGATAAGTTCCATCACCGTGTAGAAAACGGTATTCGTGGCTGTAATATCCTTCCTCAAATAGAGAAGCTAATCCGATGGTTGAAATGCGGGAGCGATCCTCAGGATGAAGATGCTCAAACCAGAATCCATCGCTGATGATTTCGGTTGTTTTATAACCTAAAATCTGGGATACATTATCACTAACAAAGGTTGTTTGATTATTTCCTTGTGCTTCAATACTGTAGAGAATACCCGGACTCGAAGACAATAAATATTGTAATCGTTCCTGACTTAATAATAAAGCTTGTTGTGCTTCTTGGCGTTCTTGTAATTCGGTTTGGAGTTGTTTGTAGAGTTGAGATTGTTGAATGGCAATTCCCAACTGACTGGCGAGTTGTTTGAGTAAATCAATATCTTTTGATAGCCATGTTCTCGGACTCGAACACTGATGAACAATCAACAACCCCCAGAGTTTATTTTGCAAAACAATTGGAACCACAACTTTTGCTTTAACTTGAAATTGCCGGACAAATTCCACCAAACAAGGTAAAATTTCTTCTTGGTCAACATCACAAATTCTGCCAACTTTACCCCGAATATAATCGTCATAAATTTCTTGCGGAAACGTTTCTTCAGGGAAGGTTTGATCGAGGATAGCAGTCCAACCGGGATTCACCGCTTCGGCGATCGCTTCTCCGGTTCCATCTGAATAAATCCGATAAATTAAAGCGCGATCGGTTTCCAAAACCTGCTTGACTTCGTTAACAGTTGTATTGAGAATTTCATCGAGATCCAAAGATTCTCGAATGCGTTGAGTTAGGGTTTTAATCAGTTGTTCTCGTTCAACTTGTTTTCGCAGCCGTTGTTCTGCGAGTTTGGACTCGGTGACATCATTTTGAATTCCTAAAAAATGGGTAAGGTTTCCCCGTTCATCGTAAATCGGCGAAATATTTAATTCATTCCAAAATAAACTCCCATCTTTGCGGTAATTGCGAAGGACAACCGTACAGCTTTCTTCATTTTTGATTGCAGTTCGTAACCGCTCTAGTTCGAGTTGATTGTAATCCGATCCTTGCAGAAAACGGGTGTTTCTCCCGACAATTTCTGAGGCTGAATATCCGGTAATTTTTTCAAAAGCGGGATTAACAAAAATAATCGGATGATCTTCTAAACGAGCATCGGCTAAAACAATTCCATTGCTACTCGCGGCGATCGCTTTTTCACTCAAACGTAATTGTTCTTCTGTTTGTTTGCGTTCGGTAATATCCGATGCGGCGCCGAGGGTTTGTTTGGGTTTTCCGTCTGCGGTGCGAGCAAATAGGGTATCTCGACTGAGTAACCAATGCCAATTTCCATTTACATCCCGAACTCGATACTCAATTTCGATAATTTCATTATCATTGGCGGTGTCAAATTTGAGGTGATGTTCTGGAAATTTGGCTAAATCTTCGGGATGAATAATCGTCGCAAACAGTTGATCGCCCAGGTCTTGAATTTGTTGGCAAGTATAGCCTAAAATAATCTCGATTTCCCGATTAACATAAATATTCCGTTGTTCGATAATATCGTAAATATAAATAATATTTGGCGTCGCATCAGCCACACTTTGGATAAAGTGTTGACTTTGTTGAAGTTCGGCTTCAGTTTGTCGGTGTTCTCGAACTTCTTTTAAGAGTTGCTGATTGGTTTGTCGCAATTGTGCGGTGCGCCGTTCTATCCTTTCTTCTAACTGTTGATTAAGGTTTTGTAGGGCGAGTTCCGCTTGTTTGCGTTCACGAAGTGCAGCTTGCTGTTCGCTAATATCGGTAATTGTCCCCACATAACCGACAATAATTCCGGTGGGGTTGTATTCTGCTGTGGCTTGACCGTAAACCCAGGCGGTGCTACCATCAGAACGCTGAAACCGATATTCACACTGAAATTGTTTGTTTTGTTGGGCGGCTTCATACCATTGTTGAAAAACCCGTTCTCGATCTTCGGGATGAATGGCTCGACTCCAACCGTTCCCCATTGCTTCAGAAGGACTCAAACCGGCGATCTCGCACCAGCGTTGATTCACATAAAGACATTCCCCTTGATTGTTAGTATGAAATATCCCCACAGGGGAGACTTCGGTGAGGGTGGCGTAGCGTCTTTGACTGGTTTGTAGTTGTTGTTCAAACTGTTTGTGTTTGGTAATATCACGGGCGACTGCATAGACGACGCCTTCTTCTAGCGGTGTTGAAGTCCACGATAACCAACGATAGGAACCGTCTTGACATCGGTAGCGATTTTCAAAATTTCGAGAGACAATTCCTTGGCTTAAAATTTCTAATTCGGATTCGGTTTTATCTCGATCTTCGGGGTGAACAAAGTTAGATAAGGGTTGAGATAATAATTCGGCTTCGCTGTAACCGAGTAGGGCGGAAAATTGGGGGTTGATGCGTTTAAAATAACCGTCTGCTCCCGCAATACAGAATAAATCAACAGACAAATTAAAAAATTGATTAAATTCTTTTTCTGTGTCTAATCGGGTGACGGTGGAGGCGATAATATTGGCGATCGCTTGTAAAAAATTGATGTCGTCGGGTGAGAAGGTTCGCGCTTGGGGGGAGTAAACGCCCAACACTCCAAACGGGCGATCTTTTTTGGGAATAATAACTGTTGCTGCACTGATAATATTGGTATTGTCAAGCAAAAAAGTACCCCGAAAGCGGGTTTCTATTCGCAAGTCGCTAACGATTACAGGTTCACCAATGTTGAGGGTATAGCCTGCGATGGTTTGGGGACTGGCGGAGATAGTTTGTTTGATTAAATTAGGACGCCACCCGACTCCATTTCTGAGTAAAAAGGTGGTTTCGTTGGGAAGAAGTTCGAGAATAGCACTGTATTGAATATTTAGGGTTTGGGCGACTACAGTAACGGCTTGATTGAGTAAAGTATCGAGTTGAGTTTGACTGATGGCTTGTTGACCCAGTTGGGCGATCGCTTCTTGTTGTTGGGTGCGAATTTTTAGTTGGGTTTCGGTTTGTTTTTGTTTGAGAAATTCTTGTTTTTCGGTTTCGAGTTGATCGACTTTTTGCTGTAAGATTTCGATCAGGTTATATAATTCTATCGGATTTAGGGGTTGCAGTAGGGAGCTAGTGGTTACTAAACCTAAAAGTTCGCCTTGATCTCCGGTTACAACTAACTGAGGAATTTTCTGTTGTTGCATTTGTTGATAAGCGCTCCACAGAGTCTCGCTAATTTTTGAACAAAAAAGCGGCGCACCCATCACGTCTTTGGCTTGTAGGCTATCCAAATTTAAGCCTAAAATCAGAAACCGAACGATGTCTTTTTCTGTTACAATACCAACAGGAATGTTTAAGGGTTTTGGATTGGAAACATCGAAAACAGTTTGAGTTTCAGTAATAACAATACAACTGACTCGATGTTGATCCATTAACTGTATAATTTCTAATAGGGAAGCGGTGGTGGGAGCATCGATGACTTGAGAATTTATGACCTCGCTGACCGAGCGCAATTTTAACAGATTGGCCGGTTTGAGGGCTTGGTTGAGGCTTTGTTGAGTGATTACACCTAAGAGTTGATCGCGATCGTTGACAACGGGAAGATGACGAATTTGATGGGTTTTAAATTGTGACAAAACTGTGAAAATTCCCTGGTATTCGGCTTCATACAACACCCGAACTTGTGGGGTCATCACCTCCGCAACGCTGGCTTGAGAAAGGTTTTTTCTAGAAGCGGTTAGCCGGACTAGATCTCGCTCTGTTAAAATACCAACTAACCGATCTTTTTCGGTGACTAAAGCGTAGCTACGGATTCCCCCCGCACCGAAAGAAGTTTCAGAACAAGTTGATGGGTTGATGTTGCGATCACCCTCTGCACTCTGATTCATTTGAGCCAAAACTTCTAAAACCGAAGTGTCTGGCGCGACCAAAAAGGGCTTGCGTTCTAGAATTTCTTCTAAGTTTATGGAATAAATCGGCAAAGGATCGGGTTGTATGACCATTGCTATCGCTATAGTATCGCTAAGTTGAAACTGAGCTTATATTATTTGATCTAGTTTAACTTTACCCTAACCTAACAGACTTGAGTTATTCGGGGATTTAGGCGGGTTACAAATTTTAAATTTAAGGCGAGGGTATTGAACTAAAATAGAAATAGGAGTTTGAGGTAGCCTGCCCGAGAGGTATTGAGTCCGCAAATCTCTCGAATGTTATATTGTCTGGAGATCGGATTCTGGATTTCTCTCTCAGGCGTTTTATTCAAAGTCAACTCCAGTTTTGTTCAAAATCCTGCAATAAACTTATTAAATTTTAAAACTTGATCATTGATGAGACTATGACTGTGGAAAAAAAATATTTTGACCGGGTTGATCCTTCCTCACAATCCCGAGAGGATTTACTACAAATTATAGCTCAACTCCAAGCTGAAAAACAAGAAATGGTCGAACAACATCATCAACAGATGAAACAATTAGAGCAGGAACTAAACGAATTAAAATCCCGCTTTATTACCACAGTTTCTCACGAGTTTAGGACTCCGCTCACGACCATTTCATTTTCAGCCGGACTCCTAGAAAACTACAGCAATAAAATCTCCGACCAGAAAAAACAGACTCATTTTCAGCGAATTAAGCAGGGAATTGATCAAATGACAAATTTACTGGAAGATGTTTTGATTGTCGGCAAACTCGAATCCGGCCATTTAGAAATGAGTTTAACCGATGTCAATCTGGAAAAATTTTGTCGGACTCTGGCCGAAAAAATGCAACAGAACACCGATAAACATTCGATTATTTTTAGTTCAGAGGGTTCGAGTTTCGAGGGAGTATTTGATGAAAACATACTCAGACAATTGCTCAATAACCTCCTGTCCAATGCGATTAAATATTCACCCGAGGGCGGTGAGATTCTATTCAAGCTAATCTGTGAAAATAATCAAGCAATCTTCAAAATTATAGATAGTGGAATCGGAATTCCTCAAAAAGATCAGGATCGATTGTTTACGAACTTTTATCGAGGCACCAATATCGGCACCATATCAGGAACGGGTTTGGGATTATCTTTGGTCAAAAAAATCGTCGATTTACATCAGGGTGAAATTTCGATAGAGAGCGAAGAAAATGTCGGGACTGAAATCCGAGTAACGCTTCCTTTGCAAAGCTCTGTACTCAAGAAAGTTTTTAACTGTAGTTAAATTTCAAACCGTTAAATTTTGAAAACAACTCAATTGATCGTGAATTTAAAGCCCTTTATTTTAAAACAAAAAATGAAAAAAATTTTAATCATAGAAGATGAAGAACTGATTAGAATCAATATTAAAGAGTTGCTGGAAGTCGAAGAATTTGAGGTGTGGGAAGCCGAAAATGGAGAAGTGGGAATTAAGCTGGCTCAAGACCATCAACCGGATCTGATTTTATGCGATGTGATGATGCCTATTTTAGATGGATATCGGGTGTTAGAACAATTGCGTCGTCATCCGCTAACCGCAACAATTCCCTTTATTTTTATGACCGCTTTAACGGATCGAAGCAATACCCGGAAAGGAATGGAACTCGGCGCCGATGATTATATTAGTAAACCCTGTACGGCGACAGAACTTTTAAAAGCAATTACAGTGCGACTGGAAAAACATTTAGTTGTCAAACAGCACTATGAAAGCCAAGTCCAGAAAGTTCAAGAAGAACTCCAGAAATTAATCTACATCGATCCGATCACCAATTTACCCAATCGTTTGGCGCTGCGAGAAAAATTTGAGCAAATTAAAGACAGCATTAGTGATGAAAAAGGTAAAATAATCGGGGTGATTGCTGTCAATATAGATCGGTTCAGACGAATAAATGAAGCTTGGGGATATGAGGCGAGTAATGGTCTTCTAAAAGCCGTTGGGGAACGGATGACTTCTCAGTTGAGTTCGAGGGCAAAAATCGCCCACTTAAATGAAGAAAAATTTATTCTCATTTTAGAACCCCTGGCGGAGGTCGAACAGGTCTGCAACCTCTCTAAAAATCTCTTAAAAAACTTGTCTTTCCCCTTTTTTATTTATGACAAAGAGATTACGATGACCTTCAGTATGGGTATGGCGTTTTATCCTCGGGATGGGGATGAAATCGATCAACTCTTACATCGTAGTCAAGTCGCCGTATATTACTCTCAGCAACAAGGCGGAAATCGCTATGAATGCTACCAAGAAATATGGCAAATGAAAGATGAAGATCAAATCGCTTTAGAAAATGACCTCAGACGGGCATTAGAACAAAATGAATTTCAGCTTTATTATCAGCCAAAAGTGGATTTAAACACGGGTAAAATTATGGGTGCAGAAGCTTTAATTCGGTGGATAGACAGCAAACGAGGATATGTTTCTCCTGCTGTTTTTATTCCCCTAGCTGAGGAAATTGGCTTAATTGAACCCCTTGGAGAATGGGTGCTGAGAACGGCTTGTAGACAAACAAAAACATGGCACAGACTGGGTTTACAAGAAATGCAAATAGCGGTGAATTTATCCGGGCGTCAGTTCAATCTTCCCGATATTCGGCAAAGAGTTTTAGAAATTTTACTCGGTGAAGGTTTACCCCCTTCTTGTCTGGAGTTAGAATTAACCGAAAGTTTTTTAGTTGAACACGAAGATAGTTCGATCCAAAAATTGAATCGTCTCAAAGCGTTGGGCTTACAAGTTGCTATTGATGACTTTGGGACGGGATATTCTTCTCTGAGTTACTTACAACAATTTCCCTTTGATGTGTTGAAATTAGATCGCTGCTTCGTTCAAAATATCGATCAAAATCCGAAAAATCAAATCATCGTTGAAGCCGTGATTAAAATGGCTCACCAGCTTAAGTTGCAGGTGGTGGCTGAAGGGGTAGAAACTCAAGCAGAATTAAATTTATTGCGACAATATCAGTGTGATATTATTCAAGGTTATTTATTCAGTCGTCCTCTACCTCCTCAAGAGTTTCAGGCGTTAGTAGAAAGCGATCAATGCTTATTAATTTAGGACAAGTTCCTCTTCGATTTAAAGGAATTACCAAAAATGACTAAAATTTTAATTATAGAAGATGAAGATTCTATCCGAGAAAATATTGCCGAACTTCTAGAGATTGAAAACTTTGAAGTGCAGACAGCCGCCAATGGAATACAGGGGTTAGAACGGGCAAAACATATCATTCCTGACTTGATTTTATGTGATGTAATGATGCCAAAACTCGATGGCTATGAAGTCTTAACGGAGTTAAGAAAACATCCCGAAACCGCCAATATTCCGTTTATTTTCCTGACCGCCAAAGCGGAACGAACCGATTTGCGACAGGGGATGAATTTGGGTGCAGATGATTATTTAACTAAACCTTGTAGTAGTGAGGAATTATTAGAAGCAATTGCGGCTCGACTGCAAAGAAATGCTCAACAACAAGAACAGCTTAAACAGTTAGAACGTTACGATAAACTCACGGGTTTACCCAACTTATTCGCGTTCAGTGAAACCCTACAACAAGCGATCGCCAAACGAAACCCACAGAAAAATTTAGTGCCGTTTTTATTACTGGGATTAGACCGATTTCAGCGGGTCAATGAAGCCATTGGTTATGCCAATGGAGATTTAATTCTCCAACAGTTAAGTCAACGTTTTCATCAGTTTATCGAGGGGTTTGAAGGGGCGATCGTTGCCCGTTTGAATGGCGATGAATTTGCAATAATTTTACCTCCGGTTTCTCAAAGTTTAGAGGTAGAAAATCTGACTCAATCTTTGCTAAATTTAGTCAGTGAACCCTTTCAAATTGCCGGAAAACTGATTCCGATTACCGCAACGATTGGGATTGCTTTTTATCCCCATGCGGTTAGCTTAGAAGAATTGCGACGACAGGCGGGTATTGCGATGGGAGAAGCCAAGAAACTCGGCGGAAACCGTTATCAAATTTATACTCGTCCCCTGTTTGGTTGCGATCTATCTCAACAATTTCAATTAATGGCTGATTTTCGTCAAGCTTGGGAAGGTCAGGAATTAAAAATTTATTATCAACCCCGAATCGATCTTCGCAGACGAAAAATTATCGGTGCGGGAACGGCTATTTATTGGAATCATCCTCAGTTAGGAGAGATTTCTCAAAGCCAAATTTCTGATTTAATCGCCGAATCCGGTTTAACTCTAACGGTCGGTGAATGGATGCTAAAAACCGCAGTTCAACAAATCAAATCTTGGCAAAAATCGCGACTCTCTTTGCAGGTGGGTGTTCCTTGTCCGGAACCGTTATTTACTGATAACTCTCTGATGCAAAAGCTGTCGAATTTATGTCAAGAATTGGGCGGTTATCCGACGGGTTTAGAATTAGATATTTCTGCCGAGGTGATTGCAAAAACTAAAAATTTGAATGCGTTGGCGGTTCAATTAATGAACATCCAACAATTGCAAATTAAAACGATCATCAGTCAGTTTAATTTGGAACACGCAACGATTAGCTATTTAGGAGAACTGGCTTTAGATGGCATCAAACTCGATTCTAGCTTAATACCCACCCTTTCCCTCAAATCAACTGTAATTGAAATGATCGCCTCTATTGCTCAACGTTTAAAACTGAAAGTGATAGCAGATGGAGTCGAAACCGACGAACAACTCAGCTTGTTAAAAAAACAAAAATGCGATCAAGGCCAGCAGGTTTCATTGGTCTCGGCTTCCGAGCTTCAGAAACTCTCAAGAAAATGGTCAATTTTATGAGGGCTTCTTGTTTTTTTGAACTTCTCTAATTTTATCATAGAATAGAGATATATATTTCAAGTTTTCACAAAAAACATAAAAATGAGTTCCCATGAATGAAGTTAAAATTTTGATTGTCGAAGATGAGTTACTGATTGCCAAAGGATTAGCTCGAAAATTGCAAAAGTTGGGCTATACCGTTGTTGATATTGTGTCCTCCGGTGAAAAAGCCTTAGAACAAGTCGCAGAAACGCAACCGGATTTGGTCTTGATGGATATTGTCATCAAAGGCGATATGGATGGAATTGAGACGGCAGAATTGATACATGAACGTTATAATATTCCGGTCATTTATGTCACCGCCTATGCCGATGATAGTACCCTAGACCGAGCCGAAAAAACAGGTTCTTATGGCTATTTATTAAAGCCCTATAAAGAGCGAGAACTGCACGCCACCATCAAGCTGGCGCTGCGAAAACATCAAGCCTCACTTGAGGTGCAGAAAAACTTAGAAAATGTGCAGTTAAGCAAAGAAGAAAAATCGCGACTCTTGTCGATAGCTTCTCACGATTTACGCACTCCTTTATCGGCTATTCAGATCTCGGCAGATCTGTTAGAAAATTACGACCAAAAATTAACAACTGATAAAAAAATTAAACATTTTAAACGCATTAAATCGGCGATTAAAAACATGAATCAGTTGCTCGAAGATGTACTGATGTTGAGTCTAACCGAGTCGGGGAAAATGGTCTTAAAACCCGCACCTGTGAATGTGAGAGAGTATTCTTCTAATTTGGTCGAGAGTTTCCAAGCGATCCTCACCGGAAAACACAGACTAGAGTTTAATTATAACGGTGATTATGACGGAGAATTAATGTTAGATGAAAAGCTTCTCAATCATATTTTGGGAAACTTACTTTCTAACGCGATTAAATACTCTCCCGATGGCGGCACCGTTCATTTTGATCTGATTCCAGACGCCCAAAAAGTAGTATTTCGTGTCAAAGATGAAGGCATCGGACTTCCCCCCGAATATAAAGATAAACTCTTTCAAGCCTTTGAACGGGCTGCCAATGTGGGGGATATCAAAGGAACCGGACTGGGTTTGTCGATTGTCAAACAAGCCGTAGACCTGCACGGAGGTCAAATTACCGTTGAAAGTGAACTGGGAATGGGAACCAGCTTTACTGTGATTATCCCGAGCGTTGAATCTTCTGAAAATCTCAGTTAAAGTGCTGATATAATTAGAATTAGTACAAACCCTTTCGGTTGTCTACAAGTTGGGATTTTTCCCTCTTTCTTTCTAACAAAATCTTAAGAATTATGAGTAAAATTTTAGTGATAGAAGATGAATTTGCCATTCGAGAAAACATTGTTGAACTGTTAGAAATTGAAGATTTTGAAGTTCTCAGTGCTGAAAATGGCCGGATTGGATTTATGACCGCAAGCGAACATTTACCGGATTTAATCCTGTGCGATGTGATGATGCCCGAACTCGATGGCTATGGGGTTTTGAGCGCCTTACGTTCCAACCCAACAACGGCGACAATTCCTTTTATTTTTCTGACGGCTAAAGCCGAACATTCCGATATGCGTCAAGGAATGGGTTTGGGAGCAGATGACTATTTAACCAAACCTTGCTCGGCCGAAGAATTATTGGAGGCAGTGAAAACACGCCTAAAAAAGCAGGAAATCTTTGAGAAGCAATCTCAACTCAAACTGGAAGAATTGCGGCGCAGTATTACCCATTCTTTACCCCACGAACTGCGAACGCCTTTGAATGGAATTGTTGGAAATGCCGAATTATTATTATTAGAATTAGAAGATCTAGATGTTGACGAGATGCGAAAAATGTTGGAGGATATTCGCACCTCTAGCCAACGCCTCAATCGTCTGATTATCAACTTTTTGCTCTATGCTGACCTAGAACTAATTGCCGCGAATAATCAGCGAATTCAAGCCTTACAAAAAAGTTCAGTTGATTCTGTAGAATCCCTCATTTCTGAAGCGGCCAAAGAACAAGCCCGACAGTTTAATCGAGAAGCAGATTTACAGTTTAAACTGCAAGATTCTCCGGTGCAAATGGCCGCCACTCGACTGGCTAAATTAGTAGAAGAATTGATGAATAATGCGTTTAAATTCTCTGAACCCGGTACACCCGTTTATGTGAAAAGTCAAGTCGAAAAAGATAGATTTATTCTGTTTATTATCGATGCCGGACGGGGAATGACACCGGAACAGATTCAACAAATGGGCGCACATTTACAGTTTGAACGCAAACTTTATGAGCAACAAGGCTCGGGACTGGGCTTAAGTATTGTCAAGGGTTTAGTAGAATTACACAACGGAAAACTAATGATTGAAAGCCAACCGAATCAAGAAACCATTCTGCGAGTTGAACTCCCAACAACGTTTAAAGTTGGAAATTCTTAAACCCGAATTTGAGGACAATACTTAAGTTCATAAAATCTCACGGTAAACAATGTTCCTTTTTTAGATTTCATCTCAATCGTTCCTTCTAATTGTTCAGTTCAATCCAAATGAAGATAGATTGTTAATTTTCTGTAAACTTCTGTTTAAAAACTAGACATTTGGGGAGAATGTGCTACATTTTTGTAAGTTGGGCGATCGCGATCCAGGGCAAGACTCCGATCGGTTGCGATCGCCCAACTTGATGATGTAGAATCGTGAGGTTAACATGAGCGATAAAAAAATAGCTGCAAAAGCTGTTAGTTTAGCATTGTTATTGGGTTTGTTCGGTCCGTTAGCGGGTTGTGAGGTTGGCGGCGAGACAGAAGGCGGCGAAGGCGGCGAAGCTGGAGAAACCACCGAAGAAGTCGCTCCCCTCGATGAAGCCGATGAAGCAGACGATGAAGCCGATGAAGCCGATGAAGCCGATGAAGGCGGCGAAGGCGGCGAAGGCGGCGAAGGTTAACATTTCTTCCCGGCTGAAAAAATCCGTTTAAACAAAAAAATCAACTTCTCCTATCCCTCGCTCCTCCCAACTTCTAACCCTTCCCGATTAATACCGCTGACGATACTGCAATTCTCGAAAAGTCAAATCAAAGGTTGTACCATTATCCCGAATCAATTCAATTGTACCTTCTAACTGATCAATTAAGGTACAAACCAATTCCATTCCTAAAGAATCAACCTGGCGAAAATCGATATCCTCGGGAAAACCAATACCATTATCACGAACGGTTAAAGTTACACTCCGATCCGAATTTTGGTGCAATTTTACCCAAATCTTACCGGAACGATTATCGGGAAAAGCGTGTTTAAAAGCATTAGAAACCAACTCATTTACAATTAAACCACAGGGATGAGCCGTTTCCAAATTTAAACAAATCGGTTCAACATCAACCTCTAATTCTATTAAATTTGAATCCGAATCGTAAGATTCTATAAGCTGACTTACGAGATCTTGAATATAATCTCCAAAATCAATTTTATCCAATCCCGTTGATTGATAAAGTTTTTCGTGAATTAACGCCATTGACTCGATGCGTTTTTGACTTTCTTGCAGAATTTTAATCACTTCAGGATTTTCGGTATAGTCGGCTTGAAACTCCAAAATATTAGAAACCACAAACAAATTATTTTTAACCCGATGGTGAATTTCTTTCAGTAAAACTTCTTTTTCCTTGAGCGAATTCTTCAGTCGATTCTCAGTTTCGTTCCGTTCAATTGCGGTGGCTAAAATATGGGCAACACTCTGGAGAAAATAAACATCATCTCGGTTAAAAACCCGCTGTTTTTCGGTATAAGCACACAAAATTCCAAAACAAGTCGTCCGACTTTCAATCGCAATACTTAAACCATAAAGATTGCAATGGGGATCGACCCTCGGAAAAATAATCGGCTGTTCAACTAAGTCGATTTGAAGATCTTCTGCTGTTGAACTTTTTTTCGCTTTTGAGTCTTTAAGTTCAGGATTGGGTGGGAGCGTTTCGGTGAATAATTTGAGTAAAGCCGGATTTTGAATGGGAACTTCTAGCACCTTTGCGGACTCAACATTTAAACAACGAGCCACTCGCAACACCGCCTGTTCAATGAGCTGATTGTAATCGATTCCGGAGAGCGCTTTTTGTCCGAGATCGGCAATAATCGCCTGTTGGTAGGCTTTAGCTGCAATTTGATTTTGGATGTGCTGACGCTGGTTAATTTCGTGGCGGAGTTTTTCATTGGTTTGTTGCAATTGTGCGGTACGCTGCTCAACAATTGCCTCTAACTGTTGATTAAACTGTTGAAGTTCCGTCTCAATTTGCTTGCGTTCGCTAATATCCGTCAACGTTCCCACAAACCCCTTGACCATACCCCAATCATCAAATTCGGGAATCACCTGTCCAAAGACCCAAGTGCTAATTCCATCGCCCCGGTTCAGCCGATACTCCAACTCCAGGGGTTGATAGTGGTTTCGGGTCATCAACCAAGCTTGTTCGATACTTTGGCGATCGCCAGGGTGTACCATCGAGATCCAATCAATTCCGAGAAACTCCCGAAAGGGTTGTCCGACAATTTCGCTCATGCGTTCGTTAACGTAGAGATAATGACCGGCGATATCGGTGCGAAAAATCCCCACAGGAGAAATATCCGCCAAGGTCGCCAACTGTCCCTCACTTTCTTGTAAAGCCTCCTCAACCCGTCGGCGTTCGGTAATATCTTCGGCTAAACCGACGATGCGGTAAACCTTCCCAGACTCATTCTCGACGGGAAAACTGCGTATCCAAATCCAGCGTAGTTCTCCATCGGAGCGAATAATCCGAAATTCCTGATTAAAATTCCCCTGCTGAAATTCCTCTAACAGGCTGTTTTCTACCTGTTGTCGATCCTGGGGATGGATCATCTCGATCCACAAGCGCGAATTTTCATACAAACTCGCCGTCGAAATTCCCCAAATTTGTTCAAAGGCGGGGCTAACATAAAGCAGTTCAAACCCATCGACGGACCAAATAAAGAAGACTTCCCGAATGCTTTCGGCTAACTGACGAAACTTTTGTTCGCTGTCTCGCAGTTGCTTTTCTGTGAGTTCCCGTTCGCGCAAAACTTGTCTAAGATTGGTATTAACTTTCTGAAGTTCGGCGGTGCGTTCGACAACCCGATGTTCGAGGGCGGCGGTGAGTTCCTGTAAAGCCAGTTCGGCTCGTTTGCGTTGGGTAATATCTTGGGCGACCCAAACGACAGTATCTTCCGAGAGGGGGGAAATCTTCGCGCTAAACCAAAATACGCCTTGTTCGCTGTTGAGGTTATACTCGAAGCTGACCACTTCAGTAGATTGTAGCGCCTGTTGAACGGGAGGAATAAAACGTTTGGCTTGAGATTTTCGAGAAAATTGTCGGATTGTTTCTGTAATAATTTCGGGATTCGTCGGACAAAATCGGCTTGGGGGTGTGTCTTTAATTTCAAGGGTATCGTTTTGCAGATGAACGATTAAAACCACATCGGTTAAAGCCGCGAGAAAGGCTCGAATTTCTTGTTGGGATGAGCGCAGTTTGCGATCGATGCGTTGGATAAGTTGGCGTTGATTGATCGCTTGTTGGATGCGTTGCTGGGCGGTGTTGAGTTGGGCTTGGCATTCAAACAGTTCACGTTTTAATTGTTTTTCTGAACGGTTTTTGTTGGATAATGGGGAATCATCTGGAGTTTTCCCCTCCTCAACCGTCATCAAGCCTGTGGTGCTATTGTTTTCGCAAGGGATCGGTTTGAGAAGTTGTAAAATACTGTTGGCTGTAATTACTCCCCGAATTTTTTCTTGAGCATTTAATACGGGGATTTGCTCGATTTGATCCTGTTGCAGAAGTGATAAAATGTTATAAATATTATCAGCCTGATTTTCGTTTAGGGTCAACGTTGGTGCGATCATCACCTCAGCCACTTTCAGATCGGCTAAATTTTTTCCGGTGGCGATCGCTTGGACAATCTGATGTTCTCCCAAAATTCCCACACAGCGATCGGCTTCAATCACCAGTATACACCGAGGATTTGCGGCAATATGACCTGTGCGATCGTCAGGTGAGTCTGTTTGTGGGTTTGTGGTCGTTGCCATCAGTCTAACCGCTTGCTCAACCGACTGACTGGGTGTAACGCTAAAGGATACCGGAACAATGATCTGATCGAGACTGGCTGAATCAAGAGAAAGGGGATTCAAGAACATGGGTTTCGGGGAACTATCTCAGTGCAATTATAAAAATTTTGGGATTTGCTACTCTAGTTAGTATGTAAAATTTTGTCGAGTTGGAACTGACAATTGCCATATTTACATCAAGTGTAAATGCATTTTCCTAATCCGAGTCATTTTTATCTGATTTTTCCCAATATTTTTGAATTTAAAGGCGGAATACAAGTGTATTCTGCTTTCCTACTCCAAGCCTTACAACAACTCTATCCTAATGCCGGCTACGATGTCTTTCTGAAATACGATCGACAAACCCCTTTGGCTTCTCGGTTTCTTCGGTCAACCCGTTTTCACTGTTTTGGTCGGTTTCCTCGCCTCCTGCAAACTTTAGCGATCGCCGCTAAAATTACAGTTATGGGAATTTGGACTCGACCCAGTTTGTTGATCGCCACCCATATCAATTACAGTATTCCTTGCTATTGGTTATACCGTTTGATAGGGATTCCTTACTGGATTATCGCTCATGGTGATGAAGTTTGGAACCTGCAACACCCCCGACGTCAAAAAGCGTTACAACAGGCTAATTTAGTGATTGCTGTTAGTCATTATACTCGCGATCGCTTATTAACAGAACAGTCTCTCGTTCCGAGTCAAGTTCGGGTTTTAGCAAATACATTTGAGGCGAATCGGTTTAAGATTGCACCCAAACCTTCTCACCTGTTACAACGCTACGGGTTAAGTCCGGATCAACCGATTATTCTCACCGTTTCTCGTTTAGGACAAACCGCTGCTCCCTATAAAGGATATTATCAAATTCTTCAAGCTCTGGTGCAAGTTCGCCGCCACATTCCCAATGTTCATTATCTATTAGTTGGGAAAGGAGATGCACGTCCTGAGATTGAATCTTTGATCGCACAATTAAGTTTAACCGATTGTGTTACTTTAACCGGATTTGTTCCCGATGAAGAATTGGAGGATTATTATCATTTGTGTGATGTGTTCGCCCTTCCCAGTCAAATTGAAGGATTTGGAATTGTTTATCTCGAAGCTTTAGCCTGTGGTAAACCCGTGTTAGCGGGGAACAAAGATGGTGCGATCGAACCGTTAGCCGGGGGAAATTTAGGCTGTTTAGTTGACCCAGAAAATCTTGAGGAAATTGCAGAAAACCTAATTAAAATTTTACAAGGTTCTCATCCAAACCCCAACCTTTATAATCCCCATTTATTGCGATCAGAAACTCTCAAAAACTTTGAATTTTCTCAGTTTTGTCACCATCTTTCGGAACTTGTTAAAGGGAACAGGGAACAGGGAACAGGGAACAGTTAGGGAGGTGGGAAGTCGTGATGTCACCGAGTCACCGAGTCACCGAGACAGGAGTCACCGAGACAGGAGTCACCGAGACAGGAGTCAGGAGTCAGGAGGAAAGAAGTCAGAAGTCAGAAGTCAGAAGTCAGAAGTCAGGAGGAAAGAAGTAAGCGCGTTCGCGAGGAAGCTTCGCCTACAGAATTCCCTCTTACCCTTTACCCCTTACCCCTTACCCTTTACCCCTTACCCTTTACCCCTTACCCTTTACCCCTTACCCTATTCACTGGTGACTGGTGACTGGTGAAGCAGTGCGTTGCGGGGGTTCCCCCCGTTGTAGCAACTGCTGAACCCGTAAGGGTGACTGGTGACTGTAAATTGCCTGTTCCCTCTTTTAATTAATTTTGAATTTTTTCAACGTAACCCCAGAGGCTATAATCTCGACTTAACCAGCCGTGAAAAAATGCCATTTGACTGGGATTTTCTTGCACCCGCTTGTAACGATACAGAATGCGTTCATTCACCATTTGTAGCGCCGTATATTTGTTATTTCCACGACTGAGTGCTTCGATTGTCAACCCATCAAATACACCCGTTTGCGGTAAACCTAACGCTTGTTGTAAAAACGTAATCGAGTTTTGAATTCCAAAATTCACCGCCGTATCAAACATCACAATCGCTAAAGCCGGGTGCA
>JAYKHV010000032.1:0-37115 GCA_035285085.1 Lyngbya sp. | reverse complement strand
TCAGCATTTTTAGGTCTTGACAAAGTGCAAGCTTTTAGGTCAATAGGGTTCAAAAATTTAGTATTTTGGGGAGACAAAGACAGAAAAATTGAGGAACAATTCTTACTCCTACCTTCTCTAAATTCCCCATTCCTCCTGACTCCTGACTCCTGATTCGGTGAGGCAGTGCGGACTTGGCGGTTTCCGTATCGGAGCAACTGCCGAACCCGAAGGGTGACTCCTACCCCTACTAAAAGACTTTTTCAGCAAACCCTATTTATTCAGAAGGCAAGCTGCAAGTTTGGGGCGCAACTGCGATCGCAGACTGTATAATATTGGCGATCGCTTCAAAATGAATCCCGGTTCGGCCGGATTTGTTATCAATGGATAATTGACAATTGATAATTGATCATTAATTAATCCGGTTTAAGACCTCGACTTTCAAGGAGAAAAAAGAAAAATTATTTCCTCTCTATCAATCCTCTTCATAAAGGATCGAGGTAATTCTCCATTATCCATTATCCATTATTAATTATCAATTATTGAAGCTAAATTATCACTCTCGTTCGATTTATTAGTTGTTAAAAAGTTGAAGGATGAGAAATTCTATTAAGACTTTATTAGATTTTGAGCAAATAATCTGAAAGCGTGATAAATAATTTCAACAGGTTGAGTCTAGCAAGTTGAGGCTCTACTGCTGATTTTTTCTGCTCGTATCATAGACAACTGCTGACGAGGGAAAATTTAGCCTAAAATTGAAAAAGATTTGCAATAACTTGCAGTACACCAACACCAAACACGACTGATGAGAGAACTTGACACCGAAAAAACAATCAACCTGCTCAATACCATCATGGAATTTGAATTAGCAGGAGTTGTCCGCTACACCCATTATTCTTTAATGGTAACGGGGCCTAATCGTTTGTCTATTGTACAATTTTTCCAAGCACAAGCCACAGAATCTCTACTTCATGCTCAACAAGCTGGAGAAATTCTGACAGGTTTAGAAGGACATCCTAGCCAAAAAATAGCTCCCATTGAAGAAACATATCAGCACACCGTAAAAGATATTTTACAGGAAAGCCTCAGCCATGAAAAAACTGCCCTCGGACTCTATAAAGACTTACTCGATGTAGTAGAAAATGCCAGCATTTATATCGAAGAATATGCTCGAACTTTGATTGGTCAAGAAGAATTGCATACGATAGAAATCAAAAAAATGTTGCGGGATTTTGCCTAACTTTTAAGGAGTTGTAGAGGAGGCGATCGCTGATTTTATCGCTTTTTCTAGAGAAAATTTCTGGATAAATAGGCGATCGCTGAAATAATCGGTAGCTTGGCATGGCATAGAACGAATCAGCACCCAACTGACCGCAGAGTTGCGGAAAAAGCGAGATTTTTGATGAATAAGCAACAGTTGGTTGTAAGCTGTTTAACAGCATTTGTAAAGATTCAAAATGGCAACGATTAACGACAACTACCTCAAACTCAAAGCAGGCTACCTCTTTCCAGAAATCGCCCGACGGGTGAATAGCTTTATCGAAGCCAATTCTGACGCCAAAATCATCAAACTCGGCATTGGCGACGTCACCGAACCCCTACCCGAAGCCTGTCGCACGGCGATGATCAAAGCCGTCGAAGAAATGGGCGCGCGCAGCACGTTCAAAGGTTATGGCCCGGAACAGGGTTATGGGTGGTTACGGGAAAAAATCGCCCAACAGGATTTTCAAGCCAGAGGATGCGAAATTGATGCGTCTGAAATCTTTATTTCCGACGGTTCAAAATGCGATACAGGCAACATTCTTGACATTTTTGGTAAGAATAATATCATCGCGGTAACTGACCCCGTATATCCGGTTTATGTCGATACAAATGTCATGGCGGGTCATACCGGTTCGGCAAATGATCGGGGAGAATTCGACGGTTTAGTTTATCTTCCCATTACCGCAGAAAACAACTTCACCGCTGAAATTCCCAGTCAAAAAGTTGACTTAATTTACCTGTGTTTTCCCAATAACCCGACGGGCGCAACGGCGAGTAAAGACCATCTAAAAGCTTGGGTTGATTATGCCAAAGCCAACGGTGCCATTATTCTGTTTGATGCGGCTTACGAAGCGTTTATTACCGATTCTAGTTTACCCCATTCTATCTATGAAATAGACGGGGCGCGAGATTGTGCAATTGAGTTTCGTTCTTTTTCTAAAAATGCAGGATTTACCGGAACTCGTTGCGCTTTAACTGTGGTTCCCAAAACGTTAATAGCGAAAGCATCTGATGGTTCCGATGTTGAACTTTGGAAGTTATGGAACCGCCGTCAGTCTACTAAGTTTAACGGCGTTTCTTATATTGTTCAACGGGGCGCAGAAGCGGTTTATAGCGAAGAAGGACAGGCGCAAGTTCGGGCGTTAGTTGATTTTTATATGGAAAATGCCCGGATTATTTGCGAACAGTTAAAAGCGGCAGGTTTATCGGTTTATGGCGGTGTTAATGCGCCCTATGTTTGGGTGAAAACGCCTCAGGGTTTGTCAAGTTGGGATTTCTTTGATAAGTTGCTGCAAACTTGTAATGTTGTCGGAACACCGGGTTCCGGGTTTGGCGCTGCGGGTGAAGGATATTTCCGAATTTCTGCTTTTAATAGTCGGGAAAATGTCAACGAGGCGATGAAGCGAATTACGGAGAAGTTTAAAGCTTAGTGTTAAAATAGGGTGGGCAATGCTCCCCTGAAAAAACCCGGTTTCTCACTGCTCATTAAAAAGATTGAAGTCATGTTTAGAAACCGGGTTTATGTTTTTACTGCAAAATCAAACCGATGATACAAGCACCGACCCAAAAAATCACCTTAGATGAATTTTTACAGTTAGAAGAAACTGAACCCGCCAGCGAGTATATTGATGGGGAGATTATTCAAAAACCAACGCCACAAGGAGAACATAGTGTAATTCAAGGTGAATTGATTCTCGCCATTAATGAAGTTGTTAAACCCACAAAAATAGCAAGAGCTTTTCTAGAATTACAGTGTACCTTTGGCGGACAATCAATTGTTCCCGATGTCGCTGTATTTACAAATCCTAGAATTCCTCGTGATGAAACGGGGGAAATCGCCAATAGATTTACATCCGCACCCGATTGGATTATTGAAATATTATCACCCGTTCAAAGTCAAACCAAAGTCACGAAAAAAATATTAAACTGCTTTAAATTTGAAACACAAATGGGCTGGTTAATTGACCCCGAAGAAAAAACAATATTTGTTTATCTTCCCACAGCAGCCCCCGCAGTTTTTGATGAACCCTCTCAACAGCTTCCGGTTCCTGAATTTGCAAATGAACTACAACTTACGTTAGGTCAATTGTTTGATTGGTTGTTAGAATAAAAGAATATTGCATCGAAAAATCCATCACTCACGCCAATTTCAGCCAATTTTTCGCAATGAGTAGCGAGGTTGTCTTCAAAACTGCAACTGAATGTGACACAATAGATAAAGTCGCGATCGCAATTTTAATCAATGTCTTCAAATCCTGCATCTCTCGATTTTCCCTTTAGACGTTTGCGTGATGTACGAACCAAACTCCTGCGCCTTCATAAAGCACTGCTAGAGTCTGAAAAAGTTGAGTATGAAAAATTTCATGGTCCGATTCGTTCTCGCGGAGAATTTTTTCAACTGGTAATCGGAGACGAAATGTTTAGTTGGTTGCGTCCCTTTTCTCAGTTAATCGCTCAAATTGATGAGGTTATGGCGGCGAAAGATGAACCTGTAACCCTACAACAAGTCAATCATTTATTAGAAGAAACCCGACTTTTGTTGAGTCCTTCTGAAAATGGAAACGCTCGGGAAAAACGTTATTATGAAGCGATTCAACGTGACCCGGATATTGCGTTTATGCACGCTGAATTGTCTCAAATGCTTTCATCTAAAAATTAATTCCATTTTGGGCTAGATGAGGTTTTTTTGAAATTGAAAAAATCCACAGTCAGCCAACTCAAGTAAATAGGAAAACAGTCTATTGAGTTGGCTGTGAACATCCAAGTTCTTCGTTTACCATCTGTATTGAATTCTCGAAATGTTTTCAGGATGTTATAATCCGGTTTGCCATCAAAAATCATTCAAATCTCTGAGATAGCATTGGAGTTAAATTACTCTAAATGCTCTTTGTACAAAGTTTGCAACATTTTTTCGAGTTGATCTTCGGGACAATACTCAATTAAAGCATCAAAAGCTTCAACTAACTTCGCCGCACTTTCTCCTAAGGTTGCACTCATATCCCAAACATCCTGAACCCACTCCGAGGAAGATTCATCATAAAAAATTAAACGTTCAAGTTGTTGTTTTGCTTCTTCTTTTGAGATAGACATCGTTTTTCTGTTTGCGGTTAGAATTTGACTGAGATTTTAGACGGTGAGATTAAAAATAACGGCTGAATATTCAACATTATTTTATCTCATCAACGCTGAAAACACAAGCCCATTTTTAAAATTTTACCGATTTATTCTTCTTCATTTGGGTCAGATTGTTTGGAAGAATATTCTCCCCATTTCCCGGAAGATTCTGCGGCTCGTTTTGTGGGTTGTGATTTCGTTCCATATTTAAACAGTTCTAACTGTTGAGATGGAGATTTATTTTGAGGAACTGAAGATTTTTTCTCCCCTTTTCGCCGTTGGGAGGTTCGTTCTTCGGCTGTATTTTCGGTGACAACTTCATACAAAATCGCCTGTTTATTGGCTTGATTTCCTTTTCGCAAAACTCGCCCCAAACGTTGAATATATTCTCGCTCAGAAGCGGTTCCCGATAAAATAATCGCAATGCGAGCGTCAGGAACATCAACCCCTTCATTCAACACATGAGAAGCCACCAACGTTTTATATTCCCCCTGGCGAAATTTAGATAAAATTTGATGGCGTTCTTTAACCGGAGTTTGATGGGTAATGGCGGGAATTAAAAACGCTTGAGAAATGCGATAAACGGTAGCATTATCCGCAGTAAAAATTAGGGTTCTTTCGGGATAATGTTGAGCCAGTAAATTCGTCAATACCCGCAGTTTTCCATCGGTACACAGTGCAATTTCTTTCGCCTGACGGTGGGCTAACATCGCCCGTCTTCCCGTTGGCGATCGCGAACTCACCATCACAAAAGTTTTCCAACCTTCCAAACTCCCCAATCTAATTTTATTGTCTTTCAAGAAATCATTTCTAATCTTAATATTGTCCTGATAAGATTTCTGTTCTTGTTGAGAAAGACGCACCAAAATTTGAACGGTTTTATGTTCAGCCAAAGCAATTCCGGCAAGTTGTTCGGGTGTTTTACTATAAACAGTCGGCCCAATTAAATAGTGTAAATCGCTATGTTTTCCATCCGAACGATCCGGAGTTGCCGTCAAACCCAAACGATAAGGAGCGATCGCATATTCAGCAATTACCCGATAAAAATCCGTTGGTAAATGATGACATTCATCAAAAACTAACAGACCATATTTATTACCAATTGTCTCAGCATGAATGGTTGCACTATCATAAGTCGCCACCAAAATCGGAGTTTTATCTCGCGAACCCCCGCCTAATAAACCAATCTCTAAATCGGGAAAAGCCGCCTTTAAATGAGCATACCACTGGTGCATTAAATCCAACGTCGGAACAACAATTAACGTGCTGTTTGATGTGGCTTGCATCGCCATTTGAGCGAGATAAGTTTTCCCGGAAGCTGTCGGTAAAATCACCACCCCTTGACTTCGGGCTTGTCGCCATGCGGTTAAAGCTTCTTGTTGGTGGGGGTAGGGTTCCATTTCAACACTCGAAACAAATTGTAAGGCTTGAAAATCCTCCGCCTCATCAATAAAATTGACATTTTCCGCTTGTAATGATTTGATTAAAGAACGATAATAAATCGCCGGAATGCGAAATTTTTCGATGCGATCGTCCCAAGTCGCAAAGTCAATCCAAGCTTTAGCTTTTGCGGGAGGATGTAAAATCAGGGTACCGCGATCAAAGGATAAAATTGGAGTACGTGCCATAAGTTTTGTTGCTATTGGTTAAGGGTGCAAATATTCAACGAGTCGAGAATTTGCAACTGTCATGTTGAGTGCAGCGAAACATCTATAAGATTGATTCTCTGCTTTCAACCCCTGGTGGCTTTGCTAATTTTCACTTCCAGCATGACAAATCAGTGCAAATAGTTGACTCAAACATCTATTTTAACGAGTAACACTAAATTAAACGATGTCTAACAATCAAAAGGAAATTTTCGGTTGGCTGATGTATGACTGGGCAAATTCTGCCTATATCACCACCGTTGTTGTCGCCGTATTACCCGCCTATTTTGCGGGTGTTGTCGTACCGAAAGGGGGTGTAACCTTTGCCGGAACCGTTTACAGTGCAACCACTATTTGGGGATTTCTCATTAGTTTATCAGCTTTTATTGTTTTTTTAATTGCTCCGGTGATGGGAGCGGTTTCAGACTTCTCCGCTTCTAAAAAGAAGTTTCTCACCGCATTTTGCTATAGTGGCAGTTTGGCAACCTGTTTGTTATTCTTTTGCCAAGCCGGTGATTTAGTTCAAACTATCATTTTATTTCTGATTGCTCAAATTGGTTTTGTGAGCGCTAATATATTTTATGATGCTTTTCTCCCCAGTATTGCCTCCGAAGATCAAATCGATTGGATTTCGGGGAAAGGATTTGCTTATGGTTATGTCGGGGGTGGCTTACAATTTGCCCTTTCACTGGGGTTAATTGCCGGACATCAAGCGTTAGGAATTTCCGCCGAACTTGCGGCAAGATTAGCGATTTTAATGGCGGGATTATGGTGGGGAGGCTTTTCTATTTTTACGGCTTTGTATCTCAAAGAAGCCCCAACCGTTGAGACATTACCCGTAGAATATCGTCATCTTCCTTCTGAGCTTGCTTATCTCAAAGTCGGAATCGTTAGAACAGTTGTCACCTTGCGAAAATTAAAAGCCTTTAAACAGTTATTATACTTTTTAATTGCCTACATGATTTACAATAACGGCATTCAAACCGTGATTACAATGGCAACCATTTATGGAACAGAAGAATTAAACTTTTCAACCAATGTTTTGATGATCACATTGTTGGTGATTCAGTTTGTGAGTGTGGCGGGTGCCTTAGCGTTTAGTAAGTTAGCCGAGAAAATATCAGCCAAAAAAGCCCTAATGGTGAGTTTATTGGGGTGGTCGTTTGTTGTGATTTATGCCTACTTTTTAACCACCCCAACCGAATACTTTATCTTGGGGGGAATTGTGGGATTAGTTCAGGGCGGTTCTCAATCCCTGAGTCGTTCTTTTTATGGTTCAATTATTCCCGTTCATGCCTCGGCAGAATTTTATGGATTTTACTCTGTTTTTAACAAAGGATCGGCGATTATTGGGCCGTTAGTGTTTGCGTTAATTCGTCAATTTACAGGAACCTCCCGCAGTGCAATTTTATCTTTAATTGTCTTTTTTATCCTGGGATTAATCATTTTAGCGGGTGTGAATGTCAAACAAGCCAAAGCCGCCAAAGCAGCGAATCCTTTAAATTAAGGGTTGATTTTTGAAAAGAAGTGTGACAATTGTTTGTGATTTGGAAATTTTAGGTTAGGATTTAAACTTACATCCTCTAATTTTTTATTTCTCAGTTCAAGTTACAAATTCAGTTCCAAAATTTTCTGCTGTGAAACCCAATCAACTTGACCTCAAAATGGCGAGTCAATTTGCCCAGTTAGCCCTGGGTTGTGTCTTGCGAGAATATCCACACGTTCAATTCTACTGGTTGGAAAAGGGGGAAGATTTCATCCCACCTCGTCAACTTACTCCGGCATTTTATGGCTGTTTAGACTGGCATTCTGCGGTTCATAACCATTGGATGTTGGTGCGGTTAATGCGCTTATTCTCTCATGCTTCATTTAACAATACAGCCCGAGAAGCCATTAGCCAAAATATTACTTGTGAAAATATTAGCGCCGAAGTTGTTCATTTACAATCTCAACCTCGGTTTGAATGTCCCTACGGTTTAGCATGGCTTTTGCAACTGACTGGAGAATTAAGAGAATGGGAAGATATTCAAGCAAAAAAATGGCTGGAAATTCTCCAACCGTTAGAAGCCGTTGTTCTCCAAAATCTACAACAATGGTGGCAAAATATATCCTATCCCAACCGGACAGGTAGCCATTCTCAAACCGCCTTTGCTTTGGGTTTAATTTGGGATTATGCCATCGCCCATCATCCGAGTTTAACCCCAGAAATTGAAGAAAAAATCCGTCAATTTTATCTCAATGATTGTAACCATCCCCTCCATTTAGAACCTTGGGGATATGATTTTCTTTCGCCCACATTGGCCGAAGCGGACTTAATGCGGCGCCTTCTTTCTCCCGAAGACTTTGCCCCTTGGTTAACTCAATTTTTGCCGAAACTTCCCACAGAAAAACAAACAGATTGGTTGCAGCCTGTTTCTGTAGAAAATCCTCAAGATTATGCCCAATCTCATTTTGATGGTTTAAACTTGAGTCGGGCTTGGATGTTAGAAGGTATCATTTCCAAATTACCTAATGATGATTCTCGTATACCCGCCCTAGAAGCTGTCGCCTTGGTGCATCGAGAAAAGGGTTTAAATTTAGTCTCTGCGGTTGACTACAGTGGCAGTCATTGGCTGGGAAGTTTTGCCGTTTATCTAATGACAAAGCGAGGATTATCGATGAACAAAAATTAAGATTTTTAAAGAATTCTGAAACTAAAGCTCGCTTGCAGAATTAAAATTTAAAAGCTTTTTTATCTCTGTAATTTTATGACTGAGTTAAGACAAAATCTGATTACGAGGGATTGGGTGATTATTGCAACTGAACGGGCCAAACGTCCCCATGAATTTGCTCAACATGAAATTCCCACCGTTAAAATTCCGGTGTATCGTCCCGATTGTCCCTTTTGTTTGGGTAACGAACATCTAACGGGAACGCCTGAATCTTTGCGACTTTGTGAAGGAATAGGAAGTGAATGGAAAGTGCGAGTTGTTGGTAATAAATATCCCGCTTTATCCCAAACGGGAGAACGAATTAGAAATATTGACGGCATTTTTCGATCCTTGTCTGGTGTGGGATTTCACGAAGTTGTTATCGAACATTCTCGCCACGATTTAACCACCGCTTTAATGACGGTTGAAGACCTTTCAAATCTTCTGCGAGTTTACCGAAAAAGATACTCAGATTTACGTCAAGATCCGCGCATCGAAACGATTGTAATTTTTAAAAATCATGGACGAGGTGCGGGTACATCTCTCGAACATCCTCACTCTCAAATTGCCGCTTTACCCATAGTACCTTATCAATGGCGCGATCGCACTCAAGAGGCCATTCGCTATTACGATGATACCGGAGAATGTATTTTTTGCCGCACGTTAGAAGAGGAACTAAACGCCCAAGAACGGATTATTTTCGAGAGCAAACATTTTGTTGCCTTTATTCCCTACGCCGCTCTTTCTCCTTTTCATATTTGGATTTTTCCGCGCCGTCATTCCTCCTCTTTTGATGAAATTACCAATGGAGAAATTACCGATTTAGCCTTGACTTTAAAAGTCGTTTTAGCTAAACTTTATTATGGGTTGCAAAATCCCGATTATAACTATACCATTCGTTCCATTCCCACTTCTGATAAATACGCCGATTATTTTCATTGGTATATTGCTGTTGTGCCGCGAATTTCTCTTTCCGCCGGCTTTGAGTTGGGCAGTGGAATGTATATTAATACCGCTTTACCCGAAGAAAGTGCAGAATTTTTGCGAGCCGTTCATATTCCCGAACACCACCATTTCAACGACGATGATGACGATGATGATGATAATTTTAATAACGATAATTTAATTTATCTGCGGCGTTAACTTGTGCTTAATTTGTACGGAATTTGTAGGATGGGTTAGCGTAAGCGTAACCCATCATTTACAGTCAGCAGTCACCAGTGAATAGGGAAAGGGGAAAGGGGAAAGGGGAATTCTGTAGGCGAAGCTGACTACGGAACGCGCTTACTCCTGAACTCCTGACTTCTGACTTCTGACTTCTGACTTTTTTAGTCCTGACACCAGCAAACCGATTAACTCTCTACAGAAAAAGCGGCTGTTGATTCAGGTAACTGAACTTTTGTTCCTCCCAAACCACAATATCCATTGGGATTTTTTGCCAAGTATTGCTGATGATAACTTTCAGCAAAATAAAACTCGGGTGCCGGAATTATTTCAGTGGTAATTTTTCCGTATCCCGCCTGAGAAAGCTGCGGTTGATAGGCATCCCGTGAAGCTTCAGCGGCGCTGCGTTGTTCGTCGGAATAGAGATAAATTCCCGAACGATACTGAGTGCCGACATCATTTCCTTGACGCATTCCTTGAGTCGGATCGTGACTTTCCCAGAACACTTTCAGCAACTTTTCATAACTGATTACTTTCGGATCATAAACCACAAACACCACTTCATTATGACCCGTTAAACCCGTGCAAACCTCTTGGTAAGTCGGGTTGGGGGTATATCCGGCCGCATAACCAACAGCGGTGATATAAACCCCAGGTTGCTGCCAAAATTTGCGTTCGGCGCCCCAGAAGCAACCCATCCCAAACATTGCCTTTTCCATATTTTCCGGATAAGGCGGTTGCAGGGGGTTGCCATTGACAAAGTGATGCTCCGGTATCGGCATCGGCTCCGAACGTCCGGGTAGAGCCTCTTCCGGCTTGGGCATCGCAACTTTTTTGTTAAATCCGAATAGTCCCATAAGTCTTAACTCTCTGTTGAGTGCGTATCTTAACCTTACTTAACATTGTAAAGAAAAACCGATCAATCATCATCTGTCAACGGTAGAATCAGCAAAACTCATCAAACTTGGCTGTTGAGCCGTTAACGTCGTGCTTGCTGTGAAGAAAACGAGATTGTTTGAGAAAATATCAATAAGAGCGCCTTACTTTTAGGTATAAATTATACTCTAATATGTCCAAATCTTCAGTAAATCTTCTGATCATTGACGATCATCTTGATAATCTCAGAGTGCTATCTGCTTTACTGACCCAGAAAGGATATCAAGTTAGAAAGGCTCGTAGCGGGTATATGGCATTAGAAACCGTGAAGGTAGAGTTGCCAGATTTGATTATTCTGGATATCAAAATGCCCGATATGAGTGGTTATGACCTTTGTGTTCAACTAAAAGCCAGACCCGAAACTTGTGAAATTCCTGTGATTTTTATCAGTGCGCTCGATGGCACTTTTGATAAAGTCAAAGGCTTTCAAGTCGGAGGAAGCGATTACATTACCAAGCCTTTTGAAATGGATGAAGTGCTAGTTAGAGTTGAAAATCTACTCACAATTTGCCGACAAAAACAACTTTTAATCGAGCAAAATCAACGGCTTCAACAAGAAATTCGCGATCGCCAAAAAGCCGATGCGGAAATTCGATTATTGTTGAAAATGACACAAGCGATCGGCGAAGCTTGGGATTTTGAAACGGCTTTAGAAGTGACGCTATGTGAAGCGTGTCAGGCGATTGGTTGGGACTACGGAGAAGCTTGGATTCCTGATGATTCTTTCATGGTTCATAAAGCCAGTCAAATCCACTGTTGTACAGACTTAGCGATTAAAGAATTTTATCATTATAGTACAACGTTAAAGTTTGCTGCTTCTCAGGGATTAGTTGGGCGAGTGTGGTTATCCCAAAAAATCGAATGGATTGAGGATATTTCCTTAGAATCTGAGCAAAAATTTGTTCGCTATAAAGCCGCTCAAAAGACGGGATTAAAAGCGGCTTTAGCCGTGCCAATGATTTTTAGCGATCGCATTTTAGCTGTATTAGTTTTATTTAAAAAAGAGGCAATCTCACCCGATCCTCATGTGATCGAACTGGTGACTGGAGTTGCCAATCAATTGGGAGCGTTAATGGTACATAAAAAAGCCGAAGAAGCGCTCAGATCTGCCTATGTAGAATTAGAACGTTTAGCTAAACTTGATAGTCTCACTCAAATTGCAAATCGTCGCTATTTCGAGGAGTATTTAGAACGAGAATGGAAACGACTTTCCCGTGAAAAACAACCTTTATCTCTGATTTTATGTGATGTTGATTGTTTCAAACTCTATAACGATTTCTACGGACATCAAGCGGGGGATTACTGTTTAAAAGAAATTGCTCAAGCGATTTCTCGATCGGCAAAGCGTCCGGCGGATTTAGTGGCGCGTTATGGGGGCGAAGAATTTGTAATTGTTTTACCGAATACGACACTAATGGGAGGTTTAAAAGTCGCTAATTTAATTCGCGAGGAAGTTCAAAAACTCCAAATCCCTCACGCCAAGTCTACTGTGGATTCTTATGTGACGGTTAGTTTGGGAGTTGCCACTACCATTCCTCATCTAGAACTTTCCATACAGACTCTCATTCGAGTTGCGGATGAAAACCTTTATCAAGCTAAACATAAAGGTCGAAATTGTGCGATCGGCACAACATTATAAACCCCCATCAATTAAAAATTACCCATTCATCTTTTTACACAAATTCTATGAAAAGTTTAAATTAAACCCTCAATAATCAGCCGATTTCCTTTTGAGGTGAGGCTGAAAAACCCGGTTGATCAGAAGTTACCGGGTTGCTAAAATTTAGAGTAACGATTTGCGTTTTTTCCGCAGTGCTGCACTCATTCCCAAAGCCGTTAAACTGCCGAAAATCGTACCCGGTTCGGGAACAGCTTTTACCTCAAATATTCCAATCCGACTTTCTTCTTCAAATGCTACATAAAGACGATTGGTTTTGCGATCAATTGTCACCGCTTCCGGATCGGTAAAACCCGTTAAAGCAAATAAGTCAATTTGTGAGATTAATTTTCCTGTTGTTGTCACTTCATACAGACTATTTGTACCGCCAGAATCATCAACAATCAACAAATTTCCAGTCAGCGGATCGACGGTAATTCCTTCGGGTTCATCAAAGTCTGGAAATACCGATCTTGTATTAATCTGTGACAGCAGCGTTCCCGTTAAACTAAATTCATAAATTGCCTCATCCGGATCATCTGTTACAAAAATTGTATTCGTAAAAGGATTATAAATCACGCCATCGGGTGTGCCACTGGGTGGGTTGACTTTAATATTAATTCCCCCGTTTACTCGGGTGCCATCGGTTGTAAATTCAACGACTCTTTCCTTGTCAATATCACTTAACAATAAATTCCCATTCGGTAAAAAGCTTAAGCCATGAACTTTATCTAAACCTTGAGGAATAAATGAAGAGATCAATGTTCCATCTGTTGTTACCTGCACAACAAAATCATCATCGGAGATAAACAAATTTCCACTCTGAGGATCGAAAGCCATACCATCATCAATATTTCCTCGATCCGGATCAAACGGTGCTGCAAAAGAGTCTAGAAACCTCAAACTAACTGCTTGTGAGGCTTGGGGAATTCCTAAGGTCATAACTCCCACTCCCACAACACCCATTAACAGCCTTTTTGTAGCGTTGAGAATAGACATAACACACAGTTCCTCGTTGGGTTTGAATGCTGTTTGGCACTACAACATCCTTAACTGCATCTTATGAGATTCTTCTTAGAAAGAACAGAGCGTTTTTGTAATGTTCTTGTAAAAGTTCGAGTCAATTTCAGGAATTTTTCTTTACAAGAATTCGGCAAAAGTGAGATGGAGGTTGAGGATTAAAATCAGTGAAAACCAAGATTAGTAAAGGATTGGGTTTCTTCCGTTCATCCTCACCTCACCCTTTATCCATCTTGTTCGTCTAACGTGAGTGCGAGTTGATAAATTTCCCGACGGGAAAGAGAGGTGTTTTCCGCCAGTTGACGGCTGGCTTGCGATCGCGTTAACCCCTGACGCAATAATGCCTCTAATTCGGCTTTAATTGCACTTTCTGACAGTTTTGGCGTTTCTTGAATTTTTCCGGCTACCACGAGGGTAAATTCCCCTTTCGGTTCATTATTTTGATAGTATTCCACCGCTTCTTTCAGGCTTCCCCGCCAAAATTCTTCGTGTAGTTTGGTTATCTCTCTGGCTAAAACCAGATCGCGATCGCTTCCTAAAATTTCTGCTAAATCTTGTAACGTTTGCCGCAAACGATGAGGCGATTCGTATAAAATCATCGTATGAGATTGCGATCGCAATGCTTGCAAACGTTGCTGTCGAAGTTTGTTTTTTGTCGGTAAAAATCCCTCAAATACAAACCGATCCGTTGGCAACCCGGAAACACTCAACGCCGTCAAACTCGCACTCACTCCCGGAATAGGAATCACCGCAATTCCGGCTTCAATACAAGCTTTTACCAATTCATATCCCGGATCGGAAATTCCCGGTATTCCCGCATCAGTAACAATGGCGATCGCTTTTCCCTGACGCAACTTTTCTAAGACTTCCGGAATGCGACGATGTTGATTGTGTTCATAGTAACTAATTTGTGGGGTTTCAATTTGAAAATGTTGTAAAAGTTTACCCGTGTGTCGGGTATCTTCTGCGGCGATTAAATCGACCGTTTGTAGGGTTTGAACCGCACGAAAGGTGAGATCGCCCAAATTCCCAATCGGTGTTCCCACCACATAAAGTGTTCCCGGTTTTACATCCATTCGTTTCCCCCAAGCAAAGGACAAAAATTTAAAATTAATGAAAATTAGTAACAAATAAACAGCTAAATTCCGGCAAAAGTGCTAAACACTGAAATAGGAAAAATATTTTTGGGTGTTTGTATGACTCACAACGGACTATTTATTGGATTAGTCACCCTTGACTTCCTCTATGGGGTGAGTGAATATCCGGCTAAAAATCAAAAAGTTGTCGCTTCTGATTATAGGGTAGCCGCAGGGGGGCCGGCAACCAATGCGGCGGTGACGTTTAGTTATCTTCAAAATCACGCTAAACTCTTGGGAGTGGTTGGGACTCATCCGGTTACTGAACTGATTCGGGCTGATTTAACGCAACAAAATGTCATTCTAACCGATTTAGACCCCACTCGCCCTGAACCCCCGCCCGTTTCGTCGATTCTCGTGACTCCGACCAGCGGCGATCGCACGGTGATTTCCATTAACGCCGTCAAATCCCAGGCTTCTGTGGAAAGTTTACCCGAAAATTGTTTAGATGGGGTTGATATTGTCTTAATTGATGGGCATCAAATCCCCGTCAGTCAACACCTGGCTAAACTCGCCCGAGAACAGGAAATCACGGTGATTTTGGATGGAGGAAGTTGGAAACCGGGCTTAGAAACGGTTTTACCCTATGTTGATTATGCCATTTGTTCGGCGAATTTTTATCCTCCCCATTGTCAAAATGCGGCTGATGTTTTTACCTATCTCTACGACATGGATATTTTGTATATCGCCCGGACTCAAGGCGATCGACCCATTCAATATCGTAGCCCCAACCGCGAAGGAGAAATTTCAATTCCACCGATTAACGCTGTGGATACTTTGGGGGCCGGTGATGTGTTTCACGGGGCGTTTTGTCATTTTATCTTACAAAGTTCCTTTGTCAATGCGTTAACGGCTGCGGCGGAAATTGCCAGCCGATCTTGTCAATCTTTTGGAACTCGTCAGTGGATGGAATGATCTCGCCCGTTGCTTTAATTTTTTTTAAGACTTGTTCACTGGGATGCCCGTGAGTATAATCTAAAAAGAGTTGATTTCTACAGGAAGTTCAAATCCATCGATCTATCCTGAAAGAGACGATCAGTTATTGTATTTTAAATTTAACGAATCAATCCCGTTAATCGCTTTTAAATTTCTAAGTTTTTAGCCAAAATGACAGATTCTAAACCCCTGCGGATTACCCTCCCCCCTTTACAGATTACATTGGAAGACGAACAACAAGTCAGTCTGCAATGGTTAGCCCAACAATTGAATTTACCGCCTCAACCTCAACCCCAAGTTTCTGACTCTTGGAAAACTTGGGTGGCGATTAATAAATTATTGAACCAAGCGGATAATATTTTGGTTCAGCAGATGGTTGAAAAGGGCGTTGATGTGAAGTTGGCGCTAGAAGAAGTAACCAAAGTCCAAAATGATCCTTATTATCAAGCGGCCGATCAATTTGTTCAAAAGTTGCGAAAATTGGAGTCTATTCTCCAAATTCAACAGCAACTTTCGATGCTTTCGAGTCAATCGGAAACGGTTGAACATCGAGTTAGCCTTTCGAGAACCGAATTTTTAGAAGGATTTTATTCTCAAAATAAACCCGTTGTTTTAACGGGAATAATGAACAACTGGAAAGCCTTAAATCTCTGGAATCCCGAGTATTTAAAACAACATTATGGCACGGCAACCGTAGAAGTTCAAGCCAACCGCAATAGCGATCCCGAATATGAACTGAATGTGGAAAAACACCGCCAAACCGTGTTACTCAAAGATTATGTGGATTGGGTCGTTGAAAAAGGCGAAAGCAATGATTGTTATATGGTCGCCAATAACAAGAATTTAGACCGAGAAGAGATGAAAGGGTTAATGAATGATTTAGAAGTTTTCCCCGAATATCTCAACCCAGAAGATACCTCACGGCGAGTCTTTTTCTGGTTCGGTTCAGCCGGAACGATTACGCCATTACATCACGATCCGGTTAACTTAATGTTAGCTCAAGTTTTCGGTCGGAAACGAATTTTATTAATACCGCCCCGTCAAACACCATATCTCTACAATCATGTGGGGGTTTTCAGTCAAGTCGATCCGGAAAATCCCGATTTTAATCAATATCCGCTTTCTCAAAATATTAAACCGATTGAAGTCATTTTAAAACCGGGAGAAGTGATTTTTATTCCCGTCGGTTGGTGGCATCATGTGAGGGCATTAGATGTGAGTATTTCGGTTTCATTTACCAATTTTGTTTTTCCTAATTATTATCAGTGGCAAAATCCTACCTTTGGTCGAAGCTAGTCAAAAAAATCCTCGAAGCTGTGATCTCGATCAGAGAAAATTAAAGTTGAGATCAATAGAGAAGGGAGGGGAAATCACGGATGATTCTCAGAGATTTTTGTCAAGATAAAGCATAGGTTTTCTAATGCTAACTACAACCTAAGTTGTACATCTGAGGTCAAAGATCCAAATGTTTTCTCTATCATCTCCCAGAAATCATCCCGACCAGCCTCCATCTCTACCCGACGATGAAATTCCCGATCCCTACGACTGGATACAGGAACATCATTCCCTGGCTTGTGTCGCTGGTACTTTGAGTGTTTTGAACGAAACCCCGAATGATAGTATTCCAGAAAGCGAAGACTTGTCTTATACAGCCGAAGGAGAATTAGTCATCGATCGCAAAACCCGAAATCTGTTGAAAGCCAATTGTGGAGATCGGCATTGGCGATATGTGCGAAAGTATTTTTAAGCTTGACGACCGCTTTCTCCTTTGATCACCGCCGCGCCAATTAAATGAGCCAAACGCAAAGCTTCTGGAACTTTACCAGAATCTGTCAGCCGATCTAAAGCCATTGCGATCAATATCGGTTCTTCACCGCAAACCTGAAAAAAAAAGGGCGGATAAGCATGAATTTGACCCGCACGGCGGAGAATTTGCAGTCGTTTTTCCGCATTCGGTAAACGTTGTAGAGCCTGTTCAATTTTGTCGAAATTAGGCAGACGGCGCATCACCGCTACACAAGGTCGTTCCAGTCGAGTCGCCAACTCGGGTAAATCGACCAAATTAAACCCTCCAAAGCCGATCCCATCAATTAAAATCAGGTGCAACTGGGGTAAGAACTTACCCCCGATCAGCAAGTTACAAAGCCTGTCTGTCGCATCCCACCCATCCGGCTGGACTTGTCCCCAAACCATACCCTCAAAGCGAGTTCCGCCACAAACCACCCCGGCGACGGAAACCGGTTCACCGCTGTGACGGTTAAAGGGTGCATCATCAAAACCAATGACTCGAATGACACGATTGAGTTTAAGTAGGGATTCGAGGTTCATTTGTCCCTATTGGGGCGCACTGGCGGCGCGTTGAAGGGCAATTTCACGGTTGGCTTGGTATTCCGTCACTTTTTGTTGGGCGGTTTGATAGTTGGGACTCGACTCGGGAACTTGTCCCATCAGTTCTGAGGCTTGTCTCCATTGGCCGGCGACATTCTCCCACTCGGTTCGAGATTGAGCCGTTTGAGCGAGGTTCGCCGCATTAATGGCGCTGCGAACGGCTTCGGCCCAAGGATCGGCGGGCGTTGGTTCGGCGGGCGTTTCTCCTGCGGTTTCGGGGGGTGTTTCCTCGCCGGTTGAGGGTTCGACTTCTTCTGAGTCGGAAGCGCCGCCACTGAGAAAGGGAAGGGGATAAATCCCACTAAAGTGTAAACCTGCCACCGCTGCGATCAAAAGCAAAATCACCAACAGAACAAACAGCAGTATTTTACCTTTACTGTCTGGCTTTACTTGTTCGGTTTCTTCTTCTAAGTCGTCGTCTTCTTCGGGGTTGTAGTCTGCGGGTATATTGTCATCGATGTCTTCGTCGTCAATACTCTCATCATCAAAGTCATAGTCTTCGGCGTCCTCATCGGAAACGATCGCGTCACTGGGAAGCACTTCTTCGGGAATATCATCATCGCTCAAATTCTCCTCATCCTCATCGAAGTCAAACTCCGGTATCGGAGGAATGGGTTCTTCCTCAACGTCAAAGGATTCTTCGGGAGGAGTTTTGAGAATAATTTCATCTTCCCATGCAGGTAAGTCCTCCCCAAAGTCTCGCCCGTAAATTTTGACGGTATAAATCGACTCGATCTCAAGCCTTTTCATCCCGTTCTCAATAAAGTTGACTAGGGGTTTTTGATGATGGGGGACTTGTTCGCCTTCAAGCATGACATGAAGACAGCCATTATCCCGCATGACATCTGCGTTAATCCCTTTCGGTTTGAGGGAATGGTTGATCGCAATGGCGATCGCTTTGGGATCGCCTTGTTTGGCGAGTTGTTTGGCATCGCGTTGGTTTTCTTCTGGCATGGCTAACCCTCTGTTGGGGTAACTGGCAATTCAATGATACTATCTGCTTTTGTACGCTGTGTAACCTAATTTGGCAAGACGCTCTAGGGATCGAATCCTTCGGGAAACGTCACCACGACCCAAGGATTTAACCTCTCCCTGGAGTCGAAGATTGAAATAGGTTACAAAGGGCAATAACGTGGGTTTGTAAGGTTGAGATTTCATCGGCACCCCGTTTGAGTTGGGTTTCTAACTCTAACAAGAGCGGTAGGGTTCGTTGCAGTTGTTGAACCGAAAGCGATTGCACCTGTTGACGCAGAAAATAAATGCGCTTAGGATTATTTACTTCTGCGGCTTTGGCGATTTCTCGCTCATCTTTGACTTGCCTATCTATCATCAATTTGACCCATAACCATGTGCGAAATTGACCCACTAATGTGGCGACAATTCTCAGGGCGGGTTCATTGTGATCGATCAATGCTGCTATTAATTCTAAAGCCTGATGGGTCTTTCCGGCTTTGATCGCTTCGGCGAGTTTGAGGCTGTTTTGAGTATTGGACTGAACGAGGGTGGCGATCGCTTCTATTTTCAGGGGTTTTGTGTCATTTCCGGCATAGAGTTTTAATTTTTCTAATTCGCTGTATAGTTGTTGGGTATCGTTGCCGACGGCTTCTGCAATCCGTTCTACTCCCGCTGAGGTGAGTCGGACTCCCACTTCTGCGGCGACTTGTTTGACTCGTTGTTCGAGTTGATCGGTTTTCCAGGGGGGAATCCGCGAAAATTCTTTAATCGTGCCGTGCTGTTGCAGTAATTTGGTAGACTTGAGACGACCATCGGGTTTGTTGGCCGTTGTCAGTAACAGGGTTGTGGTTTGTGGAATTACCGGAAGGGTTCGTTCTAACTCCTGGTACACCTCCTGAGAACACTGTTGAGTCACGGGTGTATTGACCAACCAGACCAAACGGTTTCCCAAACCAAACGGCGGAGTCATGGCCTGATTTAGGCCGGAAATCACAGGATTTGGCGAATCCGGCAGAATTTTGTCAAAATTGAAGGTACACCAGCTAGGATCGAGAATGGACTCGCGCAGAGCATCTACAGCTTTGCCAAGAGAAAATTCATCATCTCCCCAGTAGAGGTAAACTGGCATTGGTGACGGTTTCCGAAAAAGAGGCGAAATAGATTGGACGATACTTACCAAGTTTACGTGAATCGGGTGGCGCGGATGACGCTGCCAGAAACCTATAATTCTCAGTTAGATCACATCCAGGAGTCTCCTAAGTATAAACCACTTCCGGAGGGCGGACGTCAAGCGGTTCGGTTTCCCGGTTATACCATCATTGCACCTCCTGTCCCCGACGATCGAGACAATGGCGATTTTTACAGCAATTTACAAGCTTGTCAGCAACAACTCGGGGAAAAATTAGATCCCCAGTTTTGGGTTCCGGTTCCCCCCGATAGTCTACATTTGACTTTGGCCGATTTGATCTGGAATGATGCCTATCGGGATGCTTGTCAAGATCCTCAATTTGAACAAAAGTTACAAGGCGCGATCGCTGAATCTTTTTCCGCTTTTCAAGCCAATTTAATCGATCAGCCCATTCGTTGGCAAGTTTTCGGTATGATTGTGATGACTCGGGCGATCGGGGTTTGTTTAGTGCCGAGAGATCAAGAATCCTACGAGGAAATTGTACAATTTCGACGGGCTATTTATCAAAATCCCAGTTTTATGGCTTTGGGTATTGAGCAACAATATCATTTTACCGCTCATATTACTTTTGGGTATTTTGGCACCATTCCATCGGATTTGGATCGAAACTATCTCAATACGGTTTTATCAGATTTTAATTCTCAATGGATAGATTCACCCCAAGAACTCGTCATCAAACGCGCCGAACTTCGCAAATTTGATGATATGACTCGCTATTATCGGGAGGAAACTTGGCCGGTTTTAGAGTTTTAAATAAAATTCTTTTTGGTGTGTAATTTTGCTATCAAGTTCTAGGTAGAAGGATGATAGAGAGTGAAGAAAAATCTCCTGGATTGTTTGGATTAACTGGACGATCTAACAGAAACTTTTCTAAGGAGATTGATTGGGGCAAAAATAAATTTAATAGTTCTTTTCCAACTGCTTTAACTTGCTACATGAGTAGCTTGGGTTTGAGTCCGGTTTACCTGACTCTCGGAAGAAGCCTTAAAGTAGAACATGGTAAAATAACTGCAACCGATATTTTTGGTGCCAATCCTTCTTCTCAATATCTCTATTTTTCTTTTGAAAGTGACTATACGCCATATAGAACTTTGATAGCAGATACATTGCCTAGAATAGATTTAGTAACACTTGACATTTCTTCTGTACCCCAATGTATAGGTTTTGCTGAAGTCAAACTTACTGCTTTACCGGATAACTCCACATATTCTTTATCACAGAGTCAATATGGATGCGAACTCGTTATTCGACCAGTTACTATTGTATACCTAGCTTTGAGTATTGCAGATATTTTTTCCCCTGATAAAAATATTTTGTTGTCATACCTCGAACCAGTGTGTCAAAATATTACTAACTGGAATCAAGAAGAAGAGGTCGTTCCTATACTGAAAAACCTATCCGATGCAATTAACAAACTTTTTTTAGATTATTTAGAGTTTCAAAAACCCTTAATTCTTCAACCTATTTGGAAAACTGAAGGAAAAACATTTCAACTTTGTGAAAACTGTTTAGATGTTTTTGTGTGGAGTAACTTTGCATTCACTCGACTCTTTTTTGATGCTGCTAAAGAAAGTTTGTTAGCCAGAAGATACATTAACAGATTTTCAAGAACAATTGCATGGCTAGCTAGAATGTTATATGAGTTTGCACAAGAAGGCAAGCTACCATCACAGAAAGTTTTTAAGGAAATGTCTTATAATGCTCAAACTGATAAAGCTTTTGCACTTAACGGTTATAGAACAAATCCATATATGCGATGTTCAGAATTAATTAATCCCAGAATCAAGAAAGATGAGATTAAAAATATTATACTAGGTCAAGGACAACTTTTTAAGTCCTGAAAGAAGATTTGACGCTGCTATTTTGAGTAATCTAAGTTTATTTGATTAGCCATGTTTCTAGATAAAACAAGAGTCGTTGATTTATTCGCCGGGTGTGGAGGGTTATCACTCGGCTTACAACAAGCAGGTTTTAATGTTGTCGCCGCTTTTGAAAATTGGGAAAGTGCGATTAAAGTTTATCAACAAAACTTCTCCCATCCCATTTTGGCTTGCAATCTTCAAAATGTCGAAGTTGCGATTAATTTAATTAAACCTTTTACCCCTAACATAATTGTTGGCGGGCCTCCCTGTCAAGATTTTTCCAGTGCGGGTAAACGAGATGAAAATTTAGGACGGGGTGATTTGACTCTCGCTTTTACTGATATTATTACCACAATTCAACCCCAATGGTTTATTCTCGAAAATGTAGCTTTATTCAAAAAAAGCCGCCAATACACCCAAGCTAAAGCATTATTTCAACAGTCGGGTTACGGACTCACCGAAAAGGTTTTTGATGCGAGTTTTTGCGGGGTTCCCCAAAAAAGAAAGCGGTTTTTTTGGGTGGGAGAACTTAACCGGAAAGATGACCGTTTTTCGAGTTATTTTGAATCAAAATTATCCTCAAAACCAACAACGGTTCGGGATTATTTGGGCGATAAATTGGGATTGGAATATTATTACAGACATCCCAGAAGTTATCAGCGTCGGGGAATTTTTAGCATTGACGAACCCAGTCCAACCGTTAGGGGGGTTAACCGTCCCATTCCGAAAACCTATCAAAAACATCCCAATGATCCGGTAGAAATTACCCCGAATATTCGCCCGTTAACAACGATAGAAAGAAGCTATATTCAGACTTTCCCCGAATCTTTTATTTTTCAGGGTTCTAAAACCGATCTCGAACAAATGATCGGAAATGCTGTTCCGGTTAAATTGGCTGAATTTGTGGGAAAATGTATGATTGATTCTATAAAGGAAGAAATGATTCACGTCCAAGAAATAGAATCGGTTAAACCAGAGTATAAAGTTAATCTATAATTGGTAAAATCACCGTCAAACCCGTCAATATGCTAGATCAGGATAGAGGAAAATTATTATTCAAGTCAGAAGCGTTACTGGAAGAAGTGACATGGATACATTTAGAATCTTTACTCCAATTAGAAAAGTTCAAAAAACAATATTTTATTAACAAGCAAAATCGAACTGATATCCTCGGAATTACATCCGAGAGACAGCTTGCTATTCTGGAACTAAAAAAAGCAGGTAGCAAAGGATGCATCGATCAACTTGTTCGATATCGAAATCACTTAAAACAAGAAATTAATCAACTTTCAGAATCCTCAAAAATAGACAGCAGCCAAGACTTTATTTTGATTGCAGTTGCTTCCAAATTTTCCAGTAATGCTGTAGAATATGCAAAGCAAACAATTCCAAACTGTATGTTAATTACTTATGAAGTTATCAAAAGCACAGACGGAGAATATTTTTTAAAGTTCGATCAGATTAATGGAAACTTTCATTCTAAAGTTAAAATTGAGATTGTTGAAGATTCTCTCTTTGATTCTTTACCTTCATTTATTCAAGGCTACTTATTAGCCAACCCGAACAAACGAGAACCCGTTTTAAAAATTATTGATAAAATCTTATCTTACCATCCCGATCTTAGTTATGAAACGTCTATTACATATAATTCAAATGGTGCTTTCAAAGAGATGATATTTTCTAAGTACAATAAACAAGGTGAAATCTTATATAATAAAAGATGTGCTTCTTTAGATTATAAGATAACTAAAGATGGAACAGAAGAAAAGTTAGACTTGGCTGTTTACTTACCAACAGTTGACTTTTATCCTCGCAAACCTTTTCCCAAACGTTGGAAGAAGAACATTTCTTCTGTTAGCGTCGAGACTGATGACTTTATTAATGTTACCAGAATTTGGGACTGGAATACAGCAATTTGTCAAGGAACTAATTTTCCTTTAAAATATCCTTTTAACACCCCAGAGATCAATACAGTTTTTAATAACTTTGAAGATTACTACATTAATTATCGCAAGTATATGAAATCTCGAAAACAATTAAGACCCGTTGATTTATCAGATTTTAAGTCCGTAGAAGGGATTATACAAATGACATTAGAAGATTGGTCGGTTCGCTAAACCAGTAATAACTAAAATGAGAGGGTAACAATAAAGCTATGGTTGAACAACTCGATGGAATAATAACTCAAAAATCCTTTGAAATAATTGATAGCGAAATCGGGAAACATTCCTTTACTGCTAACGAATATGCGATCGTTCGTAGAGCCATTCACGCCACCGCAGATTTTGAACTCGCCGAACTGATTCGCTTCAGTCCCGGTGCAATTGAGCAGGGAATCGCCAGCATAACAAATCGTAAGCCTATTATTACAGATGTGGGTATGGTTAAGCAAGGGGTTGCAACAATGATCGCTAAAACCTTTCAAAACCCCCTCATTTGCGCTATCGAACACGCTTCTACCCCCCTCCCCGGCAAAACTCGCACTGAAACGGGACTGTTGAAGGTAGCCGAAGAATATCCCGATGGAATTTTTGTGATTGGTAATGCTCCCACCGCTTTATTATCGTTGTGTTCACAAGTCAGTCAAGGTTTGGTTCAACCTTCGTTAGTTATTGGGGTTCCTGTGGGGTTTGTTTCTGTTGTAGAATCAAAGATGCTTCTCGCTCAAACTCCTGTCCCTCAAATTAGAGTTGATGGACGAAAAGGGGGTTCTGCTGTGGCTGCGGCTATTTTGAATGCTTTGATGGTGTTGGCGTTTTGTAACGGATGAGTTAATTGTGGGGTATGGTAACGGATGGGTTAATTGTGGGTTTTTGGGGTTGATGATGCATGGAAACGGATGGGTTAATTGTGGGTTTTTGGGGTTGATGATGCATGGAAATGGATGGGTTAATTGTGGGGTATGGTAACGGATGGGTTAATTGTGGGTTTTTTGGATTTATGATGCATGGAAATGGATGGCTTTGGGTGAGTTGAGATTATCTATCCGTTTTGCTCTTGGCATTGGTTTAATGATCTCCACCACAATTTAATCCGTTACCAGTGGGATTTTTGTAAACCAAATTAAGTGAGATAAATTGACGATACAGGTAGTTGGTATTGGTTTAGATGGAGAAGCGGGACTGAGTGAGTCTGTGCGACAAATTGTTGATCAAGCAACGGTTTTGGTGGGTAGCGATCGCCATTTGGGTTATTTCCCTAATCATCCCGCATCTCGGATTATTTTACGAGATTTAACGGAAACTTTGGTTGATATTCAGCAATATTTACTTGCGTTTGAAACGAATAACCCGAATGTCGATCCTGTGGTTGTTGTGTTGGTTTCTGGCGATCCGTTGTTCTTTGGGTTTGGACGGTTATTGTTGGCGAAGTTTCCCCCCGAAATCTTGACGTTTCATCCCCATGTCAGTTCGATTCAATTGGCGTTTAATCGGGTGAAAGTTCCTTGGCAGGATGCTCGAATTATCAGCACACACGGACGTTCTTTTGACCAACTGACTCAAGCCCTTCAGCAAGGTGCAGACAAAATCGCCATTTTAACTGATACTACTTATCATACCCCAAATGCGATCGCTTGTCTACTGTCTTCTTTGGATTTGGCGGAGGCTTATCAGTTTTGGGTTTGTGAAAATTTGGGGGGAACGGATGAGCGGGTTCAACACTGGTCTATTGCAGATATTTCCACTCAGAAATTCGCGCCGTTAAACGTGGTGGTTTTGTTAAAAGAGTCTAATTTTTCTCCGAGTTTGGATTTATCTCAAGTTCCGTTTTTGGGAATACCGGACTCTTTGTTTTGTAGTTTTAGCGATCGCCCAGGACTAATGACTAAGCGAGAAGTGCGAACGTTAGTCTTAGGAGAATTGGCGTTACAACCCCAACAAATTATTTGGGATATTGGAGCGGGTACGGGTTCGGTTTCTATCGAAATTGCCCGTTTATTTCCCGATTCTACGCTATATGCGGTGGAAAAAACGGCTGCGGGGACGGCGTTAATTGAACAAAATCGCGAGAGATTTCAGGCGAATAATGTGATTTCAATTCACGGGGAAGCACCCGCTATTTTGCACCGTTTACGCGCCCCCCATCGGATTTTTATTGGGGGAAGTGGGGGGAATTTAGAGGAAATTTTAGGGCTGTGTAGTTTGCGGTTAATTTCCGGGGGAATTATTGTGTTGGCGTTGGCGACTTTAGAACATTTGAATTTGGCTTTGAGTTGGCTACAAGAACGAATTAAAGTTGAACCCACTTGGCGTTATCAGTTGTTACAAGTTCAGCTATCCCGTTCGGTTCCCATTAGCAATTTAACTCGTTTTTCTCCCCTCAATCCCGTGACCATTATTACCATTCATCATTTACCTAACAGTTTAAAATTATAGACTTAAAACGGGTAAATTGAGAGGCTGAAGATTGAGAGAATCTACATTTTTTGAACAGTTATCTATTGTAATGGCAACAACTTTACCTTCGTCGTCATAATCTACGATCAGATCGTCTGTAATTGGATCGGTAGAAACGACGGGTTTGTTGGTTAGCTCGATCGCCAATGTATCAGTCTCAGAAAAATATTGAATCTTCATTGTGGTTCTTCCCCTCGTTGTTCTCGTTTATAAAAGTTACGATCGAAGAAAGCATTGTGAACAGTTTCCCCATCCTCTAAGGTAATTACTCGTAAAACTCGACCTTCTGCTTCTTCAATATTACCCCAGTAAGAGATGCGATTGTTGGTTTGCACTTCTTTTTTAACCCGATCGGCTAATACACGCCCTATCCATTCTCGCTGGACTTCAGGATGCTTTTGAGAAGCAAAATTATCAAAATAGTTGGTGGTCTTCATGTTTATGGCATTGAGTAACCCGGGGTTAACTCTTTGGTAAAATAGACCCCATTCGATACACCCGTAAATTTACTTAAGTATTTATCGGGAAGCTTGGTGAGATTCATACCACCACCAATGATACAGAAAAAAATGAGAATTTGTCTTTAAAGATTATCATTTCCCTTATGGGTTTAATACCCCACCGTCTACACGGTGCTCAAAATTGTTTGGGGTTAGAATCCCCATGCAATTTTCCCTCCTGACTCCTGACTCGGTCCTCCTGACTCCTTCTTCAATAAATTTTTTATCGATAACGTTCAACAGGATAACGAACAAAAGACAAAAACCCGTTTTTTTTAAGGTTTATTTAAGTTGAGAACAGATTACTACAATTTAACTTCAATTTCTGTAGAGTAGGACTCATTATCACTTTCATCATACGGAGTAGGATAAGCAACAGTTAAGTATCCTAAAAGTAATACTTTGGGATGAAACCTCAATACCTCACACATACAAGGAGAAAGTGTCAGCATGGAAGTGATTTTGGTTGATCTAATCCTCGCGGTTGTTTTAATCTGGACTGAAAACGAATCTTCTCCATCTTCTCAACGAGATGAGCGGGGTTTTGAGAAAAGAGATTCTAAAAAATATCCTTCTCAAGTAACTTATTATCAAAAGAAACCACAGCCGGAATACGTTCGTTATTCAGAGGTTGAAGATTTTGAAATCAACCGTTCTCGCAGCAGCCAAAGTTCGGAAAAATTATAACTAAATATCAGGAACTTCAACTCTTGATTTCCCAAAGGGTGACTCAGTTAAAGATGTTTCAAATTCGCTTTTTCAGGTGTGAGGAACTGAGAGCATCTAGTCGGTGAGATTTACCTCTTGTTCTTACCATTTACCGGGTTTGAATCGGAAATCCCAACCCGAATGGAACGGCTTAAATTCCCGTTGGGAACGTTTCCGGCGCTTCCCCTCGATCCCATTGCGGTGTACGTTCTAACGGTTCAACCGCCCTTGTTTGATCAAAATGAATCATTGCATCAAACTGTTGGGGTAATTCTGCTAGAAAATAATGGCTGATCCGTTCACTTTCGGGGCGATAAATGACCCCAATTGCCCGTTCTAAGCGAGACGCACGCAACCCCCGCACGGCTTCGTTTTCTTCCCGCAAATTTAGCCAAAAGTTCGGCAGTTCCGTCTGATGAAATAGGGCTTCATAACTTTCGCGCAACGCCGGACGGACCCGCTTGCGTTCTGCCGATGCACCCCAATTTGAAGCGGCTGTCACGGTTCCGGTGTAGGTACTGAACCCAATCAAAAAAGCTTCGCGATTATATTCCTGACGCACCAGTTGACCAACGTTTAATTCCCCGGCGGCGCCCATATCGGTCGCCCTGGCATCTCCGAGGTGAGAGTTATGTTCCCAAACCACAACTTTTGTCGGCTGACCCTGCTGTTCAAAATGAGTCACCAGTTGGTTGAGGGTTTCCGCCATGTGGCGATCGCGTAAATTCCAAGACGAAATTCGACCCCGAAACATGGAACGATAGTATTCTTCGGCATTTTTGATCAACCGGGCATTTTGTTCGGCATAAAAGAACTCATCCTCGGGAATGCGACCATCCCGTTGAGCATATTCGGCCGCCTGACGTCGGATATCAACCAGTTGGTTAAGCACATCCTGTTCACAAGGTTTACTCAAGCCAAAACTGGTCGCATATCCGTATTGTTGACTATCTTCGCCGAACTGGTCAAAACACGAATAACGGTAACGCGCCCTCGCTGCGGCTTCCGGGTCAACGGTATCGAGATACTTGAGAACCGCTTCGATAGAGGTATACAAACTGTAGAGATCCAGCCCATAAAACCCGGTTTTTACCGCATCTTTGGGCAAACTATCGTTATAGTGTCGCAGCCAGTCGATAAAATTCAACACGTCAATATTCCGCCACATCCAAGTCGGGAAGCGCTGGAAATTTCCCAAGGCGTCGAGACTGGTTGCATCGTCGCTGACACCGCGAACATAACGGTTAATTCGATAGGCGTCGGGCCAGTCCGCTTCGACGGCGACTGCGGTAAACCCTTTTTCAGCAATCAGGCGTCTGGTGATTTCCGCCCGTTGCTGATAAAATTCGTGGGTACCGTGAGACGCTTCGCCGATCAGGACAAAACGGGAGTCGCCGATCGCATCCAATAGTAAATCGTAGTCTGTCGTTGTTCCTGAAATGGGATGTGCCGCTTGACGCAGGATGTCGGCGAGTTTAGTTGTCGTTGGCATAATCTTAATCCTCCGAATTATCGAGTTGAACCCGCAGTTTGTTGATCGGCCGAATATTCCAGCAACTCGCGCACTTCTTCGTCGCTGGTTTGGTCAAATTTGTCGTACCACAACCCCACCGCTAAAAAGGGTTGGGGCGTTTCGCTGCAAATCATTTCGTCTACTTCGAGTTGCAACGAGTTGCAGGTTTCCGGCGCTGACACGGGAACCGCACCGATCATTTTTTTCGGGTTATGCTGTCGTAACGCGATCGCTGCGGCGTGCATTGAGGCGCCGGTTGCCAAACCGTCATCGACTAAAATCACGGTACGATCGCCTAATTCTAGCGGTGGGCGATCGCCCCGATAAGCCTTTTCCCGTCGTTCTAATTCTCGCTGTTCTTTGGCTGCAACTTGGTTAATGGCGTCTTCGGATATATTCAGCGATCGCAACACTTCCTCGTTTAAAATGCGGGTTTTCCCACTGGCGATCGCCCCCATTGCCAATTCTTCGCGACCCGGTACGCCCAGTTTCCGCACCAGCCAAACATCTAGGGAGGCGTTTAGTTCTCTGGCGACTTGAAACGCAACGGGTACGCCGCCTCTGGGTAATGCGAGGATAATGACATCGGGACGGTTAGCATAGGTTTTCAGGTCTTTGGCGAGTCTTCGACCGGCTTCTGTTCGATTTTTGAATAGCATAATTATTCTTGTTTTTCTAAAACTCAGTCGGTTAGAAATTTATGGCGGATGCAGCAATCGCCGAAAAAAAATAGATCTACTTTAAGCTCTTATTTACTAATTTAGATCGTCAAACAACTAACGTTCTCGATCTATAGGTATAGAATCCCAAAAACTTGGTAACTGTTGCGAAACCGGGTTTATAACTTTCTATCTTTCAGCTTACCTCGATAGCAGGATGTATTCCGTTCGGCATTCACCTAAAGTAACTGCAAGGTTAATCGGATTTTGGTTTAGTTTAATGGAGAGTAGTGGATTTTTAAGTAGCTACAGCGATGCGGCACTAACGTCTTTGAGTTTTTTCTGGAAGGCTTTATGGGCTTTTGTTCTGGGTTATATTGTCAGTAGTGCGATTCAGGTGTTTGTGACTCGCGAACGCATGAAACGGACGATGGGAGAGGCGGGTAAAAAGAGTATTGCTCTCGGTACATTTTTTGGGTTTATTTCCAGTTCTTGTAGTTTTGCGGCGCTCGCCACAACGAAATCTTTATTTAAAAAAGGGGCGGGATTTGTTCCTTCTTTGGCTTTTTTGTTGGCTTCTACAAATTTGGTGATTGAACTGGGTTTTATTATTGCGATTTTCTTGGGTTGGCAGTTTGTGGTTGGGGAATATTTGGGCGCAATTTTTCTGATTTTGTTAATGTGGCAAATTGTTCGGTTGACCCGTCCGAAAAAGTTAATTAAAAAAGCCCGAAGACAGCTAAACGAACAAGAGGGACAGGAAGACGAAAATAAAGAAGTTCCCGACTGGAAAGAAAAAATTCAAACCCAAAAAGCTTGGATACAGGTTGCCAAGAAATATTTTATGGAATGGAAAATGGTCTGGAAAGATGTTACTTTTGGGTTTACCATTGCGGGGATTATTTCGGCTTTTGTTCCCCGAACGTTTTTTCAGACTTTATTTATCGGTTCGGGTCAAGATACTTCTCCGGGTTTTTTCGCCATTTTAGAACATACCGTTGTTGGTCCGTTGGCGGCGTTTTTTACGTTTATTGGTTCGATGGGAAATATTCCGCTTGCTTCTATTCTTTATACGAATGGGGTGAGTTTTGCGGGGGTGATGGCGTTTATTTTTAGCGATTTGGTGGTGTTTCCGGTGATTCGGATTAATGCTAAATATTATGGTTGGAAACTTGCATCTTATATTGTTGCGGTGTTTTTGGCGGCTTTGGTGGGAACGTCTTTGATTTTACATTATGGGTTTTCACTGTTGAATTTACTCCCAGAAACGACGGGTCAAAGTGCAGCCCAAAGCGACCGTTTTGCAATTGATTATACTTTTTGGTTGAATCTGGTTTTTCTCGCGATTACCGGGGTTCTCGCCTGGTTAAACTACGGTAAAGGTCAACAAGGTGAGGGGGAACATCACCATCAGATGAGTGGGAATAAAGGAATTATTGAGCGGGTTTTGTTTTATCTGGCGATCGCGAGTATTATTTGGTTGGTTGGGGGTGTGATTGTTTCATTTATGGTTTGAGTTTTGAGTTGAAATTTTTGAGTCAATCCTGTATAATTACACTAGAAGGATTGGTTGTCGGTGTTGCCGAACGCCCTTTTCAATTCCCCTAAATTAATTCACAAAAACCTTGAGTTTAGAGTTGCGCCCTGATTATTTTTGACTTAACATTAAGCAACCCTGTAGGTTCAGAGTTGCTTGGAAGAGAGTTGAGTATAATAGAAGTAAAATTTGTGCAAAATTCACTCCGTTTTGGAGAAATCATCAACGACTTTCACCCGTCCTCGCGCTACAGAACGTAATAGTCTATCAATGCAACGTCTTTCTTCTTCATCCAGAGATTCATCAAGCAAAGCCGCCATCAGTCCATAGCGATCGGCTTGGGTAAGACAGTGGTGATCGGTAACAGAAGCGATGATTTCATTAATCGCACCGGGGAGGAGATTGAGTTGATCCATAATAACAGATAGACTCGACTTTATGATTTTCTCATTCTTTAACGATATTAGCCGTGATGCTTTTCTGTTGATTTTTGTGAACTCAACCCCCGCAACGGAGTGATATCGATCACCGGCTTTCCTCAGAGAAGCTGGAGGGAGAGAGAAGGGGTTTTTCTTCGCTCTTGGATAAGTGGTCTTCGATAGCCATCGCTTCGGAATATTCGAGAATTTCGGAAAGAGGGGCGAGGGTTTTGGCGAGTTTTGTTTGTTGTTCTAACTGATCGGTATAGGTGAGAATATTCCCCAAACCGTTAATAATTTCTCGCAGACTTTGACGAACTTGGGGGTCGCCAATGAGATCGTCAACATCGGAGGTGAGTTTTTCGACATTTTGTAAAGTTGTACGAGCGGAGTCGAGGGTTTGTTGGAGTAAAATGATCGTATCGGGATCGTTAACCGCCCGAGATAAATCTAACAAATTTTCCGAAGCTTCTGCCGCATTAGCCGATAAAACTTCTAAATTGTTTAACAACTGTCCCTGTTCAATTCTAGTCAGAACCGGATTAAGACTCGCCACCGTAACGCTAAGTTCTCCGGTAATTTGTTCAATGTTTTCTAGAGTTGTAGATAGATTTGAACGGTTACTCGCAATTAAAACCTGTACTTGATTGACAATTGTACTGACTTCATTGGCTGTGCGTTGAACGGAATTCGCCGATTCAATGGTAGCGCGAGTTACTTCATTGCTGGAGTTTTGTAAGGTTGCAGAAATTGAACTTAATTCGGTCGAAAATGCACCAATTCCCCGATCAACCGAACTACTCATACTACCCAATTCTGTTTGGGCAATTTCAACTAACTCAGTCATTTTTGTGCTGAGTTTCGAGACTTCATCGGCGGCTAAAGCGGTGCGTGCTGCGGCTTGGTTGAGGTTTTTAAACAGTTCGGGATTGGTATAAAGTTCGCTAAATTCAACCAGCGAAGCCATCAATCGTTCCAAGCTAATTCCACTTTCTCCCGAGAGGATTGTCTCGTCACAAATAATCGTTTCCGGACAATCTGAACTGAGGGGATTGAAGTCTTTCATCTCCTCCGAAAGCGGGGATTTCGGAATAATATCAACAAAATTTTCACTCAATAAACCCGTTTGGCTTGATCGCACAACCACATCCCGAGGAATTATTAAATCGGAGGAGGTAATATCTAATTGAACTTCAACTAAATTAGAAGTGGGTTTAATATTACTCACTTGTCCGACTTTTACCCCCCGATAACGGACGGGAGTACCGGGCTGCATTCCGGTGGCGTCGGGAAACTCAACCCGAATTTGATAGCCTTCGTTATTGAGGCGCAAACCTTGCACCCAAAAGGCAAACATTCCAAACAAAGTTAATCCAAATAGGGTTAATAATCCGACTGAACCTTCTCGAATTGCTCGCGATCGCATGATATTTTATTCCCCTTTTATTATAGCGGCTTTCAAACAGTCTCAAGACTTGGAGCAGATCTTTACTATTCTTTCATCATAGCTATTCTCTGGAAGCTTTTGGAACCGGAGAACATTTTTAGTGATTTTCAACACTTGTTTTAAGATATTTTTGCCTAGAAAGCCGTGCGAATTGTTACAGGAAACGTGAATAAATCCTTAAGTTAAAATCTGAATCGGACCGTTGACACTGCCACTAAAAAACTGTCGGACAATTTCACTCTCTGTACTGTAGGCATCATCAACATCTCCCGACCATTGAATTTTACCTTTGTACAGAAAAATAACTTGATCGGCCGTGCGGCGAATCGTGCTATCTTGGTGAGTAACCATCACATAAGTATTTGCTCCGCCATTGCGTTGTAGGTCGCGAATTAAATCTTCAATCACCGTCGAAGCAATAGGATCTAAACCGGCGGTGGGTTCATCATAGAGGATCACTTCGGGATTATGAGCGGGATTTTCAGGATTAGGTAAAATTGCTCGGGCAAAACTCACCCGTTTACGCATTCCCCCGGAAAGTTCAGCCGGAAAGCGATCGCCAATTCCCGGTAAACCCACCATTTCCAAGCGTTCATCGACTAACTTTTCAATGGTTTTCCGAGACAATTTCGTATGTTGATACAGAGAAAATCCGACATTTTCTCTAACATTTAAAGAGTCAAATAAAGCCGCATTTTGAAACACCATCCCAATCCCAATCGGATCGCGAATATCATCAATCCAACCTCTGCGTTTATAACCATTAATATAAACCTGACCGGCATCCGGTTTGAGTAACCCCGCAATAATTCGCAAAATCGTAGATTTACCGGTTCCCGAAGGACCGATAATGGCAAGCGCCTGTCCTTTATGGATGTTCAAATCAACGTTATCAAGAATAACGCTACTTCCAAAGGACTTGCTAATTCCTTTTAGCTCAATTAAAGTTTCAAAATCATGGGGCATAGGATATTCTGCACCAACAACCACAGAATCGTTGCACTGATCTATTCTACAACCTTATCTTTCCACTGTGGCTGAAACCTCTGTTCAAAAAGGGTTAGAGCAAAAAAGTCTCTGGAAATTGGTGAACTTTCTGGTGAACCGTTTACTTTCTCAGTTGTTCTTCTAGTTCAGCTACCCGTTCTTTGAGAAACTGGTTTTCAAGTCGCAGTCTGTCCATCTCGTTTAACTCCTGTTTGTAGTTAAGGAGTTTTCTATAAACCTTGTCGCTAGTAGAAGAGTCCATATATTTCTGATAGGTTCTAACGTGTTCCTCTACTGAGTGGCCCATCCATCTGGCGACATCATCAATGGAAAACTCTAACTCATGCGCTCTGATGGCATAGCGATGTCTGAGGCTATAAGCTTCATTCTTGAATCCGTACTTAATAAGTTTTTGTCCTAGTTTCATCACCTTTCCTTCGTACTTTATGGAGCGACTAGGGAAAGGTTTCGGATTCAACAGGTCAAATTGCTCAACCCATTCCGGGTGTAGAGGGTAAACCAAGCGCTCCCCTGTTTTGGTGTCCTCATCTACCCTGAATTTGTGAAGTTCATTGTCGGGACTGGTGAAAAAATCAAGATGCTTCTCAACACCGATAAAAATTTCTTGAGTCCTCAATCCATAAGTGGCGATCATTCCAAATGTCCAAGCGATGTCATCAGGTAGCAGGTCAAACGTTAGCTCTATCTCTCTGTCGGTTGGTATAATCCTTGGCTTTGGAGTTGGCTTGCACGGATAAGGCTTTACCTCAATCCCCTCTTGTTTTGCTAGTTTTTTTATGAGATTAATTAAACCTGCCCTGCCGTAACTGTTGGGGTCTGTTGAGCGTATCCACTTTTCAATGTTTTTGTCTGTAAATCGGTCTGAGTCAGGTATTTTTTTGGAATAGGCTTGATAGCTTGCCCGAAAGGTGTTTAACTTCTTCCGAGTTTGAGGCCGATCTCGCCAGTAATTTTCCTCAAAGTCAGCTTTCACCTCAGCCATTGTTCGGGGTCTTTTATCTTTTGGTTTAACCCCGTACATCTCCCAGTTGAAACTTCCTGACTTTAGCTGTGCTGTAATTTCTATGGCTTTAGTCTCTGCAATTCTCACCCCTTCTAAGTTTGCCGCCGCTATAGAAATTTCCTGGCGCTTTGTTCCTTGTGAGATATCATCTCCGGGCTTACAGGGTAACGTTCCCCTAAGATACAATCGGTTTTTTCTAGGTTGAATTGTCAATTTACTTCCAAGTGCTTTGAGTCGTTGGTTTGACTGTGAAATTGCGTTGTCAATCTGACTGTCAACTTCTTGTAGAGACTGACAGGCTTTCTTATTCGGTTTACGTTTCATTGTCTGTTAGTGAAGTCCTAAGTCGCGTTTAGTCTTTTCAAAGCGTTCGATTTGTTCCTCTAGCTTGTCGCCCAATCGAGTCGCTTCATTGTCGTTTAACTCGCTCAGTTTTGACTTGCCAAACACGCCTAGATAGTCAGCAAAGTCTTTGGAATTTAACCCCATATTCATCTGTTTGGCTAACCGCTTAACCCGTTGCTTCGGGGATTCAGTCTGCTCGGGTAACTGTTCAAGCTGTAACTCAACCTGATCACTTTCTGGAGTTTCTGGGATGGGTTGAATGTCTCCGGCGAGTGACTTAAGGATTGAAATATTGTCCGGTGCAACATTCAACGACAATGAACCGTTGTCATAGGTGACTTTCCAAGGTAAGTTGTCGTGATGAGATTTGCCGCCAAGGGTTGCTATTCCTGTGTAGTCGGGATGTTCAACCCAGACAATTGACTTGGTATCCTTCCTTTGTTTAAGCCATTTTTTCTTCTGGTCTAGGGTATATTTTGCGATCGCAGGTTTGGTGATGTCTTTTGCGAGTTTGACCTCTGGCTTGAGTTCAGGTTGTTTGGGCAGGGCAAGTTCTACAAAATAAGGGTTTTCCCATGTCCCAATACCGTTGTCTAGTCGTATGTGCAGAGTTTTCTGATAGCGAGAGTTATCAATCTCTGTTACCTCTCCGGTTTTGTCGCAGTCCAACAGGACAACGCGATCGCCAACCTTGAATAGGTTCTCTGTTCCTGACTGTTCTGGTGACTCTGGTGAGTCTTCAGAATTAGTATTAAGAGTGTGTTAGGTTAAGTCTACACACTCTACACAGCCTTGTGTGGAGGGAGTTTTAGTCTTCATGCAAGTCTTCACAAACTCATCACCCGAAGTCTTCACACCCTCAACCAAGGATTGTTCATGGGTCAAAATGTCATCATCTTTCCCGTCAACTCTTAACCGGATACCGGACACTTGAGTCGCGCTTCGGGTTCGGATTCTCTGTACTTCCCATCCCAGACCTGACTGACAAAGTTCTACTAGCTCTGGTGAAAATCTGGTGACAGATTTAGGAGTCATGCCCGAGCGCTTGCAGTAGTCCGCATAGGAACCAAACAGGGTAACAGGGGTTATCTTTTCACCTTCACCCCTGTCACTGCCAATAGAAGTTTTGGCGGACGGGTCACGAATTACGCAGTCGTTGACCCAAGCCGCTATAGAATCTTCCCTCATCCGAGATTGCCAAAACTGAAGCTGACACTCTGGGATATCGCCAACCCCTCTAAGGGTTTGGGTGACAAATTCATCCGATAAGCTCAGAAGGTAATTTGTGAATGCGGCTAGTTCCGGTTGAAACTCTGCTCTGAGGTCGCGTCTGTTTTTGTCGGCGACTTTTAGGTTCATGGGTACGGGGATAATCCGGCGCTTCCAACCGTTGCCCTTTACTCCCTGTGCGATCGGATGTTCGCTGACAAGCATTGCCATTCCGGTGAATCTAAACTGAAAAGCGGGTTTACCTTTCTGTTCTCCGGTGAGGTTGTTACCGCCTACCAGTTTCATCACGTTGCTGATATTTTTGGGTAAGCTTTGCTCATCTGAGAACAAAACCAACCGTTTTTGATAAGCTCTAATCGGTGTAAATCGATTGGTACAAAACTGTTCAACACCCTCGTCAAGAACGTTATTTTCT
>JAYKHV010000031.1:0-46328 GCA_035285085.1 Lyngbya sp. | reverse complement strand
TTACGAATTTCGGTCATATTATTGTCATTAAAGGATACGACGAAAAAGACAAAGTTTGGATCTGTAACGATCCCAACGGGAAATGGTTAGGATATCGAGGCGGATATGCGGATGCAAGTATTAGTGGCGGTGATGTTCGCTATAGCTATGCTGAGGTTCGCCAAGTTTGGGATGTTGATGGCGAAAGTTGGTGTCATTTTCCCCTATCCTAATCCCTTTTAGCTAGTCATTACTTCCAACGGGACTATTTGAGCGTGAAACAGCCTTCGGTTGTAGTTTTATTCAATTGGACACCCAAATAAAGTTCGGGGAATCCCCGAAGTCAAATCACTTCCCCTACTGCCCAAACGCAACGCTGAAGCCACATTCAGCCTTTGAATTTTCAATTGGCTTCAGTGCAGTTCATCTCGCTATTCTGAAGTCAACTCTTTAAATCCTTCTCATTACTTCAATCCTCTCAAAAATCAACTGAGTAAAACATGACAAACGCAACTCCTAAAAACGGATCTAAATTCTACGCATTACTGATAGGAATCGATTGCTACCTGCCCAATAAATTACCGGATGGTAGTTTTTATAAAAACCTTAAAGGATGCGTCCGCGACATCAACAGGGTAGAGGCTTTTCTGACAAATAGACTGCAAGTACCCGAAACACAAATTATCAAGTTAACAGCTTCTAATGTTGAAGGTTCTGCCGAGCCATTAGAGCCTCAAGATCAATGGCCTACCTACGAAAATATGGTAGCCAAGTTTAAAGAAATTACAGAGAAAGCTCAACCTCAAGACCAAGTATATATTCACTACTCCGGTCACGGTGGACGTGCAGCAACAATTTATTCCAATCTTAAAGGAAAAGATGGAATTGACCAGTCGTTAGTTCCCACCGATATTGGCAACCCAAAAACTCGTTATCTCCGCGACTTTGAGTTAGCAGAACTCCTAAAAAATATGGTAGATAAAGGGTTAGTCGTTACGGTTACTCTTGATAGCTGTCATTCTGGAGGTGCCGCACGAAATATTGGAGATAATTGTGATATTCGTCGAGCAGAAGGGGGTGGTATTGACACAACACCGCGACCCACAGAAAGCTTAGTCGCATCTGCCGATGAATTGGCTCAAACTTGGCAAACTTTGGCACAGAACAATAAAAATACTCGCAACGTTACAAGTAGTGGTTGGCTTGAACCCAAAGGTTTCACTTTATTAGCTGCTTGTCGAGATAATGAATATGCTTACGAAACAATTTTTGATGGGGAGCGTCAAGGAGCGCTAACTTATTGGCTGTTAAGGTTTTTGGAGAAGTTTGGAACAGGAGTTACTGCCAAAACACTTCACGATCACGTTTTTGCCAAAGTCCGCAACCAATTTGAAAAACAAACACCCATGTTGCAGGGAGAAAGCGGTCGAACTTTCTTCGGAAACAATTTTGTATCCCCCCAGTTAACAGTACCAATAATACAAGTAGATTTAGAAGAAAACCGGGTGAAATTAAATGCGGGTCAAGCTCACGGTTTGCGTAAAGGTGCAGAGTTTGCTATTTATCCATCAGGAACCGCAGATTTCACACAAACCCATCAACGGTTAGCTGTGGTTGAAATTACACAACTCGGTGCGGTAAATTCTTGGGCTACTATTACTCAAATACTCGGGGAAAGCCAGAAAGAAAATCTTGAAGAGGGCGCACCCGCTTTACTGCTGTATCCTAATGTTCAACTTGTTCGCAAAGTACGCTTGGTATTACCCAAAGAAACAGATCAACCTTTGGAAATAGATGCAAAAATTGCACTAAAAGCCATTGAACTTGCAATCCCCGAAGGCAAAGGTTGGGTGGAATTAGTATCTGGAGATGAAACGGCTGATTATCAAGTTTCTATCAACTCAGCAGGCCAGTATGAGATTTTAGATCGTGCTGGAATGCCAATTTCTAATTTGCAACCCGCTTTAGGAGTCAACAATTCAAATGCCGCAGTTGAGGTGGTAAAACGTTTAGTACATTTGTCTAAATATCACGCAACTATAGATTTGAATAACCATGATCCAATGTCTCCGCTTAACGGAAAAATCGAGCTAGAGTTATTTGCATTACCAGATAACTTTGTACCCGGAGAGCAAGAAGAATTAATACCCTTCAAAGGTTCTGGAAACTTACCTACTCTTGATGTGGAGCGATACGCTTACTTAGTTATTCGCAATAAATCCTCCCTATTTCTTAACATTACGGTACTCGCCATTCAACCCGACTGGAGTATTAAAAAAGGCTACCCAAAAGGCGCATCTTTTCAAACGGTAGATCCGGGTCAGGAGGTCAAGTGGCGAATTGAGACAAGCCTTCCCAACAGTTCCCAGGAAGGCATAGATATTCTAAAAGTTTTCGCCACAATTGATGGAACTAGCTTTGACTGGTTAGAATTACCCGCATTAGATCAGCCTATGCAGCCTAAAAATCCAGCAAAAGCTACAACTCAACTTGCAAAATTTTTAGCAGCTTTCTTTGCTAGCGAAGATGCTCCCCCCACAAAAAATGTCAATTCTGCGGCTTATGCTAGTGAAGAATGGACAACAGAGCAGCTTACACTTGTGGTTAAAAAAGGTGCAAGCATTTCCAAGTAATATGTGAAAAGTAAGTCGGCAGTAAGTTTAAATTTCGGGTGCATCTCAACTGCCGATTCTTAAAGCAAGTCTTTGTTTTTATATTCCCTCAAGTTTCTGATTTTTAAGTGATTTGGAGAATCAGCAATGGTTTGGTCACTAAGTCAAACAAATTTTCAGCGTAACATAGCTGTTGTTATCGGAATCAACAATTATCAAAATGGAATCCATCAACTAAAAACAGCAGTTAATGATGCTAAAGCTGTTGCAGATCTTTTAGAAAACGAATACAAGTATCAAAAAGTCGTTCGCCTATTTCCCGAACACGGTGAAGCAACATTGGCAGCGCTCAATCAACTCCTGTTTGATATTCTACCCAACCAAATTAAGCCAACAGAAAGCGATCGCTTGCTATTCTACTTTGCCGGACATGGCATTGCTCGCAACAGTGAAGACGGGCCAGCAGGAGCTTTAATTCCTCAAGATGCTAAGTTGGGAAGCTGGGAAACTTACCTGCCCATGAAAAAGCTAAATGAAGCACTTCATCAACTTGAATGTCATCATTTATTGGTGATATTAGATTGTTGCTTTGCGGGAAATTTTCGCTGGTCAAGTCATCGAAATGTGATTCCAGAATTAGAAACTATTCATAGAGAGCATTATGATCGCTTTATTCGCTATCCGGCATGGCAAGCTATCACTTCTGCGGCTCATAATCAAGAAGCTCTAGATTATACCGATCACCGAGGAATAGCGCCAGATTTGCTTCATTCACCTTTTGCTCAAGCTCTGATTAATGGGTTGAAAGATATGAAGGCAGATTTAACGGGGGATGGGGTAATTACAGCCCCGGAACTTTATCTGTATGTGCGCGATAGTTTAATAGATAAAGATGGTTATAGCGAATTACAAACGGCCGGACTTTGGCCGTTACAAAACCATGATCGAGGCGAGTTTATTTTCACTTTACCCGGCTTTATGCCAGAGAAATTAAAACCCGCACCGCCGTTAGATGTCTCGAAAAATCCCTACCGAGGTTTGGAATCTTTTGATGAGAAAGACAGCAAACTGTTTTTTGGTCGAACTGAACAGGTCAAAAAGTTAGAGGGTTTTGTCAAAACTCATTCTCTTACAGTCGTGTTGGGTGCTTCCGGTTCGGGTAAATCTAGCTTGGTGAAAGCGGGATTAATTCCCAAATTACGGCAAGAGCCGACTGAGAAATGGTTGATTATACCGCCTATTCGTCCGGGTGAGACTCCCTTGCAAGCGTTAAATAATGCTTTGAAAGATGCTCAATTCTCAGAAATTCAGCCACAACAACCGAAGAATAATTTGGCTTGCAGTATTGAAGCTTGGGCTAAAAATAATCCTAACTCAAAGTTATTACTGTTTATTGACCAAAGTGAAGAAATTATTACTCTCTGTGCAAACGAGGATGTACGCAAGGAGTTTTTCCAACAAATACTGACAGCTATTGATGCTCATCGGGATAAATTACGGGTTGTATTAAGCCTCCGTTCTGACTTTGAAGCGCAAGTTAGAGATACGGGCTTTAAGTTTATCCCCAAAGGCTATAGCGTCAAAAATACTGAGCTAAAAAATCGCTGGCAAAGCGGACGATTTATTGTTTCTCCGATGACCAGAGGGGAACTGCGCGAAGCTATTCAAAAGCCCGCAGAAGCACGGGTGATGTTTTTTCAGCCCCAAGAACTGGTAGAACAATTGATTGATGAAGTGGCGGATATGCCGGGTGCTTTACCCCTGCTTTCTTTTGCTTTGAGCGAACTTTATCTCAAGTATTTGGAGCGACAACGGGAGGCAGAAATCGAAGGGAAAATCATTGAGCGGACGATGACTCAAGAGGATTATCAAGACTTGGGAGGAGTCATCCTATCACTGACTCAAAAGGCTGATGAAGAATATGAGGCGTTAGTGAAAGAAGATGAAGCTTATGCCCAGATTATTCGTCATGCGATGCTGCGGATGATTGCCCTCGGTGAAGGCGAGTTGGCACGTCGCCGGGTGCCGTTATCGGAACTCGAATATCCGCCAGAAAAAAATGATTTTGTTAAAGAAGTCATTGAGCGTTTTACGAAAGCAAGGTTGCTGGTTATAGGACAAAATGCTGAGGGTAATATTTATGTCGAACCTGCCCATGATGCCTTAGTGCGGGGTTGGCAAAAGCTGCGGGAGTGGAAGCAGAAGGAGGAAGAAAATTTAATCCTGCAACAAAGGTTAACTGTCGCAGCAAATGACTGGCGTAATAAAAGCGAACAGGAAAAAGAACACAAAACATTCCTCAATATTTTGAGACAAGCAGAAACATTTCTGATCTGCAAAGTTGAGGATTGGCAACTCAAACGAGAACGTCGTAAACAACGAAAAGTAGACTCTTTTAAAGGTTCCCGTAAAAAATCAAATCACTACCTCTGGGATGATGATCCCCGCTTAGAACAGTTAAAACGAATTCTGATTGACAACAACTGGTTCAATCGTACAGAAGACAATTTTATACGGGAAAGTTTGATTGAACAAAGGAGAAATGCTTACAGACTCATTGGAATTGTCACAGCAGTAGGACTTGGATTGGTTGGCTTGACTATTACTGCACTATATCAAGCCCAGGTGTCATCTTTACGGGAAAAAGCTGCTAGGGCGCAAAACTTATTATCGAGTAACTCACCGATGGAAGGGTTAATTTTAGCCATTCAAGCAACTGGCGAAAGTCAGGATAGATTAAGACAAGTTTTACCTGAGATACAAACAGTCTTGCCCAATGCTATCGATACAGTACGAGAGCGTAAGATTCTACGAGGACATAACGGATGGGTTATTTCGACCGCAGTCAGTCGCGACGGCAAATATATTGCTACTGGTAGTGAAGATTCTACAGTTCGGTTATGGTCTATTGAAGGTGAATTAATCCATACTTTCAAAGGACATCAAAACTGGGTTAATTCTGTTGCTTTTAGCCCTGATGGTAAATACATCGTTAGTGGGAGCGCAGATCAGACCGTTAAGTTGTGGTCAAAGGAAGGTCAATTATTAAAGACTTTACCACTGAAAGATAGAGTAAATTCTGTGTCTTTTAGCCCAGGTAACGACCGTATTATAACTGGCAGTTCGGATGGAACTATTCAGCTATGGTCAACAAAAGGTCAATTGCTCAAAACTTTCACAGGACATCAAGGATCTGTTCGTTCAGTTGCTTTTAGTTCGGATGGGAAATATATTGTAAGCGGCGGCATAGATTCTACGGTTCGGTTGTGGACTGTTGAAGGTCAATTGCTCCAGACTTTCAAAGGACATAAATATTGGGTTTTATCCGTTAGCTTTAGCCCTAATGGTAGATACATTATCAGTGCAGGTGAAGACCGAACCTTGCGACTCTGGTCTGTAGAAAATGGCTTGCTGGCTACAAAAGAGCATGAAGCTACAGTAACTTCTGTTTCATTTAGCCAAGACGATGAATATATTGTTAGTAGCAGTTTTGATAATTCCTCGCGGCTATGGACGATAGTCAATGGATCAGATTTAGTTGAACTCGCTGCTTTTAGAGGACATGAAGGTGAGGTTTATTCAACCACTATCACACCCGACAATAAACTTCTGATCAGTGGAGGTCGAGATGGCACAATTCGACTGTGGTCTACACAGGGACAACCGAGCCAACTGCTGAAGAAGACTGAAGATGGTGCAGGAATCGTTACGTCAATAGCTTTCAGTCCTGATGGGAAATATATTGTGGCTGGCAATATGAATCACACCATACGCATTTGGACAATAAAGGGTGATGAAATAGCGATTCTAAAAGGACACCAAGATGAGGTGAAGTCAGTAATCTTTAGCCCAAACGGTGAATATATTATCAGTGGTAGTTTCGACAACACAATTCGTTTTTGGTCGCTCAAGGGAGAATTACTCAATACTTTAGAACAACCGGATAAAATACTCTCCGTAACCATTAGTCCTGATGGGAAATATATCGCTAGTGGCAGTGCGGATAATACAATCCGACTTTGGTCTATAGAAGGAGGTCAAACAAAATTGTTATCCACTTTTGATGAACATGAGGAGGTTGTTAATTCTGTGGCATTTAGCCCTAATAGCAAGTACATAGTCAGTGGCAGCAACGATTCTACAGTTCGCCTGTGGTCTGTAGAAGGGCAGTTATTAAAGACAATGAAAGGACACGAGCAAAGGGTTAGTTCTGTTGCTTTTAGCCCCGATGGTCAATATATTGCTAGCAGTGGCATTGACTCTACTGTGCGGTTATGGTCTTTAGAAGGGGAGCCACTGAATACCCTAAGAGGACATCAGGCACCGGTTTACTCGGTTGCTTTTAGTCCCGATGGTCAATACATTGTTAGCGGTGGTCATGATCACACCGTAAGGCTATGGTCTTTCAATGCTAACCAAGCCAATAATAGTCAACTTTTATCTGTTTATAGAGGGCATTTTGGTAACGTTGAATCAGTAGCTTTTAGCCCTGATAGTCAATATATTGCTAGTGGGGGTCAGGCTAATGAATTGAGATTATGGGTTCAAACTGACTGGAGAAGTTTACTTAAAGTCGCTTGCAATAGTTTGAAAGATCATCCGATCTTCCAAGACTCTACAAAATCCACAAAAGGTACGCGAAATGCTAAAAATATTTGTACGAGGGCCACCCGGTCAGGAAATAGCGGTTTTAGCAATTGAGCCGTTTGTAGGAAAGATTTAGAATTGCCCAAAGATTTGTTGTCGCTTATTGAGTTTTTCGCTCATAGCTTCCGAAATCTTTGTCCCAAAATAAGTGTCACTTGAATAAGTGACTTGTAGGTAGATCTAAGCCATGTTGTACTGTGAATATCGCCAAGGAGTTAAGTTATGCTTACGAAGTGTGTGTCTGCTTTTAAACTGTTGCTTGTTGTTTTTACCCTTGTCGTTTGCTCCAGTTTCATTTTTATTCCTCCTACTTTTGCTGTAGCGAAAGAGCGACCGATGAATCCAGGCGGTAACCATCCTAAGACTGAGACATCCCGTGAGCCATCATCCCGGTGTCCAAGCTCAACGCAGCAAACAACCTGTACAGCACTACGGACCTGACTCTAAACCCCTGTACTTCTGGAATTCTAGTAATTGAATTGGGTGATCGCACTCAAGTGAGGTGGGACTTACAAATTAGTGCGATCACTATTCAAAAACTGTTGGTACGAGAGTGCGATCGCACTCTTATTTATTATTAGTTTAGAAGTAAGTGCGATCTCAGACAAGACAATCCATCTAAGTAAACCCGATTAGGACTTCAAAAACGCGATCGCCAAATTTATTTCACCTTCATCACATCCGAATACCGAGGATTTGTTATGTTAACCCTTCCGTTATTTTGCCGTTGGCATTGGCGAAGATCGCCTTCCTAAAAAGCGGTCTTTTTTACAGTAAACAAAACTCAAACAAGGGGACCAAAATGGTATTATAAATTAACCCAAAACACCGCTCTGAAATTTCACAACATGACCATACAGCCTGCACCGCCCCTATTGGTTTTACCCCAGAATAACTCGAACAGTTGAGTTGGGGATCGCGAGGTATTTTTCAACAAATGCCTGCCAGTGGAGAAGGCTATGAATGTTATGGTTATCCTGATAAATATTATGGTCATTCAGAAGTCATTCAAGCGATTATATCCATCTGTAGTGAGTGGGCAAAACTCTATAAAAAGCCTCGAATTGGTGTTGGAAATATTAGCCTTCCCAACGGTGGGCCGATGCCGCCCCATAGTTCTCATCAACAGGGACTTGATGTTGATATTTCCCCAGTTGCTAACACTGAAGAAGAAATTCCGCTCACTTGGTATGATAGTAAATACTCTCGCGATCGCACTCAACAATTGGTTGATTTAATTCACAATAATCCTATTTTGGGTGTGAAAGTTATTCTGTTTAATGACCCGGACATTAAAGGAGTAGAATCTTACTTTGGACACGACGATCATCTTCATGTAAGTTTTCTCCCTCCCGGCATTCATTCAGCCCCCTTTAGCAGCGACCAAAACGAGGATTTACGATTAGTTATTCCTCCGATGCAGGGAGAACGAGTTCGCCAACTTCAAGAAGATTTAGCGAACATTGGAATTGCATTAACAGCAGATGGTATCTTTGGAAAACAAACCGATGCAGCAGTCCGAAAATTTCAAGCCCAACAGGGTTTACAAGTTGATGGAATTGTCGGTTTTGTCACCCAAACGAAACTCGAACAGTTAAATTCAGGACAGTCTCGTGGGGGTGATGACGAACCATCTAGCCTAACACTTCAAGATGTGATTGACCAAAACCTATCGATTCCTTTTGATGATATTAACTCCGGCTTGTTGGTTGAAGATCAACTCTTTTGTGCAGAAATTCAGACGATTTTACGGGGGAATCATCTGTTAGAAGTTGTTGATGGAATTTACGGACTGAAAACCCAGGAAGCTTTAAGAAAGTTTAAAGTCAATCGTCAACTCAGTGGCGGAGATATTATAGGAGCAACAACCGCTAAAGCTTTACTTGATGCTAAACCCAGTGTGGGAATATTACCCAATTGGAAAGGCGGCGATAAAAACGCGACAGTTGAGGCAATTATCCAAGAAGCTCATCGCCAAAATATTACCTCTCAAGCTCAAATTGCTTATATTATTGCAACCGTTCAACATGAAACAGCAGATAGTTTCCAACCCGTAAAAGAATCCTATTATTTGGGCGAACCCGCCGGAGAAAATCACCGCCAAACCCTACGTTATTATCCCTACTACGGACGGGGATATGTACAACTAACCTGGGATTACAATTATCGCAAATATTCGGATGTTTTGGGATTGGATTTGGTTAACGATCCCGATCTCGTTATGCGTCCCGACATTTCACTTTTTATTCTCGTTGATGGCATGAAACGGGGTATCTTTACGGGTATCAAGCTGGATGACTGTATTTCAGATAACAGTGTTGATTTCTGGAGTGCGCGTCAAATAATTAATGGTACTGACCAAGCAGAACGGATTGAAAGTTATGCAATGAATTGGCAAACAAAAATAGGATAAAATATTAGGCGATCGCCATTCAACAATAAACCTTGAATTCAAGCTGAAGTTTTGTGATGAGGTTGTGCGATGCTTTGACACTTCCTCTCACAAACGTAAAGCTTTAGATTTATTGGGCGTGAGTCTATTTGTACCCAGTAAAAGCCTCGGCTAAATGGGGTAAATCTCCCAAATAGCATAGGTTTGGAATTTTTGTCAAAACAGAAGTTCCGTCTAATATCTTCTCGTTCAAGAAAGTCCAGTCAAACAAGTCGAGTTAATAGAATTCGGATTATCACTTCCAATTCTTCGGTAACACGGTAAAGGTTGATTCCTTCGCAAATCAATTTTGACTGGCGCTCTAAAACCCCAAATTGCCAAATATTACCCGTCGTCACCGCCCCTAAAATTTCAGTTTGTGGAGAATCCATCCATTGGTCGAGGGCAATCATTTCCGTAGCCAGTTGGGTAAATCCTCGATTAATATCCGCTTGTTTTGCTTCTTAGAGTATTTACCAACGGCTTGTCAAAAATATTATCTGTAGCTTTCCAAATTGAATTCGCCCGGTTTTCAATCCCAATTAATCAACGAAATGAGAGAGAAATATTTGGCTCTCTTCATATTCTGATGACTAGAGAAATTGATTTTTGAAAAAAATATTTTTGTGATTGTTTTTTAGTTTCATTTTCGGGGTCAATTCAAGCACTCGACTGACATAGCGGTATCTTCTTTTGGCTTCCTCTCTTAACTCCGGTGGTAACTCAGTAAAATCCGTACTACTGTATCTTTTGTCGTTCTGTTGTTTGACTGTCTCCAAGTCCTCACCTATTTTGTCGAGATTTTTGCCAACTCTTAAAAAGAAAAATCATTGCCAGAAAAAAAGTCCAAATTTTTGAACTTTATACCAAATCCGGTTTATATAAGGCAGCTCAAAAAATTACGTGCGGGTAAGCTAGTGATGATTATTCACTGCCTCTATCGTACTGCTACTGTACCAATCGGATTTAATATCAGTCCGATTTCCGGGAGGTTTTTTAATCAAAATTTAATTGAAATATAATCTGCAAAAATTAAGAACATGGTAGAAATTAAATGTAAGATTTAGGAGTAAACAGTTGAGTGATATCGATTTGCAACTCTTGGGGTTAACCGGCCAAGAAGTCGAACGAGTTGAAAGTTTTGGTTCATTTGTCGAAAATCAAGAAGATTCTTCTTCAGAGGTAGAAACTGCACCTTCAAATATTATGGTTGATGCGGTTATATCTGATGAATTCACCCCAGGCACTCCCGATGAATTCGACCTCGCTTCCGGTAGCACGGCATTTCAAATCTTAGGCACTTCTGGTAACGATGATATAGTCGGCACCGAATTCGCCGATTTTATTGACGCTCTTGCAGGCCGTGACCGAGTTTCCGGTCGCCTGGGCAACGATACGATAGAAGGTGGCATTGGAAGCGACGACCTGGCCGGACAGGGTGGAAATGACGAGATTTTCGGCGAAGACGGGAGCGATTTGATTTATGGCGACAGTCGCCCCAGTGATAACCCATTGGAAACCTTCTTTGGGAGTGACAAGATCTCCGGCGGGGACGGCAGAGATATCATCTTTGGTGGCTTGGGCGACGACAGTATCTCCGGCGATCGCGGAGCCGATGCCCTCAGCGGCGGAGACGGCAACGACGATCTCAACGGTGGCGCGGGTCAAGATAATATGATCGGCGGCGAGGGCAATGACGATCTCAACGGTGACGGTGGAAACGATATTATCTTTGGTGAAGACGGGGACGATCTCGTTGACGGAGGAGGTGGTGCAGACCTCCTCTATGGCGATCGCCGCGACTCATCGAGCAATGCCATTGGCAATGATACCATCATTGGTGGCGGCGGAACCGACACGTTAATTGGCGGCGCACGCAATGACTCTCTCGACGGAGGAAGACAGAACGATCGCCTGATTGGTGTTGAAGATTTTCAGACCGAATTTGACTTCGGTGCCGACACCATCGACACCCTGACGGGCGGGGCGGGTAGCGACACCTTCGTCCTCGGAGGAATCGGAGAAAATAGCCAGGAATTTGTTTACTACAATGACGGCAACCCCCAGCAAGCGGGACTCGATGACTATGCCCTGATTACCGACTTTACGTTGGGTACAGATCTGCTTGAGGTCGTTGGTTCGGCAAGTGACTACGTTTTGAGTTCCTCTCCGGCCGGCTTACCCTCCGGTTTGGGAGTCTTTTCCGTGCAAGCGGGAGAACCCAACGAACTCATCGCCATTTTGGAAGGGGTATCGTTTATCCAGTCGAGTTCTCCTACAACCAATTCGAGTTCTAGCGTCAGCCTCGACTCCACAAATATGTTCTCATTCATCGCGGCTTAATTGAAAACCCAAAGCAGTTGCGGAGGAAGCTTCCGCAACTCTCGATACTTGCAAAACAATCAGGAGTAAAGGTCAAATGGCAGTCGATCTGAGTGTATCTTTTGGGCAAATTCTCGAAACACCTACGATCTTTCCCACCGAAGATGGCAGGGTAGAGGTAATCATTACCAACAACGGCGATAGTCGCTTCCAAGGCCGCGTGGGCTTGAACCTCTACGCTTCGACTGATGCAGAACTCGATTCCATTAATGAAGCTGAGGCTTCATTACCCGCCGTACTGGAGGGAGAGGATGAGAGGTTAAACGACAACCCTCTCACCCGCAGAGTTAACTTGGCACCGGGCGCATCCCGAACTATAACTCTGGATTTTTCCACCTCGCAACTGCGTACCGCCAGCGTTGTCGCACCCGGAGCCTACTTTTTGCTGGCCGAGATCGATCCGGGAGATAGGGTTTCAGAAAGCGATGAAACCAACAACATCGCCAGCCAGTTTATTTCCACCGATGGAACGGACGTCGTAGCCGATTGGAACTCGGTGTTCTTGAATGCCGTGCAGGAATCCGGGGCAGACGCTTACGGATACGGTAGTGACAATCAAGATGGAACAATCCCCCCGGTCGTGCCGCGCAATGGGGCGGTCTTACACACGGCAATCTACGATACCGTTATCAACTTCGAGGGAGGGTTTGAACCCTTCGCCGTGGACGCAACTCCACCGGAGGGGGCTTCGGTGGAAGCGGCGGTAGTCGGTGCGGCATTCACCGTTCTGAACACCTTGTACCCGGATCAACAGGCCGACTTCGCAGCCCAACGCGATCGCTCTCTGGCCGAAATCAACGATAGCCCCGAGGCTGAACAGGCCGGCTTTGATTTTGGAGTTGGCGTCGCCAATCAACTTATCGATCTGCGAGATAGCGACTTTGCGACACCGCCAAGCCCCGTGTTTCAGCCGAGCGATGACCCCGGAACTTGGAGACCGATTATCGACGGCCAACCTCAGACTCCGGTGGGACCGCAGTTTGAGAGCGTTCCTCCCTTTTTCATTCCCAGCACCCAACAGTTTCGCACCGATGGCCCTCCCCAATTTGGTAGCCCCCTATTTGCACTGGAGACGGAGGAAGTCCGGGAACTGGGTGCGCTCAAGGACACCGACGTAACCAATGTTACTCGCACTGACGATGAGACAGAAATCGCTCAATTCTGGTCTTATGACCGCACGGACACTTTCAGACCCGCAGGTCAATGGAATCAGATTGGTCAAAGCCTAGTCCTCCTCAGCCAAGAAAGCGGAGAGGATTTAACTGTAGCGGAAACTTCACGTTTGTTTGCCCTGCTCAATATTGCGATGACCGATGCGGGTGTAGTTTCCTGGGATTCCAAATTCGACTTTCTGCAACTGCGTCCGGAGCAAACCATCAATGCTGACCCGGAAAATGAAATAGTAGGTATGCCCGGTGGCGTTGACTTTGATGGCAATCCCATTTCGATAGAAGACCCCGATTGGGACCCGCTAATTGGCACCCCGGCATTTCCCGACTACACTTCGGGACACGCTGCGTTTGGTGCTGCGGCGGCCGAAGTTTTCAAATCTTTCTTCGGAACTGACAACTTCAGTTTTGAGCTTCCATCGCAGGAACTACCCGGTGTTGCCCGCTCCTATGGAAGTTTCTCGCAGGCGGCAGAGGAAAATGCTGAGAGCCGGATTTTCGGCGGCATTCACATACGCTCATCTGCCGATGAAGGTCTTGCTTCGGGAGCCGCAGTTGGCCTATTTGTGGCTGAGAACGCTTTACTTCCAACAAATACTGAAGTTTTCCTTGCATAAAATCACGTAATTTTTGCCCGGAGGGAATTGCAGCTATTTTTGATCCGGGAAGCGAGTGACAGGCAAGCCCCGCCAATTCATCGGTGGGGAACCTGTCCTCAACCTTTTTTGTGAAAATCACCAAACACTGTTAAGGCTCCCAGCAGCTACATCCATTTTTTATTTCAGATTTTTCTTGAAAGTGAAGCTTGTATAGAACCCATTTGGGATCTTCGCGAGAGGGTATAATGAGTCAAAAATGCCATACTCAAGTAGCTTGACAGACAGAGAGTGGGAAATTATTGAACCCCTGTTGCCCAAAAAGAAAAGAACTAAACCGCCTAAATGGAGCAAGAGAGAAATATTGGACGGTATTCTCTACCAACTTAAGAATGGTTGCAATTGGTGTGACTTACCTAAAGATTTACCACCTTATTCTACAGTATTTTGGCACTACAAGCAGTGGCGAGCCGAAGGGGTGATAGAGAAGATAAGAGATGTTTTGCACGCAAAAGTACGCCAACAGGTCAAAAAAAAGCCAAGTGGACAACTTTAATTATTATCGACTCCCAAGCGGTAAAAAATACTTGTAATGCCAGCGTTGAATCCAAAGGGTTTTGTTTTTACAAAGCTACCAACGGAATTAAACGGCATTTGGCAGTAGATACTCTCGGTTAACATTCTTTGTCCATTGCACGAAAGCATCGGGATCTGATGATCAGGGATTAATTGAGATGCTATCACATAACATTGATTACTTTAAATCTAAACCTGTAAACATTCCTAAAATCACTATCCTACTAGATAATGGATACCACCCTGAAAAAATAATTATGGAGTTGAAAAAAATTTATCCAGCCATTTTAACCAAGATTCGATTTTTACTGTCGCCTAAACCATCAAAAGCTCAGAAGAAGGAATGGGGGAAAACTGGATTTGTACCCGTCAAAGCGTTTCGGGGTCATCGAAAGAACCAATTCCTGGATGGAAAGATGTAAGAGCTTAGTGAAGAACTTTGAAAGAACTCGAGGGCCATGCTACCACCAAAATTAATCTTTGTTTTGTTAGGTTGATGCTGAGAAGATTGGCGATCGCATAGATCCCAAATGGGTTCTATAACCCACCCAATTTCCGCTACGTTTAGAAGAGTAATGAGCTTCTCGATCATAAGGAGAATGAATAGCTATTGTAGAGGGAGGCATATCTTTGGGTTTTCTCAACTGAATAGTTTTCAGTCCATCCCTATCATTCGTTAATTCGGGATCATAAAATTGTTGAATCCAAACTTGTCTTAATGTTTCGACACTTGCAATAGAGCGCAACCAATTTGGGCGGCGATCGCTGTAAATTTTATTGGGGAAGTTAAAACCGTATTTTCCAATTTTTTCTCCGAGTTTTATTCGTTCTGAATCCAGTTTGGGTAGACGATAATTTTCAATCCTTCTTCCCTAAAAATCATACCAATCTTTGAGAATGTTTCTTTTTAACCAATCCGGGGCAGCTACTGATCAACTATTTAGGGCTGCCCTCGGAATCTCCCCCAAGGTTTCTAATCGGTTTAATGGTCGAATCGCTGCTAAGATATGAGTTGAATCAGTTCTTTGTTGTTTAGGAGTTTTTAAAATTCCTGTTTCTTGGAGTTTTTCCAGAAATTTATTAGTATATTAGACTTTTCCATGTATTACTTGGTTAAGACCCTTTTCTATGATCTCTACACGACTTGAAAGGTTAGCTGATTCTTCCATTGAAAAATCAGCCTTTGAGTTCATAGTAGCGATCGCTTCGCTCTCTATGATGTCACTTCCCGGCGATCGCCAGGGCAAGCCTCGGACTCTTCGGGTTCGCCAGTTCCTTCAAGTCGGGGAACCCGTCCAACGGACTGGACTCACCATGTGCTGCGGTCACTAAGTAGTCGGACATAAATAAACAACACTATATTAAGAACTGTTAAGGGAGCAAGCCAACTGTCAAATCATCTTTTAAAAATTGTAATTTTTCCTAGTATAAGAAGACCCGATAAATCGGGAAAAAAATAGAGATATTGGTTGGCGTAAAATCGACGCTAATTTTAAACCTGATGTAATAAGTTTTAGGGTCTTATATTTAATTTTTAGTTAATTAACTTTCTTAGTTTTCTGATTCTTAAAAATAAATCTCTCTACTTCTAAACCATTTCGTTCGTTTCGTGATTCGATAGCTTCTATCACTGCCATCGCTAAATCATACTCATCTTCAAACATTCTCCCTGCTAATTCATCTTCTTTTATTCTTTGCCATTCGTTCTCAATCCTATTCAATTCTGGGGAGTAAGTCGGTAACAAAAAGATATATAAACCCTGCTTTTCCCATCGTTTATATTGTTCTCTTGTAGCGCGACTAACATGAATAGATCCCTGGTCTTCAACAATCACTGTTATTTGACCTGTTTTCTTCAATCTCTTTTCCGCTTTGTCAGCTTGCCAGTCCATTAACTTAATGTAACTATCACTTTTAAAACTCTTTAAAGCTAGTCCGTATTCAAACCCTTTTCCAATTTATAGCAATCCACATATATTTAACCTTTTTCCCTTTTTCTTCCATTTCTAGGTGCATCCCATAATCCCATTAACCCAAAGTTTTTCCATCTATGAATTGTTGAGCGAACTGTAGACTTTCCCAATTTTAAATAAATCGCAATTTTCTCCACTTTCCATCCCATCGATGATAGCCTAAGAGCCGAAGCTCTATCTTTAGTCGGGAATCGACTAAACCGCACGCACCTGATTCGCAATCAGGTGAACGGTTTAGTTCTCTGGGGAACATTTTCCGCTTTACTTAACTCGAACAAAGTTCTTTCTTGCTCAGACGTTAGAAATACTCTTAAAGGAGGAGAAGACATTAGTTAATCAGAGTTTTTATCCCTAACTCTATTAACACACTTTGGGGACTTTTTTTAGCGATCGCCGTTCAATCCGTAACATAAATTAATACAGTGCTGTTTATTTATGTCCGACTACTTAATAATCGGGTTCACTCATTTAAGCGACACTTAAAAAAGTTACTATCTAAACATTTTGGGCGACGGTTAGACTAAGTTAATAGTCACCCCCCCAAATTTTGAATTTATGTTGGCAGAGAGACTCCCCAAATACCAGGGTAATGGCATCCCGACCCCAAACGATGAGTTGGTCGTTCCCATCACGTTAAAAGTTCGCTTAAAAATCAATCCAAGGGTGTTCATAAAACCCGCCGCATCTGTGAAGGAAAACTTGCACGTTCATCTAGATACCAACATAAACCTCAGTCCAAAAGTTCAAGCAACTCAACCCAATTATTTTGTTGAAAATGGACATCTCCAAGTCAAGTCATCCCCCACAGATACGGAGAATGCCGCCAACTTCAACATTCCCGTTGATGTTAGTCCCCAAGCCGACTACGAACAGAAAATCCATCATCTCACAATTCAAATTGGAGAGCTTGAAATTGCAACTGAACGGGAGCGAAAAAAGGTGAGCGCTTTATCAACCGAACAGGAGAAAAAGCTTGAGGAACTGCGAGAACTTCACCGACAGGAAATTTGCAGTTTGGCAACACAACCCTACGCCAGTTTTGAACAAAATATTTCCTACATTCATAGGAAACACGCACTGGAATTAAATACGGTGAAAGCTGAACATGAAAGACAGATTCGGGCTTTCAACGAGGTCATCGACCGATTGCAGACCCAGAAAAAGCTTTTACTTAGAGCTTCCATCTGAACAGACAAAGTTAAAATACTCACAATTCAGGAAGTACCACCCATTTATCTTTAGATTCAAGTGGGTTACATTTTTGTGTGAATTCAAAATCCCCTGATTGAATAATAGAAATTTTCCCAAATCCCCCCAAACTCCCGCTTCAAACTTTTTTGATTGGAGTCAGTTTGCTGGTGGGCAATCTCATACCATTTCTTTGTAACAATGCCCTTAATAGATCATCGCTCAGACCTGATTGTACTGTCGATTGTCAAAAATTATTAAGTGCAGCTTCATAGAGAAATGGTATCAGTCTGACTCATGTATTGAACAATAAATCAATAAAAGCTGAGAATATGTACTTATCGGGGTAGGTCGAACCAATGGCCGAAGAAAAAAGATCCGGTTAACCCATTTATGTGACCTCTAAGAAGTGACTGCCTAAGCTTTTAGGGCGTTGGTTAAAGTGGGGTTGTAATCAAGAAAAGGATTCCCGATTATGTCTACTCAAAAAACTACTGGATACGATTGTCAAGGCTACGAAAACCACGGCTGCGAATTCACTGTTCCGATTACATTAAACGTTCCCGTAACAATCAATCCGGTACTGTTTATCAAACCGGTTGCTCCGATGAAGGAAAACTTACACGCTCATCTTGATGCCAACATTCATCTGAGTCCGGAAGTTGCGGCTGCCAAACCGATTTGTCTTCCGCAGAATGGATATAAACGGGAGTTATCCGCAGCAGAATAGACCCAGGAACGCGGATAGTGAAAATTAACCACACCGCCCGCGTGCGTTTTTATTCATTTAATATTTGAAGACTTCACGAAACCTTCATCATTAGTTGAATTGCTAATGTTTGGAGGTTTTTCATTGGACAGCACAATTGCTCTTATCCTCACCTATTTTTGACAGATTATCCGCCCAAAATGTGGTAAAATAGAGCGGATAGATTGTCAGTCAATAAAGCAATTGAAGGAGCAATAAATTATGCAATCATCAGCAACTTTGACGGGTTCTTTGGCTTCAAAATTGTTGAGGTAAATCATTAAAGATTACAACTATTGGGGGGAAAGCGAAAGCGATTCTCCGTTGAAAATTAAACGAACTAAGTCTTCAATGAACGACAAAAGAATTCTTTCATTGGATGCCTCGGCAAGAAGAAAGGAAGAACAAATTGCGGGATTAACCGACTCTTACGCAGCCCCGGTGAGAACCGTTCGCACGGAAACTTTGGATGAAGTCTTTAAGCCTCTGGTTGCCAATTCTTTATCTGAGTTGGAAATGAAAGCAAAAGAACTCCAAGCCGGGGCGGTGGGAATTGAAAGTTTGCAATTTGCAACCGAACAAACGGAGTATTATGTTCAACTTTATTCGGCATTCAATCAACTGGCAAATTCCCAAGTTTGTTAATTTAAAAACAGATGAAGAAAGCGGAAGAACGGATTAAGTTGTCTGTAGGACTCATAGATTTATGCGACTTACAAGTAGGTTAATCCGTTAATTCCTTATCCTATCCGTTTTAATATGTTGAAGATACTGATAGCTTCGCGTGGCGACCAAAGGGAGCCATAGATGCCTATACCGGATTATTCATTAGAGGGCGAAGCTTCCGATGGGGAAACTGTTTATGCTCAGTCTCTCCTCGTCCAAACTTAGGGGTTGAAAATCTGACCGTTTTTAGACTATAATGGATATTAATTATTTGTCTTACCCTGTGGATTAAACTTCTACAAAATGTCCTCCCAAAATGGGGGGTTATTTTTTTAAGAAAACAGAGTTTCATTCCAGGTTTCAACCACCCTAGAATAAGCTAAAGCTTCCGAGCCGGAAAGAATATCTCGACTGAAAATTTGATTCCCCCAACTTGTGGGGAAGGAGAAATTGTGAAGCAGCTTGTTGAGGGAGCCGGAGCAACACTTATTTATCTATCTCCTTATTCTCCAGAATTTTCTCCCATTGAAAATTTCTAGTCAAAGGTTAAAGCTCTTTTAAGAAAAACCGCAGCCAGAACTTACGAAGATTTAATTGATGGAATTACTAATGCGATGCTAAATGTAACTCAGGACAATATTCGTAACTGGTTTGCTCATTGCTGTTACTGTACCTCATGAGTATGAGAATTGCTATAGATTGACATCCTACGACCACACCGTTATTAATAATGAAGTTGAAATTGTAGAAACCTTTAAAGCTTCTGAAGTCTCCACTCTAGGAAATAGAGCGCCGATTGCAGTTGTTACTAATTTGACTTCTGAAACTGGAGAAGTCTTGAATGAATTTCCGGTATTTTATGACCGCAGCTTCCAGCAGACTTGGTTTTAAAACCTCGAAGCTCAAACAAAAATTGTCAATCAAGAGTAAACTTATTCAATCAATATTAAGACAATGGAATCAGTTGCATACATTCTGACTTACAACAGCAATTTTTCGGGAGTTCAGGTGTTACAAAACTTCTCTGCTGACAAAACGAGTCTTGAGAGTACCGAGCCAAGTACCAACACGGGTTCATTGTCCGCTCCAGGTGGAACGATAACGTTAGGACAGTCTTCCGGTTTTGAATCAGACTCTATACTCTTTCCAAGCAATGATATTTTATGGGGTTTCTAGATGAATAAAAGGGTTTTTGTTCTGCGCGAATAAGAAATACTGTGGATTGGAATCGAACCCTCAAACTTCGCATCTCTTTGTGCGATGGCTTTGCCTATTTGCCTACTTCCCAATGACTGGAGTTTAGACTAAAACTTGAACAATAATTCCATTACTGAAGCTGATCGATCAAGTAGATTTTAAAATCAATAAACGGTCTAAACTCCAGATCATTAACTGTCCTGTTCTTGTCCCAAAGTGGGGCAGTTAAGGCGACCTCTAGAACTCTCCTATATTAGACTTTTCAGCCTTAAAGAGCCCAATTTCTCTATTACTATACAAAGGCGATTTAGAGCTTTTTAATCCAAGACGTTCCATTTCCCCAGGTGATCTGATCGAAGCCCGGTGAGATATTACCACTTTGCTGATCGGAACCGCCAAAGCTCATTTTTACTACATTGTCTTTTACAGTACCCGCAGCATAGTTCCAATAGGGGTTTTTTTGTTTCCAGTGAACTAACACTGTATTCCCGGTTTGAAGAATCACAATGCCTAGATCACGGTTATTAGACTCCCACATTCCTGAAAGAGTGTTCATCTCCATTTTTTTGATTTCCTCTAAGTGTGAATAACAGGTACTTAAAAAGTATAGAAGCTTTTTCATAAAATTCTCGTTTTTTGTTAACTTTAATAACATTCTGTTTGATTAGTTTGAATAATTCTCCATCTTCTCAAACAACAAGGCCTAAAGCTAGGGTTCGTGCAGAGGGGAAATATGAACTTAAAACTACTGACCTATAAGCTTTTTAGCCTTTGTCTACCTTCAATACTGAAGTTCCCCGTTGCCAAAAAGGCATAACCTATAGCCGGTAAGGGATTTGAGAATTTTCCTCGGTCAGCTACTGGCTACTCTCAAGGAAACACCAACGCAGGAGACCGCCTTCTGTTGAACGGGTGTGGGTTGAGTAATTTTGGAAAAAGTAATATCAGCCCCCTCCAATGCGCGAAGCAATTGTGTTGAGAGTAATGGTTCCCAAATCAGCCATCAAGGTGGAAAAGCTGTGTACGGGCAAATTTTAGCTCGCATTTAATTGAACAGCAAAGGTAAGTATTGGCTGAACACCAACATTGCCTTTGCTGTTTTTTAATTCACCCATTTTAAATAGATGAAATAACGATTTTACGGATTAACTTATCTATGAATAGATTTATGGGTCTTACAAATAGCTTAATCCGCTATCGCCGCTTTCTTATCGGTTTTCATCGTGAGACAAAGTGAACCCAAAATTTTCCGTCGGGGATGCAGGCGTAGAAATAGCGAAGCTGACACGACTCCGCACTCGTAGCGAGTGAAACCCGGTCTACATAAAGATTATAGCCATTCCTCATTCGTTTGTCGGCTCGGAATCCTGGGGGCGCGAGGGTACTATACCTAATTGGGCTTCAGCTCAACACTCAGTAAACGCTTTTCTCTTAAGAAGCAACTGGGTCAATCAACAACCGCTCATCCAAATCCAATCGAAAAGTTCCATAGGGGTTGATATGACTCCAGGTTAATGGAGTCAATCCTCGCCAGTCCTCTTTTTCCATAAGTTTCAACCAATCTTTTTCCGACAAAATCTGTTGCATCATCAACGTATTGATATACACCAAACAAATTTGTAACAAATGCAACGACAACACCGCTATTTCTTGGTCTTCCAACCGATTCGTAGCAATTTCACTATTTTTACCATAAAAAATAAAACTATTTGCACTATTCCATTGCTCCACATTTCTGGATGATCGCCACATATTATCTCTCTAATCTATCTATTTTCTGAACTTAAGTCTGAAAAAACGCGCTTGAATTTTTGCCAAGGAGAATATTTGACTAAGAAGTCTGTAATTCCCAAAATCCTATGGTTTGAGCGAATCGCTACAATAAAATTAAGATTTAATTCATTGATGGCATGGGGCAACCATTGCGAGAATTGTTGCAAACTCCCCTTCATTTAAAGCTTTTTCTGGAAGTTGCGGCGCCAGGAGAAGTATTTACTTCCTTACAAGCATTGCTTGCTAAGTTGTGGAGTAAGTGGGTTGTCAATCCAGATGGAGTGTCTGGTCGCAGCGAGTTGCTAGAGTTACTTGCCAATCGCATTAGTAGCGAAGAAGAGTTCTGGTTGCCAACAGCGATCGCAGAAGATACTTACTCATTAGCGTGTCGAGCTTTGGAACAAGCAGAAATTCTCACCTTACGATTGACTGCCACGCAACAAGCCACCATTGATCAGTGGATTGAACTTGCACGTCGTCAATACAACTATCGGTTAGCAGAGCGGTTCAACTGGTACGAGCAAAATCGTTGTGACATTGATGCTTGTCCGCTCATCTGTCATTTGCCAGAGTTAAAAGACCGTCCTGATTTCTACTCGCAGAAACGGGATCTGGTGAACTCGAAAACGCTGTTTCCTGAATACAAGGCTATACCCTCACACACCTTGCAAGATGTGATGGCGCGGGTCGAAAAGACGTTTGACCAATGGTTAAGCGGTGACAGCAATGGCAAACGAAGTGGCAAACCCAGGTTCAAAGGTCAGGGGCGATTCCGCTCGATTGCGTTTCGAGATCCAATCAAACCCGAACATATTCAGGGACGATTCGTTAAACTCCCTAAGATTGGCAAGCTGAAGCTGATTTGGCATCGTCCGTTACCCGATGGGTTCAAGGTCAAAACGGCTGCAATCATCAAAAAAGTAGACGGCTATTACATTACGCTGTCGCTGCAAGATTCAACCGTTCCCGTTCTCAGTCCCGACGCTCCAGAGATGGACAACACTATCGGGATTGATATGGGCTTGAAGTCGTTTCTGGTAGACGATTCAGGTGAAGAGATTCAAATTCCTCAGCACTACCGCAAATCTGAAAAGCAGTTGCAGCGGTTGCAGCGTTTTGTTTCACGCAAAAAGAAAGGTTCAAATCGTCGTAAAAAAGCAATTAAGCGACTTTCTAGAAAACACTTGAAAGTTTCAAATCAACGGAAAGATTTTCACCACAAAACAGCAAAAAAGCTTTGATCGAGAGGGTTGCACGTTGCACATGAAAAGCTGAATATTAAAGGGATTGCGAGAACTCGACTCGCAAAATCAACCCATGACGCGATCGGGGGGTCAATTCCTGCAAATTCTCTCAATCAAGGCTGAAAGAGCCGGGTTGCTCGCGATTGCGGTGAATCCAAACGGCACTTCTCAAGACTGCTCTGGATGCGGCACGAAAGTTCCCAAAACACTAAAGGACAGACTTCACGCCTGTCCTGAATGCGGACTGACGCTAGACCGTGACCACAATGCAGCAATCAATATCAAGTATTTGGCGGTAGGGCATTCCGTCAATAAAGCTCAGGTAACGTCCGCGCGCAATAGCTGGAGTCACTGAGAAGCCCGCTCTGTATGCGTAAGCACGTTTATAGCACTACGCCGACACGGTGTTTGACATTAGTAAAGGCAGCACTCGCCTCTTCTAGTCTACTTCTGACTCTCGTGGCATCGGTGCTGCGTGGGGGAAACCCGCGCTTACCGCACTTTGCGCTTCTGACGACTGACCAAATCGACTTGCGCGTAGCACTATAGTCGGGAGGATGTCACAAAGCAAAAATGGAAACAAGCGCAACTTTGTCTGGAAAATTTGAGCCATGACCATCCCGACAATCGAGATATTCTCTCCTATCTGGTAAATGTCTGCTATGAATTAAAAGACCTGTTGGGATATGAACGGGCTTGCGAGATGTTGGTCAAAGCCGACCCCAAAAATGCCGATGCCGCCTACGCCAAAGCCTGTGGTCACTATGCAAACCTACATCCAATACTAGCCCTGCTTGCCTTTCAAAATGCCGTGAATCGTTTCCCCAACCATCAGAAGGCAGAAGAAGCCCGCCAAACCATCGCCGAACTCGATTCCCAGGTGGATCAACTCTTGGCAGATCTCCAGCTTACACGCTCGGATAGCTGGGAGATTGCCCTCTTACACGAACGCGCTCAAGCGGCTTTAACCCAAGGGGAATATGAACAGGCTCAAACCACCTTTGAAGAACTGATTCGACTGCGACCCGATTGGATTTCTGCGTACAATAACCTGAGCTTAATTGGCAATATTTTGGGGGATAATCATGGGGCGATCGCCCACTGTCAAAACGCCCTGGAAATCGAACCCGACAATATTCACGCCCTGGCAAACCTAACTCGTTACTATGTTCTTAATGGCGATCTCGAACAAGCCGAAATCATCGCCAAAAGATTGAAAAATTCTCAAGCTCGGGGTTGGGATGTGTTAACCAAGAAAGCCGAAGCCCTCTCCTACTTGGGCGACGATGACGCAATTGTGCAACTTTTTGAACAAGCCAAAGCCTCAGAAGAAATCATTGAAAATCGCCGATGGAGAAATAGCAGAAGCGGAAGCTTTGCTCAAACCCGTAATTTCTCGCAAGCGGTTTCATTTTTCGGAATTTGAAAATTTTTGCAATGCTCAAATTGAATTATTCATGGCGAAAAAGGAGAAAGATAATGCTCGTACATGGCTGCAAATGTGGGAAAACTTCGATCCGGAGAACCCCGAATTGCTGCAATGGAAAATTAAGTTAGAAGAGAAGAGTTTGTTGAACAAGTTGTCGATGCTCGGGGGATAAGTGGTGCGGAAAACGCGGTTATTTGTACAAGAAAATATGGGACAAATACGCACTTTCTGAATTTGAGCCGTTATTGCGGTCTTACCGGATCTTGTGGTTCTCTCTGCGGAACTTCATCTATAACTCGATTTATCTCAATGGAGTGAGAAGACCCGCGCCATAAGGGACGTTGGCGACGGGATGAATCGCGACCAAAAAAACAACTAATCAGGTCTATCTTGCTCCTCGATGTACTCTTTAAGTCTGTCAACAGTAACCCCGACCCAACTAGAGATATAGTAACTACTCGACCATACAACTTTCTTACCCCAGTAGACTTGTTTTAATTCAGTCTCAAACTGCTTAGACAATACTCTACTGGTAGCGGTTTTCATCGAGTTAACTAATTTGCTTAGTTGTTGTTGGGGGAGATATTGAAAAAGCAGATGTACATGATCGGGTTCCCCATTAAACTCTATCAACTCGCAACCATTTTTCTCTAGGTTCTTGTTCATTACAGCTTCTATAGTCGTCAACATTTCATCTGTGAACACTTTTTTTCGATATTTAGAGACTAACACCAAATGAGCTTTGATGTCTGAGACCGCTCTAGCTGATCATATTATAGCCATGTTGATAAAAAACTCCATTTGTGATAAGCTAATTACAGTCTATCATTTGAAGTCAATGTTCACCGCTCTAAAAATCAGACTATACCCAAGCCAAGAGCAACGCATTCAACTCTCAAGCATAGTTTGGTTCTGCCAGGTTTGTGTTTAATCGATTTTTGTCAGAGTGGAACAAGACTTCTGAGGAAACAGGCAAGGGATTAAGCTATACAAAGTGTGCGGCGCAGCTACCTGCTCTTAAGAAAGAATTACCTTGGTTAACCGAAGTTGCTAGCCAGGTTTTACAGCAGTCTTTAAAGAACTTAGACACCGCTTTCAAAAACTTCTTCAAAGGAACAGGTAGACACCCAAGATTCAAGTCAAAACACAGAAAACAGTCTGTAACCTATCCTCAAGGTTTCAAGGTAAATGGCAGTTCTGTTAAACTTCCAAAGCTAGGCGAAGTTAAGGCTAAAGTTCACCGACAAATCAAAGGTAAGGTCAAGTCTGTAACAGTTTCGATGACTTCTTCAGGCAAGTATTTTGCATCCCTTAGAATTGAGTTACCTGGAGAATTACCGGAACAATCAAAAGAAGGTAAGGTTATCGGGATTGATTTAGGCTTAGATGCTCTTATTGTTACAAGTGATGGTGATCAGATTAAGCCTCCTAAGTTCTATCGACATTACGAGAATAAATTAGTAAAATACCAGAAGCGTTTATCTCGTAAAACTAAGGGTTCTGCTAATCGAAATAAAGCTAGATTAAAAGTAGGTAAAGTTCACAACAAGATTGCCAATTGTCGTTTAGACTCTCATCACAAACTTTCACGCAAGTTAGTAGACGAAAACCAAGTCATCGTGTTTGAAAATCTAAATATCAAAGGAATGACTCGCAATCATTGTTTAGCGAAATCGATTAACGATGCTGCCTGGGGAATGCTTCAAACTCTAACTGAGTACAAAGCCAAAGAACAGGGCAAAGTTGTGAGGCACGTAGACCGATTTTTTCCGAGTTCAAAGACTTGCAATTGTTGTGGACATCGCATGAAATCAATGCCCTTAAATATTAGGACTTGGGAGTGTCCTAAATGTGGCAAAGTCCATGATAGAGATATCAATGCAGCCCAGAATTTGCGTGACTATTTCGCGTCAGGAAGTGGCGTTTTAGCCTGTGAAGACAGCGTAAGTCCAAAGCCGGACACTGTGTTTGGTAGAGGCAATTGTCATTGAAGCACCGAAGCCCACGCCATAAGTTTACGTTGGCGACAGGTACTTCAGCGCGACCTGCACTGGTCAATCGGTATGAGAGTTTGACTCTCCAGGGGATTTTCGCCCCCTGCCCTCGTGGAAAAGGCTCTCTGAGTCTGGCTACTCCCCCAGTAAGTAATGAAAAGAGAGGAATGCAAGCCCCAAAAGTAACCAAAGCTACTAGGGATTAAGTGGTTAGGAGCGAGAGGGAAGAGGCGACAAGGGTGAACATGGTCTAAGTTATCGACTAAACTGCGTGATCCGTCAAACTGCCAAATTATCCCTGATAGGCAGTAACCAAAAGGTAAGGGAAAAAGATTCAAATGTTTGAAGTTCATTTGAATGCGAAAACAAAATGTCCCCGCAGAAGAGATAACCACCCAAACGCCTTGCTAAAACCGAAAGATACAACAGGGTAAACCCTACAGAGTCTCACAGACAGGTCGAGTCAGCGAGTAAGTCTGAGGCAACAAAGACCGAACCCTCGGTCGGGCAGAAGATGAGAGAGAAAGCGAATGCTGTCTTGTAATGAGGCAGATAAGGGTTCAAACTTTGCCCTTGAGCGAATCTTTAGCAGACTTCTCTTGGGTCTTATACGGACGAAACAATGATACAGAAACCAAACGGAAACATAAGTTAGATGTCAAGTGCAAATTTGATAAATGGAGTGGAAGAACAATTAACGGACTGGTCACAGGTTAACTGGAAAAAAGCCCGTAAAATTGTTAGGAATCTACGTCAAAGAATCTTCCGTGCCAGACAACTTGGTCAATGGAAGCAACTTAGAAGGTTGCAGAAATTGTTAATCAAAAGCCGAGCTAACCTATTGCTTAGTGTTAGACAAATCACTCAGGTTAATACCGGAAAGCAAACCGCAGGAATAGATAAGGAGGTAATTAACACCCCTGCACAGCGAGTGAAACTTGTTAACGACTGGGAGATGCCAAAAGCACAACCCACAAAACGGGTATACATACCAAAATCCAACGGCAAGAAACGTCCTCTCGGAATCCCAACCGTCAGAGATAGAGTCGCACAAGCAATAGTCAAAAACGCACTAGAGCCAGAATGGGAATCCCAGTTTGAAGCCAATTCCTATGGTTTCCGACCGGGAAGAAGTTGTCACGATGCCATAGAACAATGCTTCATAAGGTTAAGACCGAGTGGAGATTCGAGGCAAAAAGACACCTGGGTTCTAGACGCTGATATTAAAGGCTTCTTTGATAACGTTGCCCATGAATCCATACTCGAAAGAATTGATTCATTTCCATATAGCGAATTAATTAGAGGATGGTTAAAAGCAGGATTTATCGATAAGGGTAAATTAAACCCAATCGAGACAGGCACTCCTCAAGGCGGTGTCGTAAGCCCATTACTCGCAAATATTGGGCTGCACGGGTTAGAAGAACACATTAAAATAATCAACCCAAAGCTAGGCATCATTCGTTACGCAGACGACTTTATAGTTACTGCAAAAGACAAGGAATCTTTGGAACAAGTGCTTATCCTGATAAAGCAATGGTTGTCAAATAGAGGTTTGGAAATCAGCGAGGAGAAGACAAGGATAGTAAATATAAATGAAGGATTTGACTTCCTGGGGTTCAATTTACGCCATTACAATGGTAAACTACTCATAAAGCCCCAAAAAGAAAAAGTCTTAGCTTTCTGCAAGAAGATAGGTAAAACACTAGCTCAAATGAAAGCAAGGACACAAGAAGAAGTCATCAAAACCCTTAATCCACAACTCACTCGGTTTTGCTAATTACTACAGAGGAGCAGTTAGTAAAGAAACCTTCGGATACATCCGTAATCGGGTGAGATTATACCTCTTTAGTTGGGCTAAACGTCGGCATCCCAACAAATCAAAAACATGGGTGATGAACCGCTACTTCGGTAGCTTCAGAAAGGATAATTGGACGTTTATGTGTAAAGGGACTGGTAGAAAAGGAAAAGAACAGTTATATGTTCTTTATGACATCAGTAGTACACCCATCGTGAGACACGTAAAAGTCAAAGGGAATTCAAGCCCTGATGACCCTTCACTCCGAGAATATTGGGAAAAACGAAGCACAAAAATCGGAAAAAACTATTGGGCAAGAGGTTCCAAATACGAACAAGTTGCCAAGCTCCAGAACTGGAAATGTCCGGTATGTGGTGATCACCTATTCAACGGAGAATTAATAGAAACCCATCACATAGTACCTGTTGCAAAAGGTGGCTCTGATGACCCAGAAAACCTAATGCACCTACACAAAACGTGTCACAAACAGGTACACTCCAAACCCAAGTTGAAAAGCTTGAAGTAAGGCTTGAGCCGTGTGATTGGAAACAGTCACGCACGGTTCTTAGGGGAGGGGAGACCCGCGAGGGTCGAACCTTACCCGATCAACGTCTTGATACTCTTCTAACTGGGGCTGGAAGTCTTGAGGCCAATTTTCAGAATTTAGAAATCCTTGAACGGAAGGCGAACTGGCGACTTGTCTTGGGTCTATCGAACCTTGTTTGAAGAATTCATTATTTCCATAGAAAATACGTTCACCTTCTGATACCCTAACTGATGCTTGCAGATTAGTCGTCGCTCTAATTTCAACAGCACCCTCGATAACGTTAACTTCGATCAATCCATTTTGAGAACTTTCAGTATGAACTAAGGTTTGTCGATCGTCAACAGGGGAAATAATGATTTCGTCCGACCTGTAGACATTCAACTCACACGAACCAGCCTGAGAACGGAGAGCCTCCTGCAACAATCCCCAAAGCACTGTTACTGCGATAGTTTCTCCCGTTCCTCTCACAGAGCTTGGAGGATTTCTGTCACATTGCATTGATGCAACTAAGTCCCGATCTTGAAAATTCCAGGTAGCCCAACTCGTCACCGAGCAGCCACTTCCTTCGCTAGTTGTACTGCACTTTTCTAGAGCCGTTTGGCATGGATTGTCGCTCGAAAACAATTGATTAAAAATTTGCTCGGGGGATGATGGACCAAACCCCCAACCTTTCCCCGAGTCGGCAATCGCATTGCAATATTCAATCTTGCCGGGTAAGCCAATAATATTGGGTAGGTCAAGATCAATCTCTAGATTTTGAGCCTTCAAAAAGCTGTTGTTTACTTGGGCTACTAATGTATTTTGCCAGCCACCCTGTGAAGCTTCCTCGGCGGCGACTTTCGACGATACCCGGAAACTTTTGCAGGGTGTACTCTGATTTCCTTCTTCCCAAGCAATAGTAAAACCACCTGTTCCGCTACAGGGATACCAGTATTCAGTTGGATTATGAATAGAACCTCCAATAATTGCATTGGTATGTAACTTTTGATCGGATCGGTCTCGGAAAATGAAACCTGCCCTCGAACTTGTTGCAATTTGGAGTTGCTGATTGGGAGTTTCCAGGCGAATTCCCTCTCGCATTTCCTCCGTTAATCTTTCGGGTATTCGTGTACCTTCCTTGAAGTGTACGGTTCCCTCGTACTGAGCAACTGACAGCAAAGCTGGTAAACCCTCAGCAAGACTGGCAAAGCAGGCTGTTAAAACATAGAAAGGTGTAAGGAGCGTTGCTACAGCCAGAGAGAATCGACTCGGACAAGACTTACTCCATAATTTGCGAGAATCAACCTGTAAACGTGCCATAACTTCACCTCATTTTAATGATCAACTGAGTTATTTTCTTTGAGTTTTCTAGGGTTTTAATTGGACTGAAGAAACATCACTTTCGTTGAGCCGATCAACCGCGTAATCGTAGGGAGACTGAAAAATTAAATGGGTGAGCGTTTTCCCTTCCAGTTCCTCACATTCGAGGCTAAAATACACGGCATTTCTATCTTCTGGATTCTCGTTATTAAACCAATCACAGTGACCATCCGTGTATTTCTTCCAAAGTTGTTGAATCTTTTCGATAATCTCGGGAGGCATCAGTGCGGCTTCCTGTCTATTAGTAATTAGACCATCGTTACTGAGATCGGCTTTACTACCGTATCCTCTCAGGAGAATCTGGTAGGTAATTTGTAAGGGACTTCCTTCGGTATACATCCGCTCAAAATCAGTAGGAACTGAATTATCCAAGCGCCTGCCAAATCGCTTTGTTTTTTGCGCTTCTACAAGGGCAACTTCAAGCTCTCGAATGCGGTAGTTTTGAATGATTTCTACAAGCTTTTCTTCGGTTGATTGTCCGATGGAATTAATCGTTTGCTCTGCCTGTTGAGGATTTGGAAATTCTTCTGGGTGGTCTTCGAGCAGAATTTGGAGTTGACTCAGGTAAGCTCGAATGGTTTGATAGGCAGCTAATTCTAACTCGATATCTCTGGCGTTTCTAAATTTTTCTGCTTCCTTCGACAAACCCGGTAATTTTTCTAACAATTCCTCGGCAGACAGATTTGTACCAAGTAAAAATGCTCGTGTTGCCTCCTGAACCTCTTGTTGTTGTCGCCAAGCAAATGCCCCAACCGCCAGCACCACCAACGCCAAGCCCGCCGTCGCCAGGGCAAATCTGGTTCTCATCCGTTCTGCTCTGGCCGCTTTTTCTTCCTCCTTCAACAGCCTTTCTAACTGCTCGATTTCACGCCGCGATCGCTCCTGTTCTTCCCTAATCAGGCGATCGCGCTTCTCTAAGCTGGCATCGATAAACTGGTTCGCCGGCCGACTAAACCCACCCAAAACTTCACTGAATGTTGGGTCTTGTTTCAGTTCTAGGACTTGCTCTAGCTTCGACCCACTCCACAGTTCATCCTCTGCTTTTTTAGCCTGCCAACGGGCCACATCATCGTTGAGCCGATTGCGAAGTGCGATCGCCTGACGATTCTCCACAATCCAGGTATTCAAGGTAGGCCAGGAGGTCAGCAAAATTTCATGGATAATTTCAACGGTTGATTCCTGAGACGGATCGCGACGATTGCTCACCAATAGATTTTGATTGATCAACCGAGTTAAAATCTTTTGCTCCAGTTCATCGCCAAACTCTGACCGATTTGCCCGTCTGCGAATGGGTTTCCATTCCGTTCCCGATTGTTCATCCCCTCCAATCTCCACCAACTTCAGGAAGATTCGCTGCACTGCCAATTGTTCCTGTCGAGACAAGTTTTCGTAGCTGCGATCGACGTGTTTCTGAAGCGCACCTCGGACTCCACCCAATCTCCGGTAAGTGCTGATATTCAGGGTTCGATCTTGCAGGCTGCCAGTCTGTACCTCCGTCTCCCACAGTAAATCCAGGGTGTACTGCAACAGGGGCAAATATCCCGCCTGACCCTGCACATCTTTAATAATTTCCTGCACCAATCCCTTTTCAAACACCACCCCATGATGGGCTGCGGGTTGTTCGATCGCCAACCGCAATTCATCGGTTTGCATTTCTGCTATCATCGGACGGTGCTGATTGGTTGCCTCGATCAGAGCCGAATACGGGCTTAAGCGATCGAGAAAGTCCGCCCGCATCGTTGCCACGATTTTGACGGAACGATTGCGATCCGGGGTGAGTTCTCCAATCAATTGCACCAGATTTTCGATAAAGCGATCGCGTTGATCTGCCCGGGCGATGGTAAATAACTCCTCAAACTGGTCGATAAACATCAAACAGAAATCTTCAGAGGGTTTGACCCGGTTTACGACTTGAATTAGGCTGTCTGCTTTCCCTTCTAGGATAAATTCGGCTTCGGCTTGCGGGTAGCGATCGTGTAATGTGTGGTAGAGCGAGTTAAACGGGTCTTGGTTCGGCGTAAATGTCAGATCGGTAAACCGCGAACCCCAATGTTGGGATAGCCAGGGAATCAAACCGGCCCGGATTACCGACGACTTGCCGCTGCCGGATGCCCCGAGCAATAGAAGTAAATGGGTTTGTTCGAGTTGATTGACTAATCCCGTGAGAAACTGGTCGCGGCCGAAGAATCGATCTTTATCCACCGCTTCAAATCGCTTCAATCCTTTGTAGGGTGAAGCCTCCTTGAGTTCCCGCGTCTTGATTTCATCGGGTGAGGTCGGAATAATTTGAGTTTGGGAAAAGATCAGCTTTTCAATATGTCCGATATAGCCAATTTGCTTGGCATGATCGACCGCCGATAGAGACGTATTCTGTGGGTCAGCCATACTTCTATCCTGCAACTACATTGTGAAACTATCAATGTGATGAATCTGTCCAATTTGCTTGGCGTTATCTTCGGCGCTCATCGTCACGCTGACTCCCGAACTGGGCGGCATTTCTTTCTGCTGAGGTGGAACGGACTGCTCGGAAATGGGCTGCTTCTCAACCCCAGGAACGAGCCGTTGCCGACATTTGATCGTTGGGGTTGAAGTTTCTGGAATTCTCTTTAAGTCGATAGCATTGCAGCCGTAAGCGAAAGCCTCATCATAGAATTTGCCGGCTCCCAATGCTCGATAAAACCCCCGAGCAAAATTAATCGCAGCCTTGTCCCCGATCGCCCGATTCATCCCGATCACACAGTTAATATGTCGGTGAATGGCCTCCGCTTGTTCCTCTGAATGGCAAGCGTTTAGAACGACGCACTCAACCGTATTTTCAAGCAACTTGAATAGCCCTGCCAGCGCGTCCGTGCTGACTACCTCCGTCTGTCCCGATTCATTTTCCAGGGCTAAACCTTGCTCTCCAACCCCATGCCCCGAGAAGTGAATAATCTCAGAGGGGTGATTTAGCACAATGGCTTGCAAATCATCCACCCGTACCGCCCATCGCGCCATGACTTCAAACTGCTCTCGATAACTTGCTTGTTCCAATGCCGACTGAATTTCCCGTACCTCTTCGTCGAGGCGCAATTTTTCCGTGTTCTTGGGGTTGACGGTCAAAATTAGAATCTTGATTTTCTCTTTTTTCATCATGCCTCCGGTATCGAACTGACTCAGTAAATACCTCGTACTTTTGTATGAGCTTTCAAAGGACTAAATGAGGGGCTGATGTCTCTCTGCTTTTTACCAATCGGATCGGGTACTATAGCAATCCAAACTCATTCGTGAACGGCGGTCGGTTTGAGTTTTAAGTCGCGCTTGCAATCGCTTTAAAAAATGGTTTCGTACTGCTATAGTTAACCCGGAAATAGAGAGATTTAATTAAAGTTTTGCTAACACTTCTAGCATTTCTGATTCTAAGGAAGTTTCCGAAACTCGATCCTGATTAGTGATAATGTCAATCTTTGCATCTGAGTAGACCTTAATCACAACCAAGTTTTCCTCAAGGCTTAGTTCACGAGTCACAATATCATCTTGACCTCCTCTTTGTGCAATGATTGAAAGCGCCAGTTTTGGAATTTGTCCCGGCTTCACGGGAAAAGAAACTTTAACAACTTGCTGGCTGCTCGTTTCAAAAGCTTTCATCAATGGATTGTCAAGATAAGGTGCAATGAAGTTTAGCATACCGATGACTCGGTTATTTAGATCAATATCGCTGCTATCACTGGAGATAATATTTCCATTTTTATCAAGCAGCGAAACAATCAGTTGAAAATCCTGTACCCATGCACTGGGTTTGAGAATATAGCTAAAGTTATTGTTTGCAAACGAGAGTTTTCCCATCTCTGAAATGGGAGGCCAGAGGGGATCTTTGAAATTAATGGTTGCGTTCCAGTCCACTTCTAAAGTATTCAAATCCTGAGCGGTAAGAAGAATACTCAACGGGGAAGAATCTTGATTAAATACACGACTTCCTGGAGGAGTGCCGTTATTAGCTTTCCAATTGATAACGACATTCTCTAGAGAATCGTGCCAATCCACCAAAAATTTCGCTTCTGCGGATAATTGAAGTTGGGCATTGACGATAACTTCGGGGCCGAGATTGGATAGTAGTTCCCCCAATCTGACGGATATTTCTTGGGGCCTTCCACCGACTCGATTTTGAAATTGAGCATAAAAACTCGGCTTCAAAACGCAACTTCCTGAAATTGAGTCTCCCCGAGAATTTTCCAGCGCATTCTTCCAAATTTGGACTCCCGTTTCCGATAAAGAAATCAAGAAAGTCACCATCCCCAGACCGAGGTTTTTAGTCACTTGTGGGGGTTGAGTTAAGTATTTAGAATCTATCTGTAAAGCGGCGGTTAAGCTGCTCCATTTGATCGGCTCAAAATCCCAGATTCGTTTCCCATAGCCACTTGCTGCCAATTGCTTTATCCATTGATATTTATACTTAACAGCGCTCCGATCATCCGCATACAAATTAACTTCTAGAATTGCATCTCCACCCGTAATTTTAATCGTTCCTCCTGTACTTTCTTGCTGTATGGTGATAGAAAAGTGACGTAAATAGGGTACTGCCAAACTGAAAAAAACCTGGTTATTTCTAGGATCGGGCCAGAGCCAGTAATCGCCCGAACGAATTGGATCATTGAGGGCGGGTACGGGCTTAATTAACTCCACACCTTTTACCAATCTGTAATCATAAGCTCGATCAATTTTGGGAAGAATCGGCTTCTGAATCGGTTCTTTAATAATAGGTAAAACTGAGGGAGACTTGATAGGAGCAACCAATACAGGATTGACCACAGCAATATTTTGGTTGCCATCAATTACTTTAACGGGTTGATTGATAGCTCGAATAGGTTGATTAATTGCCGTTAACTTCATGGAATTCTCTCCTTCTTTAATTTCCGATAGATTGGCTAATTCTTGATCTTTTTTAACAGTCATAATTTTATTCCTCTTGACGACGATTAGAGCGAAAAAACTGCACAAATTATTTAACACCCCCTTTCGGGAGTTAAACAATGGGTAAATTATCAAGGTTTATATTCGGAGTTAAAGCCCGAAAAATTCCCCATAAATTTGAACCATACACTCCCAAGTAAAACTTATTTTTGGGGAGGTTTTCCAAGGGATGATTCTGATTCAACCATCCGAGTTGTTTTCCCAAAATTTCGGATGAAATCACGACATTACGCTTGTCGTAACCGTTCGTTAACTGCAATCCATAAATTTCACCATTGTTGCGGTAATAAACATGGGTAACTTCCGCAGAAATAATCAGTAGAGAAACCGAAGAAAGCAGCTTTCTACAAATTGAGTAAGGCTGAAGATGAATGATGTTATAACGTTGCAGTCGAGTGAACGGATTACCCCTCTCATCTTTTCCTTCAATTTGCACGGGTAAATCAACTAAAACCGCTTCAGTTTGATCGGGAGTTGGAAATTGAATCCAGCTACTGATAATGGGTGAGTGAGGGGATTCAATATCACCCGCTTCATCCAGGCGAGAGGTTTCGATTTCAACGCTGACGATATCTGCGAGATTGGGTTGGGCTTCCTCAAGAACTTCGGTATTTTTAATTGTTCTCTGCTGAATTTTTAACCCCTTAAAACCAATTCCGGGTTGATTGCTTCTCAGGCTAATTAAAGATTCCGCTTGGGAGGGATGTTGAACCCGATTAACTTCCGATTTAATAGTTTGTGAAGTCCGATGGTGTTGCTGGCTAAAGACCAAGTTGAAGTTATTCCACGCCCAGACTTGAACCCGGGTTGGCATCGGGTTGTCACTGCCCGGTTGTAACAGTTCAATCGCCCATTTTCCCGCCCAATTTTGGCGATTTATAGGGGATTTTAAATCGATCTTTAACAGCCCTTGTCCGCCGGAAACTTTCAGGGTATCATCTTGGGTATCTAATGTGATCACCCGAGCTATTTTTCCAGGACGGGTTAATTGAATCTGAGGTTGTTGATCGGGTAAGAATTGGATTTGAATCGTGAGGTGACGGTCGGCTTCAACCCCCTCAAAAGTATGTCGGGAAAGGGTGGAGGATTCAGTTGAAATAACGGTTTGATTTACCCCAACTTTTTGCGCCCCGCTTGCCTCAATTAGCGTGTCTTGAACCAAGTTCGGTAAGCTGAGGTAATCTTTGGCAAGGCGAAAATGCACGCCAACTGTTCGGTGCAATCTCTGGGCGAGAAAGACCAAAATTGGCGCGTAATCGGAGACCAAATAGATTTCTCCTGTAAAACTCAAGCATCGCATCATGCTTAAATCTTCTTGGGAAATTCGGGTTCCACTCCCGACAATTAATAAAGCCGCTTGTCTGCGAAAAGACGGGGATTTATCTGCCGAAGTTCTGGATTTTTCCCAATCGATGATCAAGCGTTTCAGTGTTGGGCTTAACGAAGGGATTTCGGATTCGCCAGCATCGCCGCTTTCGACCGCAATTTTAGAAACTAAGGCGGCTTTATTTCCCGAATCTGCAACAATATTGATGCCAGTTTGTAATGCTTGCATTAGAGCTTTGTTCTCACTCGGCGGAGGCGGTTGTCGTTGAATTTCCGATTCGGCCCAAACCACATCATTCGCCAACCACCACCTATCGGTGTCAACATTTTCCTGGGAATTAGAACCGCCATTATCCGAAGAATTTCCGGCTTGAGCGTCGATAGTATTCCACCAATCCACATTCAGAGCATCGCGATCACTATCTAGAGGATTATCAGCCCAAAAATCATCGGGATTGTTATTTTTTGGTGGGTTAGATGCGGTATCATCCAAACCAAGAAAAACGTCGGTAGAATGGGAACCGCCATCGAGGTGAGCATTGCTGATAACTAAGGCAAAATCCTGTTGAGGAGTGGTAATCTTTCCGGTCAAACAGTCCGTGGTAATATCGAGAGCAACCACACTAACTCGAATTTTCCCTTGAACTTCCCCTGCGGGTAAATAAACATTTTGTAAGTTATCCCATCCCTCCTTTTCTGAAGAACCGTTGGGATAAGACCAGCCCCCCTGAAACTGATTTCCCCGATAAAGTTGACCGTTGACCTCCACGCGCAACGCCAGTTTATTAACAATTGCCGGAATGGTGGCGGTACCGCTACCAATCGCTCCGGGCGGATCGGTCCATGCTAAGGTGATTTTGACGGGTTTATTCACATCGTCAATCTGAACGTCCCAGTGCCGTTCTTCGCCCCGTTGCTTCAGCAAGATAGACTGATCCACATAGACGCGCCGAACATCGGCCAGAACGTTTTCTAGATTTAGCCGCCCCCAACCTTGAATCGGATTGGGAATTGGCCCGCCAGATTTGAGGGGTTCCGCTCCGTTGACAATCAGACTCCGCAGCATCGCCGGGGATGGATCTTGCCCAGCGTTGTGCTGTCGCCACCACTGAACCAGCAATGCACAGGCTCCCGCCGTTTTCGGACTGGCGCCGGATGAACCTCCACCCCAGGTTAATTTGGGGCTAATGTATTCTTTTTGTCCAGGACGCGAATCGTAATTGGCCGAAGCAGTCCACTCCCCCGCAATCACAATATGGGGCCGAATGCGCCCATCCCCGCAGTTGCCGTGACTGCTGGCGTGGGGGCCGGAATAAATTTCTTGAATGCTGTCGCTTTGGTCTTTGCCAACATCCGGACGATAATTTTCCGAGTTCCCGGTAACAATCACATTTTTAGCCGCTTTCGGACGGGTCAAACCCGCAGTGCCGGAGTTACCGGAGGAAAAACAAATGGTTAGGGATTTGGGTTGGGGGCTATCGGGGTCGGCATTGCGAACCAATTGATCGTAGGATGCTTCCAAAGAACCGTAGGTCATCACCGAACGGGTTCCCGCTCCCCAAGAATTATTTTGTATGATCCCAGGAATTCCCGAAGGAGCGGGAGTGGTGACGGTTTCCCGACAAAGGGCGGTGGGGGTGCGCTGGTTATCTTGTACCAGCAGATTGGCGGCCGGCGCCACTCCCAAACCATAGATAAATTGCTGATTATCTTTTTCTCTCAAATAACGCCCCGCAGCGTGTCCGGCGACAAAGGTACCGTGCCAGGATTTGCGCCCGGTTAAATCGCGAATCCGGTTGTCGAAGGCTTCGTGGGAAGTATCGACTCCCCCATCGACAATCCCAATGGTGACTCCTTCACCGTTAAGACCCCGATCTTCTAACCACTGCAAATAAGAGCCGAAGGGTTGACCTTGCCAATTGTACTGTCCGGCAATGATCAAATTCGCCACTTCATCTTCGAGTCGGGGCGGTTCGTAAGGTTCAATCGCCAGTACGTTGGGATGTTGCAATAATTGATCTTGACCGACGGCAGTAATCACAGCTTTGATACGCAGGTAAAAATCAACCCGATCAATCTCTTGTTCGGGATCGATTTCAACGTCGGGCGGGGAACTGAGACTTTCGATCAAACGGGGGGCATCTTCGGGGTTTCCTCTGACGACGATCCACACCGGATAGCTTCCTGTTTCCAGGATTTTTTCGGGACGGGGTTTGAGAATGTCGGTTAGAGGAACAATGTGCAGAACAAAGGGCTGTCTGGCGGCTTCGGCGAAGGCGGCGATCGAACCGTAGCAAAGATAAGTGTGTATGGGTTGGTACTGGAGTATTTCAATACCAAGCTGAGTAAGGGTGTTCAACCACTCGGAATCAATCGGGCCGATCAGTTCTATGTAGGCGTGAATAAATTCTTGTTCGGCTTTCCCGCCACCACTTTCGGGCAATCGATCGCGAATCGAATCGAGGATTTCGTCCGTTACGCCTTCGAGTTGGACTCCTTGAGCCACCGGGGTTTCCTCGTGGGTTTGAGAGTCATCAACGTTCATCTCCGTGCGAACTAAAACATCCCCATTGGCGTAGGTATGCAGAATAACTGTGCTTCTATCTTGTAGAACTTTTGAGCCTTTGGGAACAATAACAATGCGATGTGCCATTCTTTCTACAAATGTTCGTCATACAAAGCGGCTCAACTCGGGAGCAAGGGTTTTATCCTGACTCCCAAGTTGAAGAACTGTCTATTTCAGCGTCACCAAAATTGAATCGGCGTATTCGCCCGTCTCATCGAGTTTGACCTTAATATGCTTCGGCCCTTCATCGTCAAAGGGATCGGCCTCTTGAACCGTGCGTAACCGCACTTTCTGACGAGAACCGTTCGTTTCGATCCACAGTGCCGGCCCGGTTTTACCGTACTCCACCGCAATCAACATCCCATCAATCACGCCCCCAGAGGGTATCGGTTCGGGTTTGTCTCCAATATCAACGGTTGTTTCCACTTCTTTAACCAGCGCGTTACCCTTGGTCTGCAACAGGCTTTGGGCGAGTTCATCACTTTCGGGTAGAATTGTATTCTCAGAAACAAGCTGCACGGTTCCCGTACTCTTGTCGGCGAGGATGAAGACGGCTTCTTCGCTGGTATTAATCACCTGGGAGGTGGCGCGGACGAGCTTGCCACCCAAAACGCCGATCGCGCTAAATTTGGCAGTCCCCACCGCTCCGTTGGGATCGGGATTCATCGGATAGGTAAACTCCAAAATATCAAGGGGCGTGATCATCGCAGATTGCTTGATACTTCGCCGTCCCAGATGCGCTCCTTCGTAGGACACGTTGGCAATCAGATAATCATCCATGCCGATTTCCAGGGGCGAAAGAATCCGATTTCCATCCCGGATAAACATATAAATGTTGTGGCGACCCACCAGGGGAGCAGTCCGCAAATAGACCTGGTTTCCACCGTCTCGCACCGTTGCAGAACCTTCGAGTTGAACGATCGGCCACGCGGGTTTGAAGCCAATTTTGGCCCGGTAGCGGATCAGCACGTTCTGGGGATTGGTGCTGGTAATGATGTAGGTTTTGTTTCCTCCCGTTTCTCCAAAAATCGGCGCTTCCGGCGCTTTCCCTTCGCTGGCCGACCAAGAAATTGCCGCTGTTTGCAATTGGGGATCGGGATCGACGATCACATTGGCTTCAATTTGTCGTTGGGTATAGACTTCATAGACATAGGACTCATCGAGCTTCTGGAGTTCGGCGAAGGGCATATCGATCCGCAGGGGCATATAAGTCCAGCCCTTGAATGACACTTCTAAGTTCAGATCGAAGGCATCTTCTTCTCGCTTCCACTTCAGGGCAAAGTTAGCCCCGCCAAAGAGTCCCCGACTATTGCCAGCCTGGGCGGGTTCTACATCCGGAGCCGGCTGGAAAAGCTGGTCAAAGTAATGTTGTTGGGCTTTTTCTGCGAAGGCGAGAACAAGTTTATCCCGCAACTTGTTAATCTCGGGATCTTCAGATGTGCCGAAGAACTCAATTTTAATGATGCCCTCGCGGGTCATTTTTTCCCACTCCGCATCAATTTTGGCACTGCCACCGTACCACAAGCCTTTGACGCTGACATCGAGCGCCGCAGAGAGATGTTTAAACAGGCGTTTCCCATCCGCATGGACTCTTCCACCGACGGGAGGAATGTACTGGAGATATTGAAACTCCATTTGTACAGTCCCATCTACTCCCTGTCCTTGTTTGATTTTTTGAGACCAGGCTTGGGCGCCGAGTTCGCTCAGGTTAATGCCAATCGAGATCTGACCGCCGGCCGTTCCGATCTCTCGTTGATTTTGGTCTTCGAGGAAGTTTCCCTGGTCTGGAGGCATCACTAACCACTGTTTTCCCTTGTGGAGCGGCAGAGCCACAAACTTGGGATTTTTGCTGGTTCCCCCTTTACCGTAATATTCGGCCCGCCACTGCTCTTGCAAGCGTTCAAACTCTTGGGGATCAAAATCAATTGCGGTTGTGAAGGCAACGTTTGCCGCCCCACCCGTGATTTTTTCTTCGCCACCGACACCCCCGATCTGTTGATTGTAGGTGGTTACGCCAGCGAGATAGCGTCCATTAGAATCTTTGGCGAGTACCGCCTGTCTCGGCGAGAACAGTATAACGTTGGGATCGGTGCTTTGCCAGAGAAGAAATTGACCGCTACTCCACTTTACACCACCTGTGGCAACGCCAAAGGTAGACTGTAGAAAATCGGACATAATTAAACGTCTCCTGATAACAAGTTGATATTTCGCACTTGAGCGAACAATCACTTTTTGAGCAAGTGATTCTTTTTTGAGATCCCGTAGCTGTTGTTTTTTCACGGGAGCTAACGGGTCTTTTTTCTGCTTCCTATTGGAGCAGCTTGTATTCCCCGATGAAGATGCTATTTTCTGTAGGGATTTAAAGTTTTTATTGGCTATATAGAAGAACTCTAGCTTCTTCATCGAGAGAAAAAACTTGCAGTTTGATTCCCAATTTATGGAAATTGTTCTTAAACTTTGTCTCCGCCAATAACCAAACTGGATTGGCTTTGCAATAACTGATGTGCTAATTCGTCACTTTCGGAAATAATACTGTCTTGACTGACAAGCTGAATCTGATTTCCACTCGCCACAATATACACATTCTCTTCATCAAGACGGACTGTTTGTCGAGAAGAACGAACTAGATTTCCGCCGATCGCACCGAAGACACTAAGCTGTATTTCACCGGAACTACCTTCAGGATCTTGGATGTAGGTAAATTTAATCGGTGTTTCGGGTTGAATTCGAGAAGATTCTTTGATTGGTGTGGTCAGATGAGATCCCGAATACACAATATTAACAACTAAGTATTCGCCGGGAAGTAATGCGGCAGGTGTTTTGATCCGTCCATTTTCTCGAATTCGGAAATAAACCCTGAGATTTCGTACCCACAAATCGGGCTGCAATATGATTTTATTTCCGCCTTCCGCAACAGTTCCTGAACCATCGAGTTGAATAATCGGCCATTTGACGAGGTTAAAACCAATTTTTGCTTGATAGCGAACGGTTACGTTATCCGGTTTTTGGCTGGTCAGAATGTATTCGCGTTTGCCGCCTTCAGAACCAAAAATAATGGATTCTGGAAGTTTTCCTTCATCTGTTGACCAGGAAAGTGCGACCGAATTTAATAGGGAATGACCGGACACTGTGATAGAAACGGGAAAATCTTGTTCGACGTAAACTGTATTAATGTAGCTGGAATTAATCTCGCGAAAGAAGTTGGTAAAGCTTGTACTTAATTTCCCTTTTAACCAAGTAAAACCTCCATCCACACTCAGGGTAAAATTCAGTTCTACAGCTTCGGAAATCTGACTCCATTTCAATTGGTACATGGTTTCCGTCTCGGAGACGGGTACAAATAAGGTATTAAAAAGGTGAAGTCGGATTTGCTCTATTAAGGTAACGATCAGGTTTTCCTGGGTTTCTACCAACTCCAATGAAGGTGTTTCTAGAAAACTAATTTCAACCCAACGATTTTGAATCGAGTGATTTAAAGCCGCTTCTATTTGGTCTGGACTTCCGTAGTAGTAGCCATCATTTTGGCGGGTTAGGACGGAGGAAAGATAGGTAAAAATTTCTTTTCCCTTCACTTGAGCAACAGCTTCAACTGTCGGAAGCAACTGTGGATACTCATAAGTGATGACGATTTCTCCAGGAAGTTCAGTCTGTGAATTAATTCCCTGCAACCACTCCCGAACTCCCCGTTCAGTTAACTCTAGCAGAAAAGAAACGGTCTCACCCGTATTTGTAGAACCCGTTTTAGGATGACTCACCTCTCCGATACCGGAATCTAATAAAATTTGGGTTTGTAAATTGCGGATAGGTAATCGTACAAACTGTAAATTTTGTTCTGTTTCATATCCACTGTTGAGAATTTCTTTTTCCCAATTCTCCTTAATCCTCTCAAATTCTTGAAAACTATATTGAGGAACTAATGTGGCGGTGAAGCTCAATGAACCACTTAGAATAGAATCCTGTTCTTGATTCCATTTGCGAATAACTGTCAATGAAAAATTATGCCTTTGACTCTGCAAATCCACTGATAGAAAGGGTTTTCGGGGAACATACAGGATGATGGAAGCCTGGGAACTTTCCCAGAACTTAAAGTTGCCAATATCCCAATGAGTTCCTCTCTGTGAAACCGCCAATTCCTCTTGTGAAGAAGATAACATATTGAATTTATCCCAGATGGTAAAACAATTGAACCGTATCTTCGTAGAGGCTGCCCCGATAATTTGAAAAAATTCCAGAAATAATTCCCTGGTTTTTTTCTTCAATAATCACATCAATGCAGGAGTAAAAAAAGAAAGTGCCTATTCTGCAATGTTTACGATGGCTTCTTTGTTTTTTTTGCTTTGGCTGAAGCATAGCAACTGCCAAGGATAATGATCCGATCTTACTTTTTTGTTAAGATGCGTTTGTCCCAAATCAATACATCACTTTTCTTTGATTACCAGAATAGCTTGGCCGCACCTTCATAACAAGTCACTTTTTTGAGTGACACTCATTTGAGGATCTAGGCTCTCCAACACGAATCCACACGAATGTGAATGTATCAGTAAGTCAATAGCGCCACCAACTCGCTCTCGGGATGTCGTGACGTGCGAAACGCTTCCCTCAATAATTCTTGAAAAACGGCAGCTTTATCCTGCAAAACCAACGGAACATAACTCTCCAGAGAGGGTAATTCAATACTTTCTTCTGGATTTCTAAGTTGATGACCGCAGTGAGGACATTTCCAAGTCGTAGAATTAATCGCCCGATCGCATTCCGGACAGAGAATCTGATAAGTGCCATCGGCGCGGGTATTTTGCTCATCGAAAGCGACAAATTTATCATTAACCAAAGTTGTCTCGGCAGGCCACATCGAGTAAGCTTCCCGCCCCAAATCCTCAACCGCCCCGTATTGCTATATAATCTCCCATCCGAATTCGCAAAGCGGCCAAAGAAGTGGGCGGGTCAATGGATTTGTATTGAGCGGGTGATCATCTCTTTTTTAGTTGCAGTTGGTAAACTGTTGCGCCCAAGATTTGCTCATCAAAGTAGTCCGAGAGAAATTCTTTTGATTTCAATCTCCAAGGCGTTGCAGTTAGTCCGATGGTAATTATAGAATCGGCTTCTCTCGGAGAATTTTGTTCATAAAACCAATATTCCTTCTTGGGGTGCATCCAATCTTCAGTCCGGCGAATAAATTGCCTGTGCTTGGGAATTAAAGCTTGCAGTTTATCAACGTAAGTGGTTTGATGGGCTTCATCCAAAATTAACACATCGATGGGTTTGTATTGACTGGTATTGAACCAAAATACCCATTGCCCATCTGGTTTTTGAATCAATCCCTTTCGGGGCTGACCTGTAAGTTTTAAAGACTGCCAGGTTGCCACGACGCAGCGAGATAAAATATCAGGATTATGATTGCCACTGCAACCGCTCACCATTAATTTGATTGCGGCAAATTTACCCTTGAGTTTGTTGGATTAAGCTCGTTCGGTGAACAATAAATAGGGTAAATTTATCCAGTCCAGAAAAGGTGTTGATGAGGTCGGCCGCAACGAGAGTTTTTCCGCCTCCGGTTGCCAAAGTCAGCAGTTGTCGCCCGATGCCATTGGCAAGGTTCTGATGGGTGGCCTCCACCATGTTTTTTTGAGACTTGTAGAGCCGCATTGTGAAGTGATAAATGCTATGGAATTAAAACCATATTACCACAAAATTTGAGTTTATAGCCGGAGAACAGGGTTGTATTTTTCTGCTTGCAGCCTCCGAACTCCGAGCCACATCTCCCGGCGATTAATCAACGGGATTAAACCCCATTCAGTTGGGAAGAATTCCGGGAAAATCACGCCGCAGATTGCTACCATTTCCGAGCATCTATGGGGGTCGGTTAAAATTTTTATGAGGTGTCGTTCGTTGAATTTTAGCATTTTTGCTTCCCCAAAATAACTAACTGTGCAGTTGGCAACATCGATTACAATTGTTCGATGAACTCCAGAACGCAGAAAGTTTATGGAATAAAAAAAACCGTGTAGTTTACAGAAAATTGACGGTAGCAATTTCTCGTGAATTCGGGTTGGATTGAGGGATTTTTGTGAACGAATTAGAAACCAATAGTGAGGGTCAGAACGGATGCGCGTTTATTCAAAAACACATGGACTTATGCTTTCTACAGAGCAACCCATCCATTTTTCCTTATAAAAATCTATTTCCGTATGCGAAAGTCCTACGCTATTCTATTGCTTGCAAGCCATCCAATGGGAGCAACGGGAGAATGGAGCCGAAGAGTTTGAGTAAAGTTTGTAGGGGTGTTGCCGCTAGAATCTTCTCAAATGTCCTTGAGCCATAGTGTTGGGCGATAGCGATTACATCTTCGACAACTTCTTCGGGAGTGGTATCACCATTGAGAAGATCGCCCACAACGGCCGGTAGAAATTCACGGGCGGCCCATAACTCCTCTGGGGTTAATTCAAGCTCGTCTAAAGTGTTATATGAAATACTTAAATTGTTGCTACGAATGATGAGCGAAGGAGGCAGGGTCGGCAGGGGAGGCAGGGGAAGCAGGGGAAGCAGGGGAAGCGAGGGAGACTTAACGGGTGTACGGGTAGATTCATCTGACCCAGAAGGGCAGGGGAAGCAGGGGAAGCGAGGGAAATGATCTGTAGCATTATTTTGCGAATTTCATATGAGTTTTGCTATTAATAGCTAAAAATAGCATTTCGCACAGTTTGACCAATTGCCTAAAACCGAACGGCAGCAAGTCATTGACGACATGGCTGACCCGACTTCGAGAAACGCCGACAATTTCACCAACTTGAGAGGTGGTAACTTTTAATCCAGCTTGAACAGATGCCCAAACCGCCTCGAATATACCCCGCGCAGTTTGGGTTCCCTTCAACGCCGCTTGCGGACATAAATCATAAGCTTCGACTTGTTCAATGGTGGCGCCTGTGAAATAATTAGCGATTGACGCGCGCTGCGTCACGCTTAGGAGCCAATCGCATTGAGGTCAGCCTCGGAATATTCACCAATCAAAACCGCTTCTAGCCGTTTATCGGGTCTGCGGTTGGCTCTGAGTCGGGCGATTTCCTGAATGTCCTCACTGACAATTTTCCGTTTTACCCAAGCCCCATACTCGCCAAAAAGATCGGTCGGGTTAACAATCTCACCCGTCATCGCCTGCCAAGTTGCGGCCAATTCTCCGAGGTTTGCGA
>JAYKHV010000030.1:0-7671 GCA_035285085.1 Lyngbya sp. | reverse complement strand
TTGTGGGTGTTTTGGGTTGATGCTTTTTTAACGGATGGGTTGATTGTGGGTGTTTTGGGTTGATGCTTTTTTAACGGATGGGTTGATTGTGGGTGTTTTGGGTTGATGCTTTTTTAACGGATGGGTTAACTGTCGGGTTTTTGAGATGATCTATCCGTTTTGCTCTTGGCATGGGTTGAACTATCTCCGCCCAAATTTAATCCGTTACCCGGGGTTGTCTGGGGTGAGAGATTTGATGAGGGCAGCAACATTTGAGAGATAACGCTAAGATAACTTAAGGATTATCTGCTTGTTTTCTCTATGTTCGACTCGGCTAACCTGACGCCTGACAAAACTGACTCTCCTAACGGCTATTCGTTTAACTCTGCCGTTGATAATACCATTCGCATTCGCGGCGCCAGACAGCACAACCTTAAAAATATCGATCTGGAATTGCCTCGCGATCGCTTAATTGTGTTTACTGGGGTGTCGGGTTCGGGGAAGTCTTCTTTGGCGTTTGATACGATTTTTGCTGAAGGTCAGCGCCGTTATGTCGAATCTTTGAGCGCCTACGCCCGTCAATTCCTCGGACAGTTGGATAAACCTGATGTTGATGCTATTGAAGGGTTGAGTCCGGCTATTTCGATAGACCAAAAATCTACTTCTCACAATCCCCGCTCTACTGTGGGAACCGTTACCGAGATTTACGATTACCTCCGATTGCTGTTTGGACGCGCGGGTGAACCTCATTGTCCGGTTTGCGATCGCAATATTGCCCCCCAAACGATTGATCAAATGTGCGATCGCATTTTGGAACTGCCAGACCGCACAAAGTTCAACATCCTCGCCCCCGTAGTCCGGGGGAAAAAGGGGACCCACCGCAAGCTACTATCGAGTTTGGCGTCGGAAGGATTTGTTCGCGTGAGAGTCGATGGAGAGATTTTTGAACTCTCAGATTTGCCCGATTTGGATAAAAATTATACACACACCGTAGAAATCGTTATTGACCGCTTAATTAAAAAGCCCGGTATAGAGGAACGTTTAGCCGATTCCCTTAGCACCTGCCTTCGGTATTCACAGGGAATTGCAATTATCGATGTGTTAAATGATACATCGGACGGGGTATCCGCGTCGCGAGTTGATAGTAAGTATAACCCAACAGACGAAAAAATAGCAAGTTCCGGGAAAAAAAGTTCTGAGGAAAAAGGCGATAATTCCTATCAGCATTCCCCTTTACCGGAAGTGGGAAAAACATCTTTATCTCAACTCATCTTTTCTGAAAATTTCGCCTGTCCCGAACATGGGGCGGTCATGGAAGAACTGTCTCCCCGTCTATTTTCGTTTAACTCGCCTTATGGGGCCTGTCCGAGTTGTCACGGGTTGGGACATCTGCGAACCTTTTCGCCGGAGTTGGTGGTACCGGACCCGGAAGCGCCGCTTTACAGTGCGATCGCCCCCTGGTCGGAAAAAGACGATTCTTACTATTTTTCGCTACTGTACAGTGTCGGTCAGGCGTTTGGGTTTGATATCAATACCCAGTGGAAACATTTAACGAAACAGCAGCAACAAATTGTCTTGTTCGGGTCAGAAGAACCGATTTGGATTGAAACCGATTCCCGCTATCGAGAAAAGCGGGGGTATGAGCGACCCTATCCGGGTGTAATTCGGTTATTGCAGCGTCAATATGATGACAGTAGTTCGGAGTTACAAAAGCAAAAATTAGAACAATATTTGATTGATCAAGCTTGCGAAACTTGCGGGGGGAAACGGTTAAAACCGGAAGCGTTGGCGGTGCGGTTGGGAAGCTGTTCGATTACCGATTTAACCGAAGTTTCCATTCGGGATTGTTTGCAGCAAATACAGCATTTAGATTTGAGTGAAAGACAGGCGCAAATTGGGGATTTAGTATTGAGGGAAATTCGCGCCCGGTTGCAGTTTTTATTGGATGTTGGGTTGGATTATTTAACCTTAGCCCGAACGGCTTCTTCTTTGTCGGGGGGAGAGGCGCAGCGGATTCGATTGGCGACTCAAATTGGTTCGGGTTTAACTGGGGTTTTGTATGTGTTGGATGAACCGAGTATTGGGTTGCATCAACGGGATAACGGGAGATTGTTGAATACGTTGATGAAATTGCGGGATTTGGGCAATACGTTAATTGTGGTTGAGCATGATGAAGAAACGATTCGCGCCGCAGATTTTTTAGTTGATATCGGACCGGGTGCGGGTTTGCACGGGGGCGAAATTGTTGCTATCGGAAATTTGGATAATATTTTATCCAGCGATACTTCTTTAACGGGCGCTTATTTATCGGGAAGACGAACAATAGAAACTCCCGCAAAACGTCGCCAAGGAAATGGGCGATCGCTGGTTCTCAAAGATGCCCACCGAAATAACCTCAAACATATTGATGTAGAACTGCCTTTGGGGAAGTTGGTTTGTATTACCGGGGTGTCGGGTTCGGGAAAATCGACTTTAATTAACGAGTTACTTTATCAGGCTTTGCAGCATTATTTTAGTCGTAAAGTTCCCTTCCCCAAAAACTTGAAAAAAGTTACGGGGTTGGATGCTTTAGATAAGGTGATTGTTATCGATCAATCTCCCATCGGTAGAACGCCCCGTTCTAATACGGCAACTTATACGGGGGTGTTTGATGTGATTCGATCTACTTTTGCAGAAACCATAGAAGCGAAAGCCAGAGGTTACAAACCCGGGCGATTTTCGTTTAATGTAAAAGGGGGAAGATGCGAGGCTTGTAACGGACAGGGGGTAAATGTGATTGAGATGAATTTTTTACCCGACGTTTACGTTCAGTGCGAGGTTTGTAAGGGGGCGAGATATAATCGGGAAACGTTACAAGTAAAATATAAAGGTCAGTCTATTGCTGATGTTTTGGATATGACCGTTGAGGAAGCTTTGGGAGTATTTGAAAATATTCCCAAGGCGGCGACTCGGTTACAAACGTTGATGGATGTTGGCTTGGGTTACGTGAAATTGGGTCAACCGGCGCCGACGCTTTCGGGAGGAGAAGCCCAACGGGTAAAATTGGCGTCGGAACTGTCAAAACGGGCGACGGGAAAAACGTTATATTTAATCGATGAACCGACAACGGGATTATCGTTTTATGATGTACATCAGTTGTTGAATGTTTTACAACGGTTGGTGGATAAAGGGAATTCAATGATTGTGATTGAACACAATTTAGATGTGATTCGTTCTAGCGATTGGATTATTGATTTGGGACCAGAAGGGGGCGATAAAGGCGGAGAAATTGTTGCGGAGGGAACGCCGGAAGATGTGGCGAAAAATAAGCGATCGCATACCGGAGAATATTTAAAGCAAGTTCTCAAACAGTATCCGCCCGTTAAAATAGAATGAGGTGTAATTTAGAAAAATTGTATCTCGATATATATATAAAGTGCCTGGAACCGGTTGCAGTAATTGATTGTTATCAAGCCGAACTCAAAACCCCTTTGATCTGTTGAGGAAATTTACAATGATAGCCATTCCCGAAGGTCAATATATTACTCCCGAAGAGTATCTCGAATGGGAAGAAAAGCAACCCCTTAAATATGAATATCTCGACGGTCAAGTTTTTGCGATGACTGGGGGAAGTATTCCTCATAATGATATTGCAGTTAACTTAACGACCATCTTAAAAAATCATCTGCGGGGTAAAGGATGTAAAGTCTCAATGGCAGATGCAAAACTGGGAGTATCTGAAATCGGACCTTTTTATTATCCGGATGTCATGGTCACTTGCGATGAAACAGACCGACTCGCCACTAAAGTTATTTATCATCCTTGTTTAATTGTTGAAGTGTTATCTCCGGGAACCGAAGCGGTAGACCGGGGTAAAAACTTTCAAAACTATCGTCGAATTTCCAGTTTAAAAGAATACGTTCTGATTGATACGAGACAGATTTTCGTTGAAGGTTTTCGCAAAAATCAACAGGGAATCTGGGAACTTTATAACTATGGAGAAGGAGACGACATCAATTTAACTGCTGTCGAGTTGAGTTTTCCCATTGAGATGCTTTACGAGGATGTGATCTTGGAGGGAATAGAATAAAATTAAAAAAGGAACACCCGAAGATGTGGCAAAAAATTCGCGATCGCATACCGGAGAATATTTGCAACAAGTTCTCAAACAGTATCCGCCCGCGAAAGTTTGAGACAGAGATTTCAATCTCTCGACTCTTGGGCTTTCAGACAGAACCCGCCAGGAAATCAATTTCCCGGCTAATAATTGAAGTCAGTTAAAACTGACTGTAGAAGTTTATCAACTTTAGTCCTCTTGAGAGGACTTTACTTTTTAGACAGAGATTTCAATCTCTGGCTGTCTCTGGCTGTCTCTAACTAACGGGTTTGGATTTTCAGGCTGAGGTGTTGAGACAGAACCCGCCAGGAAATCAATTTCCCGGCTAATAATTGAAGTCAGTTTCAACTGACTGTAGAAGTTCATCAAAATTTAGTCCTATATGCGAGGACTTTGGTTATTAGACAGAGATTTCAATCTCTGGACTCTCTAGCAGCATTAACATTAGGAAGATCAACGAGCCAAACAATTGACAAAACCTCAACCCTACCGATATAATACTTATACGGTTGAAACCAAAACTCGATCTGCCTCAAACGTCCTCGCCACAGAACAACACAAAAAACCCAAAAAAAATTTGATCGCGCTTTGCGCGAAAAAGGGCAAAAAATCAAGGGCAAAGGGCTAAGTGCTAAAGAGCAAAGGAGAGTCCTGGAACACACAACACACGAAAACCAACGTCAATGTAGGTATCGCCGCGCGAAGCATGGCTCTCGGCATTGCGGTCGGCAGAACGGCAGACATCAGGACTGATGTTTTTGGAGCCGCCCCGCAGCATTACTACATCATTCTCCATCTCCATTAAATTGACTAAATTATCAATATAGTTCTTATAACGGTTATCATTTATATCTTCATCCCAGACGCTACCGTCTGCGGGTGCGCCTTCATAATCATTACCAGGCGAGGGATCGGCACACCATTCCCAGACGTTCCCGTGCATATCGAACAACCCGAAATTGTTGGCAACCTGGAAACTGCCGACCGGAGTTGTTTCGTCGCGGTAAACTCCCTTTGAACCCGAACCATAGGTATAGTTTCCATTGTAGTTGGCGACATCGGTTGAAATCGTTTCGCCAAAATGGAAGGGGGTTGTTGTTCCCGCTCTACAGGCATATTCCCATTGAGCCTCACTCGGTAAGCAATAGGATTTACCCGTGTGTTTGGAGAGCCTTGCACAGAACTCTACTGCATCATACCATGAAACTCGCTCAACTGGTCGATTTTCTCCTTTAAATTTTGAGGGGTCAAGATCGAGATCTAGATGCAGTTTGGGGAGATAAGCCACCGCTTTCCATTGTGCGTAAGTCACGGGATATTTCCCCATGAAAAAGGAGTCAACCTTAACTCGATGTTGGGGTCTTTCATAGTCCCAGCTTCCTTCCTCACTCTCTGGAGAACCCATCAGAAATTCACCTGCGGGAATTTTCACCATGTCGAGGGTGACTCCGTTCCCCAAGTCTTCGGTAAAGTATTCCGCTGACTTACGTTGTCGTTGACTTTCTTTTCCAGTTTTATCCAGCGTGACCACATCAAACTCAAAGGTTAAAAGTTGCTGTTCCGAATTAGATTCTGGTTGTTGGTCTGTCATGGGGATCGCCAGTGTATTGCTACTGTAACTATTCTAATTCTAGTTGGGCTATGTTTGGTCGTTCTATTAATTTATTTTCAGCGAAAAATACACCCACCAGGAAATCAATTTTCTGGCTAATAATTGAAGTCAGTTGAAACTGACTCTGAAATTGAATCAAATTTAGTCCTCTTGAGAGGACTTGACTTTTTCAACAGAGATTTCAATCTCTGGCTTCATAATTTATTAAAATAATCCTTCAAATCTTGAGAAACTTGACCCGCCAAAAAATACATCCCCAACAAATTCGGTAATGCCATCGTTAAATACATCGCATCGCTAAACTGAATAACAACAGTTGGGTTGGCAACCGAACCCATAAAAATAGCGAGTAAAAATAGAAGCTTATAAATAATCGCCGTCCGACTTCCCAACAAATACTCCCAACAAAGTTGACCGTAGTAACCCCAAGAAATCATCGTCGAAAACGCAAACAAAAACACCGCCAACGCCAAAATATAAGGAAAACCGGGAATAACCGTAGAAAACGCCGCAGAAGTTAATTCAGAACCCCCCAAATTAGCAAATTCGGGATTATTATAAGCCCCCGTGAGAATAATCACCAACGCCGTCAAATTACAAACGATCACCGTATCGATAAACGGTTCCAAAACCGCAACAATACCCTCCCGAACCGGTTCGTTCGTTTTCGCTGCCGAATGTGCGATCGCCGCAATTCCCAACCCCGCCTCGTTGGAAAAGGCCGAACGTCTGAACCCCTGAATAATCGCCCCCAACATTCCCCCGGTTGCGGCTTTCAAACTAAAAGCACTCGTTAAAATTGTGGTAATTGCTGCCGGAATTGCGGTAAAATTAATTAAAATAACCCATACTGCGCCCAAAATATATATTCCGCACATAAACGGAACAACTGTAGCCGCAACCGAAGCAATGCGACGAATTCCCCCAAGAATTACCAACCCTACCAAAAATACCATTAAAATTCCATAAATCCAGCCTTGTTCTGCTATTATCGGAATAACCTGGGCAACCCCGACTTTCGACTGATTTGATTGATAAATACTCGAACTTCCCAACGCCCCGCAAATGGCTAAAATAGCAAATAAAATCGATAAAATTTTGCCAAAAAACGGTAAACCAATTTTCGATAACCCCTCAGAAAGATAATACATCGGCCCCCCCGCAACGGTTCCATCCGGCTTAATTAAACGGTATTTTTGACCCAAAGTACACTCGACAAATTTGGTGGTCATTCCCAAAAAACCCGCCAACGTTAACCAAAAACAGGCGCCGGGTCCTCCCAAACTAATTGCAATAGCAACCCCCGCAATATTTCCCAGTCCAACAGTTGCAGATAACGCCGTCGCCAACGCTTGAAAATGGGAAACTTCTCCCACTTCATCGGGGTTATCGTATTTTCCTCTAACAATATCTATGGCGTGTTTAAACCCCCGAATATTAATAAACCGCATCCAAACGGTAAAAATAGCCCCGCCAGAAATTAACCAAATAACAATTAAGGGCATTCCCCCAATCTCAAAAAAGATGATATCGTTAATGAGTTTGAGAAGTTTGGAAATTGTGACCGAAAGGTGTTCGAGAAAGTTGAAGTTAGTTTGAGGGTTAATTGTTGTTAGTGTTAACATAAAAGAAGTCAGCAAAATAATTCATTGAAAGACCAATCAATAATATAACAGTAAATTGGGGGGAAATTTTTCTAGGCGGTTTTGTAGGGGCGGGTTCTGTTAGATGTATAATATCATAAATTAGGGCGCAAGCAAGAGCGCCCCTACGGGTTGAATTATTTAGAGGTTTTATTGACAGTTTCAACGGGTTGAATTATTTAGAGGTTTGAGGAACAGTTTCAACGGATTGAATTATCATTTCTCTTATGGGTTTAATACCCCACCGTCTACACGGTGATCAAAATTGTTTGGGGGCGCGAATCCCCATGCAATTTTCCCTCCTGACTCCTGACTCGGTCCTCCTGACTCCTTCTTCAATT
>JAYKHV010000029.1:0-45268 GCA_035285085.1 Lyngbya sp. | reverse complement strand
TATCATTTCTCTTATGGGTTTAATACCCCACCGTCTACACGGTGATCAAAATTGTTTGGGGGCGCGAATCCCCATGCAATTTTCCCTCCTGACTCCTGACTCGGTCCTCCTGACTCCTTCTTCAATTCGGGATACTAACATTGCGTAAAACTTTCATCGGAGTAATCTCTTTGAGATGTTGGAGTTGTTCTTCTGTTTTCACCAACATCGCCCCACAAGCTCCCAAAGAATTCACTAAAATTCCCTCAAAACTCTGTTGAACTCGCGGAATTAATAGCATCCATTCTCGGGTTATCATAAAATTATAAGCGCCCGATTGTTTACCCGCCATGCCATTTTCTCCGTGTATCCCCACTTTGGCTAACAGGTTATAATAATACTCTAAAGTCGTGGCTGCGGCGTCTTGGGGAGAACGAACTAAAAGCGGATCGAGGCGAATTAAAGCATGAATAAAAGGCAGTTGAGGACAGTTACCAATAGCGCCTAAAAATTGCGCCGAATTAATCGCCGGTTCTAGGGGAACTTTGACACCGTTGGGAACCAGAGGAAGCGGAACAAGTTGGAGATGTTTGTGTCCTTGACTCGCCCCCGCATCGGCACCCGCATTGTAAAAAACAAATCCATCAATTTCTGCTAAAACCATCCACAAGGCTTCAAAATCTTGCAGAGTTAATAAATTTTCCTGGTCTTCAAATTCCCGTGTTACAATTAATAAATGATGCTCAACGACATTATATTTATTCAGCAAACATAAATGGGTTGGCGATAAGTCGGCGACAAATAAATCTTCTTCGTAGTGAAGAAACGGGTTAAAGGGTTTTCCTGACGTTTCGGAGTTTTGGTGTTCTTGTTGTTGGGCTTTCTCTTTTCGTGCTAAATTTGAAACAATCCGTACAAAGAAGAAAATGCCATCCTGTTCGATAAACTGATATTCGGTGGGGATAGACTGAAGCGCACCGCATTCGAGTGCAAATTGGGTTTGTTCCTGAGTCCGTTTCCAGAGTGTACCGGGTTGCAACATCATGGAACTCTTTTCACTAAACGACAAAAATCATACTCAGTCTATTATCTCCTAAAATTGAACCGATCGCAGCAACAGGACTGACCGATAAACCCGGTTTCTGTACATCAATTTAACCGGACCGTTGTACACTCAGAAGAAACCGGGTTTTTTCGCCCAAATCTGCGGAAATCAAAACTAACTTTTCTGCTGTCTTTTGATATTGATCCGATGACTTCCAGTTCCCAATTGTTAACGCCAATTTCTCTAAAAAATCAAGTTCATCCGTTGAGTGTCGCGCCGATGATGGATCGCACCGATCGCCATTTTCGGTATTTCATGCGCCAAATTACCCGACGGACTTTATTGTACACCGAAATGGTAACTTCTGCGGCAATTATACACGGCGATCGCTCAAAACTTTTGGGCTTTTCTCCCGAAGAAAAACCCCTGGTTTTACAAATTGGAGGAGATCAACCGGAGGAGTTAGCAATATGTGCGGAAATTGCCGAAGATATGGGTTATGATCAGGTGAATTTGAATGTCGGATGTCCGAGTTCACGGGTACAAAATGGCAATTTTGGCGCTTGTTTGATGGCGCAACCCCAACGGGTCGCCGAAGCGGTTTCTAAGATGCAAAACCGGGTAAAAATTCCGGTAACAGTTAAACATCGCATCGGGATAGACGATCGCGATCGCTATGAAGATATGGCGAATTTTGTAGAGATTGTTTCTGGATCGGGTTGTCAACAATTTACCGTTCATGCGCGGAAAGCTTGGTTGCAAGGTTTAAGCCCAAAAGACAACCGAAATATTCCCCCGTTACGCTATGAAGATGTGCATCGGTTGAAACAAGAATTTCCCCATTTGTTGATTGAAATTAATGGCGGGTTGACGAATTTTTCTCAAGTTCACGAACAGTTAAAATCTGTGGATGCGGTAATGATCGGACGCGCAGCTTATGATAATCCTTATTTATTTGCAACCGCCGATCGCGAATTTTATGGGGAAGAAACAACCCCTTTAACCCGTCATCAAGTCGTCGAAGCGATGTTTCCTTATTTGGAATATTGGCTGAGTCGGGGTGTGAAATTAAATAGTATTATGCGCCATGTCTTACAACTGTTTACCGGACAACCGGGAACCAAAGCTTGGAAACGTTATCTGAGTGAAAACGGTTGTCTGGCGGGTGCGGGTGTTGAGGTGGTGCGAGAAGCGTTAAGTCAAGTTCCTCAAGGGAATAATTGATGTTAATTTGTAGGTTGGGTTGAGAAACGAAACCCAACACTCAACCGGAGAATTGATCTTAATTTGTAGGTTGGGTTGAGAAACGAAACCCAACACTCAACCGGAGAATTGATATTTATTTGTAGGTTGGGTTGAGAAACGAAACCCAACAAAAACCATCATAAATTGGCTGCGAGTCGCACTTAACCCAACCTACAATTTTATCCCGATCTAACGGCTAATCAACCGCTAAGATCACATTGCTCGCTTTGATGACTGCATAGGCTTCTTTGCCTTCAGAGATACCTAAACTTGCCGCAGATTCTTTAGTAATGATAGAAACCACTTCCACGCCGGGAGCAACTTCCAGAACGACCTCTGTATTAACAGCGCCTTCGTGTACTGCTTTAACCGTGCCTTTCAGAGAATTTCTTGCACTAACTTTCATGGATTCACCCTCCTTATTTTATAACAGGGGTCTGTTTTTTTTGAATAGCTTAAACAGACCATTACCAAAATAAGACTATAGCATAAATCCAGAAAGATCAAATCTTAAATTTTTGTTGACTCGATGCCTGTCAAATTCCAGACGGTTTAACTCAAAAAAAAGGGGGAAAGTAGCCTTTACTCCCCCCAGTTAAAATGGTAAAATTGTCAAGTGAAAATGTGATGATTTCTCCATGAAAACTTGAGAAAGATTCTGACTATTTCAAGGCGGCTAATACCGTATCGTGAATAATGCCATTGCTAACAATTACACCCTGATTATCTAACATCTTCGGCCCGGAGGCAAAATCTAACGGTTTACCATACATATCCGTAACGCGCCCCCCCGCTTCTTCAACCACGATCGCACCTGCGGCATGATCCCAAATATTCTCGCGGTAGTCGGGAGACTTGGGAGAGGGTAGCCGCAAATAAAGCGCCGCCTGTCCGGAAGCCACCGCCCCGTATTTGGCTTGAGAGTCCATCCGCACCGAATCAGCTTTAATTCCCACCGCTTGGGCGATCGCGTTTTGCCGATCCTGATCGCCGTGAGAAGATTCCACACTTTCGACAAAGCGCATATTTGCGGTATCATCGGCTTTAACGACCCGAATCGGAATTTCTTCGGCCGTCGCAAAAGGCATCATCATCGCCCCTTCACCCCGAACCGCCATAAACAGCATTCCGGGCCGATGATTCGGGACGGGATAAGCCGGACAAGCCATCACCCCGACTTTCACTTCCCCATCTTCAATTAAGGCCAAAGCGATCGCATATTGATCTTGTCGCAAAAAGCCTTTGGTGCCATCAATGGGATCTAACGTCCAAAAACGCTCGCCCACTTGACCATTTCCGCGATCGATCCAATTGATCACCTGTTCGGATGTCGCGTCTGCAATCTCACCTTTAACATATTCGGTGACTTTTGCCAAGTTCTCGGCCATTTCCGGCTTGCGTAATTCCGTCGCGTCTTCTTCCCCGACAATGGGATCGTGGGAAAAAACTTCACTAATGGCTTTACAAATAATCGCCTGTGAACCCAAATCCGCTACGGTGACGGGGCTTTTATCCCCTTTTTCCATTGCGGGGGGAATATCTTTTCGGACTTGTTCACACAATTTAGCGGCCGATAACGTGGCTTGAATTGCAACTTGTTTTTCGCGATCGTAGGACATATAGACTCCTGCTGCTCTCCATATCGAGTATAGCCGCAGTTTGAGAAAATCATTGAATTTTTATTGAAAACTTCAATATTCATCCGGTTCTAAATTCTAGAATCGGAGATGAAAATTCCTAAATTTATCAGTGATAAAAACGGATCAAACTCAGATCGTGATATTGTCCTGCTCCAATCAAATCAAAAAAATAATCGTTGTCCATCCCCAATCCTCCGAACAATTTGATACACTTAATTTTAACATAAATTTGTTCCGACAGAAAAAGTTATTATCGAGGTTAATGATGTCTCCGACTCTGCCGTTAAAAGTTGTTCAAATTTCCGATAATCATCTGTTTGCCAATCCCGATGAAAAACTGATGGGTTTAACCACTGCGGAGTCTTTGGCTGCGGTGTTGAATCGCATTCGTCAGCTTAAAATTCACCCTGATATTTTTCTGATTACGGGGGATTTATCCCAAGATGAAACTAGCGAATCTTATGAATATTTGCGAGGGTTAATTACACCTTTTAACATTCCAACTTATTGGATACCGGGAAATCACGATGATGTATCGCTGGCGGAATCTGTTCTTTGTCAAACCCCGCTCTCGACAGAAAAAAAATTGATGATGGGAAATTGGAAGTTGATTTTACTCAATAGTCAATGTCATCGAAAAGTTTACGGTGAGTTAACCTCTGAATCTTTAAATGATTTAGACTCTCAGTTAAAACAACATCCCGAACAACCGACATTAATTGCTTTGCATCATCCGCCTTTAGAGATTGGTTCGCGGTGGATGGATGAAATTCGCTTGCGGAATGCTGAGGATTTCTTTGGGGTAATTGATCGCTATTCTCAGGTTAAAATAGTGATGTTTGGGCATATTCATCAGGCGTTTGAAACGACTCGGAACGGGGTTGTTTATTTGGGTTGTCCTTCGACTTGTGTACAGTTTCAACCCCAAGAAGCGGAATTGACGCTTGATGAGGTTGCGACGCCGGGATTTCGGATTTTAACGCTTTTTCCCAATGGGGATTATCACACCGAAATTAAACGCACAAGTTATCAATTACCAACCTATCCCGACCCTCAAGTTCTTCGGGCGATGTTGGCTAAAAGTGTGGCGATATAAATCGAAGTTAAAAAGTCCCGGTTTTTTGAAAAAACTGGGACTCGGTACTGTTCTAATTAAACAGATGAATTAAGCAATGGTGACTTCTGAAGACAGATAAACATCTTGAATGAGATGAAAGAGTTTAACGCCTTCAGAAAAGGGACGCTGAAATGTTTTTCGACCGGAAATTAATCCGCATCCCCCCGCTCTTTTGTTAATGACCGCAGTTCGGACGGCTTCAGCAAAATCACTTTTTCCAGAGGCACCACCGGAGTTAATTAAACCATTACGACCTGCATAGCAATTGAGAACTTGATAGCGAGTTAAATCGATGGGATGATCGCTTGTCAGGTCAGAATAAACTAACTTATGAGTGCGACCATATTTTTCACCGGTCGCCTGAGCAACGGCTTCATAACCGCCATTACATTCGGGTAATTTTTGCTTGATAATATCGGCTTCAAGGGTAACACCCAAATGATTCGCTTGACCGGTTAAATCGGCCGCCAAGTGATAATCTTTGTCTTGTTTAAAGGCATTATTGCGAAGATAACACCATAATATTGTTGCCATTCCCAATTTGTGAGCGTGAGCAAATGCTTGACTCACTTCTTGAATTTGACGGCTAGATTCGGGAGAACCAAAATAAATTGTTGCTCCCACTGCAACGGCACCTAAATTCCAAGCTTGTTCGACATTTGCAAACATTACTTGATCATAAACATTCGGATAGGTGAGCAGTTCGTTATGGTTGAGTTTGACGATAAAGGGAATCCGATGAGCGTATTTTCTGGATGTCATTCCCAACACGCCCAAGGTGGTTGCAACCGCATTACAACCGCCTTCTATTGCCAGTTTGATAATATTTTCGGGGTCAAAATAGAGGGGGTTGGGTGCAAAAGAGGCGCCGCCCGAATGTTCGATTCCTTGGTCAACAGGTAAGATAGAAACATAGCCTGTATTGGCGAGTCTACCTGTTGAATAGAGTTGTTGAAGACTTCGTAAAACTTGCGGATTGCGATCGCTTTGAGCAAAAACTCGCTCGACAAAATCGGGTCCGGGTAAATGTAATTGCTCTTTCGGATATTTCGCTTGGTAAGTGAGTAAGCTTTCGGCTTCATCTCCTAACCAAGATTCAATGGAAGAAGGGTTAGATAGAGTGACAGTCATAATATTAATATTTTGTCTGGACTACTAAAGAGCAACTCTTTTCTCGATTTTATCAATTTTATCAATAAATTTGGCCGGCTTCAAGTTTATAAGCTTTATTTAAACTTTCCCAAAATTCGGTTCTGTTGCTGACTGAAATTGCGATTTTTTCTCTCAGAACAGAACCTATTTTTTCTGGGATTGCTAAAGAGGGGAATCAATTAATTTCGACCGTAGGGATCGCGACATTCGCTATAAACGACGTCGAGATCTTCTCCTTGTTCTGCCGCTTCTTCTTCTAAACGATCAATGCGTTGAGAACGTGCATTTTCAGCCTCTAAACGAGTGGTTCCACTGGCCGTCTCTCGTTCCCATCCAACCTCACCAATTTTATATCTATAATCGCAGATAATCGCCTGTTGAGTTGGCGTATCGAGAGCTTCTTCTCGATCAATTTCATCCGTTTCTCCGAACTGTGCGAATGCGGGTAGACCCAGATTTAAACCGACAAAAGCAATAGTTAGACCACTTAAAAACTTTTTCATAATCTTCTCCAGACTTTTTTTAGGTTTTTGATGTTTTTTAACCCTATCTTAAATTTAGAGTTAACATCAAGATTCTTAATCCTTCTATGGATAGAACAATTGCTCCACCTTTAGATAGAAAATAAATTTGATATTTTTTTATTAATAAAAACAGTCGGGGAAACCGGAAACACCGAAACCGTAGAATGTCCTAACCTTTAATTGGAGTAAAATCAAGTATTTTATATTTGTTTGCTGCATTTTACTAAAATTTTACTAAAAAGGAAAAATTTTCTCTGATTTAACTTTTTTAGATTTTTTTTCTTCTGGGAGAGCAGTATATTTTGACAGCAGTACATGACTAGAATTGTGCCAACTGTAAACCGCCAAGCGGTTGTTTTTGATGGGTTCGGTGAGTGAGTTTGATTAAAAACCCGTTTCTCAATAGAAACCAGGTTTTTAACCATCCCACTCTATCTCTAGGGGAACCGAAGGCCAACAGTTCGGTAGTGGAGTGAGAATAGGCGATCGCGCGGTCGATGGCTGAATGGCTGGAAAAGCCGCCTGTTAACCCACAGATGCCGAGGAAAACAAGAATATTCGTCACCTCCGTTATGTGATCCCCCTCACTTTTTGATTACTTTCCCCTTACCTCAAGAACCAGATCGCGGAGGAACACATCACTTTGTTCTTACTGACAAGGACTCGGATTCTGCCTTACCTTAAAGAGTATCGCAAAGCCAAATAACTCCTTGCTCTGACATCACCACGAGGTAAACAAACATGAAAAGCACCATCAAAGCATTCGTCGCATCGGCCATCATTACCGCAGGATTAGTCGGTACCATTTCTCAAGTAGAAGCCAAGCCTTCTAATACTTATGTAAGAGATCGGGTCGTTTTTGAAGTTGTAGAAATCAACGCTGAAGAAAACGAATATGGTACCGTTCCTATGGTGGTTCGTGAAACCTATGACTTGGATAATCCCGATCTATTGGGTGACTATCCTATCATTGATACTCAAGTCGTTCAAGTCGGTTCGGAACCCTTAATTATCTGGAGAGAAACCCTTTCGTCTAGCGATCCTAAAGGTTCTTATACACCCGAACGTCGCGCTCATGCTGTTAGCACTCGCTTAACAAATTTAGCAGAATCTTTAGGAATTGACACTCTAGAAGAGATGTATCAAGCTGGAGTTGTCAATAATGAAGTTGTAATTTTTGCTTCCCAAGAAGCAGGTGAAGCTAACACGGATAATGTAGTCTTCACTTTATCCCCTGGAAACCGCGATCAAGGGGACGTCTTTGTTGAACATATGCAAGAATACGGAAATGGAACGGCAAGTGGTGAGCCGCTCTACAACTAAAATTCAGGTGCTTATTAAATGGGAGTTGTACTCTAGTTTCCGTATTATTTGAGTTCAACAAGCAACTCCCATTTCTTTCTAAAAAAAGCCCATGCTTAAGCACATTATTAGAGGAGTGGAAAATGTTAAGGACTGTAGACCAATTCAATGCCATTATTGACATTGGTAAATGGTTTATACAAGCGGTTCAAACGCAAACGATCCGAAGTTATCTAGGAGAAAGGAAAGGATGAAAATCACGCTCACTGAAATCTTACTCACGGCGACTGCTTTGGTGACTACGATTGGTGTTCATGCTGAGATTGCCCCTCAAAAAGCAGCAGCTACAGTTGAGTTCGCTTCCCTAAATCCCGCTTCTGAAACTTCAACTTTGATCGGTTGGTCTCCCATCAAAAAAGCGACGAAAGACACCTACTTGTGCCAGAGTGCATCACTCGGTTTAAACAAGAGTCTGAAGTCACCGGGAACATAGGTTCAACTGAGTTGTAAAATCTAAGTTAACTCCGGGCTGTTTCAATAAACTTAAAGCCAATCTTCGGGCAAGATTGAGTTTAAAATAAAATCCCTAAAATTAAAAGTTTTAAATCGAGATTAAAAGCCGATTAATAAAAGCTTTAAACCTCAAAAAAATAGATTAAAAAAATAGATTTTGACCGCTCTCACCGCAGAACTCTGGGAAATCAGGAGTTGCAATCAACGGAATACTTGGACTCAGAAACGCTTAAATGAGGAGGCACTCTAATGAAACCCCAAACTCAAGAACTGATTTTAATTGTTGATGATAATCCTACCAATATTAAGGTTTTGTCAGATTTCTTGAGAGAGTACGGCTATAAGATTTTAATCGCTAAAGATGGGGAAAGCTGTTTAAAACGACTCGAAAAAATTACCCCAGATTTAATCTTACTCGATGTAATGATGCCGGGAATTGATGGATTTGAAACCTGTCGTCGCATCAAAGCCTCAAACGCGACACAATCGATTCCGATCATTTTTATGACCGCCTTAGCCGATGCAGTGAATAAGCTGAAAGGTTTCCAAATTGGAGGGGCAGATTATATTACAAAACCTCTACAATACGAAGAAGCGATCGCCCGAATTAATGCTCAGATTAGACAGAATCGTTTGGTGAGAAAACTTGAGCAAGAAAATCAATTATTACAACAGCAATATCTAGAATGTAAAGAAGAAATTCGCTGTCGAACCTGGATTGAATCCGCTCTGAGTTTATCTGAAGAAAAGTTTTCCAAAGCCTTTCAGTTAAACCCTTACCCGATCACGATCAGCACGTTGCAGGAGGGACGATATCTCGAAGTGAATCAATGTTTTTGTTGTTTAACAGGTTATCGTACTGATGAAGTCATCGGAAAAACAGCAACAGAACTGAAAATTTGGGTGAACCCCGAAGAACGGGAAACCGTAATCACTCAACTCCAATCTCAACGTAGTCTTTCTAACTATAAGTTTAAGTATCGTACCAAATTAGGTGAGGTTAGAACGGCGTTACTTTCAGCAGAAATTTTACAACTGAAAGGACAAGATTGCCTACTTTCTATTTCTAATGATCTTCGCGATCGCCAATTCTCCTCCGCCTCTCCCGAGAGGACTAAATTCAAAAAACTTGTCTCCGCCACTCGTAAAAGTCAGAATCTTTTACCCAGGATTTGAACCTTTTATCCCTAAACTTTACCCCCAATCTTTACCTGTAAATCTTATGGACAGTAACACTTTAATTCCTGAAAACGAACAACGAATCCGGGAATACCAAAACCAGGATCTACCCAAGTTAAAACCCCAAACCAAAATTCGTCAAGCTCAACTGAAATGGTTACAAGAGCAAAATCTAATGATTACCCAAGAAGAATTAGAAGCGCTCGAAACCTACACCTTGATGATCCGCAACAAATTAACCCTTCTTAAGGCGGTTTACGAAGTTTGAGGAATGCCGATTTATTCTAGGCGAACGCTCCACCTTCACTGAGTTTATCCCCACAAGATAGATCGGTTTTGCTCCCGTCCCAGTTTTCAACCTTGAACACCTTTTCACCACCAAAGGAGAACTAAACATGAAACTATTCTTCGGAAAAGTCGCGGCTGTATTTGCTAGCACCTTAATTGCAGGTTTGTCTACATTTGGCACGTTTACCTCTGCTGCTTTTGCCAGTCGAGTTTACTACAGCAACCCCGACTATATTTATCTGAAAAACTCTAGATGTTTGACCTACAATGACTACGGACAAACTGTAGGAACCCTGCAAACCGGTTACTACAAAGTCCGTCGCTATGGAAACTTTAGTAATGGTCAACCCTACGCCGAAGTATTTGCTGATTTTTCCGCTTCCGGACAAGGTTGGGGAACCGTTAATTTACCCTTTTCTTGTTTGGAAATCAGCAGCAATAGACAGTACAATACAATGGTCGTAGATGGTAATTCTATTGTTGCGGCTCGAATTACTACGGATGGTCGTCCCGTTCACCTTCGCACAACACCCAGCTTGGCTTCATCCCTCGGTACGCTGCAACATGGAGAGTCTGTAGAAGTGATCGAAAAAGGTCAAAGTAATGATGGTGCAAACTGGTATTATGTCACCTCTGTAGACGGTTTAACGGGATGGGTACGCTCAGAATATATTGCTTTTGATTAATTAATTCTGACAAAACTAACAGATTAACCCGGTTTCTCAACGAAAGTAATTTGAAACCGGGTTTTTGTGTGTTATTTTTTTGATTTAATATCAGCTAGGCTTACGACATCGAACTTGTAAAAAGTAAGCGACAACTTGTGAATCTTGCATCTGTGGATATTGACTGATAATCACATCATTGGCTTTCGGTTCGACGAATTTTTCGAGAACAAAACCGACATCAATCAGTAAATTCAACCACTCACTCAGCGTATGATGATAAACCGGAATCCGAAATTTCGGCCATTTTTGTTGAAGATTTTCCGGGGCGGAACTAAATATCCATTCAGCAACTTTTCCATCAATTCTATCAAAATATCCTCCCACTTCAATGGCGTAAGTTTTCCCGGTTTCATCTCTTAAATTTTTCCGATGCGGCGTATCAAAGCAAGGATGAGTAATCGAAAACTGCAAGAAGCCTCCCGGTTTGAGAACCCGAAAAGCTTCCTGCAAGGCGATTTTATTATCCGGCATATCCATGAAACTCATAAACGCCGTTGCCAAATCAAATCTTTTATCTTTAAACGGCAGTTCTAACGCACTTGCGACTAGAAACTCAATTCCCAAGGGTTCAATATTTTCTTGAGAAATCGCCTCTTGAATGAAAATTGAGGAAATATCAATTCCCACCATGTTAGCTCCTAAATTGGCTAACTTTCGGGTATTATACCCTTCCCCACAACCAATATCTAAACCCTCTAACCCGTTAATTTCCGGAAGAGCTTCGAGAAAAGCCGGAGTATTTACTAAGTCTCGGTAAACATCATAACCCTGACGAGAAAGTGCCGTCCAAGCTGGAGCATTTTCATCCCACAAACGACCAACTTCGAGATGATCCATTCCATTGTATCCAACGCAACCTTTACATTGATAGCAGATTTTTGGCGTTCCCATCAGTCGCTTTTTTAAATGACATGGATAGACGGCTTTTTCTCTGCATTGACTTAACTGGCTAATAAGTCATCTCCTAACAATTTAGCCGTCATTGCGGCTCGGGTTGTCACATCTAATTTAGCAAAAACTCGACGCAGATAAGTTGAAACTGTCCATTGACTAATACCGAGTTTTTTGGCGATACATTTATTCGGTAAACCTTCAGCAACTAATTGAGCGATTTCTTGTTCCCGTTGACTCAGTTGTAGCCAAGGATTTGACTTCGGTTGACAGCGGACTAGATAATAGTGAGTGCCATCAATATCAGACTCGAAAATGACTTGATTAGTGGTTGAGTCTGGGGTTTGCAAGGCATTAGATGACGTTGCCGAATTGAGTTGAGCAATCAAGGATGGAAGAATATCTTGAAAAGTCATGGCTTGCTTTGAGTGGATGTTTGTTAATCTCGTTTTCTGCGCTCGCTTTGTCAGTTTATACATCTCCAATACCGGATCTGATGCACTTGTCTGACGTTTCGATAACCAGTTTCCTGGCCTATTTGCAATTCAACTTCAACTCACAGAGTCAGGAAGCAATTACTGGGTATGTTTCTCAAGTGACACTCTCTACTCCGGATATTCCCCGAGAAATCAACAAATCTTTATATACGCAACCGTAGATTTACGGGCTTTAAGAACATTTTCCCTCAAACAACGACCAGGACAGTTTTCTAACTGTCACCGCTCCGGGTCAGGCTAAAAAACCCGGTAACTCCTGGGAAACCGGGTTTATCATTTCTCTTATGGGTTTAATACCCCACCGTCTACACGGTGATCAAAATTGTTTGGGGTTAGAATCCCCATGCAATTTTCCCTCCTGACTCCTGACTCGGTGACTCCTGACTCCTTCTTCAAGGGTGGTCTGTTTCTACACCGAGGTAATCGCCCCCACTGTTGCTTGTGGGGGTGCTTCGGTTAAACAATCGACGGAAACGTTGAGAACTTCGAGTTGAGCGGCTCCAAAAATAGTAGCAAATGACACATCTGCCGCATCTCGTCCGGTGCCAATTCGCACAAATCCTTTCCGGGGAATCAAACGAGTCGCATCAAATAAATACCAACGAGAGCCTAAATAAGCCTCAAAAGCCGCATGAAAATCGGGCGGTTCTAAACTATAAGCATAGCCACTGACAAAGCGAGCGGGAATGTTTAAAGCCCGACAAAATGCAATTCCTAAATGAGCAAAATCACGGCACACTCCAGCTCGTTGAGTCACGATATCATAGGCGGAAGTGTGAGAATTACTACTGCCGGATAAGTAAGTAACGTTATCATAAATCCAGTTACAAATTGCCGTTACTCGGGAATAATCCGGCAGAAGATGACCAAATTCTGTTTGGGCTAAACGGATTAATCGATCGGACTCACAGTATCGTGAAGGATAGAGGTAATTTAATACTCTTAAAGGGATTTTTTCCGGGGGAATTTCTGGGATGAGTTCGGGATTATCTTCTTCTAAAGAAAGACCGACTGTTGCTTGATAAGACACTTCCAACTTTCCCGGTGGTGCTGTCAGCCTCAAAAGTCGGTTTTTAACCGTTGAGGAAACATATTCTTCAGAATTAATAGCAGGTTCGATCTGAAGATGCTCTTCGAGAACCTGTTGGGAACCATTATTAACAGCACTGATATTAAAAATCAAAGTGCTAGGGGTGGAAAGATCGTATTTTAATTGACATCCCACTTGAAACTTCATATTTTTGATTTCCTTAAGTTTGTGTGAGGTAAAAACAAAGAAAAAATTGATTAGAATTGTACTTTTGAATGAACTGAATCAGAGTCAGAGAAGTTTGAGTGAATGGGTGAAAACGCGATCGCCTCCAATTCTACTCCTACATCCGCCAAGGATTCCATGATCTTAAATGATTTTTCCTCAACAAATTCAATTGGATCTCAGTCCCTTGAGAGGATCGCATCCCCTATTCCCATCTCTCCGCTCTTTCTCTATTCAGTATTTTGGATTAACATTTAATATTAGCATAATTCTCGCTATTTTTTAGCGAGCTAGAATTTTATTTTTCTCAGAGAGCTAAAATATCTATATCTTCACCCTTTCCCCTTTGCGACTCCAAAACCGGAGACAAACAAACAAAGAAGAAGAGGATTAATCCCCTTCTTCACTCTTAATTTCTATTCATTTTTAGTAGCGGAATGTTGCAGCAACTAAAGCGCGATCGGGAAGTTTTTCAGGAACATCTGTATAAACAGCACCGCCATTGAGGAAAGTATGAATTGTGGCAAAATCTAACAGATCCTCATTTTCCGGTTGATCTTCTCGTTGCAATGTGATTTCATGGGTTTCGGGATTAAACTTACCCCATTGTTCCTCATCTATGGCAACAAACAGAGATTCAATCCGTTGATCATAAGCCGCTTTAACAATTTCTGTCAAATCGCGAGAAGCTTTTTCGGAGTTATTCCCCATCAATTCTTGATACTTTGTTGCTGCTTTTTCTTGAGACTCTTGAAAATAAGGTAGAACAATTTCCCAAGCCTGTTCATGTAATTCCTTGGGATTAGCATTGTCCGGATTTCCTGGAATTCCTTCTTCCAATACCAGAGGATAAATCGTAATGTCTCGATAGATACTGATCACATAATCTACCCCCGCTAAGATCATCGGAGCTTGTTGATCTTTAAGAATGTCATGTAAGCCTCGATCAACCTTTTGTAAAAAACGGCGAATTTGATCTTTATTATCTGTTGTTCCTACACCTTGACCATGAAAAATTAGAGAGCGACCTTCAGCCGCTTGCGGGTTTCCCGTGTGCATTTGAAGCTGTTCTTCTGGGTCATCATATTTCAACGCTTCTTCTAAACTCAAAGGCATATCTTCGAGAGGAACTTCACTGATTTGATAGTGATTTCCTTGAAATAAACGCACCTGATTTTGACTCAAAGCTAACACATAAAACCGCCCATCATTCATTAATAAAGGCATTAACGGTTTAAGATGAAAGCGATTACTGATGATCACTTGTTCATCAAAATTGAGCGGAACACGGTAATAACGGAACTCATTTGGAGAAATAAATAAAGCAAGTCCTTCGTCTTGATGTCGCCAAAACTCCCCTTGATCCAGTTCGTGAGCTTGTTCTAAAAGTCGTTGAGCGTCTGTATCTCGCCAACCCGCCTGTACTAATTTTTCCTCAGCTAAACTGAGAACATTCTTAAACCGAATTGGATCTTGACGAATTTCGGGTCCGGCGGGATGAGTAGGCATAAAAATTGAAAGACAATTTTCATCCCGATGTTCCATTAAGGCTTTAATTTCGCTGGTTGATAAAATACTCATTCTTTAATAAATCTCCAATTCACCATCATTTATTCGGGGAAATTCAACCCGTTTTAGGAGTTCCATCCTAAGGGGGTTTCCACTTCTGTTTCGGAAGCTTTATCGGTACGAACTCCCGGTTTATTTACAATTTGCACGGTTGTTGCTTGCGGCCCTTTTTCACCTTCTTCTTCAACGTATCTCACCCCGGTTCCGACTGTTAACCGCTCAAAATCATTGTGTAAAACACTGTTTTTATGGAAATAAATCTCGCGATCTTCATCAACAGTTCGCAAGAAACCATATCCTTCCTCGGGGAAAATTTGGGTAACAATCGCAACCATTTGCTGTTGTGAGGGAGAGTTTCTATCCCATTGGCGTTGACGTTCAACTAACTCCACCAGTTGACGACGTGCCGCATCAAAAGCTTCTCGAATTACTGTTTCTAACGGTTCGTATTGAACACCTTGATCGGGACTGCGATCGACGGCTAATTCGTGACCCGGAGGAACCGTAATATCAAGCCGCACCCGATAGGGAGAACCACTTTTTGGATGATCGTGGGTTTTTTCGATCACAACTCGACAGCTATTCATATAGTTGCAGAATTGCTCAAGTTTGCCGATTTTTTCTCGAACTAAAGAATCAATGGCTTGATTTTTATCTATATTATGATAGGAAATTTCGGGTTGTATTTTCATGTTTATTCTCCTGGATTTCTGTTCAAACAATGACTCCGTTAATTAAGTCCTATGGACAATATGCTAAAAAGTTAGCGGCGACATATCCCTCGATAGGAGCGAAAACTGGAACCCAACCATTTTCACCTCTATTTCTGATAGAAATGTCTTGTCCGTCTTCTAAACTGCCGATAATTTCTCCTCCCGGTTGCGCTCGCACATTTAACCGATTATTCACATCAACTTGACGACAACTACTGCTAGAAAAAGTGGGGCCAACTGTATCACAATAAGCCAAGTTTGCTGAGGTTACATACCCTTCAACGGGATATTGAACTTGCACCCAACCATTCTCACCTTCATCTTGGATATACACTCTTTCATCTTGTGCTAATGTGCTGATAATTTTCCCTTGAGGTCGATCTCTGAGCGTTACCAGTGAGGCGTTAATTTTGCGACAACCATTCACCGGAGGAGTAAATAAAGCCTCTCCATCCGGAACTTGAGATGTGGCATTCGCTCCCGTACAATAGCGGAGATTTTGTGCATTCACATAACCACTAGCGGGGTTTTCTATCGGTACCCAACCGTCTCTCCCTTCATTGGCAATGTAGACATTTTCTCCTTCTTGTAACCGACCAATTTCATTCCCTCCTGGTTCATCTCTAATAATAATATTAGAGGTTTTTGCTTCCCGACAGTTACTTCCGGGGACTGTAGAGGTTTGAGCATTAACGCTTGCGGTTGGCCAAATCAAACTGGTTGCTAATGCTCCTAATGCGGTTAATCCCAGCGTTTTTTTTAAGGGGTTTAAGTCTATGTTGTGAGTCACCATAATTTAACCTTTTTTCTTAAAATATTTATTCTTATTTATCTATTATGATTGTTTGAGCCGTTAATTTTATCTATCTGGAGTTGTAAATTTTTCTCTATCTTTTTAGGAGTTTGATGATTTTATTGACGGCAAAAATGACTGTAAAAAATAGATTTGATCTGACCTGGGCAGAAAATGAGCAAAAAAAATCCCCTGAAAACAGGGGAAAATTAAAACAGAATCAACTCAATATTCTTACGTCGTTACACCTAATGCTCCGGCTCCAGCAGCAGCTAAACCAGAAACTAATGCGGTTACAAACAACCACCAAGCAGCAGCAGCGGCGGCTTTTTGAGTTTCTTCGAGTTGTTTTTGAGTTTGATGTTTGACTTGTTCAAGTCGCATTTCAGCCTCTTTTTGCAGGCGTTCAGCCTTTTGTAAAACTCGGTTGCGAGTCATTTCAACCTGATCAATAATCCGATTAGCATCCGCTTCTGAAATATCTTTGCGAGAACTCATCAGCGCCACTAAAGTATCGCGATCGAACTGAGACAAACGCTCCCGTAAAGCCTCAAAACCCGCTTGCGGATCGTCGAACAATGTGCGGAAATCATTGCGAATTCCTTCATAGTTCAGTTCGGGTCGATCCAAACTATTGAGATAGGCGCGAATTCGTGCAAAGATGCGATCCAGCACCAATTGAACTTGAGTTTGAATCGCCTGTAATTGATCTAAGAAGCGATCGCGAACGCTAAAAATATTATCAACAATTCGATTCGCCTCTTGTTCGGAAATATCATCTCGCTGAGACAATAACGCCACAAAAGTTGAACGGTCAAATTGTGACAGGCGATCCTGCAAACTTTCCATTCCTAAACGCGGATCGTTAAGCAGTAATTTCAGATCCCGTTGAATCCCATCGGGATTGAGTTCTGATTTATCCGTAGACCGCAAATAATCGGTGAACGCACTTTGGAAATCTTGCACTTTTTGTTGAGTGCGACGAGCCAAACGACGGGGGGATTTGGCAATCGTTTGCAGGGTGTTTTGTACCTCATCAATCACTTGATTAACTTGGTCTTCGCTCAAGTCATCCCGTTGCGCCAATAACTGTACCAAAGTATCGCGATCCATCTCCGCCAAACGTCTTCTAATCGCTCGACTTCCCACCGTTGGATCTTCAAGTAACTGAGCTAAATCTCGTTGAATTCCATCGGGATTTAATTCGGGTTTACCCGTGCGATAAAGATAGTCTGCGATCGCCGATTTTGCTTGTTCATACTGTTGTTGAGCTTTAGCGGTCAGTTGCTTGGGTTTGTAAGTTATACGAGTCCAATTCCGCTCGACTCGATCCAAAATTCGATTGACTTGTTCTTCGCTCAAATCATTCCGTTGACCGAGCAATTTTACCAAAGTATCGCGATCAAATCGAGATGCTCGCGCTCGCAAAGCTGACATTCCCGCTTGCGGATCATCAAGTAACAGTTTGAGTTCTCGTTCAATCGCTTGGGGATTCAATTCAGATTTACCTGTATCTCGCAAATGAGACTGAAGTTTGAGCCATTGTTTTTCAGCTTTGGCTTGAGCAGCATTATCGAGTTCACGAGCTTCTTGAAGAACCTGATCGCGAGTAATTTCTAACTCGGTTGTAATGGCTGCAACTTCTACAGGTGTTAACTCGGGACGGTGTAATAAAATCCGTTCAAACGTTAAGCGATCTAATTGAGCTAAACGGTTACTTAAATGCTCAAAATCGGCATCCGGATCTTTAAGAATCGGTCTAAAATTGAGTTGAATTTTCTCCGGGGTTAATTCTTCTCGGGGTGTGGTCAGTAAATACTGTTCAACTTCCGCCAATAAAGAGATTGCTTCTTCCCGTTCTTTGGCGGCTATAGCGGTATTTAACACCTCTAACCGAATGCCATTTAGCGTATGAGAAATATGATCAATTTCATGCTGGCTTAGAAGTCCCTTCTGTTGCAACCAATCCGCAAAGTCCGTGCGATTAATTTGCTCTAATTGTTCGGCAACCTGACCCGGATCGGCTTCGGTATCGTACAGTAAATCGCGGAATTCTTGATGTAAATTTATGGATTTAAGCTGCCATAGATGAGCGTTCAAGAGATAATTTTCAATGTCGGCTCGTAAGGGATTATAGGGCTGGCGAGTGCCACTCAATTGAGCCTTAACTTTGTCCGGCTGTTCGCCCAAATAATCTTTGAGTTGTTGCAGTTGCCCCATGATTTTTTCGGTGTCGAGATCGGATAAATCTGTCCGTCCCATCACCAAACCTGCCAAACTGTTAAATCCCATTGTTAACCCCTGAGATACAGGACTGGGATTTTGAGCGTGGCGGCGTTTCCGCATTTCTTCAAGCAGCGCATCTAACTTGTCAGATAAATTATTACCCAGCAATGATTTTCGAGGCGCAGATTTGAGAAAATCAACGAATTTGGAGAAGTTATCTCCACTCGGTAATTGAGAGGATGCTTTATGCCAAGCCGCTTCTAATTGTCGAGCAATGCGATCGACTTCCTGTTGGGATAAATCGGTGCGACTGCTAACAAGATCCACAAAAGTTTGACGGTTAACATGAGATAAATCGCCACTTGCTAAAGCGGTTTGCAATTGCGGATCGCGGAGAATATCTTCAAAGTCAGAGCGAATATTTTTTAGGTCAAGTTGGGGAGGACGTAACCCATCGAAATAATCTTCTACTTTTTCTCGTAAATAAACCGGATCAAATCCTTCTGTTAATTCTCGACGGACAGCGGCGGCGGTGGCTTCAGCAGTGGCGACGACTTGTTGGGATGCGGCTCTTGATCCCAAAGCGGCGACTGCGGTTCCAAATAAGGCTTGAAACCCAGAAGTTGCACTATTAACGACCGATCCGACTAGCGATCCAACTGTTGTTGAACTCACCCAAACTAAGAGCGAGAAATAAGCACCCCAAATCACTAATCCGACAATCGCTCCGGAACCGGGCGAGACAAATAGGCTGAGTTTAACGGCGAATAAACAAGCAAAAAACAGGGAAATTGTGACGCTAATTAGGGTGCCTAAACCCAAGGCTAATCCAATTTTACGAATTGTTTTTCCTGCGGATTTTAAAGGATTATGAGAATGATCGTGATGATGATCGTGATGGTGGTTTGATGATGACGATGAGCCACCCAATAGCGAAATCCCTGTTGCGACTCCCAAATTCGTTAGTAACATTTGGAAGGCAAATGCTAAGACGACCCCTGTAATTAGAGCGGTAAAAAATTGCGGCCCACTAAAGACCATTGCTGCATCTTCTACGGCTTCGGGTTCCGGTTCAAGGATGACTTGAGCCAGCCAATTCAGGTGAGAAATTAGCTTTAATGTAGTGAGTTCTCCTAGATTCATTTTGTTTTTCTGACTGAATGAGTAGGTGTAAAAGCAATGAGTATAAGATCGCTTGTCTGAATATTCAGCAAATCTTATCAAGATGAAAATAGTATCTCGGATTACCCTGCAAAGATCGTCTGTCTGGAGTGGGAACTTTGCCCAGCCGTTCGTTTTTGTCCCTCTGTCGTCTGGAATAGTAAAAAGACTGAACCTCTACAAGTTCAGTGCAGAAAATACAAATACTCTATTGAATTTTGTCAATACTTTTTAGATCTATTATTATAGAGATAAGGGTATGATAGCAAGAATTAGAGAGAACCTAAACAGTGGGTTATGTTCTCACCAATTGCCACTATCTTTCCCCTTATCAGGCCATGCACTTTAGGTCAGAAATCGAGCCAAAATACATGGGCACCTATATAATACCCCTCCGAATTTAGGACTGCAATTCTTTGGGGTCTGCAAAAACGTTGGAAAACAGATAAACATATCTGTATCTTTCCGATGCTTTCAGTTTATACTCTCAATTGCAACGATTTCATCTATCGGCAGATAGAGATTCTAGCGGTTTTGGGGATTAAAAACCCGGTGCCTATTGAAAACCGGGTTTTTAGGATGTACAGTTATCGCGATAGACACCGCTATAAATTAAAATATTTTTTCTAATCGCACTTTCACCCAAGCGAATAGAGCAGTCAGTAACATCACAACGGGAATAACTTCGAGTCTGCCCATCCACATGAACAAAATTAACACCAGTTTTCCCGCCCAGTGCAGCAAGGGATCGGTAATTCCGGTTGAGAAACCGACTCCTCCCAAGGCAGAAGTTACTTCAAAAATGACATCACTAAGGGTATACAGCGGTTTAGCAAAATGAACTAAAATAATGGTTCCCACAACAATCAAACTGATCCAAAATACCGCTAAAACGGCAGCCCCTTGAACGCGATTATTAGCTTCTTCTTCGGTTAATTTTTGATTGTCGATTTGATAGTCGAGGGAACCATCAGGTTGATTGTGAATGCGCTGAATTCGCCAGATAATTCCTTTTCCTAAGGAAACAACCCGACTGAGTTTTAGTCCTCCTACGGTTGAACCTGCGGCGGCACCTGTAAATAATGCCACAGTCAGAATTAATTTAGCCGCAGCACTCCAGTCTTGGATTTTTACGGTATTAAAACCACAAGTTCCCAAGGCAGAAACCCATTGAAATATTGTATCTAAGATTAAAATTGAGCCTTCAAACTGTTGATTTTCCCAGGCTAAAACAAGTGTCCCTAAAAATAAGAGAAACCAGAATAAGCGGTGTTGGGAGTCGCCCCAAAGCACCGAAATTCGACGTTCTCTTATCAGTTGTGAATGAATATAAAAACTAATTGCTCCGGCAATCATTATCGGGATGGTTGCGATTTGAATAATCGGCTCGTAACTGCCAATACTGTTATCTTTAATCGAAAAACCGCCTGTAGAAATTCCTGTCATCCCATGATTAATCGCATCCCACCAAGGCATTCCAGCGACCCGCAATAAGATAATACTCGCAACAGTATAAAGTAAGTAAATTTTCCAAATCCATCGCACCGTATCGGTTACTGAGTCAGCCAGATTGGTGTTGCGTCCTTCTGCCGAATAAAGTTTAAAATTACTTAGACTGGGTTCGAGTACGGAGAGGATTAATACAATCATTCCCACACCGCCTATCCACTCCATAAAAGAACGCCACCATTGCAAACTATGGGGGAGTTGACTTGGGGAAACCGCCATCGATAAGCCCGTACTGGTAAAGCCGGAAAAAGCCTCAAAAAAAGCATTCCAAGGATTATTAAAACCTAATACTGTTAAGGAAATATCAGAAGGGGATACAGAGACAGTTAATAAAAAAGGGATTGCTCCGATGATTGGAATCAATCCCCAACTTAAAGCGACGGTAAGCATCGCTTCTCGAAGATGAGTGTCTGCTTTTTTCGGAAATAAACGATAGAAGAGTTGACCAAGACCCAAGGAAGTAATCGCGGTAACAATAAAAGGTAAAATACAATAAAACTCTTGAAATATTAAGCAGATGGGTAAAGATAAAAGTGCCATTCCTCCGGGAATATGAACCAATAAACCTGTATTGCGAATAATAGTTTGTGTTTCGGCTTTGATCATTCTTGACTAACGTTAAACTGACTTCTCTGAGCGATTTTCGATAAGTAATGAAATCTAATTGTTTATAGGTGAATCCGACGGCGAGACAAACAAACGCATAACATCTATTCATCTTGAACTTCCTTCTGCAACTTTAGCGTTAACAGAAAGGGAGTTTATACCGTCGGAAATTATAACTTAACCGAATCCGAGTTTAATCAGACCCTTATTCCAGGTTTGCTTCTGGATATTTTTCTACAAAGTAGTTCGTTAACAGGGTATTAACAAAAGACAAAATCACTGGCCCCAAAATAAAAGACAGAATACCATTGACTTGGAAACCGGGAACTGCAACGGAAGACAGCCAGAAGCACAGTCCGTTGACAATTAATGAAAAGCCTCCCAAGGTGACAATATTAATCGGTAGGGATAGAACTTGTACAGTGGGTTTAACCGCCCAGTTTACAATTCCAATCGCAGCAGCAGCAATTAATGCAGCCGGAAAGGTTGCTAAGTTAACACCGGGAAAAATAATATCAACAACCAACAAACTCAAAGCTGTTGCCAATAAAGGTAAAAGTGATCTCAAAGCCATCATAATTATTTTGCTCTCCCTTTCTAATTGTTCTTTCAAAAATTTTCAATCTTTATCACTCTTGCCTATTCTAAGTTAAACAATTCTGAGATCGCTTCCTCACTTTGATAGATTTTCCCCCTTCATATTTTTTAACAAAAACTCCGAATCCCCTCAAAGAATATAGCTAAAGATAGAGGCTTAAATTCTAGGAATTAGAGAGAATAGAAAGTAGTGAAAACATTAAAGTGTAGGATTTAAAAAAAGATGAGTCTTTTAAGAATTCTTTTGGGTATTGTACTCCCGCCTCTGGGCGTTTTTCTAACCGAGGGTGTCAGTTCGGCGCTAATTATTAACATCCTGCTGACGATTTTCGGTTGGCTTCCCGGTTCAATTCATGCGGTTTGGGTAATTACAAAACACGCAGAAAGAGCAGACGAAAGAGCATACTAATTTTAAAATTGGTTTAATCGCGTTTTTCAAACCCGGTTCTTGGCAAACCGGGTCATTTTTATGTCCTTTAAACGGATTTATCTTCTCCTTCTAAAGCTTTCGGATTTTCCCCTTCTAAAGCTTTCGGACTATCGGCTGGTTTACGGCTAAACGATTCTGATAAAGAATCCCATAACTCTTTAAGAAGGAGTTTAATTTGCCGTTCTTTTTGGGCGATCGCGCTTCCGGTTTCCCCGAGTTTCTGTTCAAAAGTTGATCGGGTTTTGGCGACTTTATCGTTGACAATTTCCGGATCTTCTTTGGCTTTTTCGTACCAAGCTTTGGCTTCATCCAAATAGTCTTTTACTTGCTCGTACTGTTCCCCGTAACGAGCCGATAAATTCGCTTGGACGATAGCTAATTGGGCTTGGAGTTGAGCATAACGTTTTTTCATCAAGGCGACTTCTTCACTATTTTTAACCGTTTCAACTGCTGAATTAATCGAAGCCTTGATTTGCTCAGATTTATCTTGACTGGACTCGGCGATATCGCTAAGTGTGCTGTCAATTTCTGCTTGTAATTCTTCTTGTTCGCTGTCGATTTTTTGTTGAAGTTCTTTGACTTCGGCTTGAGTTTTAGAAATAGCTTGGCGTCGGGTGCGACTAATAGCTTCAATGGCACCTTCTATCGAAGCGGTTACTTCTTCTTTGAGTTCTCCACCTTTATCACTCAAACTTTCAACGACCGCAGAAATGGCATCTTTAACCACCGAACGAATTTCGCTCGAACCGGCTTTGATTTCTGATGTGCTTTGAAAAATGGCTTCTTGAACAATTTCTCGGATTTTTTCCGATCGCAGTTGACCTTCTGTTTTCGCTTTTTGTAAATTGGTTGTAATTTTCTGTTTGACGTTCTCAGATTCAGACATGGTTAATAATTCCCCCAATCAAACTCAATCCAAGGTATATTTCTATTTTGACGAAACTCCGATCAAATTCAGTCATCCTAAAGATAGAAGAATCGCTAATTTCCGCGAATTTCTATCTGAAGATAGAGGACTCATCGGCCCACACTGACTCGATCATACAGTGCGATGCTTTCACCGAGAAGAATTTGCAAACAATCTCAAATCAATTTGTTTCTTTAACGGCGATCGCGAGCTTGTTTGAGCAATTCCACAATTTCGGAATGTCCTTCTGAAGAAGCCCAAATTAAAGCTGTCCAAGTATTATTATCTTTTAGGGTTAAATCGGCGTTATGATCGAGTAAAATCTGGACCACATCCCGATGACCTTGAGCCGCAGCACTCATTAAAGCGGTGAGTCCAAAGTTGGTTCTGGCGTTAACATTCGCCCCCGCATCGAGTAACTGTTGAGTGACGTCTCGATGTCCAGCGGCTGCGGCTTCCATCAAAGCGGTCCAACCATCGGGATCGCAACCATTGACCTCGGCACCTGTGGTCAGCAATGCAGCCACCACGTCGGTTTTTCCCGTCCCTGCGGCGGCGATCAGCGGGGTAGTCCCTTCTTCATCCGGGGCGTTAACATCCCGATCGGCTTTTAATACCGTTTGAACTTCAGCCAGATCTCCTGTTTTTACGGCTTTAACCAACTCCGTCATGCTTATTTCTCCGGTTTTCTTCATCCGATGCTTTTCTTCTTTTGATATACCACAATTAGGCCGATCCAATAGAATTTTCTGTTAACCATTGAGCTAAAGATTCCTGAGTTTCTTGGTCTGTTGCCAAGCGTTCTATCATTTGTACAACCTCCATTTCCGGAACATCCAGTAAATACCCATTTACCAATAAAAAAGTTGCCATTACTGCAAAAGCTATGCGTTTATTTCCATCAATAAATGGGTGATTTTTGACCAGACTATAGCCATAAGCAGCAGCCAGTTCAAATAAATTGGGTTGACCGTAAACAAATAAATGTCTGGGTCTGGCTAAACTAGCAGAAAGAAGATTTTCATCCCTAATCCCTAAACGACCACCATGCTGTTGAATTTGATCCCGATGGATAACTCGCACAATTTCTTCCGAAATCCATAACGGTTCGTTCACTGGGCTAATTTTCGTAAGGCATTTTTATACTTTTTGCTAATCACTTGATAAGCGGCTATTGTCTTGTCAAATTCAGCAGGGTTCAGAGAGGAATTTTCTGAATCAGTTTTCTCTGCTTTTTCGACCAGGGAACGCAAAAGCACCAGGGCTTCTGGCAAAAGTTCATCCGGTAATTCTCTGACTAGGGTAACAATTTCTTGGCGGATTGATTGACTCATGGTTCTTACCTGTGAACTCAGCTCAATATTCTCCGCAGTACCAATTTTCAAGGGAATTAGGTACAGCTAGAGAGAGGAATAATTCAAATTCATTTTCTTTATGCTTGAGGTCGTTGGATGAAAAATTGTGGAAGCAAAGTTAAGCCGAAATCGAAAATTGGAGTTGATAAATCATCGCGACGGCTGCGGCTAAACCTGCAATAATCATTACAAGAGCTGGCATTAACTTGCGCGTTTTAATCAAACGAACGATAAAGACAACAACTAATAAAATGGAAATGGCGGTTGCTAACATTAATCCCCAAGGGATACCCTGCCACTGCAACACACCCCCGGCGATCAGCAAAAACCCACAAGCGCCGCCGGAAATCAGGGAAATTTTGCTGTTTCCTTTGGTATATCCCAAAACCCCGCCCACGAGAGCCAATAACCCATAGGCGATCGCTGCTACAATGCCAATTATCATCTGCGACTGTCTCTTACTTGTCATCTCGAACTTCAGTTATACAACCAATGTTGTCGAAGTCGATCGGGGTACTTCCAAAATTTATCAAAACTTGACATTCAACGGATATAAAACTTATTAAAATTTTAGAATTCAATCCGGCGGCAAGATCCGATAAAATAAAGTAGCATCAAACGCCTTTTTTTCTTTTGAACTTTTGAATGGCTCGAATGTCTTCTCTTAATCCTCAACTCATCGCCCAGGTACATTTTCTTCAGCGTCAGGCAGCCTCTTTGCTTCTCTATCAATCGGTACTGACTGAAGCGATGGGGCAAGCTTTTCTGAATTTACTTTCGGCCTTAGAACAAGAAAGCAATTCTTTAGAATGTCTGCAAGCTTATGGCAGTTGGTTTCAACAACAAGCGGTTCATCAACACTGTTGGCAAGATTATTTAATTGCTAAAATTTTGCGGGCAGATAACCCCTTTAGCCAACAAGCTCAACAAACGGATTTTAAGTCTTTGCCTTCTTCTTTAATTGCAGCGGCAAAATCCGATTTACAATGCTTACAAAACCTCTATCAATGTAGCGGCGAACAACTCAGTCAATGGATAGAACAGTTGGTTCCTTTATCCGCACCTCCTGTGGTTTGGCAGCAAGAACCGGATCGGGTTGACAAAATTGAAGAATTGCCCCTGCGAACTCTATTGGAAAAGTTAGAAAATTGGGCGGATGCGATTGAAGAATTGGCGGCTCATTATCGACAGTTTGGCGTGGGTTTATTTGCCACATCTCAGGCTTTTCGCTGGCAAAAGGGAAGATTAATCAGTATTTCTCATCCCGATCCCATTCATCTGGGTCAATTAATTGCTTATGAGTCTCAACGGAAACTTTTATTACAAAATACAGAGTTTTTGTTGGCGGGATATGCGGCTCAAAATGTGCTATTATATGGAAGTCGGGGTTCGGGAAAATCTTCTTTAATTAAGGCGTTATTACATCAATATGGCGATCGCGGTTTGCGGTTAATTGAAGTGGCAAAGTCCGACCTCCAAGATTTACCCCTCGTGATTGAACTGTTGCGGGGAACTCCCCACAAATTTATTATTTTCGTTGACGATCTTTCCTTTGAGGAAGATGATGATACCTTTAAAGCCTTGAAAGTCGTACTCGAAGGTAATCTAACCGCTCGTCCTCAAAATGTGGTAGTTTATGCCACTTCCAATCGTCGTCATTTAGTGCGAGAATATTTTGCAGAGCGTCCCCAACCCCGAGATGCCGATGAAGTTCAAGCTTGGGATACCGTCAGCGAAAAGCTATCCTTTAGTGATCGCTTTGGTTTGACCTTAACCTTTGAACCGCCCGATCAACAAACTTATCTGAAAATGGTTGCTCATCTGGCGGCTTTGGCGGGTATTTGCCTCAACCGAGAGGAATTAGAATTTCGCGCCCTACAATGGGCAACTCGTCACAATGGTCGCTCTGGACGCACCGCCCGTCAGTTTGTAGACTTCCTCAGCGCTGAACTGAAGACCTCATCTCTATTTTGATCGTTTCTTAACTCTATTGGAAAAAATGGGCATCCTCGCCGAACATCGATTATCGTGAGGACATACTCTAAACTGAAAAATAGTAGCAAGTAGGTCTAGAATTATGTCTACAAGCATGACCAATGCGATCGAACTGACTCCGGCTGAAGCGTTTGCGGCGATCGCTTTAACCGCAGTTGCCGCCGATGGTGTGATTACAGACAGTGAATCCCAAATCATTAAAAGTACCTTAGCGCGGATGGATTTGTTTAACGATTATAGCTCAGAAACCAAAACGGAAATGATGCAGCGATTGTTAGAACAAATTCAAAGCCGCGGCTACGATTCTTTAATGCAAGCGGCGATCGCCAAATTACCCGAAAATCTCAAAGATACCGCTTTTGCAGTCGCCACTGATATTATTCTGTCAGATGGAGATCTTGCAGATGAAGAAGAAGAGTTATTAAATGCTCTTTACAATGCTTTAGATCTCTCTGAAGAGCTAGCAACCAAGATAATTGATGTCATGTTGATCAAAAATAAAGGGTAGTTTGGCAGTTTGATGTCAAAAACCCAGTTGTTTGTCCCTGGATCAACCAGGGCTTTATTAACAGAAATTTAGCCGGAATTCCTTGACAATTTTAACGTTTTAATTCGCAATGAAAAAGGGTTATGGCTTACATCCGAACAGTTCGCTTTCAAGATACGGATGCTGCCGGAGTTGTGTACTTTGCAAATATTTTAACCATTTGTCACGAAGCCTATGAAGCCTCCTTAGCAGCAGCTAAAATTCATCTTAAAACATTTTTCTGTAACCCCGACTTTGCCGTTCCAATTGTTCATGCGAGTGTTGATTTTTTTCAACCGATATTTTGTGGCGATCGCCTCATCATTGACTTAAGACCACAACAAATTACAGAAAACACCTTTGAAATCAACTACAAAATTGTTTTATCAGATTCCGAAAAATGGGTCGCTAAAGCCAATACCAAACACGTCTGTATTCATCCCAGTAGCCGCCAAAGACAGCAACTTCCCGATGAAATTCTGCATTGGTTAAATGGAGAAACTATTGAACGAATTTTGAATAATGTTGATGCAGTTGTTGTCTGGAATAATGGCAAAGTTTACTTTTTTAAAGACGATGAATATCTCAGTTATGACCAAAATTGGAACTGTATTGATTACGGTTATCCCCAAAAAATAGAACAGGGAAGATGGGCAAGTTTTCCCCCGAGTTTTACACAAGGAATTGATGCGGGATTAGTTTGGCACAACGGCAAAGCTTACTTTTTTAAAGGAGATGAATTTATTTGCTATGATTTGTATAAAGATCAAGTAGAAGCGGGTTATCCCCAAAAACTTAATAGCGGACTTTGGGTGGGATGGCCGAATCATTTTTATAATGGAATTGATACAGCAGCCTTGTGGAATAATGGAAAAGCTTATTTTTTCAAAGGAGATGAATATATTTGCTATGATTTGTATCGAGAAGTCACCGAATTGGGTTATCCAAAAAAAATAGCAGACAGTCAGTGGCGAGGATGGCCGCAACAGTTTACTCGTCGTATTGATGCCGCCGCAGTTTGGAAAAACGGTAAAGCTTATTTCTTTCGAGATGATGAATATATTTGTTACGATATTAATCAAAACAGTACCGATCCGGGTTATCCTAAAAAAATAAAGGACAACTGGTTAAGTTTTTGGTGTCAACTCTTGTAAAAAATTAAACGTTTAAATTAGTTAAATCAATGTCAACTCGTAGCTATGCCATTATAGGAACAGGAGCAATTGGAGGTTTTTACGGTGCCAAATTGCAACAACTTGGAATGGATGTACATTTTCTGTTGAATAGCGATTATGAACAGGTTTGTCGTCAGGGTTTATCCATAGAATCTCCAATGGGAAGTTTTACCCTTTCTAGGGTTCAAGCTTATAATGATCCTCAAAAAATGCCCGCTTGCGATGTCGTTATCGTCGCCTTGAAAACCACTCAAAATCATCTTTTATCCCAGCTTTTACCTCCAGTATTAAAAGAAAACGGTGTAGTTTTAATCTTACAAAATGGATTAGGAATAGAACCCCAAATCGCCGAAATTGTCAACTCAAAACGAGTTATTGGGGGAATGTGTTTTATCTGTTCTAATAAAGTCGGAAAAGGTCATATTCGTCACCTAGACTATGGTATGATTACAATGGGAGAATATCAGGACAACTATCAACCGGGGGGAATTACGCCTCGAATGCAGCAAATTGCCGAGGATTTTAACAACACTGGAATTCCTGTAGAATTAAGTGAAAATTTGCTTCTGGCTCGTTGGAAAAAGTTAGTTTGGAATATTCCCTACAACGGACTTTCTGTGGTTCTCAATGCCAAAACCGATGAATTAATGAACGCTCCAGATAGTCGAATTTTAGTCGAAGAAATCATGCGGGAAGTGGTTGCGGGTGCAAAAGGATGTAATTGCATTATTCCCGAACAATTTGTGCAGAAAATGTTAAATCATACCGAGAAAATGAAACCCTATCTCACCAGTATGAAACTCGATTACGATAGAAAACAGCCTTTAGAAATTGAAGCCATTATCGGAAATCCTTTGCGGATGGCAACCGAAAAAGGTGTTAATTTACCTTATATTTCTATGCTGTACCGACAACTCAAGTTTTTAGATTATCAAAATCGTTTAGTTTGAAGAAGGAGTCAGGAGGACCGAGTCAGGAGTCAGGAGGGAAAATTGCATGGGGATTCTAACCCCAAACAATTTTGATCACCGTGTAGACGGTGGGGTATTAAACCCATAAGAGAAATGATAATTTTTCTGGGTTGAAAACTCAGGGAAAGTAACGATAAAATTCTCGTCTATGAAGAACTCGGCAGAAAGTGATAGTATCGCCTTTCAGAAAAAAGCCTATTCTATAATCACCAACCCGAATTCGATAGGCATTATCTTCTCCTTTTAATTTTTTGATGTTGTTGATATCCCCAAGATTTTGACAGGCTAGAATCTCAGAAAAGGTTAGATTTTTAATCGTCGTATAAACTGGCGTGCTTTTCAAAGATTTCAGTTCCTTAATAAATGTCGGAAGATATTCAGTTTTCATTCCTGGTCTAGTTCTGCTAATGCTTCCTCAAAACTTAAAGGCGTTTCATCTTTAACTTCCATCATAGCTCGATAGAGTCCTTCATCTTCAAGCATTTCAATTAAATGTTCATAGTCCGAAAAGCTAATGACGACTTTCTGGATGTGACCTTGAGTATCAGTAATTAATTCTTGTGCAAATGGATAATCTTTGGCATTCATTTGTTCCGGCTTATCTTTATCAAACGGTATTACTATTTTACCACTTTTATTTGTAAGGTAGTTAAACAGTTGAACAATTGAGAAAACTATCAGCCAATTCTTCTAACTGTTTAAAATTGAGTTTTCCTTGAACATTTCGGGGTAAAGAATCAACAGCAACCCAATATTTAGGTTGTTTAAACTTGCTGAGTTTTTCTTGTAACGCGGCTTGCAAATTCGAGATAGAAACATCGGGAGAATGGGGAACATAAACCGCAGTCACCACCTGTCCCCAATGAGAATCACATAAACCAATTACCCCCACATCCGTCACCAAACCCGTTGAACGAATGGCGGCTTCCACTTCAGCAGGATAAACATTTTCACCCCCCGTAATAATTTTATAGCTGTTGCGTCCAACAATCGTTAAATATCCCCGTTCATCGAGATAACCCAAATCATCAGATTTTAGGGTTTGCAGGGGAAATTGGGGATTGTACAAACCATAATATCCCAACGCCAAAGAATCTGCTTCTATCGTGATAATTCCCAGTTGATTAACCCCCAATTCTTGCTCGTTTTCAGAACAAAGTTTAATTTTAGCGTGGGGTAAAACTTGACCGTAGCTGTTATTTCCCGCTAGAAAATCATCCGGTTTTAGCGTAACAATTTGAGAGGCTGTTTCCGTCATTCCGTAAGTCGGAGCGAGTCGAATTTGATGCAGTCTCGCCTGTTGTAATAACTCCAACCAAGCAGGCGCTCCCCCCAACAAAACTGTCTGAAATTGTGACAGCCAACGAGTTGTTTTAGGATAGTTTAAAAGGCGTTGGAGTTGGGTTGGAACCAGAGAAATACAAAATTCCGAAGGATTAATATTCGGAAATTCTCCTCTTTCCACCGCTTTAAACGGAAAAATCGCCAACTTTCCTCCCGTCGTGAAAGAACGCATAAACTGCATTAATCCGCTAACATGATATAAAGGTAAAGTGCAGAAAGAATTGACCTGTTTTATGTTAAAATACTGTTTAAATCCTTGCACCGAAGCCATTAACGTTTCCCAAGTATGAATCACAAACCGCAGATTTCCCGACGAACCGCCAGTAGGAATCATAATGGAAGCGTGAGGAGTTGGAATAACAGAATTAGTCTGAATGTAGGAGGGGTTGAACTCCTCTAAATTTCCGAAAATGACATCGGGATGAATGATTTTAAAAACCTGTTCCCATTCCGCTTTTACCCAATTGGGATTACACAAAAAAACCGGACATTTGGCGACAACTGCGGCTAGAAACGTCGCTAAAAAAGCCGTTGGTTCGGGTTCGGCGAGGATTATTTTGGGGTAAACTCCCTGAGCGTTAATAAATTCGGTCAGTTCTTGAAACCGACACCGATAGATTTTATTAAACTCCGAGCTATTATATCCGATCAACCAATCATCGGTTCTCAAATTGATATAATTTTTAACATCGGCAGATGGGGAACAGATTTTCACTTGAAAAGATACCACGCTAATTTTTAACTCTAATCTTCCTGTTTGTAACTTTATCAGAAAAACGATAAACTTTTCGATAAATTTGATGACAACTAATTTAGAGGGGTAGGGTGCATCAAACTATGAATATAGTAAACCTTGAAAAAAATTGGGGATTTGATGCACCCTACTTGTAACTGTCTGTAACTTTATCAGAAAACAGATCACCAGGGAATCAATTCCCAGGCTAATAATTCAACTCGGTTAAAACCGACTAAAATCGTATTTTTAGTCCTATGCGCAAGAACTTTGGTTATCAGACAGAGATTTTAATCTCTGCCTTGATTTGATAATCTTGGAAATAACCTCTCCCCCAACCCCTCTCCTACGAGGCGAGGGGAGTTCAAAAGTAGCCTCCTCCTTTTAGGGGGAGGTTGGTGGGGGTCAAAGTCGCCTCCTCCTTTTAGGGGGAGGTTGGTGGGGGTTAAATTACCAATGTTCGATGCCAAAACCAACCGCACGTTTAGAATGGGAAAGTTCAGCAGCCAAATTCAAAGCCGCACGTCTACCCACCGCCGTTTCAAACACCGATGAAAATACCGCATCAATTTGATTTTCAAGACACAACTTTCGCAGTTTTCGCGGAGAACCCACAATACAAGGTTTTATCACAAAAATTCCCCGCCAACCCCGTTGATAACCGTCTCGAATTTGGGGGAGAGTTGCAACAGATTCATCTAACGCGATAGAAGTCAAATACTGTTGACTCAACGCCAACATTTCCGCAAACTGTTCAACAGATAAAGGTTGTTCTAGATATTCAACCTTGATAAAATCGGACTGAAATTCATCGCAAACCGATAACCATTTGTTCGCCTCCTGCCAACTCAATCCCCCGTTTGCATCCAACCGCAAATTAACCCATTCCGCCTTATCCGTTTCCGAGTTAATCGTTTCCAACATCAGTTCGGTTAACCGTTGAAAAAGTTGCAGTTCGTCAGAAATTGGATGAACCGCGATTTTCCATTTAAACGTTCTAAAACCTTGCTGAAAAAGCGTTGGAAAAACCTGTAACGCTGCGTTTCCAGAAGGTAACAGTCCGCTAAATTTAAGTTCCCTGAAAAACCCGGTTTTTTTGAAAAACCCGGTTTCTCGAAGAAACCGGGTTTTTGGATAGGTCAAAGCCGACTCAAACCCAAACTGACAGGCGGGAAAATTATCGGGAATATTCAGAACATCTTCTAACGTTAACGTTTGGGGAAGTTTCCGACAAAACTCTAACGCCTGTTCCAACGTTTCCGAACCAAACCAACTCAACGGTGCAATTTCACCCCAACCAATTTTTCCCTGTTCGTCAGTAAGCTGAATAATAATTCCTTCCCGTTTCTCCCAAATTCCGTGATGGGTTTTCAACGGTTGTTTGAACGGACGACAGTAGGGAGAAAATTGAAACCGATAAACCATTTAACTCAACAAAAACCCTCGAACAACTTCCACCCACCGTTGGGGATTTTCCACATGAATATTATGGCCGCAACCGGGAACAATTTCAAGCCTTGCAGTCGAACACAAATTAGCCATTTCCCGATTAATTTTGATAAACTTTTCGTCCAACTCCCCAACTAACAATAAAAGCGGTATTTCAGACATTGAAAGTTTATCCCAAAGCGGGGGTTGGTTGCCCGTTCCCATCCACCGCAAAGATTTCGCCAACTCGGTTGGATTATTTTGCAGGCGTCGTGCTAAAATAGTCCTATAATCGGGATGTTCTTTGAACGTTTTAAATAGCGGCTTGTCGTACCAACGGGTTAAAAATTCTTCCAACTCCAATTTTTCTAGTTCTTCGGCGAGTTGAACATCCGATAGATAACGTTCTGTTCGCTCTTTCTCGGTTTTTAACCCCGGAGAAGCGGACTCTAAAATAACTTTTTGAAAATATTGGGGATAGTGTAAAGCCAGATAAAGCGCCAACCGTCCCCCCATCGAATAACCGACGAGAAAACACCGTTCAATCTTCAATTCTTCCAGCCAACAAATTAAACCTTTAGCCGTATTTTCCAGGCTGTAAAACTCATCGGGTCCGTTAACTTGGGTGTTTCCGTGTCCCGGTAAATCAACCGCCAAACAGTCGAATTTTTCGGATAAAAGGGAAATGATTCTATTAAAATCCTTGACATTTCCCAGAAATCCGTGTAAAAATAATAGAACTGGTAGGTTGGGGCTTCCCGTGCGAACCGAGTGAAAGTTATAAGTTGGTGACATTCACGCCGAGTTTTGATCTATTTTTCGTTCGTTGTTGGGCTTCAGCCCTTTATCTTAATTCGTTGTTGAGTTTTACCCCTTCTCTACTGCGCTAAAGCGCAACAACGAGCGCAACAACGAGCGGAACAATTAATCATAAACCCAGTGTAAGAAAGGAACCGCAGCCGCACAAAACGCCATAAATGCGAATAAACCCCCCAACATTCCAAAAAAGAGAAATTCTTCGCCCCGTTTTTTCGCTAATCTAACGATAAGAAAGCTGTAACCGTAGCAGGCGAGAAAGAAAATAACCGTGAAAGCGGTGAAATAATATTCCATAGGATAGATAACAAAAAACTGCTCTGAATGTATAACAAAAAGGGAAAAGGGATTAGGCAAAAGGCAAAAGTAAAATCCTTGCTTGAATTGGGTTTTAGCTTTTTAGATTGTCCTCACCTTGTCAGCTTACTGCTAAGTTTTTCATTCAGTGGGAATTGTTTCGACTCTTTTATTGTAGCGAAAACGAACACAAAAGGATGATACAAAAGGTAAATATTGTTAAACTATTATCATTTATTTACAAAAGTTTGTATCTCCCCTTTGTCTCTCGAAAAACCGGAGATTACCGAGAAAAGCGTCTTCTCCTTTTTTTAAGATTTCTATCAGGCTGAACCGCTTCCGAGAATGTACAAACTCAGCAAAGTTCCGCTATTCCAGAGACAGTGAAGCAACATAGATGATAACAAATTTCGCGATCGCGTATAAACAAACCCCAAAACAATTCCTAACGTCATTAACGGAATCACTTCCGAGATATTCATGTGTGCGATCGCAAAGAATAAACTACTCAATATGATTGCACTTCCGAGAGACATATATCGAGTCAAAGAAGGAAGTAAAAACCCGCGAAACATAATCTCCTCAAATATAGGTGCCGCAATAGAAGCCGTCACAAAAAAGATGACCAAAGCTACCGGATCTCGATTTTCCAAAGCAATAGGTAAAAGTGGGTTACTTCCCCCCTGTCCATCCCAGATTTGTTGGTTAATTAAAGAGACTAAAATCACCAAAGGAAGTGCGGAAACATAACCGCCCAAACCCCACAAAAACCAGTTTTTCTTCCAATTTACATTAAACCAACCTTCGGGTAAAGGGAAAAAAGGCTTTAAGGAAAAGTATAAAACCGATAATCCACCCGCCATCAAAAACCCGTAATTTGCCAATACATAAAAGGCTTTACTGCGAACATCAAAATTAGCGGGATTGACATTTAAAAAACCAAAAATTAAACTGAAAACCAGGGGAACCGCCAACTGTCCAACCAAAAAGAAACCGACGACAAACACCTGAAGAATTGTTTCGGCATCCCAAGGCGTTAACCATTCAACACCCGTATTTTTCGCCAGAATAGACTCTTTTCCTTTCAATAACAATTGAATCCCTAAAACCAGCAACAAAATCACACCCACAAACAATCCAACTCCCGGAATTGCGCTGATAATTGTCAGTTTAACAACCGCTTGTTCGGCAATTCCTTGTTCTTTGGCTTGCAGCGCTTGTAAATCTTCTTGTCGTTCTTGCAGTTGGTAGAGTCGAGATAAAGCTTTATAACTAAACCACCCATCTAAGTTGTTTTCAATTGTCGATTCTGCATTCGGTAAAATTCGGGGAGGTTCGCTCCAAATTCCCCGCAACACTTTAGCGACTTGCACCTGTTGTTGAGTTTTGTCTGATGAATTTGATTCAATAAAACTCTGCCAAGTGTTTAACGCTTCTTCTATTTTATTCTGTTCCGTTTGTAAAATCCCGATGCGAATTTCCAACTCATTCTGCAATTGTTTTAACTTATAAATTGATTGAGAAGTCGGTTCTAAGGTTTGAATTCGTTCGAGATTATCGACCGCCGCTTCCTGTACATTTTCATATTGTTGTAAAGCAGATTTTGCAGCATTTTCACCAATAATATTATTTCGCAACGTGTCAAAATCTTGTTTAAATTCCTGCTCGGGTTGCCATTCGGTTGCGTGAAGAATTAAATTGGTTTGATACAGTTCCAGACGGCTTTGAATTTGCGGTTGAGTCAAACTATCAATTAATGAACCGCCTACAAGTAAAATCGTCAGTAAGGTCAGAATTCCTAAAATAATTCGCTTTGGTGTCATTGAGTCTCCCGAGAAGGTTATAGCTTACAAAGAGGATTATTATAACAAATTATCGGCTTCTTTTTTCTCGGGTATATTAGATGTCCGACCTACCAATAAACTTCTGTTAATTGAATCTCGTCCCAATTGCTACTTATCGTCTGTAGACAGATGGCGATCGCCCGCAGCATCATTGATCAATGAATAATCAGCCTAGAAAACAATTGGGGATTAATATTAGAAAACTTCGGATACAGCAAGAACTTTCCCAGGAAAAACTGGCAGAAAAAGCCGACTTACATCGAACTTACATTGGTGCAATAGAACGGGGTGAACGAAATGTTAGTTTAGATAATATTGTCGCTATAGCTCACGCTCTCGGTGTCTCTGCAAGCCAACTTTTAGAGGGAGTTGATTAATTGCTAATATCTCCGTACAGAGGACATCCTGAAAGCGAATGGTTGGCAATAACAAGGCAACTTATCGATGAATTTCCGCTCTCAAGTGAAGTTATAATTTCTATGGTTGAGGCTGCATGGGAAGATCTTTATTCTTCAAGTTTTGGTGATTTTAGATTACAAATTGGTCGAGATATCTTCTTACCTGCTCAAGCGATAGGAGTAATTTTAGAACGTTTAATCGCTGTTCGTCTGGCTCATCAATATTCGGGTTGGAGAGGAAGTCAAACTAAATCAGAAAAAGATATCGTTTGTACTTTTAATAATCGCTATTCCTTTGAAATTAAAACATCTTCGAGTAAAAATAGCTTTTATGGAAATAGAAGCACGGGTTATCGTTCGGATAATCGCTTAAAGTATCGAACGGGATATTATCTGATTATCAACTATAGCAGTACGCGAATACATTAGGACATTTCTAAATCCTAAAACCCCTTCGCCGTCTACTGTTCCCAGATCCGGCGTTCCCTATTCCCGATTCAAGTAGCGCTATACAAACTCCCTAAAGAGGATGATTTGGAGCGAAACATATGGAAAATTCGTTTTGGTTGGATTGATGATGAAGATTGGATAGGTCAAAATAAACCAACGGGACAGCAAGCATCTATCGCTAGTAAAATCGCAGGTTTGAAGTTAGTTACACTCAAGAGTAGTCGGTAAGTAACTCAAATATACTTTTCTGTTCAACTTGATTTAATTGTTCATAACGAACTGCTTTAATTCGCTCGATAGCAATATCAATATATAAATCATTAATCTCAAAACCTATTGTCTTACGACCATTGCGGATAGCGGCTTCTGCGGTTGAACCCGAACCCAAAAAGGGATCAAAAACAATATCTCCCGAGTTACTGCTGGCTAAAATAATCCGGCTAACAAGCTGAATTGGAAATTGAGCGGGATGAGAAGTTCTTTCTTTTGAACTGCGATTTTTTCCCGATGTTACTTTCGGAATTTGCCAAACGTCGGTAGGATTTTTACCTTTAGTATTACATTTGAGCTTACCGTTTTTCTTTTGATTAGGATATTTAACATTTGGGTCGCGGACATCATCCAAATTAAATGTATAATTATTGGCATCTTTAACATACCACAAAAACTTCTCATTTCGCGGCGAAAAAAACAATTTTCCCGCCACACCTGCACTATAATTCCAAACAATTTCTTGAATTAAATAAAAAGGCACTTTATCCCAAATCAGATAAGGAATCGGAATGGCTTTAGCTTGATTGGGAAGGGATAGATATCCCAAATTTAACCAAAAGGCTCCGTCGGTTGATGTGCAGCGATATACTTGAGCGATCCATTCTGCCATCCATGCAATATAATCCTCTACAGACAACACCGATTCATATTCTTTCCCAATGTTATAAGGAGGAGAAGTTACAGTTAAACCCAAACAATTTTCAGGTAATTGATTCATTAACTTTAAACAATCACCCTGATAGATTAATACATCCTCATCTTCATAAGCGGGATTTCCAAGAAAAGACTTAAATTCCCCTAATTCCATTGGTCATTTGTTAATCATCAAATCAACGCCAGATTAGATAGGGTGCCGGATATTATATCAGCACCCTACCCGTTAATTAACAGTCTAAATCCGTCACCGCCCCGACGCTACTCGAAGAAACCAACTTCGCATATTTCGCCAAAACGCCTTTCGCGTAACGGGGTTGAGGGGGTCGCCAATTTTGACGCCGTTGTTGTAACTCCTCATCGGAAACATTCACCTGCAATAACTGGCTCGACGCATCAATGGTAATACTATCGCCCTCTTGAACCAAAGCAATATTACCGCCAACCGCAGCTTCCGGGGCGACGTGACCGACGACTAAACCGTAAGTTCCGCCCGAAAACCGTCCATCGGTAATCAACCCAACGGAGTCGCCCAACCCCGCCCCAATAATCGCAGAAGTCGGCGCCAACATTTCCCGCATTCCCGGACCACCTTTCGGACCTTCGTAGCGAACCACAACCACATCTCCGGCTTGAATTTTACCCGCTAAAATGGCTTCCAAGCACTCTTCTTCCGAATCAAACACCCGAGCCGGGCCAGTAAGGGTTGGGGTTTTCACCCCCGTAATTTTAGCAACAGCCCCTTCTGTGGCGAGATTTCCCTTTAAAATGGCTAAATGCCCGATGCGATACAGGGGATTATCCCAGGGGCGAATCACTTCCTGATCCGCAGACGGTTGAGACGGAACCTCAGCCAACTGTTCCGCAACAGTTTTTCCACTAATAGTTAACGCATCGCCGTGAATTAAACCCTGTTCGAGAAGCATTTTCATAATTAGGGGAACGCCCCCCGCTTTATGAAAATCTGTGGTCACAAATCGCCCACTGGGTTTAAGATCGCATAAGACCGGCACCCGACGGCGAATGGTTTCAAAATCATCGATGGTCAGTTCTACACCTGCCGCATGGGCGATCGCTAACAAGTGTAACACCGAGTTCGTCGAACCGCCCACCGCCATAATCACGGCGATCGCATTTTCAAACGCCTTGCGGGTGAGAATTTGCCGGGGTAAAATGCGCTGACGGATGGCTTCGCGCAGGACAAACGCCGATTTTTCGGTACTGTCGGCTTTTTCCGCATCTTCTGCTGCCATCGTCGAGGAATACATTAAACTCATCCCCATCGCTTCAAACGCCGAAGACATGGTATTCGCCGTAAACATTCCCCCGCAGGAACCCGAACCCGGACAGGCTTTGCGTTCGACTTGCAGTAAGCGATCGTCGTTAATTTTCCCAGCGCTGTATTCGCCCACCGCTTCAAAGGCGCTAACGACAGTCAGATCGCAGCCGTCTAAATTCCCCGGTTTAATTGTACCGCCATAGACAAATATAGCCGGAATATTCATGCGGGCGATCGCAATCATCGCCCCCGGCATATTTTTATCGCAACCGCCAATGGCGAGAACCCCATCCATACTCTGCCCGTTGCAGGCGGTTTCAATAGCATCGGCGATCACCTCTCGGGAAACCAGAGAATATTTCATCCCCTCCGTTCCCATCGCAATCCCATCGCTGACGGTAATTGTACCAAACATTTGGGGCATGGCATCGGCCTGTCTTAAAGCCGCTTCCGCCCGCAATGCCAAATCATTTAATCCAATATTGCAGGGAGTGATGGTACTGTAACCGTTAGCAATGCCAACAATGGGCTTATCAAAGTCTTCGTCACCAAACCCCACCGCTCGGAGCATCGCCCGGTTGGGTGTGCGTTTCGCTCCTTGGGTGACGGCTTGACTTCTAAAATTATCTGACATGAGTCTCTCCCCTCTCAAGGTTTAATGGTATTGTGATCTGTTGCAACTCAGGCGTGATTCTCCCATCAATCGGCAGTACGCGACTCTCTGCTGTAGTGGTCTAACCTGATTATGACCCCGTTTCCTTTCTCTGTTTCTATTGTCGCAGAGTGTGGAGATTTCTCCCATACACAGTTGACCTTGTTAATGTGCAGTTCAATCACTCTGCCCATCTCCGAGTTAAGATGGCAGTGTTTTCATCCCTTTTCCTTTGGAAAGATGGGGGAATCGGAAAACTACAGTAACTTGAAATATTAACTCGAACTATAAATAAGGAATCAATTGAGGCGAATTCTATGCAAGTTGATGAACTATTAGAGCGATATAAAGCAGGTGAGCGGATGTTTCGGGCGGTTAATTTAATTGGAGTTGATTTAAGGGGGGTAGACTTAAGCGAAGCCATTTTAGTACGGGCGAACTTGCAAGATACCAGCTTCATTGATGCGAACCTCACTCAAGTTAACTTCCGCGAAGCCAAACTGATGGGGGTTGATCTCAGCAATGCCAACTTAACAGAAGCCAACCTCATCGGCGCTAATCTCACTCATGCTAAATTTAATTGGGCGGACTTGAGCGGATCAAATCTGCGAGGGTCTTCGTCTAAGATGGTCAGTCTGACTCATGCCAATCTCACCGATGCTAACCTCACCGAAGCCAATTTAGTCGAGGCGAATTTTGTCGGCGCCAATTTAACCAATGCTACCCTGATTCGCACCAATTTGATGAAAGCCAACCTCACCGGAGCGGTTCTAGAAGGGGCAAATCTCACCAACGTTATCCTCAGAGAGTCTATCTTAGAAGGGGCGAATTTAATTAATGCTACCCTCAGCGGTGCATTATTAATTGGTGCCAACTTCACCGAAGCCGATATGAGTCGCGTTACCATGATTGGGGCTGATTTGAGCGAAGCCAACTTAAGCGGCGTCAATTTACGAGCGGCGAATGTCAGTTGGACTACCCTGCGAGGGGCTAATCTCAGTCGGGCGCGACTCTACCGCACTAAACTCAGTTGGTCAAACCTCAGCGGCGCCAATCTCACCGAAGCGGTACTCCTTGATACTCGCCTTGATCGCGCCAATTTACGAGATGCAGACATTCGAGGGGCGATTCTACCCGAGCGACGCGAGTAGATCACTATTGCAAATCGTAACAAATCTGAGCCATCTCCTCAGTATACCGTGCCACAATTGAAGGAGAACTTGGAGGCTCCCCGATGGAGGTTAAAGAACTGTTACGGCGTTATGCGAGCGGACAACGAGATTTCAAAAAAGTTAACCTCATTGGTGTCAGTCTCATTCATGCCAACCTCGAAGGGGTTAATTTTGCTGAAGCCTCCTTGGCCGGAGGCAATCTCAGTTATACAATACTCAATGAAAGTAATCTCAGCAATGCCTTTCTTTACGCCAGCAATCTTAGTTATGTCAAACTCGGTAAAGGACAACTGACGACCGCTAATTTGACCAAAGCCAATCTCGAAGGCGCCTTTTTGGTGAAATCCGATTTGCAGGGTGTTAAACTCAGTGGTGCGATTTTGCGAGGGGTAAATTTGCGATCGGCGAACCTCACGGGTGTAAACTTGTGTGGGGCGAACTTGAGCGGGGTAAATTTGCGATCGGCGAATCTTACAGGCGCTAACCTCAGTTGGGCAAATCTTAGTTATGCTCGTTTAAATGGCGCCCAACTTGAGGAAACTCGTCTGACGGGAATTATTCTTCACCATGCTCATTTGTTTGAGGTAAACTTATCCGGTATGGATTTAAACGGGGTTGATTTTTCTCATGCAAATCTCAAAAAAGCCAACTTGCAAAATACCGATTTAACCGCAGCCAATTTTCATCTCGCCGAAATGACTTTAGTTAATCTTACAAAAGCAACGCTGCATGGAGCCAACTTAACTGAATCGATTTTAAAACAAAGTAATCTTACCGAAGCCGTTTTACTCAGAGCCGATTTATCCCAAGCGAATTTAACTGAAGCTCATTTAAGCGGCGCCAATCTCAATTTGTCAACTTTAGTCGGTACGAACTTAACCAACGCCAACCTACAACATACTTATTTATGGAAAGCTGATTTACGCGGTGCAAATTTTTCCGGCGCTCAGTTACAAGGTGCCAGTTTACGCGGTGCAAATCTAGAAGGAGCCAATCTAGAAGGGGCAAATTTAACCGATACCATTATGCCCGATGGTTCTACTTCTAATACCGCTAATTTGTGTCTTTGTTCCTAATCTTAGCTTCAACTGTTGTCAAAACTAATGCTTTATTTAACTGCACCCGAACCCATCAAAGCTGTTATTGCTCAACTTTCTGCCGCTAAAATCCTATGGCTCGATACCGAAGTTGCAGATTATCAAAGTAAACCCCGGTTATCTTTGATTCAAGTTTTGACAATGCCCGACGAGAAAACAAACCCTCACATCTACCTTTTTGATGTTTTAGATCAACCCGAATTCATCAGTTGGTTTGTTGATGAAATTATGGCAAATTCCGCCCTAGAAAAAGTCTTTCATAATGCCAATTATGACCTCAAACTGTTGGGAAAAAAACAGGCGAAAAATGTCACCTGTACCCTAGAAATGGCGAAAAAAATTCCCTACTATTTACTACCCGTTGAAAATTATCAACTCAAAACCTTAGCCGCTCAACTCGGGAACTTTACCCACATCGATAAACAACAACAAAGCAGCGATTGGGGACAGCGACCCCTCACCGAAAAACAGCTAGAATATGCTAAAATGGATTTAGTCTATTTAGCTCATATCCATCAACGTTTGCTCGAACTTCAACCCCTCGCTTCACCCGAACCAACAACAGAAGATATCGACAAACTCGCCGCTCGTTATCAGGAAATCGCCCAACAATGGAAACGCTTAGACTCGGAAATCAGTCACCTTCAAGAACGCCTCAAACAAGCGATGAAAACTCAAGAAGTTGCGGAAACAGACAGCTTTAAATTATCCAGTTCCCAACGCCAAACCCTAAAAACCTCCTTCGCTCAACTCTCGGAATTTGTTCAAACTCAAAACCTAGATTTTGATTTCCCCGTTACCCTCACTCAAGCCTTACAAAAACAACTCGGAGAAACAATTAAACAACTTCCCACCCAAGAAGAAAAAACAACCGTTTGGCGTCTGATTCCCAAATCAACAGAATAAAAACAACAGAAACGAAAAACACAAAGAGAGAAAAAATATTCGTTTTTTTGTGTTTCGGAAGTCAATTTCCCTGTTCCCTGTTCCCTGTTCCCTGTTCCCTGTTCCCTGTTCCCTGTTCCCTGTTCCCTGTTCCCTGTTCCCTGTTCCCTATTTTCTACATTTCCGTCTCAGGTTTAGCCGGTAATAGATAGATAATCCCCGAAATTAAGGTTAACGCGACAGCCGCCCAAAACGCAACTAAACTGACTATTTCCCACTCAACAGGTAAAGGTGCAATTAACAAACAAATGGCGATAATTTGCGTAACCGTTTTCAATTTTCCCCAAATATTCGCCCCCGAAATTTTAGTTTGATTCACCCGCCAACCTGCGATCGCCAGTTCTCGTGCTAAAATCAAAAACACACCCCAAGCCGGAACTTGTCCCAGTTCAATCAACGCCAAAAGCGGCGCCAATACTAACAACTTATCCACCAAGGGATCTAGAAATTTCCCCAAATCAGTCACTTGGTTCAGTTTGCGGGCGAGGTAGCCATCCACCCAGTCTGTAGAAGCGGCGACCACAAAAACCGCCAAACAAACCCACCGACTCTCCGGTGTTGGTTCGTATAAGCCAACTAGGAGTATGGGAACACCCAATAACCGAGAAAACGTGATCCAGGTGGGTAGGTTCATCTTTAACTCCTTGCCTTGTATTCGACAAATACCAAAGCCTATCTTCGGTTATAGTATTGATTAGTATACACAAAAATAAAATCTAGCGAGGACTGTCCCAAGCTAGATTTTTGTCGGAGTAGATTCAAGAATATTCAAGGTAGAAGTAGTAGAATATAAAGGGTGATTAATAAGCTCCGTCTTTATTGAGAACGGCAGTAATCGTTTTGATAATCAGGACGATATCATAGAGTACAGACCATTTGCGCTGATAGTTAATATCCATCATCACAATTTGTTCAAAGTCATCAATACTTGAACGACCGTTAGCTTGCCATTCTCCTGTAATTCCCGGTTTAACATCCAACCGCCGCCAGTGATGCTCTTCGTATTTTTCAACTTCATCTGGAGTCGGAGGACGAGTTCCCACAATGCTCATTTCTCCCCGTAAAACATTCCAAAATTGCGGAAATTCATCGAGACTGGTCTTTCTTAAAAATTGACCTAAACGAGTAATACGCGGATCGCGATCGTTCTTGAAAATATGACCTTTGGCTTGGTTTTCTACCAAGTGTTTCATCCGATCGGCATTGACCACCATAGAACGGAATTTCCACATCCGAAAGGGTTTGCCTCGAAAACCACAACGAATTTGGCTGTACAAAAGTGGGCCTGGATCATCAAAATACATGATGATTTTAATCGGAACAGCAATAATTACTGTAATTGTCAACCCGATTAGGGCTAATAAAATATCTATCAAACGTTTGGCTTTTGAGTGAACAGAAGGATGCACTCTTTTGCCAAATTGGAAAGGATTAGAACGGTATCCTTCAACTAAATATTTTTCCGCTGAATCAATAGATGATTTGGAAATTCCAGTCACAACTTTTTACCCCGGTTATGTTTTTAAGCTGGATTGAGACTTCAAGTTCATTCTAAGTAAGATTGTCATAAACTGAAAGTTTTCTCTTCTACTTTGACTGAATTTTTACGAAAGCTTTAAAAAACATTGTCAAATTTTTACAAATCCCCCGACTTTGTAAAAATTTAACTGTTAAAATCTTTTTGATTAGTCCGCGATCGCTGAAGATTCAAGGGATCAACCATCAGGACATTGACGAGTTGATGGACTCAACCCCCTTTTGATAGAAATTCAAAAATTTGATAAAAGTTCAAAAAATGTAGTTTAAAATACAGTTTTTTTCAAAAAATAATGTATCTTCTATCAGGAATGACCACCCCTGCCTTTAGAAAGAGCAGGGCCGTTTCATTCTCAGTTAAAAATTGCCGGGGGTTCGGGGGGTGATGGGGGGATGGGGAGGTGGGGAGAGGACTTTTTTCCGATGAAAAATAGCTTTTTGTTAATAAAAATTCCCCCCATC
>JAYKHV010000028.1:0-4163 GCA_035285085.1 Lyngbya sp. | reverse complement strand
AATGGGTTCGAGACTCAGTTCGGTTTTAAGAACTTGAATATTTCCGGGATTCGTTCCCAGTAACCACCGTGCAAAAGTAGCCGGAGATTCTTCAGCAAGCCGTTTACAAAGGTTATCGTAAGCCAATGTTAGCCGATGAAAATATTATCATTTTATTTTACAATAGTTTTGCAATGCGATCACATTTTAGCATCATTAACTTAAGACTTCCGTATTTTTACTGAGAGAAATTTTCTTAAAAAAATCAGTACAATCCCTGATGCTTTTAACGGCGATATCCGCGAATATAGAGTTATCAGCCAAAATTAAAGCTGAGTTGATATTATTTCACAACCCAAAAACTATGATGACCTCCAAATTGATGGCTTTGACAGAAAATTTAGTTTCCCTTGAACAACAAACAGAAGAAATGACCCAGGATGCTGGTTTTTGGAATAAACTAACAAAAGTTGCCGAATCAAGCAAAGAAGCAGCTACACATTTAACGACTCAAACAACTGATAAGCTTGGTAATGCTGCTAAAAGTTCAATGGAAGTATTGGCGAATACCGCCTCAAAAACGGGTGAAACTCTCGCTCAAGCTACAACAAGTACACTTAATGTTGTAGGAGATGCTGCGGCTAAAACAGGTGGTGTAGTCAGCAAAGTAGCGGCAGAAACGGCGAGTTTTACAGAAAATGCGGCTTCAAAAACGGGTGAAGCTATCGCTCAAGCTACAACTAATACAGTTCATGCTGTGGGAAATGTTGCAGTTCAAGCTGCGACTGGTACTTCAGAGCTTGTACAAAATACGGCTTCAGCAACAGGTGATATAATTTCTAACGCAGCAACAGTTACAGTTCACCTTGCTAGTGAAGCAGGGCAAATTGTTACTAATACAGCAGGAGACGTTCTATCGGGAGTTGCCAAAGGAACCTCAGTCGTTACAATTTGGACTTTAAGCCAATTGGCCGAAGGATTAATGGATGGTGTAAAGTCTTCTTTTGCTTCTGGATTTGGTTTACCCGCATTTTGTTTACTCTTGGGCTTAATTGCTGTCTACAGATTTCTATTCAAACGTCAATCCAAAAAAGTCGTATATTCCTATCAAGCTCAATCTGATAGTTCTTCTGTTGTCAACGAGAGTTCTTTAATTGAAACGCCAGAAAATGATGTTACTCAATAGTAACGAATATCAATCTGTAATTCATAAATATAAGTTACTGAGGGGTAGGATAGGCATTGTCTATCCTACTTTTTTGTGATTCCCGATCGCCTAAACTACAAAATCTTCTATCCTAGTAATAGCCTATTATTCCAACATCCATGTCTCTAACTGAAGAAATTCTCACTCAAATACCCGGAAACCCCCTGAACGGACTGCGAAAAGCAGACAAGATGTGGAACTCCCTCAAAAACAATCAAGTTCCCATTCCCCAAACCGTTGAACGCAACTTTGAACCCCTCGGAACCATCGATTATGATGTGGCTATTTGTGGCGGAACACTGGGAATTTTAATCGGCGCTTCCTTGGCGAGTCGGGGTTGGCGAGTCGCGTTAATTGAACGGGGAATTTTAAAAGGACGGGAACAGGAATGGAATATTTCCCGTCAGGAATTAGAAGTATTTTTAGCGTTAAATTTACTTTCTTCCGACGAATTGAACCAAGCAATATCAACCGAATATAATCCCGCCCGTTTGAGTTTTCCGAGTATTCCCGATATTTGGGTTAGGGATGTTTTGAATATTGGAGTTGACCCGGTTTATTTACTCGAAACGATCAAAAACCGTTTTTTAGAAGCCGGAGGAAAACTGTTTGAAAATACCTCCTATGAAGCCGCAACCGTTCATCCGAACGGGGTGAAAATTACCGCCAAACAGGATGAATTTCAACTCCAAATTAACACCCGATTACTGTTAGATGGAATGGGGCATTTTTCGCCAATTGTTCGACAAGCCAGACGCGGAGAAAAACCCGATGCGGTGTGTTTGGTGGTGGGAACTTGTGCGACGGGATATCCGAAAAATGAAACCGGAGATATTTTTGCTTCGTTTACGCCTTTAGAAAATCAATGTCAATATTTTTGGGAAGCTTTTCCCGCCAAAGATGGACGCACAACTTATTTATTTACCTACATAGACGCCCATCCCGAACGGTTTAGTTTAGAGTTCTTTTTTGAAGAATATTTACGGTTGTTACCCGAATATCAACAGATTGAACTCAGTCAATTAACCTTTAAACGGGCTTTATTTGGCTTTTTCCCCTGTTATAAAAATAGTCCTTTAAAAACCCCTTGGGATAGAATTCTACCCATTGGAGATAGCAGCGCCAGTCAATCTCCTTTAAGTTTTGGTGGGTTTGGTTCGATGGTGCGTCATTTACAACGATTAACGGTTGGAATTGAAGAAGCTTTAAAAACCGAATGTCTCGATAAAAATTCGTTAACGTTGTTGCAACCCTATCAACCGAGTATATCAGTAACTTGGTTGTTTCAACGTTCGATGAGTGTGGGCGTTCATCAAACCATTAACCCAGATAACATTAATAATTTATTAGCCGCAGTGTTTCAAGAGATGGAACAGTTGGGCGATGGGGTTCTCAAACCTTTTTTACAGGATGTTGTGCAGTTTTTTCCCTTGGCTCAAACCTTGTTTAAAACGGGTCTTTCTCATCCTGATATTGTCTTTAAAATCATTCCCCAAGTTGGGTTAACGCCGTTGTTAGAGTGGACGGTTCACTATTTTAATTTGGCTGCTTATACGGCGTTATTTTCTGTCGGAAAAAACCTCGAACCTTCGGTTAAAAATCTCCCGCCCGTGCAACAATATTATTATCATCGTTGGTTAGATGCTTGGAAATATGGTTCGGGTCAAGATTATCATTAAAACAGAAACAGAAACCCGGTTTCTTTGAGAAACCGGGTTTCTCACCCACTCTACTTTAATCTAAAGGGCGCCGACGTTTGCTAATCCTAGAATTACACCGGTACCGACAATATGACCCAAACAAGTTGACCCAATTAAAGCGGCTAAACTCATCCCTAAAAAGGTGTTCGGTGCGGGGCCAACATTGGGCTTTTGAATAACAGCTTTACCGACTGCAAACATGGCAACGTTGCAAAGAATCATCACAATTGCAACTTTGGGACTCCAGGAAGTAGTGGTTACGGTGTTAGCTGTTGCAGCAATTAATTCAGAATAAATCAATTGACCTTCTCCTTTGTTTTTCGAGGTTTACAAAATTGGATTAAGAATCTTAGTTCCCATTTCTTATCACGAACTTGGTAGTCAAAACGGTTCTTGTTGCAATCCTTAATATTTCCCCACATTTAGTTAACTGAATTTAAGGAATCTATCCCGAGAGAGATACCCATTCAACCCGGCTTCTGAACTTGAATCACCTGAAGACTACCCCCCGCACAAAGCCGCTGTTGGGGAAAGTCAGCCCCTTGTGCTTCCGACAAATTCGCACCAAACCCCACCTCAGAGAGTAACGCCATCAAATCGGTTTGTAACAATTGCCAAGCCGTTTCCGTTTCAAACACCCACAAAAACACAGCAATTCCAGGCCAAAAAAGCAGGTTGTTGGGGCGATGAAAATCAACCAAGGTAAACACCCCACCCGGCTTGAGAACCCGATAAACTTCCTCTATAATTTCTCGAAGCTGAACCGGATTCATTTCGTGTAACGCCGCACTGGTATGAACCACATCAAATTCATCATTGCCAAAAGGCATTTTTTCCGCAAAAGCTTCCACATATTCAGCCTGAGGAACGTTGTGTTTTGCGCGTTTTAATGATAAAGGAGACGCATCCAACCCAACAACATTTTGAGAATGCTGGACCAAAACCTCCGTCGCCTGTCCGCTGCCACAACATAAATCCAACACCCGAGTGTTAGAATCAATAGATAACCCTTCCAATGCCAATCGTCGAAAACGCCCTTCTCCGCCCACGCTCAACGCCGCCAGACGAGAAATCGAATCGTAAAGCCATTGGTAACGGTAGCTGAGACTTCTTAAAATTGTTGCCATATCTCGATATTTGAATTTTTTTGCTATCGACTTTGCCCCAATATCAGGCTACTATTATTAAAATAGGTAACAAAGATTAAAAATTGGGGATCACAAACCGCTATGGGACGAGTCGGAGTTTTATTGTTAAATCTGGGCGGGCCAGAGCAA
>JAYKHV010000027.1:0-30706 GCA_035285085.1 Lyngbya sp. | reverse complement strand
CCGTTGGAGGTTGCTCAGTCGGAGGTTGTTCCGTTGGAGGTTGCTCAGTCGGAGGTTGTTCCGTTGGAGGTTGCTCAGTCGGAGGTTGCTCAGTCGGAGGTTGCTCAGTCGGAGGTTGCTCAGTCGGAGGTTGTTCCGTTGGAGGTTGCTCAGTCGGAGGTTGTTCCGTTGGAGGTTGTTCCGTTGGAGGTTGCTCAGTCGGAGGTTGTTCCGTTGGAGGTTGCTCAGTCGGAGGTTGTTCCGTTGGAGGTTGCTCAGTCGGAGGTTGCTCAGTCGGAGGTTGCTCCGTTGGAGGTTGCTCAGTCGGAGGTTGCTCCGTTGGAGGTTCCTCCACATCAGTAACATTCACAGTTACAGTTACACTCTCGCTGAGACTCCCATCACTAACTTGAACCGTTAAGTCGTAACTGGTTGTGGTTTCGTAGTCGAGCTTGGTGTTGTCGGCGATGGTAATCTTACCTGTGTCATCTATACCAAAAATACCATCATCATTTCCGGCGGTTATGGAGTAGGTGAGATTGTCTCCGTCTTCATCGCTAGCAGTCACAGTTCCAACGGTTGCGCTGTTAGCAGCGTCCTCACCAATATTGAAGCTGGCAGGATTAATGCTTGGTGCTTGATTTTCAGGTTGGGGTTCCGGTTCTAATTGTGATTCAAGTTTGAAGTCAATATAGTCAAAGCGAGCGAATTCACCCCTATTTCTCACCCCTGAAAGCTCAATAGTATCACCCGGATTTAGTGTAATCTGAGTTGCTAGAGAACGTGTGACACTGTTGTTAGCGTTAGAAACACCTGAACCTCCCCTGATATTGAAACTCCAACTCTCAATTTCCTGACCGTTGATGCGAACTGCGGCGGCAGACTCACCATCTCCCTCATCAAAATAAGTAACCTCAACTGTATAAATTCCCGGCTCACCTTGAAATGTTGTGGCTGCGGTTCCTTGATTTCCTTCGGTTGCAGTTAGTTTAATCAGTTTTCCACCTGATGCATATTCTCCATTCTCAACTTCATAGTCACTCAACTGCATTTGTTCCGCTTGGATGCGGGTAACATTATCAGGTAAAAGTTCAGGTTCCGGCTCAGGTTCGAGTTCCAGTGGTGGAGTTGGTATAGCTCCTGGTATAGGTTTTATATCAATAGAATCTGGGTTTGAAGCCGTAATCACCCTCATTACATCCATGCCATCTCCAGCATCGAGGAGAAATGATAGAGTCTTGCCATCAAAACTGACAACATCCCAAACGTTATCTAAGCCTCTACCCCCTAAATTGTATGTTGTTCCATCTGGAGTAAATAAATCATTCGTTGCACTGATGGGAGGACGAATGACTCTATCTAAGGGCAGAATACCAATAATTTCTTCATCAAATTCCAGTTGACCTTTCCACTCATATCGATTGACCGAAGTTCCCGGTGGATCTACAAAGACTAGATGGCTACTGACAACACTGCCACTAGGAATAGTAAAGTTCGGCGTGGGTTCGTAGTTTTCAAAAGTGAATCCGTCGAATAAATCAATATCTCGTGGCAGAGTAACATCCTGCTTCTCATTAATAATGTAGAGATCAAAACTTTCAATTAAGTTTCCCTCTATCTTCTCAGGTACTGGATCGAGTAGTGTAAATTCAAGAGGTCTAGGTTGATCATTAAGATGAGCCGGACCTCTCGCATCAAATGTACCACTTACTTTGACAAATGCCATGTTAGTTTCCTGTAAGTAATTGTTTAATCTTGTTTCTCTAATTCAGAGATTTTTTCCGGATAAAAGATGCTCACTATTCAATTCATTTCTATCGGATTTTAAGACTTGCTAATATAGATCGTTTTAAAAGCTATAGAAAAGATTGATTAGTCTTCATTTTTTGATTCACACATAGATTTAATATCCACAGTAACATTCTCATTCCGTGAAAACACAGAGGATTATGTAAAAATTATCAGCTTCCTATGTAAAGTATTTGTAAATATACTGAACTGTCGATCACAAAAAAGCACTCTGCTGAGTCAGAGTGCTTGATGTTTTTTTCGATCTGCCAGTTAAAATTTCATCATAATCAGGTTAGACAGTCGTAACAGGTTGATGGGTTCGCAAAGGTAGGGGTTTACCTTCCATGTGTTCTGGAATGGGTGCGCCCATCAAATCTAGAATAGAAGGAGCTAAATCGAGAACATGACCCGAGGATAAGGTAGACCCAGGTGCAATATCGGGGCCAGTTGCTAAGATAAATCCTTCGGATCGATGGCTGGCAGCGCGATAGGGAGGCAAGGGGCCAAAACGTCCGTATTCGGGACTTTCCATCACATCCGTCGCATATTCTTCCTGCCAGACTACAATTAAATCCGCATCGGGTAATTTCGGATTGCGATCTGCGGCATTTTCTCGGGTGCGAACGATATGACTCACCATCGGAATACCCTTACGGGGATCTTTGAGTGCGTAAAGCTTCTCACACAGTTCATCACAGACGGCATCATACTCAGAAGGATCGACAATTCCGTTGGGTTCACGACCTTTGAGGTTAATCCGCACATAACCCTCAGCAAAACTGGGAATTGCAAACGCTTTCATCTTCGGCCACAGGGGTTTGTACCATTGAGCCGGGTTCCAAGGAACAACGGTTTCTCCCTGACGTTTGAGTTGGAACGGAGAAATTAAATCATCTTCGCCGCGAGCATCTAGATAAGGTTCAATGAGATTAAAAATTCGAGTCGGTGTTTCTCGTCTGAGGAAGCGTCGAATTGGGTTAGAATCGTACTTCTGACCCCACAAATGCCGCTCCCAGTAGTTCCACTTCATTTTGGTAATCGGTGGCGGTAACGGTTCGGAGGTTTTCCCATCCCCAATCCCAAATTTTCCGGGGAAACTGTAGCGATAGAGAAACTCCGGTAAGAAAATAAAGCTTGGTAAGTCAATCGTTGCCGCCCCAGTACCATGATCGGAAAACAAAACCACATGAGCATTTTCTGGAGCCTTCGTTAAGATCTCACCAATGGCTTTATCCATCGCTTGATACACTGCGAGCAGAGGATCGTGGTCTACCTGGGGTCGCAGTTTCTCATAGAGGGGATGATCCGGTTGGCTGAGATGCCAGAAGACGTGACCCCCACCATGAGATTCACCGAATACGGTTAAGAATAAATCCCAAGGCTGACGCTGGAGCAAATCTTGACAAATTGCCGAACGCCGAGCAATTCCGGTGAGAAATCTCTCTTCGAGTCGCATGGTGGTTTTCACATCCAGGCAAACCGCATAATCATTGTGCAGACCCGGATGGGGGCCGTGTTTGTCAATGATTTCTTGGTATAAGGATTCCGGTATAGAACTACTGGGAATTTGAGGAGAGTGAGCGCCCCAAGCTCCGATTTGCAAGCCATGAGTTTGATTGTTCAGTCGCAGTTGGGGAACGTCAAAGGTGATGACTCGATAATCTTCCCCTAGTGCGGTGAAGGGACGGAATTCCTTGTAATCGTAAGCTGCACGAGTTTCGGTTTCATAAGTGCCTTCGCGAAACCCCATCGCCGCCCAGTACCCCGTTTTTTGTGGACGACAACCGGTAGCAAACGTTGTCCAGGCGGTTTCAACGTTGGAATCTTTGAAGTTCTTTAAACGGCTATAGATGCCTTGCTCACGTAAACTGCTTAAGTTTTTTAAATATCCCTTAGACATCCACTCTTCCAGTAATGGGGGTTGAGCGGCATCTAATCCAATTGCAATAACAGGATTCTTCGAGTTTTGCATAAAATCAGCCTCAGTTGATTCAGTATTCGGCTTCTCAGTAGAAGCTTAACAACAAACTATTTCCAGAGCTTTAAAATCCAAACAGCAAGACAATGGTCTATTAGTTAACAACGTTAATCAAAGCTTAGTCATCAGTATTTTGGGAGTTTCATTTTAATAGACCCGATGATGAAGTCAGGAGGTAAAAACACACTCTCTAACTCTTAGATTTCCCCGATATTTTCTCACTTAAAACCCAAGTTTTTTTCGGGATTTTTGTGATTGAAAACGCCGGAAATTTCTCCGCAAAACAGTCAGTCAAGTCCTGGTTTTTCCCAATCCTAATATTTGCCTGGGTTTCCGCTTGCTCTAGTTCGGACTAGATAAGAGTCACAATGACTTAACTGACTTGGAATTGTTTAATCTATTGCTGTTCAGATGCACGACCTTATTATATCTTCTTTTGAAAACTGTGTCTATCATTCAAAATTTTAGCGAAAGTCTTGATTTAACGATAAAAACTTGCCTCTTGGAGTCGATGCTACTCTATCTGTTTTAATTCAGAAATTCTTAAGCACTGAATATTCTCAACTGCATCATCCTACGATCTTTACAGTTCCTTTACATTTGACTCTTTTTACTTTAAAAAAGCCATGTTTTTTTAAAAGAGCGGCGTTAACTTTATACCTGAGAAATAACAAAGGAGCCAAAGGCTATCAGTAGATTCATCTGCTTTATAAAACTGATATAACGCGGTACAAACCGTGTTAATGTTTACTTCCTCTACTCAACTTTGACTCCTTCAATCACCTAACTTCGGTGTTTTACTTCAAAAATTCATCCACCGGAACTTGAATTCCCTCACGAATCAGGGTTTCTCGATCCTTAACCGGAGACCAACCTAACTCCCGTTCGGCTTTTGAGGAATCAAACGGCGAGGCAAAACTGCGACCTTTACAATCTGCTAAACTCGGAAAAGCCGCATTCGGATCGCGTCCAATACTCTTAATCGCCCACTTCGCTAACGACCCAATATAGTAGTTAACGCTGGAAGTCGGTACACGACGGAATTTAATCCCGGCTTGGCGCTCAAACTCATCAAGATATTCATGGGCGGTAATGCAAGGCTCACTCGTGAGGTTGTAGGATTTACCCTCAATACCCGGAACCTTGATCGCTCGCACCATCGCATCGGCAACATCATCAACCAAGACAATCGGTAAAGGATTATTGCCCTCACCCCACACCGAACAGACAGAACTGTAAGGCCACGCGACCACGCCCCAGTGATAAGGGCTACCGCCATGACCTAACACAATTCCGGGCCGGAAGATGACCACTGGTAGTCCTTTTTCCCGATGGAGTTGCAACAAAATTCGCTCATTCTCAGCTTTGGAGCGAGAATAGGGTTGAACTCGTAACATCGCTTGATGAGGTTTTGTTTCTTCTGTAATCGTAACGTTCGGATCGCCGGCATAGTAAAGGGCGATCGAGGAGGTATAGAACAAACGCTCAACCCCATGTTCAAGACAGAGTTCAGCGAGTTTACGGGTCGGTTCGACATCGTACTTGAGAAACTCTGACCAGGTTTCCCCATAGCCCCGTCCCAAGTGATAAACGTAGCGAATTCCTTCTAAAGCCGACTCTAGGGCTTTTGGATCGGTGAAGTCACCTTTAACCAACTCCAGAGATAGGTCACACAGTTCAGCCGGACAGCTTTGCGGGTTTCGGGCTAACACTCGCACACTGTGACCTTCTTGACACAATTGCCGCACTAACGCCTGACCAATAAAACCCGTTCCGCCAATCACCAACACCGTTGGTTTTTCAGCAGGAGGTGAGGGCATTTTAGCAACGGATGCCACCGATTTGGGTTCGGGTAATTGGGTTTCTTTAGCAATCCACTCTGCTAAAGCCACTGCCGCCTCACCAATATTGGGATCAACACGCTCATCTAGGATAGCGCTGCGGGTATTGTAAAAGCTCTCAACGGTTCGGGCAATACTGTAAGGAAAAGGCCCGGACTTTTTGGAGAGTTTCATTTTGGACAAGACAAAGTTCGCAAAGGTGTCTGTGGCTTGGGCAACCGACTCCCGGGCGACATTCACCACAGTTGCAAAGCGATCGAGATCCAGCAGATAGGGAGTATGTTCGTAACAGGTATAAGTATTGTTCTCAAAGTCAACTCGTGCGGCGGCATTGGTTCCGCGTACATGAATGTAGTGTTCTGGGTATCCATCAATAAACGAGAAGCGAATCCGGATGCTGGTATTGCCTTTCCAACCGCGAATTTCCCAACGACGATAGAATTCTAACCCTCCAGGCAAATCAATGCGATCGCCCACCTCTACTGAAATTGAATCGGGTTGACCCAGCAGGTGAATCAAGTGAACAAAGGAATGGGGGGCTACCTCAAACAGGATGTTCTTGGGGGTCTGAAGCATCCAGGCTCCAAACGGCCCTCCTTTAAGCTGTCCGAGTTCTTTATTCCAGACAATATCAACCTGATCTAATTGTCCTAAGCGACCACTCCGCACATCGGCGATTAACTTCTCGTAGGCGGGAAAATAAAGGAAGTTGTGGCTAATTCCAATCACCCGACCTGCGGCTTCTGCTTGTTGACGCAGTTTTTGACAGGCATCGACCGTGTGGCAAAAGGGTTTTTCAATAAAAGCATCAACCCCTGCCTCAATCACTTGTTTACTGGTGGGAAAGTGGACGTGGGGAGGGGTAAGAATGTGAACGACATCCAGTTTCTCTTGAGCTAACATTTCACCCAGATCGGAGTAGACGCTGGATATACCATGAGCTTCTGCAAACTGTTGAGCTAGACGTCGATTGAGATCACAAACGGCTCGTACTTCTACTTGAGGAAGTAAACGAAGCGCACTATAGTGGTAATCAGAGATATAACCTGCGCCGAGCAGTGCCACGGCAACTCGATTGTTCTGTCCGTTTCGATCAGTCATTAGAGTTTCTCTCAGTTTGTTAAGTTATTTTGTTACAGGAGCTTGTGGCCCTTTATATTCAATGATTTGATGTTGTTTGTTTTGTATGCGGTCTAGATGAAACTTGATGGCTCCCAATGCGGTGGGAAATGCTGAGGCGGCACAGGATAAACCCCAAGCCACACTGTCAGCCCAAGAATATCCTCGTTGCCGAGTTTTGTAGCTGACTTGTAACGCACTGAGCGGATAGCGTCCCAAGAGTAAGGCCGAAAGTCCATGAGTGGGATAGACTAACGATAGAGCAACTAAGGGCAGGATTAAGCCCCAAAACCAGGTGCGCCGAATCTCTTTAACAAATTTGCGTTCTGGAGGAGCGCCGTGCAGGTAAGAAACTTGGGCAAAACCATAACCACAGCGTTTGGCTCGTTTCCACCACTGGGATAGGGTGTGCATATCGGCATCGTGCAATGTGCTGTTATGATCGATGCGTAAAATTTTGCCACCTGCTTGCCGCAAGCGAACACTTAACTCATCATCTTCTGCCGCAATGACGCTGTTATCATAACCTCCCACTGCCGCTAATGCCTCAGCTCGAATCATTACATCTCCACCAAAGTTAGAAGTCGGCCCCACCTCACCCATATGCCACTCGACATCGCAAATGCGATTGTACACACTGCGTTCTGGGTAACGTTCTTGGCGCCATCCACAGACGGCGATCACATCTTGATCGGTCTCCAGGGTCTTGGCGGCTGCCTCTATCCATCCGGGAACCACTTCACAGTCACCGTCGATGAACTGAACATACTTGACTTGGGGGGAGTTTTGACGCAATCGCTCAAAACCTGCATTCCGCGCTCGCGCTGCTGTGAAAGGAATTGACAGATCGAGTTCTACCACCTCCACTCCTCTGGTACGCGCCGCTTCACAACTGCCATCAGTAGAACCCGAATCAACGTAGACGACTTGATCGGCTCTACCCACAACAGAATCCAAACTGCGAATTAGACGATCTCCTTCATTCCGTCCGATGATAACTACTCCAATGGGTTGCACATCTTACTCCCTAAGTTATTCGGTTTCACGGCAATCACACACCTCTTCCTAACTAAAAAGTGAATAATACCTTGTTCAGGCATAGCTAGGCTCGCCTCTTCTCAATTAATGACACCCCTACAAATTCTTCTATAGCCTAACTACTCAAACAATTCAATGTCAACAATCATTTATCTCTAGCCCCAATGCTATTGGCAACTGATCTAAACTCTGTTAAATTATTAATTATGTATAAACGATTGACATTCCCTTGTCAAGTCAGTTGATTGTTGAGCAACGATCTATGAACGGGTAAATTGGAGTATTGATATTTACAATTCAACTCAAGGCTTTCAACAAACACAGTTCGGCCCACTGAACGGATAAGGATGTTTCATTTGATGGGGTCAAGGACTAGGTATTCTTGTTACTCTATAATACTTCATTTATTACCGACAATATGAACGACAATCACATCTTGTCCAAATCCTACACGATATCGGCGACAGAACCCGACTGGAGTCGAGAAAAGTTGGAGTCTTGGTGGTCTCCCAGTAAACAGCTTCTCAAATCAATTCGTCAATACCAAAAATGGCAAAAGCGGGGTGGAATTTTGGCTAAGTTTTTCCAAAATCTACACACCCTTGAGCATCGATTTTGGACTGTTGTTTCCGGTGCTGATATTCCGTTAAACTGTCAACTCGGGGGCGGGTTAGTGTTGAGTCATCCCAATGGAATTGTCATTCATCCTCAAGCGGTGATTGGCCCTAATTGTCTAATTTTACAACAGGTGACGATTACCCGAGATGTTCAAATTGGGGGTCACGTTGACATCGGAGCGGGGGCTAGAATTCTCAAACAAGTCAAGATTGGCGATCATGCTAAAATCGGAGCCAATGCTGTTGTGATTTGTGATGTTCCAGCAGGAGCCACAGCAGTGGGTGTTCCCGCTCGAATTATTCCTGCAAAAAATTCCGACAACGGTGAAGATTCTCAGCAATTATTAGAAGAATCCTCAAACTTTGATTGAGTAGAAGCACCCGTTGAATTCATTGAAATTCACAGAGGTTAAGTTTATAACCCGAATTTCCGCTTTCGGTTTGGTAAAATTGTGCGCCAATTGGTTTTAGCGAGAGCCAGTTGTTGCTCAGACACTAAAGCATGGGTTAAATTGGCGCCACATAAGTTAGCACCCCGAAGGTTAGCATTACTCAAATTCGCGTAGGTGAGATTAGCACCCCGCAAATCGGCATTTTCTAAATTGGCATAACTCAAGCGAGCATGGGTTAAATTAGAATCCTTGAAAATCACATGGGTCAGAGTCGCTTTACAAAAATCAACCCGGTACAAATCTGCACCTTGAAAATTGGTTTGTTGTAAGCGAGATTCCGAAAAATAAGCTCCGGAAAATTTTTGATTTCGCAAGTCTAAACCTTGGAGATCGCAATCGGTAAAATAGCGCTCGCCTCGGGTATAAGCGTGATGTAAACTGGCTGCATCCCAAGGATTACTATTGTTTCTCGACTTAGAATGAGCGGAGGTAAATAGAGTCACGGTCGGAGCGCCCTGAGTCGCACTTAAACCCCCATCTACAGAAGCAAAATTTTCTCCGAGTTGAGTATAGTCTTTCTTCTGACGTCTGGCTTTGAGTTGTCGAATTTGTTGAGCTTGAGCCGCGAACGGTCGTAACGCGGTACTCTCATCATTGTAGATTGTCGTGTCATTGCTTTGAGCAATCTCCATGTGGGTGGGTGCTTCCGAGAGGGGAGACATGGGTTGAACCGCCAGTCCCGCCGAGAGATCGCTGTAAAATTCCGTTTCCTGATCCAAAGCCTCTAACACCTCTTGGGCGGACTGGTAACGTTGATAAACAGACATCTCCAACATTTTCTGCAAAATGCACGCAAAAGAATCACTCACCGAAACGAGCGCACGCCACAACACTTCCCCGGTCATCGGATTATGATCTAAAGAATTCGGAGATTTTCCGGTCATCAAATAAACACAACTCATCCCCACCGCATAAATATCACTCGCATAAACGGGCCGCAGTGCCATCTGTTCTGGGGGAGCAAAACCCGATGTTCCGATGGCAAAATTGGTAAACGCCGTCTGTCCCGTCCCGAATTCTGTTACCTGTTTAACTTCATCTTTAACCGCCCCAAAATCAATCAAAACCAATCGTTGATCTTGAGCGCGTCTAAGAATATTAGCAGGTTTAATATCGCGGTGAATGACTTCGTGGGAGTGAATATAGTCAAGAATCGGGAGAATTTCCCGCAAAAACTGTTTAATGTCTTCTTCTGTATATAAACCCGATTGCTGAACTTCTTCTTTTAAATTACAGCCTTCAACGTATTCTTGAACCAAATAAAATTGCTGTTTTCCAGAAAAATAATCAAGCAGTCGGGGAATTTGAGGATGATCGCCAATTTTCCCCAAAGTTTTGGCTTCCCGTTGAAAAAGCTGGCGTGCCATCTCTAAAACTCGGGATGATTTAGCCGCAGGACGGAGTTGCTTAACCACACATTTCGGACAACCCGGTAAAGACAGATCCTCTGCTAAGAACGTAGCGCCAAACCCACCTTTACCCAGAGGCTTCATCACTCGATAGCGATTTCGCAACACCAACTTTGACCGACAGGTTTGACATTGGGAGGCATCCTCTGGGTTTTCAGGATGGGAACAAGCTGGATTGATACAGTAACTCATAGTCTTCGAGAATGCTTCAACTTAAAGTTTAGCGGAGACAGATAACACAGCCCTTGAGCCGAAATCCTTCGGACAGTCGAGAAACCGATCATAAGCGACATTGGGTTGAACTTAGCCTGCGGGTATTTTAACAGCCAGCAGATGCACAGATCTTGTGTCAATAGATAGTTTCCCCCTATATCTATTATTCACCATAGAAATCAGAAATTTCGCAAAACTTGACACAATGGCCAAAAGAATCAAGGGGTGCTGAACCTGCCTCTTTCCTCTATGATCAGAACTGGACAATCCAACCCCCTAAACTGAAGCTAAACACCGATATAGCAATTCTCACAAGTGGTGAGGTACAGGACTTTATGCTTTAGGCGCTTCATGCAAGAGGTGCTTCTTGCAAGAGAATATGTACCATCAAAATGTGAGAAACGCTATAGTAGACCACTTCATAGGTCCGCGGTCCACTTTCAAATCCAGACCTTTAGCTGTAAGGTCTGAACCACCTAATAGCATGAACACTGAACCCCTGATAAAAGAATGCGTATCTCTTTAAATTGGCTGCGAGAATTAGTAGACATCCAAATGACTCCCGAAGAGTTGGCCGAAACCTTGACTGTAGCCGGCTTTGAAGTTGAAGATCTAGAAGATCGCAGCAGTTGGGCCGATGGCGTTGTTTTAGGCAAAATTCTAGAAGCGACTCCCCACCCCAACGCCGATAAACTTCGAGTCTGTCAAGTCGATATCGCTGAAAGCGAACCCCTCAATATTGTCTGCGGCGCCCCCAATGCGAAAGCGGATTTAATTGTCGCTGTCGCCACGATTGGAACTTATTTACCCAAGGTTGATTTAAAACTGAAAAAAACCAAACTTCGCGGCGTTCCTTCGGAGGGAATGATCTGTTCTTTGGCCGAATTAGGTTTAGAAAAAGATTCGGAGGGGATTCACTCGTTTAATCTTGAAAATCCCGAATTGGGAAGTGATGTTAGACCTTTGCTCGGTTTGGATGATGTTATTTTAGATGTTACCGCGACTGCTAACCGAGCCGATGGTTTAAGTCTGGTCGGAATTGCTCGGGAAATTGCGGCGTTAACGGGTTCTACGTTAAGAATTCCTGAGGCGACGGGTGTTGTAATTGAAGATAAAAAAGCGTCTTCCAAACTGGCGGTTGATGTCAGCGAATCTCAAGCCTGTCCGATTTATACAGGTACAATTATTGAAGGGATTAAAATTGCACCTTCTCCCCAATGGCTGAAACAGCGTTTACAAGCGGCCGGTGTTCGACCGATTAATAATGTGGTTGATATTACCAATTATATTATGTTGGAATGGGGTCAACCGCTCCACGCTTTTGATTTAGATCGCCTGCAAAAAATTACCGGTTCTCAAGATTTAACTGTTGGCGTCAGGTTTGGAAAATCGGGGGAATCTTTCAAAACGCTCGACAGCCAAACCCGAAAATTGAAAGATGAAACTTTGGTGATTACCGCTAACGATCAACCTGTTGCTTTGGCGGGAATTATGGGCGGCGAAGATAGCGAAGTTTATGAAGAAACGCAGAATTTAATGTTAGAAGCGGCTGTATTTAGTTCGGTCGCAATTCGCCGTTCTGCTCGCGGTCAAGGCTTGCGTACAGAGGCATCTACTCGCTTTGAACGAGGCGTTAATCCGGCTGAATTGGTTCTGGCTTGTTGTCGGGCAATTTCGTTAATTACAGAACTTGCTGGCGGAATTCCCACACAACAAGAGTCGGCGAGTAATATTGTTGATGATGTTACTTCTTCTGAAGTTTCTCTGCGTTTGAGTCGGATTAATGAGATTTTAGGCTCTCTCAAACGGGGCGAAAATACGTTGGTTGAATCGTTTTTACAGCCGGAAGAAGTGGAAGGAATTCTAACCGCTTTGGGCTGTGGTTTGGCGCAGGAAACTCAAGCCAAAGACCAAAAAGATGTGGTTTGGAAAGTAACGGTACCGGCTTATCGGGCGCGAGATTTAGAACGGGAAATTGATTTAATTGAAGAGGTCGCCCGTCTCTACGGTTATGATAATTTTTCTGATACTTTACCCGATCAAAGTGTACCGGGTTATTTACCGGAAGATCAGTTGGCTTTGCGACAACTGAGAACCGCATTTAGAGCGGTCGGTTTAACGGAATTAATGCACTATTCTTTGGTGAAACAAGAGGGGGAAAATCAGGTAGTGATTTCTAACCCCTTGTTTGTGGAATATTCCGCTTTACGAACTGAAATGTTAGCGGGGTTAATTGATGCGTTTGCGTTCAATTTGGAAAATGGAAATGGGGCTTTAAATGGTTTTGAAATTGGGCGCGTTTTCTGGAAAGAGGGAGAGAATTTTCACGAAAAAGATGCGATCGCCGGAATTATGGGGGGCGATCCAACTCAGGGACATTGGACGCGAGGTGGACGCGAAAAACCGATGAGTTGGTTTGAAGCAAAAGGAATCCTCGAAGCGATTTTTAAACGGTTGTATTTGTCGGTTGAATACCAACAAGAAACTCAAATTGAACAATTACATCCCGGAAGAACGGCTTCTTTATGGTTAAATGGAAAGCGTTTGGGTGTTTTTGGTCAACTTCATCCTCAAGTTCAAGAAAAGCGAGAATTACCCCAAGAAGTTTATCTGTTTGAGTTGAATTTATCGGTTTTAATTGAAGCCATGACTCAAGCGGATAATTTAACTCGTAAATTTAAACCTTTCTCGACTTTCCCCGCTTCCGATCGCGATATTGCGTTCTTTGTTTCGACGGATGTTTCCGTTGCGGATCTGGAAAAATGTATGACCAAAGCGGCTGGAAATCTGTTAGAATCAGTTAAACTGTTTGATGAATATAAGGGTGAAAATGTTCCCGAAGGTCAACGCAGTTTGGCGTTTCGTTTGGTTTATCGCGCTGGCGATCGCACGTTAACTGAAGAAGAAGTTCAACCGAAACAGCAAAAAGTTCGGGATGCGTTAGTTAAGGAGTTCAATGTCAATCTCCGCAGTTAATTAGAGTAGAAAAACCCGGTTTCTCGAATAAACCGGGTTTTTGGGGGTCAAATTAAAAAGCCTTTGAATAAACCGGGTTTTTGGGTGTATAGTTAGAGTTGACAATTGCTCGGTTTTTAATCTAAGATTATGCCAAAATATATTTTGTTTGGAACCTACTGCGATAATGTTTTAGAAAAGCGAGAACCTTATCGAAAAGCCCATTTAGAAGGAATCAAAAAACAAAAGGAAGCCGGAATTGTGATTACAATTGGTCCAACTCAAGATTTAACCAAAGTTTTTGGAATTTATGAAGCTGAAACAGAGGAAATTGTACGACAACTGATAGAAGCCGATCCCTATTGGAAAAATGGAATTTGGACAGAATACGAAGTCAAAGAATGGATTCAAGTTTTCTAAAATCTCGGGTTAAATGTTACTCAATTTCATCAGGATTAACACCCAACTCCCTTAATTTTTGAGCCATTTTTTCTTTAAGTTCAGTTCCCCAAAGTAACAATTTTCCCGCTTCATCCCACCACCGCAACCAATAACCCGTTCGGTTCGTTTTAGTTCCTCGCCAAACGCCTAAAAATAATCCAATATTCTCAATCCAATACCGTCCATTTTCGTCCGGTTGTTGGAGTTGATAACCCCGAGAAGGATCGAGTTGATAAACTTCTAACCATCCCGCATTCGGTTCAAAAATCACATAAATCGGAACTTGAAGAATCTGTTCATAATAGTACCATTTTCCGGGCGGATATTTTGATTTTATCGAATATTCACCGCCTTCTGTATCCGACAAAAACTCCATTACAATCGCCGGAACTTCTCCTTCTAAATTGGGCGTATAACTGCGACGAGTTTGTTGGGGTGGATTGGTTGGTAAAGCAGAACGTACAAAAAACCAATCGGGTGCTTTAATCACCAGTTTACCATCCATTGTGGCACAAATTCCGAAATGGGTTCCGACTAACATTTCCGGTTGAATACATCCTGCTAATTCCAGACTTTCAGTTAAAGCTGTTGCTAAAAGCGGTTGATTGAGATTATCCACTGGATCATCTGGTAAAGGGTAGTCTGGGGGTAATTTTTCCCAAGTAATGACAGGTTGGCTAACGGTTGGAGACATAAAACTGAAAAATGCGACTGCTTTTATTATCTATAACCTTACGGCTTGAGTACAGGAACAATTTAAAAAGCTAAAACCCAATTATAATAAATATTTTATCTGTGCTTATCCCTTTTCGTTATAAATTTTTTCCAGATAATTTTAGATGAGTAAATTTGCTCAATTATTCTCTGGTCAAATAAAAAAAAGTCCAGAATTTTTTTATATCCGAAGGTTATGGCGATCGCGGAACCTTCGCTGCTAGAATAAGTTAAGCAAATCTTAAAAATCCTCATTCTGTTCAGAGTGTACATTTTTTTTGATCTTAAGGTTTACTTTAGAAACTTTCTCGGAGAGAATGAAGACAGCAGAGAATGATCTGTGTTGTATTTGCCGTTTAAATAAGGATATTGTCAAAATGTTATTCAAATGCGAACTTTGGCCCGGTAGCATCTGTAAATGTGATGTCACCATTCATTGCAAGCCCGATGGGAGTAAAGTGATCACGGTATCAGAGTTACCCTGGAACACTGGAATTAGTATCGGTCGAGCGTTTGAGATTTTATTAGATCAAATTTGTCAAAAATTCTACATCGACCCCGAACGAGTGATGTATTTTGAACGCATTCTCGAACGGGGAAGTTTGGTAGACCGTTGGTTTTTAGTTCATTTTGATGTTGTAGACGGTAAAGTTTGTAACCCTCGCTGGCAAAATGTTAATGAAAGCTTTGTTCGTTCTGCGATGACGCTCTCATTATCAACTCAGGAGCGATATTAAACTCAAAACCCGTGAACCCTATTGAGCAATAGCATAAAATTGTGATAAAACTTGTACATCGTGTTGGTAAAACAAGATGGAACTGGTTGATATTTTGACCCGTCAACTTGGGGTAGAGGAACAGCAAGCCAAAGGAGGAGCCGGACTCCTCTTTCAACTGGCTCAGGAAAAATTACAAAATGAAGAATTTGCTCAAATTGCTCAATATGTTCCGGGTATGGGTGAACTCCTCGGCGCCGCACCTCAAGCGGGGGGAATGGCGAGCGCTTTGGGGGGTTTGGCTTCGGCGATGGGAGCGCCGGCGTCGGTGGGAAATTTGGCAAATTTAGCCGGAGGATTTTCTAAACTGGGCTTAAATGCGAGTATGATTAATCAGTTTGTGCCGATTATCCTATCTTATATTCAAGGAAAAGGTGGCATCGGAGCGAGTCAGTTACTCGAACAAATTTTAAAATAGATTCTATCTTAAAAGCGGGTGGGGGGAATCGAACCCCCATCATTAGCTTGGAAGGCTAAGGTTTTACCACTAAACTACACCCGCAATATTGCAGTTCTCTTATAGTAGCACAACATTTTGGAAAATGATCAAGATTTTCTAAAAAATTTTTCGCTTCACCCGGAAACCGCTTCGGGACTGATCACAAAGGTGCAGACCGGCTCATCAATCCCCTTTAACGGGTGAATTTCTGAAGTGAGGATTTCCCCCGGATTAACGTAGTGAGCCACCTCTGCGGAGACTAAAATACTGTTGGGTTGGGCGACTTCCTGTAAACGGGCGGCGATATTCACCGACGGGCCAATTGCGGTATAATCCGATCGCTCTTTGGCGCCGAACATCCCCACCACCGCCATTCCCTGATGAATCCCGCAGCGAAACCGTATCGGTTGGACTCCATTATGACCGATTAAACCCCGTTCTAGCCAACTTTGGTTTAACTTCTCTAAAGAACGCAACATCGCCCGTGCGGAAGCCAAAGCCCGCCTCACCTGTTCATCTGGGGGTAACTCCTGCGGCGCCCCGTACAACGCCATCACCGCATCGCCAATAAACTTATCAACCGTTCCGCCATTTTCAAACACCGCTTGGGTCATCGCTGCTAAATATTCATTTAAAACTTGAGCAATACGGCGAGACTGAAGCTGATTTGACATCCGAGTAAAGCCAACAATATCGGTAAATAAAATCGTCACCAAACGGGGTTCTGGGTTTAAATCTAACACCAAATCTCCCGCCGCCGCCCGTTCCACCATTGGCGGGGGTAAAAACCTTCTTAATACCGATTCTGTCAAATATCGATTTAATTCGGCAACCCGACGTTCATTTTCTTTGAGCGCTCGCAAGTTGCGAACTTCGGCGAGTAATTCTCGGTCATTAAACGGCTTAGAAACATAAGCATCAGCACCCCGTTCAACGCCTTCGATGCGGGTATCTTCGTCGGCTTTGGCGGTTAATAAAATAATCGGAGTTCCTTTTAACTGAGCATCTTCTCTAATCATCCGAATTAAATCCAATCCGGAGACAACAGGCATCATTAAATCAGTAATAATCACTTCCGGACGATGAGCTTGGGCTTGGGCAAATCCTTCGGCCCCATTTCTTGCCGTAACCACATTAAAATTGGCGGTTTTCAAAATATTAGATAAATAGCGGCGCAAATCGGGATTATCATCAACCACTAAAATACTATTTTCTAACCCTTCATCAACCCTATTTTGATTTTCATCTGGCGAAACTTCCTCGGTTGTACTCGATATTTCCTCCTCACTGAATTCAACTTCTACATCGGCTAATTCTACAGCCGCCCGTCTGGGATTCAACTCTGCCGGGACTTCCAACACTTGTTCTGCGGGTAAATGAGCGGTTCCCATTTGTAGCCAAATAGTAAACGTCGTTCCTTGACCATAAACCGAATCCACTGAAATTTGACCGCGATGTAAGTCTACTAATTCCTTAACTAACGCCAATCCCAAACCGCTACCTTCATAGGAGCGATTACTTGAACCTTCTGCTTGTCGAAACCGTTCAAACAGATGGGGAATTTGTTCGCGATGAATCCCAATTCCCGTATCTCGAACTTGTAAACGACAGTAACTTCCGGTCGCTTCTAAACTCACAAAAATCACGCCATTTTCCGGGGTAAATTTCATGGCGTTAGAGAGGAGATTATAGAGAACTTTGTCAAATCGTTCTAAATCTAAATAGATCGCTTCACAAGGTTGCAAATCGATTTCAAGCCTGATGCCTTTTTTTTCACAATAGGGTTGAAACGCTTCCACAGTTTGACGACAAAATTCAACCAAATTACAAGGGCGAAAATTCGGTTGCATTCGTCCGGCATCAAAGCGCTGTAAATCCAGTAATTGATTGACTAACCGCAGCAGTCGGCGAGAATTTCTCAGGGAAATTTTGGCTTGATCGTAAGGTAAATCTTGCATCTGATTCACCGCCGCTTCCAAAGGCCCGATCATCAGGGTTAACGGCGTGCGAAATTCGTGAGAAATATTCTGAAAAAATTCCGTTTTTAAGCGGTCAACTTCCTGTAATCTTTCGGCTTGTTGGCGGGTTTTTTGATAAAGACGGGCTTGTTGTACGGCTAAGGCGGCTTGGGCGGCGACGACCTGCACTAAATTAACTTCGGCTTCGGTCCACTTGCGAATAGAATCATTTTGACGCAGGGAAATACTACCGATAATTTGATCATCTAAAAGTAAAGGCACCACCATTAACGCTTTAGACGGCGATCGCAACGGAAGTTCAATTAAATTCCAGTCGGGTTTTTGAGTCAAATCATCAATCACTACCGGCTGTTGAGTCTCTAACAAGCGTTGGAGAACAGGATTTCCGCCAATAGGAACAGCGGAGGTAGGTAAACTCTCTAAACCTTTGCGATCGGAAGAATTGAGGTTGATGTCCTCTTCAGACAAGTCTCGGACCACAGAAGTTTCATAGTCCGCATCATACAACCCCACACATTGGACAAATTCATCATCTCTGGTCCACAGAGACAGGGCGCAACCATCAACGCTGAGGGCTTGTCCGAGTTGTTGGGTGATCGCCGCAAAAATCTTTTGGGGATCGAGACTCGAACGGATCGCAGCGGTGATCGTATTAACCAGACGTTCTCGTTTGGCGAGTTCTTGAACTTGTTCGTAGGCGCGGGCTTGAGAGAGGGCCAGCGCGGCTTGATCGGCGACCGTCATCAGCAACTGAACTTCGTGATCGATCCATTCTCGCAAATCTTCCACTTGATGCATGGCGAGAACAGCCATCAGTTCTTGTTGATAAAACAAAGGTACAATCAGACTAGAGCGAATATTGGCGGCTGCGTAGGCTTGTGTTCGGCCTCGTAGTTCCTCGGGATTTCCGTTAATCCGTTCATCGGTGTGGGCGTCGGGGATGATCTCAACATCGGTGGTTTCCCAAACCAGGGTTTTAAATTCCGAATTGTCAATCCCAAACTCAGAATCTTTTAAGCTAGAAGCCTGATAGACAAACCATTCCTCAACCATTTCCCCTTCTTGAAACGGTTGTAAAATGCAGTAACTCACCTCAAACATTTGTCCGACCGTTTCCACAATGCGTTGCAGCATTTCCCGATAATTGAGGGCTGAACGAATAGTGCTGGTAACGGCGTAGAGGAGAGACTCTTGTCGCAGCGCTCTTTTGAGTTCTTCGGTTCGGGTTTTGAGGACGTTGTGAGTTTCTAAGGCTTGGTTAACGATCGCCTTGAGTTCTTCGGCTTCCCAAGGCTTGGTGACGTATTTAAACACCTGACCGGAGTTGATCGCTTCCACCAAATCCTCAACGTCAGTATAACCGGTTAACAAAATCCGAATCGCGTCCGGATATTGGGTCGCGGCGACACTCAGGAGTTCAGTCCCACTCATTTGAGGCATTCGCTGATCGGAGATAATCACAGCAACGTCCTCTTCAGTGGCTAAAATTTCTAAAGCCTCTGGCCCACTGTCGGCTCGAAGGACTTTGTAAGTCCGATAAAACGTCCGATAGAGCAGGTCTAGGTTGTCGGGTTCGTCGTCAACAACTAGAATTTTGGGCTTAGATTTCTTGAGGGAATTCATGCACCGCTCTCCTGCTGCAAAAGCGAATGATGTCAATAACAAGTTGGGACACAGGGGGCAAGTGATGAGCGATCACGGTTGCCGCAAAAACGCCATTGAGTCGGCATAACGGTTCACTAGGTCTAGATCTAACATTCTGGGATTTTGGGAGGTTGTCTAGAATGCACCCATATCAATCATATTCTGATCTATTGTTCATTGGTTTGATACGGCAACAGAAGACTTCAGGACTCCTCAACTCGATCGGTGCAATTCCAATCAGTGAATCTAAGATGGGTTAAAGTGTTATAGCATGAACTACCAATTGTGAATCCATTCTTCTTGACCTCAAAAGCCCACACTCAATCTGTTTCCGGATATTCTCCCAATCCTTCTCGCTTGAGGATTCGGGTGGCTACATCTGCTGATTTACTGGCATTAACAGATGTTTTGGCCGAAAGCTTTCACTCCCGCGTTGGCTTTCTGGGATGGGCTTATCCGATCCTGCGTCTGGGAATTTACGAAGATTTACGCAACCGTCTCGCCAATTCCTCTGACTATTATGTCTGTCTGGTTGCCGTAAGTGCAAATTCGGCCTCTCCTCAAGTTCATAACTCCCCGATGACAACCGATGTCTTGGTGGGAACCGTAGAAATGGGACTGCGATCGCGCGGTGTCGGGGAAGGGGAATTCCCCAATTCTTGGATCGCTTCGAGATCTCAGCAGTTTCCTTATTTGTCTAATCTCGCCGTTCATCCTGAGTATCGACGCTTGGGAGTCGCTCAACAATTGCTGTCTCGCTGTGAGTCTATTGCCACTCAATGGGGATATTCTCAACTTTACCTGCACGTCTTAGAAAATAACAATCCGGCTAAACGATTGTATTTCAAAGCGGGTTATCGATTAGCCGAAATTGAGCGGAACTGGAATTCCCTGCTGTTTGGTCAACCGAAACAACTGTTGATGCGGAAAACGTTACAGACTTAAGGGGAGGTTTATTGTTTTTGTGCCACTCGCAAGATTTGGCAAGCTAAAATCGCCGCACCAAATCCATTATCAATGTTAACAACTCCGACTCCCGCCGCACAGGAGTTTAACATGGTTAACAAGGGGGCTAAACCGTTTAAACTGGCTCCATAACCGACGCTGGTGGGAACTGCCACAACCGGACAGTCGGCTAAACCGGCCACCACACTGGGTAATGCTCCCTCCATTCCCGCGACCACGATTAACACATCCGCCTCAGCGATTAAATGCCAATTACTCAATAAGCGGTGTACTCCGGCGACTCCCACATCCCACAGTCGCTTGACGGGAAAACCGCATAAACTTGCAGTCACGGCAGCTTCTTCGGCGACGGGTAAATCGGCGGTTCCGGCGGTTAAAATGGTAATTGTGCGATCGGTTTTCGGCTGGCTCGTCTCGGAGTTGATCGCACAAATGCGAGCGCTTGGATAATAAACGAGATCGGGAATTTTTGCGTTTAATTTTTCATAGACATCGGCTTCAATGCGAGTCGCCATTACCGTTGGGTGATGTTGTCGCATTGCTTGGATAATTTCGATAATTTGTTCTGGGGTTTTACCGGGTCCCCAAATCACTTCGGGAAAGCCTGTTCTCAGTTTGCGATGGTGATCGATCCGCGCAAAATCTCCGACGGGTTCAAAGTCAAAATGTTTGATTTTTTGCAGGGCTTCTGTCGGACTGACTTGACCGTTGGCGACAGATTCGAGTAAATCTTGTAAAGCGTCTGGATTCATCTTAGATTATTCTTGAATTTTCAGTTCGTACAAATTCCAAAATGCACCGCCCAAGGGAGTATATTCTAGATTTTCAATGCGATCGCGAATGGCTTCAAATGATAGCGGATTCACCATATACAAAAAGGGCAGTTCTTCGGCGACAATTTGTTGGGTTTTACCATAAAGTTCTTTGCGTTTTTCTTCGTCTAACTCTTGAGAAGCTTGCACATAAAGATTGTCTATTTGTTGTTCCCAATCTGCAACTTTCCAGCCGACAATATCCTCCTGTCCGGGTTGGGGACCTTGATTAAAGCTATGTAATCGTCCGTTAACCGACCAAATCACATAACCCCCGTGCGGTTCAAACCCTCCGGTAAAACCGCCCAAATAAGTCTCCCAGTTGCGAGTTCTTAAACGATTCACATAGGTATTAAATTCCAGGGGTTGAGTATAGATTTTAATTCCCAGTTTAGCCAAATCCTGAGTAATTTGTGTTGCCATTTGCGCTCTAATTTTGTTACCCGCTGCAATCATTATTGTCCACTCGACTGGATTTTCTTCTGCATCAACTAACCGACCATTTTTTAGTTTAAACCCTTCATTTTCTAAAATTTCTTTAGCCTTTTCTAAATTATATTCATAAGTTTTTAGTCCGGCTTCGGGAGATAAATAATAAGGACTCTGTACCGGAATTGGAGAATGTTGTAACGCACCCAACCCCAAATAAATATTATTTTTCATTACCTCCCGATTAATTGCATAATAAATCGCTTGTCGAAATCGTTTATTATTAAACCAACGAGATTTAGCCGGGGTAACAAAAGGTTTATCGGTTTTGGCATTTCTACCTTGATTGAGATTAAAAGCCAAAGAAATTGTTCCGGTATCCGGACCGGAACTATAAATAGTATATTTTCCCCGTTTTTCTTCGGGTTTCAACAGCGGATAAGCTTCGGGTTGAACATCTAAGGTATCTAACGCCCCGGAGCGAAAATTGAGCAGTTGAGTATCGGTACTTTCCATAATTTGCCAGACGACTTGCTCAATATAAGGTTGAGCATTTCCCCGTTGATCTTGACGCCAATAATAAGGATTTTTCTCTAAAATTACTCGTTGGTTTGAAGCATAACTTTCCAGGCGATAAGGACCATTTCCAACAATTTTATCGGGATCGGTATCGGTTCCCCAAGTGCTTAAAAATACCGGATTTCCTTTCTCATCTAAAGTCCGAACCGATTCAGCTAAAGCATGAGCCGGTAAAATTGGTAAACCCCCTGCATAGCGCAAAAACGGTGCAAAAGGTTCTGGAACCGAAAATTCCACTCGGCGATTATCAAGCTTTTTAACAGTGGGATATTGACCTGTTTCTCCCACTCGCAAAATATCGGCTACTCCACTGGGAATTTTCTCGTTGAGATAGATTTCATTGTAGGTAAAAATAATATCATCAACGGTCATGTCTTCTCCGTCAGACCACTTTAAATTGTCTCGCAAGGTAATGACAATTTTTTGTCCGTCGTCAGAAACATCCCAAGATTTTGCAAGTCCCGGTTCGAGTTCCCCGGTGTAGGGATTTTCTCGTAATAATGAGTCGTAAATATAACCAAAAATACTGTACGCTGATGAATTCAGGGGATAATTAAAAGTTGCAGGCCCGCTGGGAGTGGGAACTGCTAAACGAGAGGGAAGAGTTGACTGGGCAGGGCCACAACCGCAGAGGGCGATCGCTAAAACCACTGAGATCGCGATCGTCAGTCCACGATGCCAAACCGAAAATAGGGGAGATTTCATAACTTGCACGGGTTGAATTCGATAATTTATCGATCGCCTGTGTGATGGCATTCTAGAGCTTATCAAGGCTTGACAAGGCTGTTTACATTGCTTCTAGCAAGGCGACTGCATAGGCGGCTATTCCTTCTTCTCGTCCCACCGGACCTAATTTTTCGTTGGTTGTGGCTTTGATACCGACTTGTTCAGGTTGGATCTGGAGAACCGAGGAGATGCGATCGCGCATCGCTGAAATATGAGGTTTAAGCTTGGGTCGTTCGGCGACAACGACAGAATCAATATTTCCCACTTTCCAACCCCGTTGTTGAATCATATTGTGGACTTGATCGAGTAGAACTAAACTGTCTGCACCTGTCCATTTTTCGTCGGTGGGCGGAAAGTAGAGTCCGATATCGCCGAGACTGAGTGCGCCTAACATTGCATCCATGATAGCGTGGGTTAACACATCTGCATCGCTGTTTCCCAAGAGTCCCCGTTCATGTTCGATGTGAACCCCACCTAAAATTAATGGTCGTCCCTCAACCAGACGGTGGATATCATAGCCGTTACCGATACGAATATTCATAGGTTGATCGATCAATCGCTTCTTTACAATAGTTCATTATCTAGGATGAAGGCATCACCAGTCACCAGTCACCAGTGTAAGAGGCAACAGGGAACAGGGAACAGGGAACAGGCAAAAGGCAAGAGCTCATGTGGCAAGAGGCAACAGGTAATTCTAAACTTCTGAACTCCTGTCTCCTGTCTCCTGTCTCCTGTCTCCTGACTCCTGTCTCCTGTCTCCTGACTCCTGTCTCCTGACTCCTGACTCCTGTCTCCTGACTCCTGTCTCCTGACTCCTGTCTCCTGACTCCTGACTCCCAACTCCCAACTCCCAACTCCCAACTCCTGACTCCCAACTCCCAACTCCCAACTCCCAACTCCCAACTCCTGTCTCCTGTCTCCTGACTCCTGTCTCCTGACTCCTGTCTCCTGACTCCTATCTCCCCCGTAACCCCCCCTCCCACTCTGGATTTGTAAAAAAATGTTGCAGATTTTGGGGAAGTTGTGTTAACTTTTGTATAGGTGACAGAAACAATAAAGGAGTTTTCAGACATGGAAAACCAACAGCCTAAATTCGGATTTACAGAGTTTGCAGAAACTTGGAATGGTCGTCTGGCTATGCTAGGTTTCGTGATTGGAATTGCTACTGAATACCTGACAGGCCAAGGTATTCTTTCTCAAATTGGCTTAATGTAATTGACGGAAGTCAGTTGAATTGTTTAGTGCTGCCATACATAATAGTTGAGCTATAGTTGATCAGGTTTCTGAAGCAATGCTTCGGAAACCTTTAGTGATTGAATCATTGAAAGAGAAAAAAGCCCTCAAAACTGAAGTGCCAGAGGGATTTTAGAGTTTTATTTAGAATTGAGCATCAAAAGCTGAGTCTATTTTTTAAGTCTTGTCTCCCTTTATCGCAGACCTGAGCGCTCGGGCAGATAAAATTTGTACCAGCTTAACAACACACACAAAATCAAGATTTGAAGACTCCAATGAGTGAATGCAAATCCCCACACAAAACAAGCTAGTCCGGTTAACCCTGCTAAAACAAACGGGATATCTTCAGACGTTTGTAGATAGACCCAGATGGAACCTAGAGTAAAGGCAAGTAGAATAATATAAACCCCAGGCATGGTTGCCACCTCCTTGGGAAGCTGTAGACAGTTACCAGGCAACGGTAGACTATCTTTACTATATATTTAAAGGTAAAGCGAAAACATCAAGAACTGATTAAATCAACAGATATTGTCACAAAACTTGATACTCAAGATTACAAAACTTGATACTTGACAGCCCAATTGAAATCGAAAACAATTAGAGTTTGGTTGTTCCCCGTTCTCTACCAAAAGGATGATTCTTGATGGGTTTTTGTTGAAGTTCAATTCAAAGATCTAATTCCGTTCAACTCCAATCTAAAATTTGAGCAACTAAATTCCCTAAAGTAAGAGGTTCAAAGGGTTTAGTAATGACTCCATTGACTCCAGACTCAGCAAATAAGCGCTGTTTATGGGTTTGTACTTGTGCTGTTAGTAAAATCACTGGGATATGCTTGGTTTTGGGTTCTGCTTGCAGTTTTTCAAATGTCATCAGTCCATCCCATTCGGGCATCATCACATCGAGTAGAATCGCATCTGGCTGTTCTTCACAAGCTCTGGTGAGTCCTTCAGGGCCGGATGGAGCGGTGATCACTTCCCAACCTAAAAAGAATTCTAAAGTCATTTGGGCAACTTCGCGAATATCATCTTCATCATCAATGAGTAAAATACGTTTAGTCATTATGCTCTTAAGTTAGAAAACTCTCTAAAATAGAGGATAATAGAAAATTTTTCAAATCGGACCAATCTTGGTGAAAATTATTAATCTATCGCCTTACTGTTAAGTCCTGTGGTTGATTCAAGAATCTTCTTTCCCTGACTGTACTCTTATCCTTATTCTGTCAATTTTACCATTTATTCCTTGTCTCAAATGTTATAATTTGTGTTAAAAAAATGAAGATAATGCAGACCAAGGTTACATAAATTTGTGAAGTTACTGAAAAGGATTAATGAGAATTTAGACGAACAACTCTAGATGTAATTCATTTCAGATGTTCCGCGACCAAAAATTAAAGTTAGACATCAGAAACTCTGCTCAAATTTGGCTCGGGATTTTTATTTTTACGGGGAGATTTATCTGGGGCGAGTTGACCAATCCCAAAACTGCATCAATCTGATTCAAAGATTCGATTCTTCTCTTGAATTTTGTCCCCATTTCCGAGAAAATATGATTAGTCAGTAGATCGGGTCAAACTGAACATCTGTGTTGAGGTGGCGCTGAGAAAGTCTCAAATGGAACTCAAAGAAACCGGAGACTGTCCCCATGCGATTTTTGCACCTCAGACTCTGATGTTAAGGGAGACTGTAAAACGAGTCATGTCACATTAAAGGCAGGGTATGGACAACACCACTAAAAATCAGTCTCAAGATCTCCTCCTAGATATTCGCTATGAGGAATTTAACTTTGAACGATGGGCTAAAGCTGTAAAACCTCAGTTAATTGCAGCTTTGCGAGGAAATTTTACGGTAACTCCTCAACAATGGAAGCAGGTTGAGCAGAAACAAAACTGATGGGGTTTCCAACCCTTTTGTATTGTCAAATTGATTGGGTCTTAAAAAACACATTTTAAAAATTTTTTGACAAGATCTAATCTCTAGCGCTTAATAAAGCTAGGGATTTTTTTTCGGTTTAAAATGTATAGGGTTGAGTTCTTATCAATTAAATCAACATGAATAAAGTTACAATTGCTCGATTGTTTACTTGGTCACTGGGATTATTTTTTTGGTGTACGTCGCCTGTTTGGGCCGAACATCTTCACGATTTTTATCCTTTTTCGGGTTTTTCTAGCTTATACGCCCTCATTGGCGAGGAACAACAGAAGATTTTGCAAAATCTCGCCAGTGCGGATGTCGTGTATTTAGGAGAAACTCACGATCGCATTGCGGATCATCAAGCTCAACTGCAAATCATTCAACAATTATACCAAAAAAATCCTCAAATGGTGATTGGTTTGGAAATGTTTCAGCGTCCCTATCAACCGATTTTAGATCAATACATTGCGGGAGAAATCAGCGAAACGGAGTTAATTGAGAAAAGCGAATATTTGCAACGTTGGGGTTTTCCCTGGTCAAATTATGCAGAAATTTTGCGGTTTGCGCGTCAAAATCAAATCCCGGTTTTAGCGTTAAATACTCCGACTGAAGTCACCCGAAAAGTCGCTCGAGGCGGCTTAGAAAGCTTAACAACCGAAGACAAAACTTATATCCCGCCTCTGACTGAAATTCGCACCGATAACGCTGAATATCGGCAAATGCTACAAGATATTTATCAACAACATCATCACGGAAAAGGCAATAGCGAGGCGTTTGAAAACTTCTTTTTAGCTCAAGTGCTTTGGGATGAAACGATGGCGGAAACTATAGCAAAGTATCTCCAGAATCATCCCAATTCTCAAGTGATTGTTTTGGCGGGAAAAGGTCATATTATCTATAATTACGGGATTCCCAGTCGAGTTGAACGACGGTTAAACAATCGAAATTTAGTTCAGCGTTCGGTAATTTTTTCGGCGACAGGAGAAGAATCGGTTGAGAGTAAAATCCCCATTTCCGATTATATTTGGCGGGTAGAATAAAGACAAACTAACATAATTCATAATTTAATTATGGCGTTTTTCAGAGTAATAAGGTACATATTTACGATCTTTTCTCTTTTCTCTTGCAAGAGCGCCTTTTCCCTAAAGCGTAAAGTTCTGTACCTCACCAATATGAGAACGGCTATAAGTTAGTTTTTGAGGTAAAAATCTCGGGTTCCTTTGGCATTGATCGCTTCTCCTAAACGATTTAAACCGTGTACATAGGCTGCGGTTCGCATGGAAATAGCAAGCTCTTGAGAAAGGCGCCAAATTTCTTCAGTTTCAGCAATCATTTTTTGTTTGAGACGAAGGTTAACTTCTTCGAGCGTCCAATACAATCCACTGCGATTTTGTACCCACTCAAAATAACTAACCGTGACCCCTCCCGCATTCACTAAAATATCAGGAATAACCCGAATTCCCCGTTCTTCTAAAATGCGATCCGCTTCGGAAGTTATCGGCCCGTTTGCCACTTCAAAAATATATTTTGCTTTGATGTTTTTGGCATTTTCAACGGTAATTTGATTTTCCAAAGCGGCGGGAATAAGAACGTCAACATCTAGGGTTAAAAGTTCTTCATTGCTAATAACATCATGTTCAACAATATTACAAACGCTGCCTTCACAATAAACCGCTTTCACACTTTTATTGGATTCTTTAAACTGTCGAACACTGGGAATATCCAAGCCATTTTTTGCATAAATTCCCCCTTGAGAATCACTCACCGCAACGACTTTATAACCCGCTTGGGCGAGAAGTTGGGCGAGAGTGGCGCCGGCATTTCCAAACCCTTGAACCGCAACGGTTGTATTGGCGGGAAATTGACTTAATTTTCCCATAATAATTTCAATTACAAAAAAAGCGCCCGTCGCTGTGGCTGTATCTCGCCCCAAACTTCCACCCAAAGCGATGGGTTTACCCGTAACAACTCCGGCACAAAGTTGACGGCGAATGATGCTATACTGATCCATCATCCATCCCATAATCATCGGGTTGGTGTAAACATCGGGGGCGGGAATATCAATATCCGGGCCAATAAAATCGGCGATCGCATCGACATATCCGCGACTCAAACGCTCTAATTCGAGTTTTGAAAGTTCTTTCGGATTAACAGTAATTCCGCCTTTTGCACCCCCAAAAGGTAAGTTTAAAACGGCACATTTAAAGGTCATCCAAAAGGCTAAAGAGGTGACTTCATCGAGGGAGACAGATCTATAGTATCTCACCCCTCCTTTGGTCGGCCCTCTAGTGTCATCATACCGCACTCGATACCCTTGAAAAATTTTTAATGAGCCGTTATCCATGCGAACGGGAATAGAAACCACTAAACTAGATTTAGGAAATTTCAACCGTTCGGTGGTATCTTCGGAGAGACTGACGTACTTTAAAGCGCGTTCAAGTCTTTGGCTGGCATCAGCAAATAGGGAATCAGACATCGGGTGTGGGAGCAACTCAATACTTTCAGTCATATCATGGTAATTTGGAGTTATTCAGATTGTTGATTCTATGTATCAAATCGCAATCAAAGTTAAGAAGGAAAAGGAGGTTAATCGGCGGGATAAACTGCAACCAAGATTTTAGAGATGATTTTAATTTTTTATTAAAAAAAGGACTAGCGCAATTTGAGAGGAATATGTAAAACTGTATAGTGTTATCAACTGGAACTCAGTTCGTTTAGATCATCCGAGTCATGGGTGTTCAACTCCCGACTCTGACCAATAATAAACTCTGGTTGTATCTTGGCTGAAATTGTGATCAACTACTCACCCAAACAATATTATGATAGAACTCCTAGCTGCCCTCTCTGCATCAGCCGCAGCAGGGATGAGAATTGCTTTACCCTTACTTTTAATTGGTTTATTGCAAACGGATTTGTGGTCGCGTGTTCCTTTTTTGTCTCAGTTTTCTCCCCCTTGGGTGATAGGGGTCTTAGTGAGTTGGTCACTGTTTGAACTGTTCGCCTCCAAAAAGTTACTGGGACAGCGAATTTTAAACTTTATTCAATTGGCTTGCAGTCCGTTTGTGGGGGCGATTATGGGAATAGCCATCGCCCAAGCTGCTGACCTTCCCCAATGGCTGGTGGGGTTAATTGGGGTAACGGGGGGTTTGCTGGCGTTAGTGTTGCAACTGGTACAGGTGGGATGGTTTTACCGTTTGCGAGGTTTACCCATTTGGGCGATTTTTTTTCAAGATATTCTCTGCATTTCCCTGGTGGTGTTCGCCTTTGACGCCCCCCAACAGGGAGGATTAATCGCTTTATTGTTGTTGTGGTTGGCGATTCGCAGTTCCAAAGAATGGTATCAATGGTACACCGCCCAGGCTCACCCCAAACAACGCCATCGCCCTCGGGGTGAAAAACGAAATCCCGACTAACTCATCGGGTTTACAGCAAACCGACGAAATGTAAGGGGCCATGACCGGTAATTAATTCCACCAAAACCGCGACTATCCCAATCATTGCCAAGCGACCATTCCAAACTTCAGCAGTGGTTGTCATTCCCCACTCCCAACGTTCTTGGGGGTACATTTTGGTTTTTTTCGGGGGACGGGCGACTTCTGCAAATTTTACTTGAGGCCCGTCTAAGGCTTCAATCACCATATCGGCCAAATCTTCGATAAACACCGGATGGGTATTTAAAGCCGGAACTCGATAAAAGTTCTTAATTCCCGATTCTTCGGCGAGATGGCGGTACTCCATATCGATTTCTTCGAGGGTTTCGATGTGTTCGGAGACGAAACTAATAGGAATCACCATCAGGTTTTCTACGCCTTGTTGGGCGAGTTCGGGAATGGCTTCTTCGGTGTAGGGTTTGAGCCACTCAACCGGGCCGACTCGACTCTGATAAGCTAGAGTGTGGGGGTTAGGACGGTTGAGGGTTTCGATGATCAACTGGGTGCAGTTTTCGATTTCCTTCTGATAGGGATCGCCTGCTTCTTCAACGTAATTCAGGGGGACTCCGTGAGCGCTGAAAAACAGATGAATCTGTTCTGAATTTTCACAGTGATCGAGTTCTTCGGCAATCAGTTGACTCATCGCCCGTAAATAGCCGGGTCGATCGTACCAGGAGGGAATCACGGTATAATTAATGTTTTGCAGAACCGGATCTTCAGACCAAAGTCGTTCTAACAGTCTGAAGCTAGAACCACTGGTACTGATGGAAAATTGGGGATACAGAGGTAAAATCACCAGTTGTTCAATTTGGTCGCGCTTAATTCTGACGAGCGCTTCTTCGGTGAACGGATGCCAATAGCGCATTCCGACGTAGATTTGAACATCATGCCCTTTTTCTTTTAACTTTTCCTGAAGGGCGACCGCCTGTTCTTCGGTAATCCGTCGCAGGGGTGAACCGCCCCCGATCGCTTTATAATTTTCTTGAGATTTGGTGTAACGCAAGGTCGAGATTAACCAAGCCAGGGGGTTCTGCAACCAACGAAAGGGCAGACGAATGATTTCCGGATCGGAAAATAGGTTATACAAAAAGGGGCGGACATCTTCGAGTTGCTCTGGCCCGCCCAGATTTAACAATAAAACTCCGACTCGTCCCATAGCGGTTTGTGATCCCCAATTTTTAATCTTTGTTACCTATTTTAATAATAGTAGCCTGATATTGGGGCAAAGTCGATAG
>JAYKHV010000026.1:0-4506 GCA_035285085.1 Lyngbya sp. | reverse complement strand
GCAACTATACTGCTCAATCTCCGGTGAGCATAGATGATACAGTTGATGGAACGGAAATACTCGCGGCCGGAACGTCTCACCGGTATGTTATTATTAGAATTACCGGAGAGGAAACTTTTATCAGTTTGGGCGCAAACCCAACGACAACTAACTACGCTATTAAATTAATTCAAGGCGTTGACTTGGTGGATTGGCTTGTTAATACCCAGCAATTAAAAGCCATTTGCGCAGCGTCCAAAACTTCGACGGTAAATATTTGGACGGCTCCCATTGTTTCAATTAATGTCTAGTTTTTAAATTAATTTTTAACAATTTCAATAAATGCAGATCGTCAACACCCTACAACCCAAATCATTAGAGTTCGACTGGCAAGGTACCCAATTAGGGATAAGGGTTGAGGATGAAGCGAATTTTACCTATGTTGATTTAATTGGGCCGCAAGGAATACAAGGTCCGCAAGGATTACAGGGGGTTCAGGGTTCGCAAGGATTACAAGGGGTTCAAGGTCCGCAAGGATTACAAGGGGCTCAGGGTCCGCCCGGACCTGTAGATGTTGAGGAGGGTTTCTGGGTTCCAGTCCTCATGTCATCAAGTGGAGTTTCGGAACCTTCTTATGCCCAAAGAACAGCTAGTTATCGGAGAATTGAAAATACCGTTTTTATTGACGGTGTTTTTACCTTAAGCTCGATACTTTCAGAGGAGGGAATTTTGCAAATTAAAGGATTGCCTTTTGTTTGCAAAGCCAACATAGCTTTTACAGGATCTATGAGTTTTGGATTTTATCGAAATCTCAATTTAACCCCCGGCTTTTCCCTGATCTCCGGATTGATTGTTTCGAGAACCAATGTGTGCAATCTCTACCAACTCAGAGGACAATCAAGCACCAGCAGCCTGAATTGGGCAAATTTGACCGCAACTTCTCAAATTTATTTCTCTGGAAATTATACGAGGTGATTTATGATTTTTAAATATTATATTTCCAATATTTCCGTTGAGGAAAATTTAATTTTTTCGATCTTAAGAAAGCGGAAATTATTCAATGATGCGGGGAATGAAATAAAATTAGCTGATTCGGAGGCAAACTTTAGATGTGTTCTCGAACCCAACGAGAATATTGATTCTGAACTTTCCAAACTTTGCGCTGACGGGGCGGAACTTAACCCCGAATTGATTGCCTTGATTAATGATGAATTGAAGGCAACACTTAAGATTTGGTGGACTCCTGAGCGCGTGGAATTGTTTAAAGCGTCTCAAAATAAACAATCTCCCAAACTTTCCTAATCCCTAAAATCTGCTACCTTCCTCTTTTATCTATTTCCGGCTGGTGTTGGGAAGTCGGGGAAAGTGCCGCCCGGTGGGGGCATTAGCCGAACTCTCCGGGTTTTGCTTTTGCCTTGTACAGCCGGAAATGCCATAATATTGATAAAACCGGACGGTATTTTATGGCAAAGCAAAATCGCTTCGGACAAGCCGCTATATTGACCAGTATAGACTATCAAAAAATATTTAATGCGAGCGATAATTCAAAATGTGAACTTGTTCTAAACATCCTCCGATACACCGGTGAACGGGCGGGCGCCGTGCTTAAGTTGGACGTAATGAACATCTATGACAACCCTTATAAATCCATCCCGCGAGATACGATCATTTTTCCAGCCGCTACTCGCAAGCGATCGCCGGATGGTAAAGCTAAAACTCGCGAAGTTCCCATCAGTCGGAACTTGAAAGCCGAACTTCAGAAGTTTACCCCACCCAAATACGGGTTCTTATTTCCGAGTCCGACCAATCCCGACCAGCCGATCACGCTGCGAGCTTTCAATGACTGGTTGAGACGAACTTGCATCCGGGCTGGATTGAGCAGGAGAGGAATTTCTTCCCACTCCCCCCGGCGAACGTTCATCACCGAACTTAGCGAGAAAGGAGTGCCGATTAGGATAATTCAAAGCCTAACGGGTCACTCCTCTTTAAATACCTTGCAGCGCTATATTGAGGTTTCGGAGGAAAGTAAACGCGGTGCCATTGAGTTGCTATGAATGAAAATCAAGCTTTCAAAATAAAAACAATGGTTAGACCTTATTTAGTAATGTTGTTGGTTGAAATTTTTTGTCTTACCGAAAGTAAAATTCTACCCAACCGCTACGCAGAAAATTATTTGAGACTAAAAACGTTTGAGGAAAAATATCAAGAAGCCGAAGATTTATTAGGAGATTGTGACTTAGACACCTTGTTCTGTATGACACTATCTACGATTGACCACGTTCTCAAACACTTCTATGGTGAACAGGAGTAAAATAAAAAAGCGATCGCATACTCGCCACGCGATCGCCAGTTTACCAAAGTGTGCATCTACCTGGGATGTTAAACGTTCATGTTCCTACATTGTATCCCCTTCACCAGTCTTTTAATCTCTTCAATTGGTAGATCAGGGTGAATGACCCTCTTTTCAACCAACTGCTCAAATTCTGCCTTCCGTTTTTGCGCTAAAGCACTTTGGGTATTTCCCCCACCGAGATAAGCAATCTCGACATTGTCTAAGTAGATTGAGTAGTATTCGTTATCGGTTTTAGCCGTGCCTCCGGGTTTGCAAGCTTTCACCCTCAGATTCCCCCAGGGGGAATGTTGAGGATCTTCTGACTTAATTCCCCCTGGGGGAATGTCATCGGTTGATTTAGATTCCCCCAGGGGGAATGTTTTCTCATCGATGAGACAGAACCCGATCATCTCCGATTTTTGCAGACGCTTAATTGAGGCAAACACCAAAGTTTGAGGAATGTGTCCAAGTTGATAGTAGATGGATTGGGTACTCAACCCCGGCATTTTTCGGAGAAGTTCAATTACCTTACCATCGATACAGTCAGAGTTGATAGCGCTAGAACCAGAGGTCATTTTTAATTACCTCCGTTTTGACTTTTAGGTTATTATCAATCGCGCAACAAATTTTATAGCAGAGATGCTCAATAAGCTTTTGCATTCCTCGGTACTCTCCCCCTGTAAACTCTCCTTCCCTCATAATTTTTGCAGTCTCTTTAATTTGAACAACATGGGATTTGATCAGCTCAAGTAAATCTGTTAATTCTCGTTTTAGTAATTCGAGGTGGATCAGTTCGTTCTCCTTTTCGTTGTTCCAATCCGACTTAGAAAAATCCCCCAACGGATGATCCTTTGCCCTGCAAACTTCCCAACCGTCATCGAATACCGAAACGTAGAGCGATTGATCGGCCCAATCCTTCGGAATTACCAGGGTTACAAAGTCCTTATTTAAGTCGTGGGCGCTCGCTTCTAACTCCTTCACCGGAGACTGTGGAACCTCCGAACTTCCAGCACTTTCGCCTTCGGTGTCGATTTTTACTCGCCGATTGGAAACTAACTTTAAGAAATTTTCGGAGGCTTCCTTTGGTTGAATATCTCCCGATTTAACCGAGCAATATAACTCATAAGCCTTATTCTGTATGACTTCCCGCCAAATCTCTGTACCGCTAAGGATTTCCAATTTTTCGCCCCCGGTGCGATCGCCGGAAGCTTCATCAACTGCGTAGTCACCTTGTAGCAATTCGTTCACTTCCTCATCGGTTAGAGGTTTTTTGTCGGGTTGTGCTTGTTCTGACATAATTAAAAAGCGACCCCGCATGAGGTCGCACTAAAGGTTTACTTTCTATTCGTTCGTTTCAAGATTTGTTGATTCATCAGGTTCGTTACCCCGACGAGCAAGAGCTTGCAATTGCTTTAGTTTTTCAACGCGAGATTTAGCGATGTCGCGTTCGCGTTCGTACCAAACTACGCACTCTTCAACTTCATTGAGTCGCTGGAGTTCTGACTCAAGCAATTGCTGGATGATTCCCCCAAGTAAACAGGCAATGAGAGGGATATCTTGCCCTGCCCAATCCGATCCACCAGTTGGGAAGCCGACATCCCCATAGACTTCGCCAGTTCCTTGAAGCCCTTTTTCCCATCCGGCGAGACTGTCAGACCGAACGAGGTCAGTTCCCCGTCTTCGTTGTGATTCCTCTTGGGCATAATGGCTCACGGTAAACGTCTCCTTAATTTTATCAACATTACTCTTGTAATAATAACTCTAGTTATGTTAGAGTACAAACTACATTACTAGAGTAATCTTTTATAACCCTAGTAATCCACCTGATCACAAGCGGGGGAAGTCCTCCCCCTTTACTACTGATGCCAACCCAAGAGGAACTGCTTAGACGAATAGCCGAACTCGAAGCGGAGAATGCCAAGCTGCGAGAAAGACTCGCACGAGCAAAAAACCCCGACCCCGTGCAGCGACCGAGACTTGAAACGGTCAGACGGTTAGCGCGTAACGCCTGCATGGAAGTTAGCAGATGGAAACACGGGGGATTCGTGTTGAGCTTTGGTAGTCGTAGGTGTAGTTGCTTGCAAACAAGAACGCCCATGCTCGCAAACAGAACAATTTCTTGCTCACATTAGCTGCAAATATAAACGGCTTTCTGCTCAGATTATTCTGCAAATAAGCCCACATTATTGCAAATT
>JAYKHV010000025.1:0-52546 GCA_035285085.1 Lyngbya sp. | reverse complement strand
CGATGGGGTCAAAAGTGACTTGAATCACACAAAAAGTGTCATCGATGGGGTCAAAAGTGATTTAAATCAATTCATGAACTCCAATTGATCACAAGAAGGAGGAAGGAGGAAGGAGGAATGAAGAAGGAAGAAGGAAGAAGGAGGAATGAAGAAGGTTAGGAGTTAGGAGTTAGGAGTCAGGAGTCAGGAGTCAGGAGTTAGGAGTCAGGAGTTGGGAGTTAGGAGTTGGGAGTTGGGAGTTGGGAGTTAGGAGTCAGAAGTCAGGAGTCAGGAGTCAGGAGTCAGGAGTTAGGAGTCAGGAGTTAGGAGTCAGGAGTCACCGAGGAAATTAAGAAGAAGAAAGAGGAGGAGAAGGAGAAAGTTTTTTTATTACTAATTATCCGAACATGATATTATACACCGTGAAAAAAACTCGCTAATATTACCGATTTTATGATCTAACCAGTTAATCATTACTGCGAGAGACTGGTTGGCTTTTTGGTTTTGTTTTTATGTTGATTTTCTATCCACAAACGAATCAAGAATAACACCGTTGTTCCGGTCATCATAATCATCGCAATCGGAGTTAAATAAGTCCAATGTCCTGACATTGTATCCCAAACGTGCCAAGTCAGTATAAAGATAGCAATATAGGTTAATTGATGTATTTTCTTCCAATTTTTCTTGAGTTTTTTAACACTCCAGTCATTAGAAGTAATAGTGAGAATAGCCAAAATCAGGAACGTGAACACCCCTGTAATGTAAATCCAAGACGTTTTTAAATCAAAAAAGTCTATACTGCGTTGACGAACCAGTAGAAAACCATGACCAACCGCAAAAACAAACGAGATAATTCCGATTGGACGACGCTGTTTGAGGAGAAGTTTAGGAATTCCGGTTTTTCGGGTTTGGGGAAAGACAATTCTTAGAAGAGTTGGTGATAATGTAATCACATAGCTGATCAACGCCAAAATTCCTAAAACATGAGCCAATGAAGGTGTATCCAAGGTAAACATAATGCTTGCCAATGAATGACTAAATAAGAACTCAATCTATACCAAAATTAGCCATAAACTAACCCAAAGTTTAGGGATAAACCTGAACTTTAGGGTAAGTCATATAATAGAGCAATGTTAGCTGATTTGTAAATCAAAAACTAATCCAGATCACCCCCAATTTTGGGGAAGGGGGGCGCAGAATTGGGGGTTTGGGGGCAATGTCGTTTACCAATGATTTCCTATTGCTATATCCGGTTGATTAATGCGTGTTATTGGGAAAGGTTTTTCCAGTTTACAGTGAACAGTTTACAGTGAACAGTTTACAGTGAACAGGTTAGAGGTTACAAGCGATTGCTGAAAACACTGATATAGCAGTTCGCGAGTCGTATATTTACAAACGCACCGAAGGAAGAATAGCCAAAAGCCTGACTAGACCAACAAGCTTTTTCTTCCATGATTGCCTAAGCGCATGAGCGCCTCTTGCCCAGCGCGAAGCGCTAGAATTGATAACTGTAAAAACGGGGAACTGCATAACTGATTACAGTAAACACTAATTAACCCACCGCGATCGCGGTGGATTATTGATTAGTCGGATATCATATCACTAGGGGTCAGCTTTGAACGCCGATCACGATAATTAGACAACTGCAACAAAATAATTAGACAACTGCAACAAAATGATTTAGCGTTAGATTTCCGGTAACATGGCTGTGTGTACCATAGCATCAGCGCGAGAGGCAATAGTCGGGCCGACTTTAGTTTCGATTACCGCTGGTTGAACGGCTTGATCCCAGAGTACAGAAATGGTGGGTGAAGGATCATTAACAGAAATACCTGGGTTATGGGGAGCAAAAATCAGTTGAATGGGGTTTGTTTGACTTTCTGAAGTAGAGATTTTCGGATTGAAGGTGAAAAATAAGAGTTTGTTTTTTTGTTGATACTGCCTAAAATTTCCGTATCTTCTTGGGCAGAAGTTTCTCTGAAAAAAAGGTTGTCGCCCGGTCAATTCTGCAAGTGTCTGAGTAGGATCAGATCTGATCGCGCAATAGGTTAACCAATCCTGTTAAAATAATCAAGCCGAAAATGTCGCGCTTTGAGTGATCGGCTTTTGAACGTCTCAGTGCTAGACACCAATCACGCATGATCATGCAATCTGACACCTCTTCCTCCACGACCGTTACCCCAGAAGACCAACAAACACAACCGTCTATTGATCTCAAGCAGCAAGTCCGGTTTCAAAGTATCGATGGACGGCTATTATTAATATTACCCTCGGAAACGGTCAACCCAGAAGATCGCGATCCCCCCACAGGTAGCAGCCAATGGACAGAACTCTGGCAACAGCTTAAACATCGGATCAACGGCAGTGAACACGCTTGGCAACCCGACACAGAAGTTCATCTGATCGCCGGAAATCGACTTTTAGATGTGCGTCAACTGCAAGAAATTGCCGAAGCCTTAACCCACGCCCAACTGCAACTGAAGCGAGTACAAACCTCTCGCCGTCAAACTGCCGTAGCTGCGGCGACTGTCGGGTATTCTGTCGATCAAGACTCCGAACGCCATACCCTCAACCAAACCCCCCCAGACAAGGCAACCTCTCAAGCCGATCCCCTGTATTTACAAACGACTCTGCGTTCGGGAGTGGAGGTGAAACATCCCGGTACTGTTGTCATTGTTGGGGATGTTAATCCGGGAAGTACGGTGATTGCCGAAGGAGATATTATCGTTTGGGGAAGGTTGCGCGGTACCGTTCACGCTGGCGCGGGTGGTAATCTCAAGAGTATGATTATGGCATTGCAGATGGAACCCACTTTAATTCGGATCGCCACTCAGATGGCAAGAGGCCCAGAAAAACCGCCCGCCCAATTTTATCCAGAAATTGCTTACATGGCGTCTTCAGGGATTCGGATTAGTAAAGCTTCCGATTACGCTAAAGTGAAGCTTTGGCAAGTCCGAGGCGAGCCATAAAATCAAAATGTGTCCTTCAACCGGAGGAGCAACCCCACCTCCTCTGAGTCAGAATCAGGTTTTCTTGCCAAAAACAAGCTCACAGGAACATCCAGTGCCAAGCTTGCATTTGCAGACATTCTCAGGCATGATCCACTCACAAGATCTGATCGGTGAACTGTCTTGAGTGGGGAGATGATCGCCTAAATTGCTGATTGACCGATTATCCTAATATTCTTAAGTCCCTAACGACCAACACCAAAAACGAGCATGAGTCGCATTATTGTTATTACCTCGGGCAAGGGAGGGGTGGGTAAAACCACCTGTACAGCCAACATTGGCATGGCTTTGGCAAAAAAAGGACGTCAGGTTGCCGTGATCGATGCCGATTTTGGCTTGAGAAATCTAGACTTACTGTTAGGTCTAGAAAATCGGATTGTCTACACGGCTTTGGAAGTGTTATCCGGAGAATGTCGTCTTGAACAAGCCTTAGTCAAAGATAAACGACAGCCGAATTTAGTGCTGTTACCGGCCGCTCAAAACCGCATGAAAGATGCGGTGACTCCCGAACAAATGAAAGAATTGGTCGGGATGTTAGAGGCAAAATCCTATGATTATATTGTGATTGACTGTCCGGCGGGAATTGAACAAGGCTTCCAAAATGCGATCGCCCCCGCTAAAGAAGCGGTGATCGTCACCACGCCGGAGATTTCAGCGGTACGAGATGCCGATCGGGTGATTGGTTTACTCGAAGCCAATAATATCAAACGAATTCGCCTGTTGATTAACCGGATTCGACCTCAAATGGTACAGTCCAACGATATGATGTCCGTCCAGGATGTCGAAGAAATTCTCGCCATTCCTTTAGTCGGTGTGGTTCCCGATGATGAAGGCGTGATTGTTTCCACCAACAAAGGAGAACCCCTGGTCTTGTCGGAAACGCCCTCCCTGGCGGCCAAAGCCTTTGTCAATATTTCCCGGCGTTTAGAAGGGGAAAAAGTGGAATTTCTTGATTTTAATCCCGCCTCGGAAGGATTCTTGACTCGATTGCGCCGACTGTTGTCGTCTAAAATTTTATAGAAGAGGCAGTTGACTGATTTGTGTTGAAATCGTCGTTGCTCAACGCCTTCTTAAATTCAGTCAAACCGGGAAAATCACCCGTTGATTCAACCCAATCAATTCTGAATTTCCAGCTAAACGGATCACTGATTACGGCTCTTTGAAATCAACCCGCCCTCTAAGTGCAACAACTCCCGTCCCCACCCGACACGCGATCCTCACCGAATCGAAAATCCGATGAAACTCAACGAACTCCTGGAACGACTCTTTCCGCGTAATACCAACAGCCGCGAGGATGTCAAACGACGTCTGAAATTGGTTCTCGCCCACGATCGCGCCGATCTGACCCCCGAGCTAATCGAAGCCATGCGTCAAGAAATTTTAGAGGTGTTATCTCGCTATGTCGAAATTGACACCGAAGATTCGGAATTTGGTTTAGAAAGCGATCAACGCGCCACCGCCTTAATTGCGAATTTACCCATTCGACGGGTGAAAAATACTCCCGATGTCAATCAAACCCCTCCGACTTCCTACGATTCTCCGGTGTAGATGGGCGGAGAACGCACCATTGGCGATCGGCGCGTCCCGGCTGTGATTGAGTCGAACTCCTCAAAGCAGAACCAAAATCTTGCCTCGACAATTTCTTGATGTTCCCATCAGTGATACGCTAAAAGATGGTAATTATCTAGATATTAAGCTTCCCGAGAAATCGGATACAGCGATTTGAGGAAATAAACGCTCATCATGGTCACCACCGAACAAAGAACAAACGTAGGTTACATTACCCAAATTATCGGTCCGGTTGTAGATGTGAAATTTCCGGGGGGCAAAATGCCGGAAATCTACAATGCCCTGACGATTAAGGGTCAGAACGAAGCAGGTCAAGAGGTTTCTGTTACCTGTGAAGTTCAGCAACTTCTTGGTGATAGCCAGGTCCGTACTGTTGCGATGAATAGCACCGATGGTTTGGTCCGAGGCATGGAAGTTGTCGATACAGGCTCTTCTATCTCCGTTCCTGTCGGTACTGCAACATTGGGTCGTATTTTTAATGTAGTGGGTGAACCGGTTGATAATCTCGGCCCGGTTAATGCCGATACAACTTCCTCGATTCACCGCTCTGCACCCGCTTTTACGGAACTGGAAACCAAACCGGCTGTGTTTGAAACCGGGATCAAGGTTCTCGATCTTCTCGCTCCTTACCGTCGCGGCGGCAAAATTGGCTTATTCGGCGGTGCGGGCGTTGGCAAAACCGTCATTATGATGGAATTGGTAAACAACATCGCTAAAGCGCACGGTGGCGTATCCGTGTTTGGTGGTGTGGGTGAACGCACCCGCGAAGGGAATGACCTCTATCAAGAAATGATTGAATCCGGGGTAATTGACCAAGAAGACCGCAGCAAATCTAAAATTGCCCTGGTTTACGGTCAGATGAATGAGCCGCCCGGAGCTAGAATGCGTGTGGGTCTGTCTGCTCTGACGATGGCTGAATATTTCCGCGATGTCAGTAAGCAGGACGTGTTGCTGTTTATTGATAATATCTTCCGGTTTGTACAGGCGGGTTCGGAAGTATCCGCGCTACTGGGTCGGATGCCTTCTGCGGTAGGATATCAGCCGACTTTGGGGACTGATGTGGGTGAACTGCAAGAGCGGATTACTTCGACGAAGGAAGGGTCGATTACTTCGGTTCAGGCGGTTTACGTTCCGGCTGATGACTTGACTGACCCCGCCCCGGCGACAACGTTTGCTCACTTGGATGCGACAACGGTACTGTCTCGGGCTTTGGCTTCTAAAGGGATTTATCCGGCGGTTGACCCGTTAGATTCTACTTCGACCATGTTACAACCCAGTGTTGTCGGTGAGGAGCATTATCAAACTGCACGGGCGGTACAGGCGACTTTACAGCGTTACAAAGAATTGCAAGATATTATCGCGATTCTCGGTTTGGATGAATTGTCTGAAGAAGACCGTCTGACTGTGGCTCGCGCTCGGAAAATTGAGCGATTCTTGTCTCAACCGTTCTTCGTGGCTGAGGTGTTTACAGGCGCTCCCGGTCAGTATGTGGAGTTGAAAGATACGCTCAAGGGTTTCCAAATGATTCTCTCTGGCGAACTCGACGACTTGCCCGAACAAGCGTTCTACATGGTTGGCGGTATCGATCAAGTGCTGGCCAAAGCCGAAAAAATGAAGTCCTAGCCGGGTTAAGGGCCAAGGGGAATCGGAAGTCAGCGATCGCGATCGTTGGTTGATTTTTTCCCGGAGGCCTTTGTCCTCTATTTTGCTGAAATCACGAACTACTTTCTATCTATTTATACTTGACAAATGACACTTAATGTGCGTGTAATTGCCCCGGATAAAACGGTCTGGGACGATCAAGCTGAAGAAGTGATTCTTCCCAGCACAACGGGTCAATTGGGTGTCCTCAGTGGACACGCACCCATGATGACCGCTCTCGATATTGGGGTGATGCGAGTTCGTTCCAAGTCGGAATGGGTTCCGATTGCCCTGCTCGGAGGATTCGCGGAAGTTGAAGAAAATGAAGTCACGATTTTAGTCAATGGAGCCGAACGGGGTCAATCCATTGATAAAAATCAGGCTCAGACGGCTTTCACCGAAGCCCAAGCCAACTGGGAAAAAGCAGAAAGCGGTGATAGCGAGCGAGAGAAAATCAAAGCTAAAAACGCCCTAAAACGAGCGAGAGCGCGGTTTCAAGCCGCAGGTGGTATGGTGTAATCCACCCGCTATAGCCGTCGGTGATTAGTCCTAGCGGAGTCGGAGAGGATACGCTCGGGACTAATCCCTTTTAAACTCCGACTTCAGATAACAACGGTTGAATACTATCCCAGGTTAATCCTTGCTGAAGATAACGGGGTTCTGCGGGGTTGTAGGGACTGGCCGCCCGGTCAATTTTAAGAATTTTAGCCTGATTCGGAAGGACGGGAACATCGGGATCAAAAGCTGTCGGACGCATCAAAGAACTGGAAAATCCTTTAAAAATCGCAATTTCATCGGATTCGCCGTCAATTTCGATCTGAACAATCAAAACCTCTTGAGGGCGTTTTTCGGTGTATTGTTCCAAACGTCGGGCGATTGAGTGACTCATTAATTTTCAAATTCTCCATTAGCCTCTCTATTTTCAGGGAGTCGATTAACTTGTGCTTGAAATTGTTTAACCATGACGACAAATAATGTGTTATTCGACACCTAGACAAGTTAAGGATTTAAAGCTTTAAGCCCGTGACGAGGATTGAACTCGTGACCTCACCCTTACCAAGGGTGTGCTCTACCACTGAGCCACACGGGCATTTGTTTTGAGGTGGGCCGAGCTGGATTTGAACCAGCGTAGGCGTAGCCAGCGGATTTACAGTCCGCCCCCATTAACCACTCGGGCATCGACCCATTTATTCAACAATTAACTAATGTAGCAGATGTTTTTGGAAAGCGCAAGGGGTTTGCGAAAAAAATTTCAGGGTAGGTATTTTTGTACAACCGTCCAACCCGTCAGAGAAACGACAGCAAAGGCGAAGAACAGAACGACATTGGTACCAATATGAAGCGGTCGCGCCCAAGGTCTTGAGGGGTGAATTTGAGTCGAACTCCCAGCGGAAACCAAGACCAAACAGACAACGGTTAATCCGGCAGGCAAGTGGGCTGAATGACCAAGATTTCCATAATGACCGATGGTGCCAATCAGACCAATTGCCAGCAGGATCAAAACCAGTGCTACCATTATACTACCGATCGCCAAATGAGCGGTTCGTAACCCTTGAGGGCGAGGCTGCTTCTGCTTGCGGGTCGAAAACATCCAACTCCCTGTTATGGCTAGCATCAGGTAAGCGAACAGCGAAAATCCCATTGACCAAGCAGCAATCTTCCACAGCCACAGAAAAGACGGAAGGTTCATTAGAAGTCCTTAATTTCAGCGTCAGCGATGCGGGTGTTGTATTATACAAGCAATCAAGGATCGCCAGGGCGACGACTACAAAGATAGCATTACCCGTGTAGCAAAGGATCTGTCGAAAGAAGAATTTAGCCGGAAGTGGAGTAACAGGGGTCTGGCGATAAATATTCTCTGGCGTTGGCGGTGCTGAATGGGTACTCAACATGATGAATCAAACAACTCGACTTGATTACTAGAATGGCTTAGTTTTTCATCAAGTGTGTTAAATTTCGATAAAAAATTTATGAGAAAATTTTTACCCTCGAACAACTTTGAGTTATCGATTCATCAGCAAAGTTTCGTTAAAGAGGTTTAGTTCACTCTATTTTTAACAAAACAAGTGTTTAAACCTCCCGATTATGATTTGGGGTTTATTTAGAAATAAAATGCACCCAAAAATCACCATCCGGCATACAAGTTCGCCGAATTAAACCATAGGAATAACGTAAATAAGCGCCGCTTAAATCGGTGCGGTATCCAGTGGAAAACCATTCTCCATAAGGGTCGTGAACAATCAACCCATAGTCATCGTAACCCACGACGGGCATAATATGACCAAAGGCGGTAAAATATCCGTGAATGACGCAGGGTTTTCCTTCTGCTAACCAATCTTTTAAATCTTCGAGATCTCCTTTTTCGGTGAAATAATCTTGACAGCCATAATCCCTAACAATTTTTGCTAAATCGTAGGGACTCCATCGACTGTAACCTCTTTGGATTGCATATTCATAGAGTTCGTCTTCAAACTGTCCGTAACTTTTGCGTCTGGGAGTATTAAAATAAGTCAAACACATCGCCATAGACGTCACGTTACAAGCGCCTGTGGGATTAAAAAAGTTATCGGTTTGGGGTTTGTAGGGAAAGTTTTCTAATCGAACTCGTTGGGGTCTAATTTTCGGAAAAACCAGCTTACTTCCTTCGTAGATTTCGGCGTGTTTTTCAAAGACATACCAAATCGATTGCTCTTGAAAAGATTCACTCCGAAATGCAACTCTAACATGACTGCGAATCGGTTCAAAAGCAATCAGAGAAAAAGACAGATTTTCTTTCATTCCCTGTTTTTCCGATTCGTTGAGTTCGCTGGATTGAACGGGTCTCAGTTTAAGAATAGTTTCTTTGGTAATTTTCAACACCAAAGCGGGACTCGGTAAATTTTCGGGCTTGCTTTCGATTAAGAGTTTCGCTGTAATTTTACCTAAATACCCCGGTTCCCCGCAGTTCATCAAGGTTTGAAACCGATGTAATGCTGCGGTGGATAACGGGCCAAACTTACCATCAACTGGGGGATTTAATAAACCCAAGTTAATTAAAAGCGTCTGAATTTGACGAGTTAATTCCTCATCTGCGGCGATCGCTGTGATATCATAACGTTGATCATATCCGACAAGATCTTCTAGTTTCATATGGGATGGAAATAAGGTTGAGAGTTATTTGCTTTTTCGGTTATTATATCCTTGAAGTTAGGCTTTAGCGTTATTAATTTTTTGAGAATTCTAACAGGCTGTCGTCTCCAATTCTCAGGTTGTTTCCCTCGGCTTAACATCCCTTCATTCAATCCGAATTTAATTTTCATATAATAACAGACAGTTGACCTCGATTCGCCAACTGTCTAAAAATATCAAATGGTTTGATTGTCACTGAATTTAAAACTGTCTTCCTCGCATCCAAACGGGGAAACCTGCTTCATCTCGAAGGGTGATTGTTTTGTTTCCTTTTGTGATTTCACTGGCGACCATTACCGCTCGTCCATCGGCCGAAGAAACTCTTGTCGCTGTAACTTTAATTTCATCGTTCGGCTCGATTCTAATGTCTTGATTGTTAATATACCACGCCGGCCCCAAATGTAAATCAATCGTTTCATTGTCGGTTTGGAGGACAACATGAACCCCTCCCCGTTGCCATTCTCCCTGCGTCCAAGTATCAACTTGCAGCACTTTTCCCGTGACCGTTTCGACTTCATTGGAGTTAAAGATCATTCCTCTGTGTCTTCCGTATCCACCCCCGAGGTTTCCAGGCATCATTCCGGGTCTACCCATTCTATTTTGTTGAGAAAATCCACCGGATTGACAACAGGGGGGAGAGGCTTGAGAAATATCGAAGGTCGAATCAACAGATAGATCAATGGGACTGAGTGCAATTAGGGCCGCACTGAAAATTGTTGCAGCACTGAAATATAAACTCATCATTCAGCCCTCCTGGTTTACAACCAGTTTTTATGATTTCTATTTTAACAGAAAACACCCCCAAAAATCAACCATTTGGATAATATTACAAAACTTAAAACTGTTTAAGCTTTCATGTCAATCGTTGCCATCATTCCTAAATCTTCGTGGTCGAGAATATGACAGTGATAAACCGTTTTACCGGGATAATCTTTAAAGGGAATGCGAATGCGAACCACTTCCCCCCGCTTCACCAATGTTGTATCTTTCCACGCCCGATAAGGTTCGGGTTTGTTATCTCGACTCATCACTTGAAAATCATTAATATGTAGGTGAAAAGGATGATCCATCGTCCCGGTATTGGCAATTTCCCAGTCTTCAACCGTATTCAATTTAACGACTGTATCCGGGTTTCCCATCTCAAAGGGTTCGCCGTTAATTAAAAAGACCATTCCCATTCCCGGCGCCATCCCGTGATTGAGGGTTAAACGCCGTGTTTCTTGCGGTTTGGGAAGTTCAGGAACGGCAATTAATTGTTTGGGTAAAGGTAGAGTTTCAACCGAGTTGTTATAGCTTAAAGTCGCTAAAGTTTGGGGAGTATTTGTATTAGCAGAATTTCCCATCATTCCCCTTCCCATCATTCCCCTTCCCATCATTCCACCCGTGCGATCGTAAGGTAAATTTAAAAGACGATATTGTCCGGGTTCTCGTTCTCCTCGAACCAATATTTCCACCCGTTCGCCGGGAGTTAATAATACTTCTGAAAGTTCAACGGGTTCGGAAATAGAACCGCCATCGGTGGCGATTAAATAAAGGGGATGTTCTTCCAATTTTAAGCGATAAAAACGAGAAGAAGAAGCGTTTAAAATCCTTAAACGCAATAATCCCCCTTTCGGAATTGAAAAGTTTGGATTGAGTTCACCATTAACCGTTAAAAGTTCCCCTTCTCGCCCCAACATTATCCCCATGTGTCCTTGAAAATTGGCTTGATTGACCTTCAAAGCAAAATCTTTTAAAACGAGAAATTGTTCTTCGGCGGCTTTAATTTCGGGAATTTCATCCAGTTCACCCCTAACAATAAATAAACCCGCCAAACCCCCAAAAAGTTGTTCTGCAACCAAACCGTGTAAATGGGGATGATACCAAAAGGTTCCAGATGGATGATTTTTGGGGAGGGTAAATTCATAGGTAAAACTTTCGCCCGGTGGGATATTTAAAAATACATTATCGGCGTTTCCTGTGGGCGGAATGTGCAAACCGTGATAGTGTAAATTGGTCGGTTGGGGGAGTTTATTGGTAAAGTTAATTCGGACTGTATCTCCGGGTTTTGTTTCCAGTCTGGGTCCGGGAATTTGTCCGTTATAACTTAACATTTTGGCATTTTGTCCGGCAATGGAAACCCGATCAAAACGCGCTTCTAAAGACACATCTAACAAATTTCCAACACTACTTTGAGTCAAAGAATTTGAAGATTGTGCTTTGATAGAATTAGAGACACATTGGGTTAACAAAATACCGCCGACTGTAGAGGTGCTTAAGCTGATAAATTTTCTGCGGTTGATCATGTTATTTTATCCTCGAACTTCTAACGTTCCCCGAACCATATTCATCCCACAACTAAAGGTATATTCTCCCGGTTTTTCTGGGGTAAATTCAACGGTTGTGGTTTTATCTAGGGGTAAATCTTTCGAGATGTTGAAATCAGGAAAGAGGACTTTATCTAAACAATGACTGGGGTCTTTGCGGTAAAATTGTAAACGAACCGGTTGACCGGAATTTACGGTAATTCTGTTGGGTTCGTATCCGCCATCCACCAAAATTTCGAGTTCTTGGGTGTCTTTAGTTTGGGTGGCTTGTTTGGCTTTGGGTTTGCTGAACATAAACCACCAAAGTTCTAAACCGATTAACCCCAAACCTGCTGCTGTTACTCCAATTTTTACGGGAATAGGTTGTTCAATTTGGCGAAAGTTTTCGGTAGGTTGAGAATGGGATTCAACGGACGCCGCCTGTACAGAAGTTGCAACAATTGCCGAAAGTAAGGCTTGACTGAAATAGAATCCGATTTTCTGATATTTTAGCATAACTTTAATCTCCTGTTTGGCTTTATTTGTCGGTTGGGTTGAGGCACGAAACCCAATATTAATAATATGATATCAGGTTGATTGATTCGGTTTTGGGGTGGGGCGGGTTTATATAACTTTTCTGTGAGAAAACATCAATTAATGTGGAACCCGCCCCTACAAACTTTGATGTAATTTGATACCATCTCCGGTTGATTGATTCGGTTTTGGGGTGGGGCGGGTTTATATAACTTTTCTGTGAGAAAACATAAATTAATGTGGAACCCGCCCCTACAAATTTTGATGTGATTTGATACCATCTCCGGTTGATTGATTCGGTTTTGGGGTGGGGCGGGTTTATATAACTTTTCTGTGAGAAAACATCAATTAATGTGGAACCCGCCCCGACAAATTTTGATATATTCTGACGCGCCAGATACCGGAATATTTTATCAGGATGACAGTTTAAAATTCCGCAGACGCAACGCATTTGTCACCACAGAAACCGAACTCATTGCCATCGCAGCACCCGCAATAATGGGATTAAGCAACCAACCAAACAACGGATAGAGAATTCCGGCGGCGATGGGAATTCCTGCGGTGTTATAAATAAACGCAAAAAACAGATTTTGGCGAATATTTTTCAGGGTGGCGCGACTGAGTTTAATTGCGGTGATAATTCCCGTTAATTCTCCTGAAATTAAGGTAATATCTCCCGCAGCAATCGCCACATCTGTTCCGGTACCAATCGCAATTCCCACATCGGCTTGGGCGAGGGCGGGTGCATCATTAATTCCATCGCCAACCATCGCCACAATTCGATGATTTTCCCCCTTTCTTTTCTTTTCTTTTTGAATAGATTTCACCAAATCAGCTTTTTGATCGGGGCGAACTTCTGCAAATACTCGTTCAATCCCAACTTGTGAGGCTATCGCTTCGGCTGTTTTCTGATTATCTCCCGTAATCATTACCACTTCTAACCCCATTCTTTTTAAGGTTTTGACCGCATTTTCTGAAGCAGGTTTGAGGGTATCAGCAATTCCAATTAACCCTTCTATTGTACCATCAACGGCTATCCAAGCGCTGGTTTTTCCGTCGCTTTCCCACTGGTCTTGAAACTGTTTTAAGCCTTCAATATTAACGTCTAATTCTCCCATCCAGCGACTCGTTCCAATTTGGATCAATCGATCTGAAACATAGCCTTGAACGCCCATTCCCGTCATCGCTTCAAAGTCTTCGGGTTCCGGTAAGGGAAAATTAACGCCCTGAGATTCCGCATATTGAACAATCGCTTCGGCGAGGGGATGTTCTGATTTTCGTTCGACTGCGGCGACTAATCGTAATAATTTTAATTCGTTATCGTTGGCGGTTCCTCCTGTGGTAATATAGTTAGTAACGGTTGGTTTTCCGGCGGTTAACGTTCCGGTTTTATCGAGAATAATCGTTTGAATTTTGTGGGCGAGTTCCAAACTTTCTGCGCCTTTAATTAATATCCCGTGTTCGGCGCCCAATCCGGTTCCGACCATTACAGAAGTTGGGGTTGCTAATCCTAACGCGCAGGGACAAGCAATAATTAAAACGCCCACACTGGTTAAGGTTGCTAAGGTTAAATTCCCGGTAAAATTAAACCAAATAATAAAGGTTAAAATCGCGATCGCAATCACCGCAGGAACAAACCAACCCGTGACTTGATCGGCTAATCTTTGAATGGGTGCTTTTGAACCCTGCGCCTGTTGTACCAGTTGTACAATTTGGGCTAAAACGGTGTCTTTTCCCACCCGAGAAGCGCGAAATTTAAAGCTTCCGGTTTTATTAATGGTCGCGCCAATAATGTCATCTCCGGGTTTCTTTTCAACGGGTACACTTTCCCCCGTTACCATCGATTCATCAAGGGTTGAACGTCCTTCTATTAGTTCACCGTCAACGGGTATTTTTTCACCGGGACGAACAATAATAATATCGCCAACGTTAACCGCTTCTAGAGGAATATCGACTTCTTTTCCATCCCGCACAACCCGGGCGGTTTTTGCTTGCAAACCCATCAATTTACGAATGGCTTCCGAGGTTTGTCCTCTAGCGCGATGTTCGAGTAATTGTCCGAGTAAAATCAGAGTAATAATAACTGCGGCTGACTCATAATAAACATCCGCACTTAACCCTTGAGTGATAAAAAATCCCGGAAATATTGTCACAAATAGCGAGTAAAGATAAGCCGCTCCCGTTCCGACTGCAATTAATGTATTCATGTCGGCGCTGTGACGTTTTAAGCCTTTCCACGCCCCGGTAAAAAAGCTTTTTCCGCACCAAAACATCACGGGAGTTGTTAAAATTAATTGCAGCCAAGGGTTGTGTGACCACATCGGAATAAACGGAATTTCTAACCCCGTCATCATCGGTAAACTGCCGATAATTAAAATAGTGCTAATCACCGCACCAACAACGACTTTTCGCCTCAATTTTTTGGCAATTTGACGGTTTTCTTTCTCCCGATCTTCGAGGTCATTTTGAGTGTTTTCTAAGGGTTCTGCGGTATATCCCGCATCGCTAACCGCTTGTTGAATATTGTTTGTATTCGTTTGTTTCGGATTATACTGAACGGTTGCCTGTTGGGCACCATAATTAACGCTACATTCTGTTACGCCGGGAACTTCGTGAATGGCGCGATCGATTTTATTGGCACAGGCGGCGCACCCCATACCTTTTAGTCGCAAATAAATCGTTTCCATCGCCTTGACCCAATGAGAATTGTTGATAAGTCTTATTCTTCTAGGATAAAGTCTCCAGTTAACTGGAGAGTCAAGGGCCGAATATTTACCTATTTCTTTGGGGAGAGAAAATTATAACAATTGCGCTTGGTGCGTCAAACTATCGATCGGGTGATGACTCAACTAAGAGGGTAAGATTTGACGCACCCTACTGTTAAAGCTATAAATAATTATTTTCTTCTTCGATGGGTTGAGGAAGTTCTTTGAAATTGGGTAATTGGACCGTTTCTTTCTCGGTTTCTTTAACCTCCACAGGGAGTTTCAACGGTTGACGTTTTTCTTCGATCCAACAACTCGCCAACGGTAACGTTTGTTCTAAATCATCCAAAGGTCGAGGAATCACCATCACCGCATTCAAATCCCCAATGCGTTCGGCTTCTAGCATTCCGGCTTCTACCGCTACGGCGACATCCGCCACCGAACCCCGAATAATCGCCGTACACAACGCATCGCCAATAGTTTCATAGGAAGCCAGATAGACTTCAGCGGCTTTTAGCATCGCATCACAGGCGCCGACCATCGCCGGAAAACCGCGAGTCTCGACTAAACCGACAGCTTGGTTACTCAAGCGACTGTGACCGCCACTGGTCGCCAATTGAGATAAACGCGCACTAATCGGTAAAACATATTCTAAATTGGGAAGGGGGCGGGCAATCACCAGAGACGAAACAAACTCGTTAAACTGTTTAGCGGTATCGCTTCCGGTTTCGACCGCCAAACGAATATCGGCAATGCGACCCCGGACAATTGCCGTACAGTAGCCACTGCCGATTTTTTCGTAACCGACCAGATGAACACCTGCTGACTTCAGCATCATGTCAGCCGTCCCGACGATCGCCGGAAAGCTGCGAGTTTCAACCAGACCCAAAGCCATATCTTGGTATTCGGGTCGCTTTATCCGTTGAGGGGAAACAAATTTTTGCAGGTGTGCATCCATGAATACGATTGTTGGAATTTGGACGGGCGGAATTTCAGTTCCAGGGAGTTGGGCAAAGGGGCAAACGGCACACAGAGACACTTCGCAACGGAAGGAAAATTTTGATTCTCTTGTCTGTTCTCCCCTTCACCCGTAACCGTGAAATGCTATTGTCCGACTCGGCAAAACCGATGCCCGATGCCCGAATTCTCTCTCTTTCTCTATTTTACTGATTTTCAGCCCGAGCGATCGCCGGGTTTGGAATTGTTCAAAGATTTCCGATGGGGAAGTAGTGTGTTTAACAAGTGATTCAGACGAACTTGCCCATAGACAATCGTCGCCGGTGAATTGACCGATTTCTCCAGAGAACTGGCCGCAGTCGTCGAGTCGGGGGCTGACTCTGTTGGCGGCTTCTCTGGAGACGGTTCCTCCTCTGGCGGGGATTCTTCCGGTTGATCGGTTGAGTCGGGTTCTACTTCCTCAACGGTTGAGTCCGGTTCAACTTCCTCAACGGTTGAGTCCGATTCTACTTCACGGGGAAGTTTTGCCTCCTCTGTTTCCTCGGAAGCCGAAGAAAGGGTCACAGACCGAGATTGGTCCCCAACAATTGAACCTGCCGGTACAACCTGTTTGGCGGCGATCGCCGGATTGAGAAGCGTTGTTTCCGCCCCAATACAAGCTTTCGCCCCAATGGTTCCATGACCGACCACTAAAACCCCTGCACCAATACTCGCACCGGCTTCTATTTCCATCCTGCCCTGGTGAGCATGGACAATCGCCCCCATTCCAATACAAACCCCAGTGGCAATCACAATTTGACTGTGTTGATCGGCTTGGAGGATCACTCCGGTTGCGATCGCAACACTGGGGTCAATTGTGACATCGCCACTCACGAAAGCAGAGGCATTGTTCAGGGGTTGCGGTGGCGACCTATACATTAAGTGTGAACCTCTAGAAATATCAACAGGCCCTTGGGTTCAGTTCGGTTTTTGGATAATTTCTTCCATCACCCGACGCTTGGCTTTCGGATCGATACCAATTAACCGAACATACTCGCCGCTATGCTCTTTCATACAGGCTTCTAAAGCTGCGATCACCTCGGAATCACGGGTTGACTCAATGGGGGAGCAACTTTGCCAAGAGCTAGTCCGGAAGCGACGCTTATCGGCGTGTTCGGTACCGATTTTGTAGCCTTGAGCGAGTAAGCTGTTCACTGTGGCGATCGCATCTGAACTGAGGCTACCATTACCTGAACTCACAGGAGCCGAAGGACTAGAGGCAACCGGACGAGAAGTTGTGGCAACGGTTGATTTCGGTGCAGACGAAGTGGGTTTGCCATCGGGACGTTGAATGATTTCTTCGACGACACGACGTTTGGCGGTCGGATCGATACCAATTAAGCGCACGTATTCGCCTTGATGTTCCTTGACAAAGGCTTCAACTTGGGCGACCACATCCCCAACTCGGGTCGAATCAATTGCCGGACCACTGTGCCAAGAACTGGTGCGGAAACGACGCTTATCGGCGTTTTCTAGACCAATTTTGCAGCCTTGAGCCAATAATTGACTAATTTGTTCGCTCAGGCTGGAACCCACGCTGCTGCTGGCAACTGGAGCGCTCGCACGACTGGTCGCCGGTGCCGAAGCTGCCGAGGGTGCGGAAACCGAAACTTTGCCGTTGGAGGATTTGTGTACCGGGCCATCGGGACGTTGAATGATTTCTTCTAACACCCGACGCTTGGCTTCGGTGTCAATTCCCAACAGGCGAACATATTCCCCTTCGTGTTCTTTTAAGCAAGCTTCTAACGCGGCAATGACTTCGCTGGGGTTGTTAGAATCAATGGGAGCGCAACTCCGCCAAGAACTGGTGCGGAAACGACGCTTATCGGCGTGTTCGCTGCCGATTTTGTAGCCTTGGGCTAACAGTTGGTTGATCTGTTGGACAGTAGAAGAATCCAGGCTGCCGCTGCTGCTGGCGTAGGCGTAAGAGCGATCGCGTCCGCCGCCGTTGCTGGTGTGACGGCCGCCGACTTCGTTGCGAAGGGGAGCAATACAGGCTGCATTTTCTGAGCATTGATAGCCTGCTGCCAGGGATTGATTGACGCCGATGACGTGGGTGGAAAACTTCAGATCCGCATCGGTGACATCGGGTAAGCGATCGGCTTGTTGTTGGTTGGTAATAATTGCCCCAGAGGGGATATATTTACCGGGGGGAATTTCGACGTCTTGAATCAAAGCGTGCATCATTACAATGCAGTTATCTCCGACTCTGGCGTTAAATACGGTTGAGCGGAAGCCGATGAAGCAGTTGTTCCCCACGTAAGCCGGCCCGTGAACCAGAGCCATATGGGTGATTGAGGTATTTTTACCAATCCACACGGAGTAGGATTGACCATCATCCCCTTTGACCCGACCTTCGTCTAAGCCATGAATGACAACCCCATCTTGGATGTTGGAGTTTTCGCCGATGGAAAACGGGAATCCTTCGTCGGCGCGGATGGAGGTTCCGGGGGCGACCAAAACGTTGGCTCCAATTCGCACATCTCCGATGATGTTTGAAAAGGAGTGAACGTAGGCGCTAGAATCGATTTTCGGCTCGGCTAAGTTTTTAGACCAAGGTGTTGGAGGAGCCGCCAGACTACGGACTGCCATAATTGATTTTCTCCTAACCAATATGTGTTAGTTTTCTGTTGTTTACTGTTGAATTGTTCAGGGCTTTTAGCTCATCGGTTGAGACTAACGTTCCTGATCTTTTTTGCTGTAGAGCGAACGATTTCCCGCTGTAATGGTATCTATAATTGCTACTACAGCCGCGTCACTGGGACGAGTTTCGCTTCCGGGGATTTGACGAGCCGCACTTCCCCGCGTTACTAAAACCCACTCATCAAAACCCGCACCGACGTAATCGAGTGCAACTTCATATTCGGGCAGGGTTTCTCCTGTTTCATCAATGAATTGCAAGAGTAGAAATTTTGAGCCTCTCAAACTTGGCTCTTTTTGGGTACTCACGACAGTGCCAATCACTCTGGCAATTTTCATGGGGTTTTCGGGGGAACGTGCAATTAATTTTGTTAGCCTTTAAATGATTAGCTCGTCAACCGTGAAGGGTTTAGAGTTCAGCAATACTGCCATTAAATCAGATTTGGGCCGTGCTGATGCAAGACTTCAATGGAAAATACAGCACAATCAATAGTTGACAGATGTGAATCTTAATGTTCGTTAGGACGCTTCATCTACCAGAATAATCTGTTGCTGGTATTTTCCCGATCGCAATTATCTAAAACGGATTTGTTTTTAGTCTAGGGACGATTGAGCGAACGAATTCCACTAACGCTTTCCCGGAATTGCTCTACGGCTTCAGTGTAACGAATCGGTAGAACATACTCTAAGTTTTCATGGGGACGGGCAATAATATGAGTGGATACCACCTGACCTCCATTGACTCGACGCACCGATTCCATTCCCGCAGAAACAGAAGCTTGCACTTCCGAAACATCTCCTCTGACAATCACCGTTACTCGTCCGCTACCAATTTTCTCATATCCCACGAGGGTAACGCGAGCCGCTTTTACCATCGAATCGGCTGCTTCTACGACAGCCGGAAACCCCAAGGTTTCAATCATGCCAACTGCAATGGCCATATTTTAACTCCTGAGCTGAATTAATGAACACACTTTGAGGTCGTACAAGACTGACTCACTGACCCGCCCCTTTTGAGGAATCTTCGCGACATGGCTTGGTACTTGTCCATTGCTGGTGAGTCTTGTACGACTGATGAGTGAAGCGAGTCCAGATTCACTGAACTGCATAGTTTTTTAGTATGACCGGAACTGTTCTACAGCATCGGTATAACGAATGGGCAGAACGTACTCCAAGTTTTCGTGGGGACGAGCAATAATATGGGTTGATGAGACTTCACCGCCGTTGACGCGCTTGACTGCCTCAATTCCTGCCGCAACGGAGGCTTGAACTTCTGACACATCGCCTCTAACAATTACGGTCACGCGACCACTTCCAATTTTTTCATATCCCACTAAGGTGACTCGGGCGGCTTTCACCATTGAGTCAGCCGCTTCCACTACGGCTGGAAAACCTATGGTTTCAATCATCCCAACAGCGATTGACATTGTTTAACTCCTAATTAACACAAAAGCAGAACAAGCTGCGTAAATTTTCTTAGACCAATCGGTAGAATTACAACTAGACTCGTGATTTATACGCTTCTAGAACGCTTCTTACCTTTCTCCCTGTTTAATAGAATAGGAGAATTGTGTCTTCCTTGACAATATAAATCTCTATTCTTCTTGCTGATGGACTTAATTATTTTTTTTAATGCGTAACATAAATTAATATTTTATTAAAAAAGTTTACTTCAGACAGGAGTCAGGAGACACCGAGACAGGAGGACCGGAGGTGGGGAGGTGGGTAACGGATGGGTTGTTGCTGGGTTTTTTGGGTTAATGATGCATGGAAACGGATGGGTTATCGGTGGGGAGGACCGGAGGACCGGAGGACCGGAGGACCGGAGGTGGGGTAGGTGAGGAGTCAGAAGTCAGAAGTCAGAAGTCAGAAGTCAGTTATAACTGTTTACTGAAAACTGGCTACTCATAACTGGTGACTGGTGACTGGTGACTGGTGACTGTAAATTGCCTATTGCCTCTTGCCTGAAGATTAAGAAGTTTTGTTGAAATCGGTAACATCTTCGGTTACAAATTGTATATTTTTTAATAAAAAAACTTGATTTGTTACAAAGAATCTCCAACCCGTACCGATTTGCAGAGAAGTTGCTTGGGGTAGATGTACAAAAATCAAAAAGATGTTTATAGACTTATTGTTTATAGCACTACGCAAATTGGTGTTTGACATTTTTAGATTCTGAAACCCTTTCATAGTCTGCTGTTCCCTCTCTTACAAACTTTGCTCTCGGCGGAAACCGCCGGGCCGCAAGTTTGCGCTGTTCCCCGTTCCCTGTTCCCGATTCAAGTAGCGCTATATTAACAGTTTTTAACCTTTCGAGAACCGTGAGATTGAACCCTTTCTAGATCGCCAAGGACGGGAACGCCATAAAACACTCCCGCTCTTTAAGGTCGAGGTGAAATCTCCAAAATTGGGTGGATTTCCACCGCATCAGAAAGCAATTCTCCGCAAGTTACCGGGCGCATCCTATCGACTTCATCTGAGGCAATTTGGATAAAATTAATCGGTCTAGAACTGATTGAATATTCGAGTTTTAATCATGTCCTTATTAAAGACCCGAAAAAGATTTAAGTATTAACTTCAGAAAATGATGAGAATCCAGAGAAGCCGAACTTTATTTTAGCCGACATTTGGGCATTGCTGCGAAAGGAATACTGACCGTCGGCTCAACTTAAAATAGGGATTTTTTTGATCGGTTTTTGAATGCCGACTCCTCCAATCGAGGTAGATTTGAACGGGGGTATAGACGAATACCCCAAGTAATGAGAGAATTAATAAATTAAATAATCAGCATTAAAAAACTCTATACAAGGAGCCATTTTCGGAAACATTATCAATGAGTCAGTTCCTTCTACAAACGAGTTGGTGCATACCATTCTATGGATTGATTGGGGCGATCTTGACCCTGCCTTGGGCAATGGGGCTAGTTCGACGCACGGGGCCAAGACCTGCCGCCTATATTAATTTATTGATGACAGTATTGGCTTTCGTTCACGGCACACTGCTGTTTAGAGTCACCTGGAATCATCTTCCCATAAACCTCACCTATTCCTGGTTAAGCGCCCCGGACTTAAATATCTCCTTTGTTCTGGAAATCTCCCCCGTGAGTGTGGGAGCGATGGAATTGGTGGCGGGATTGAGTTTACTCGCTCAACTCTATGCCTTGGGCTACATGGAAAAAGACTGGGCGATCGCTCGGTTTTATGCCCTACTCGGCTTTTTTGAAGCGGCGATCAGTGGGATCGCTTTAAGTGATTCTTTATTCCTCACCTACGGGTTGCTGGAAATGCTCACCCTGTCAACCTATCTGTTGGTGGGGTTCTGGTACGCTCAACCGTTGGTCGTGACAGCCGCGCGGGACGCCTTCTTAACCAAACGAGTGGGAGATGTGTTGCTATTGATGGGGGTTGTCGCCGTTTCCGCTTTGTCCGGCAGTTTAACCTTCTCAGATTTAGAATTTTGGGCAGAAACCGCCCAATTACAACCCCTAACCGCTACCTTACTCGGTTTAGCCTTAATTGCAGGCCCGGTGGGAAAATGCGCTCAATTTCCCTTGCATTTGTGGCTGGATGAAGCGATGGAAGGCCCCAACCCGGCTTCAATTTTGCGAAACTCAATTGTAGTTTCCGGCGGAGCTTATGTCTTAATTAAACTACAACCTGTTTTAGCCCTCTCGCCGATTACCGACGGGGTTCTGATCGCCTTGGGAACCGCAACGGCGATCGGGGCGAGTTTGGTGGCGATCGCTCAAATTGACATTAAACGGGCTTTTTCCCATACCACCAGCGCCTATTTGGGGTTAGTGTTCATCGCCGTTGGACTTCAACAGGTCGATGTCGCCCTGTTACTGCTGCTGACTCACGCCCTCGCCAAAGCCCTGCTGTTTATGAGCGTGGGTTCGATTATTTTGACCACCAGTACCCAAGATATTACCGAAATGGGGGGCTTGTGGTCGCGGATGCCGGCAACGACAACGGCTTTCCTGGTTGGGGCTAATAGCATGGTTGGTTTGCTACCCTTTGGGATGTTTTGGACTCTGCGGCGCTGGGTGGATGGGTTTTGGCAAGTTCCCGGATGGTTAATTTTAATTTTGCTACTGGTTAACGGTTTAACGGCTTTGAATTTAACCCGAGTTTTTGGTTTAGTTTTTGCCGGAAAACCCCAACCCAAAACCCGACGCACGCCGGAAGTTCCCTGGCCGATGGCGTTACCGATGGTTTCCCTGACGATGATTAACTTGCTTGCTCCTTTAATGTTGCAACAATGGCAATTACTATTAACTTGGTCTCCATTTTCATCGGAAACGTCAATCTCTAGTTTTAGCGAACTGATTCATCAAGCCGCAGTTCCTTTATTATTAATATCGGGTTTGATTGGTGTGGCAATTGCAGGCGCAATTTACCTCTATGGGGCGATGGAAAAACCCGTTCGACTGCCTTGGAAGTCGGTACAAGAACTGTTAGCCTATGACTTCTATATTGACCGACTTTACGGTTTAACGGTTGTCTTTTTGGTGAGTCGCATTTCCGCTCTCAGCGCTTGGATTGATCGCTATATTATTGATGGTCTCGTGAACATCTTTGGTTTGGCAACATTGGGCAGTGGCGAAGGCTTAAAATATAGTGTTTCCGGTCAATCTCAATTTTACGTTCTCACGATTACTATCGGAGTCGGTTTGCTGGTGATTTTAATGTTATGGCAATTTTAGACTGCGTTTGCTAATCTATTTCAACAGAATTCAAAATTACTTCACACCCAAATTATCAACAAAAATCATTAACGTTCCATGCTCAGTGTTTTTATTTGGATACCCCTGCTCGCCGCTGCAATTATTGGATTTTGGCCGGAACTAACCGCCAGACAAGCCCGTAAAGTTGCCTTTGTAGTCGCCGGGAGTTTGTTGGTTTGGTCGCTGATTTTAGCCCGTTTATTTAATCCCGCCCTTCCCGACTTACAAATGAGTGAGTTTATCCCTTGGATTGAACCTTTGGGATTAAACTATTATTTGGGCTTAGATGGTTTGTCATTGCCGTTGATTATTCTCAATGGTTTGTTAACTACAATTGCCATCTGGTGTACAGAAACCAACATTAGTCGCTATCGACTGTACTATGTTTTAATTCTGTTGATTGCATCAGGAATTGCGGGAACATTTTTAGCTCAAAACTTGCTGCTGTTTTTGCTGTTTTATGAACTCGAACTCATCCCGCTTTATCTATTAATTGCCATTTGGGGCGGAAAAAGACGGGGTTATGCAGCGACCAAATTTTTAATTTATACTGCGGTTTCCGGGATTTTAATCTTGGCTTCTTTCTTGGGAATTGTCTTTTTGACGTCCGCATCTAATTTTGATTTAGAAATACTCGGTTCGGGTTCTTTGGGAATTGCCGCTTTACCCATTACAACGCAATTAATTCTGTTAACGGGTATTGTGATTGGCTTTGGAATTAAAATTCCTTTGGTTCCCTTTCATACTTGGCTACCCGATGCCCACGTTGAAGCTTCTACGCCTATTTCTGTCTTGTTAGCCGGCGTTTTATTAAAGCTCGGAACTTACGGTTTATTGCGGTTTGGGGTGGGATTATTTCCGGATGCTTGGAATATTGCTGCACCTTGGATGGCAAGTTGGGCGGTTGTCAGCGTTTTATATGGGGCTTTTTGTGCCATTTCTCAAACCGATATGAAGAAAATGGTGGCTTATAGTTCCATTGCTCATATGGGTTATATTCTCCTCGCTTTGGCGGCGGCTACGCCTTTGAGTTTACTCGGTTCTGTGGTGCAAATGGTGAGTCATGGTTTGATTTCGGGGTTGTTGTTTTTATTAGTTGGGGTGGTTTATAAAAAGTCAGGAAGTCGGGATTTGAATGTGTTGTGCGGACTGCTTAATCCCGAACGGGGTTTGCCTTTAATTGGCAGTTTAATGATCTTAGCAGTAATGGCGAGTTCAGGAATTCCCGGTTTAGTCGGATTTGTTTCTGAATTTATTGTGTTTCGGGGTAGTATTGAAGTTTTTCCTGTACAAACCATATTGTGCATGGTGGGAACGGGTTTAACTTCGGTTTATTTCCTGATTATGATTAACCGAGTTTTCTTTGGACGTTTATCAGATTGGGTGGTGAATTTACCGCAAGTTCAATGGCGCGATCGCATTCCCGCTATTGCTTTGGCAATTATTATTACTATTCTAGGCATTCAACCCAGTTTGATGGTTAATTTAACCGAAAGCACAACTTCTGCTTTAGTTAATCTTTCGGCTACCGTTGCCGATGCCTCCCCAACTTCTCAAATTCAAATATTAAAATAGAGGACTGGCTTCAAACGTTTTGAACAAAATTCGCCGCACTCTCCAACCTCGCGTTCTTCTGGTTGGTGTCAAGGCGAGGCAGTCGTAGCGAAAGCGGAGACTGCCAATAATCTTTCGGTTAGTCGTCATACCCTTGTTCTTCAATATATTGCTTGAGTACAGATAGGGTTGCTCCTCCTACACTCGCAGAGCAATAGCCACGCTTCCAAAACACGGGTTTCCAATAATAAGGCTTAAGGTATTGTGCAAATTCTTTTCTGATTTCACGACTGGTAATTGTTTTAAGGGTATTCACAAGCCTGGAAACAGCAATATCAGGAGCCATGTCAACCAGCAAATGAATATGGTCTTGTTTGCCCAAATCTGCTTTGCACTCCAATAAGATGCACTTTTGTGTTTCACACAGCCTTGTCATCATTGTTTTGAGCCTCGCTTCTATTTGTTCGTTAATTACTGGATGACGATACTTTGTGACAAACACTATATGTAAGTGAATCCTACAAACGCAGTGTGCAAAAGCTCTAAATCCCTTTGGCATGAAAAACACTATGATGGTACAATTGCTCTATGATAAACCGAAAGCCTATCATTCGCACTGACAAATGGAGCCTAAACCCAACGGCGCAACAGCGTTTGTTGCTTGCCGAAACGGTGAAGGTTTATCGTCGTTTGTGCAGGCATTTGGTGGGTGTAATCTACACGCATTGGCTAGAATTGGGTGAATTATCGAATCAACAGGTTATCCCTGCTGTAGAGCGATTAATTCACCAAACTGCTCAAAACCCGGATGTGAAATATCCGTCGTTTGATAAGGTGTTTCATAAATTTCCGAGCTACTACCGCAGAGGTGCAATTGCCTTCGCAGTGGGACAAGTGAGTAGTTTTGTGACTCGCTATCAAGAATGGCAGTCAGGCAATCGCAATAGACGAGATGCCAAACCTCCTACTCTGAATGCAAATGCTGGGTGTTATCCAGTTTTGTATAAAGGACAATGCTACAAACTGCATGGCTATGACCGCGTAGAAATCAAGGTTTTCACGGGTACTGACTGGATGTGGGCAACGGTTCAGATTGCAGGACTCAGAGAGCGGCATACGGTTGATAGCAATAAGCTGTTATCACCATCATTGATTTTTAATCAGCAAGTGTGTCATCTATCAGTTCCTTTTGAGTGCCACCCAGAAAAGCGGCAACCAAACCAAAATGTTGTCGCTGTTGACTTGGGCATCAATACCACAGCAACCGTTTCAGTTGTTGCTTTTTGCGGTACTGTAATCCATCGGGAATTCATTCACCCTGGAAGAGACATAGACCGCAGAGATAAACGGTTGAAATCGGTATCAATGAGAGCAAGTAAGACGATGGGCAAAGGCGGAAAACTGCACAAAGGATTCTGCTCAAATACCTATCGCAAGTGCCGCAATCTCAATCAACAAATCGCCCACATTGTCTCAAAACGAATCGTGCAGATTGCCAAAGAGTTCAATGCTGAAGCAATCGTGTTTGAGAATCTCAAAGGGTGGAAGGCGACGGGTGGAAGAAAACGTTCTACCTTGCGTCAACGTTTTCACGGTTGGCTCAAAGCGATGATTCGAGACTATACCGAAATGAAGTGGCAAGAGGTTGGCGGTAAGATTGTTGATGTCATTGCAGCTTATACATCTAAGCTTGCCTATGACGGCGCTGGAGTTGTGCTGCGTGACTCTAAAAACTATGCTCTGGCAAAATTCCCCTCTGGTAAGCGATATAACTGTGATCTCAATGGCTCCCAGAATATTGCTGGCAGAGGAATCCTTAAACTCACTCGCAGAAATGACAGTGAGGAACGTTCCAGCAAAAGCTCTGGACGTTCGCCTAGAAGCTGGGCTTGTCTGTGTGATCTATGGGCTAATCAGATAGCTATAGGTTAGCACCTGACACCCCCACCTCGCGTTCTTCTGGTGGGGTGAGCTTCATGTGCAGTCCCCGAAAAGTTTGCCTTTAAATGACAAACTCTTGACAACGAATAAACAACGGACAACCAACCTATGACCAGCACCACATCTCAACCTACTTTACATCCCCTTGAAGAATACATCCAACGACTGCAAACAGGTGATGCCCTCCTGCCCGACTACCCGGAAAATGTAGTCGAAGTTGTGGGTATTCTTAAAAGTTATGGCGTGGTTTTGGATGCGTACTCTCGTAATCTAATTTACATTGCCGATCATCAATTCTTGGTATTCTTTCCCTTTTTTAAATATTTCAATGGAGAATTTACGCTGTCAAAATTGCTACAACATTGGTGGCACGATCGGATTAACTATGAATATGCAGAATATTGTATGAAAGCCATGCTTTGGCATGGAGGCGGTGGATTGGATGCTTATTTGGATTCTCCCGAATTTCAACAACTTGCAAGCCAAGCCATTCAAGCCAAATTTAAAAATAATCCGTTCATTTTAGGACTGAATAAACTGTTTCCTGATTTCCTAACCGAACAAATTCGTCAATTGGCTTATTACAGCGGTTTGGGTCAATTTTGGCGGGTAATGAGCGATATGTTTATCGAACTTTCCGACCGCTATGATCGGGGGGAAATTCAATCGATTCCTCAAGTGGTTGAGCATATTTTAAACGGTTTGGTTGCTGATGCGAATAGACCGATTACTTACAGTGTAAAAATTCGCGATCGTGTTTATGATATTATCCCCAAATCAGCAGAATTAACCTTTTTAATGGATACCGCAGTTCCCTATGTAGAGGCGATTTTCTTCCGAGGAACTCCGTTTCAGGGTGTGGTTTCTTATAATGCTCAAGTGCATCAAATTCCTACAGAACAAAAAGAGTTTAACTATGGTGCATTATACGCCGATCCGCTTCCCATTGGCGGTTCGGGAATTCCCCCAACGCAATTAATGCAAGATATGGTTCACTATTTACCGGATTATTTACATGAGATTTATCGCAATAGTTGTCGGGGAGAAGATGATTTACGGGTGCAAATTTGTCAGAGTTTTCAAAAGTCGATGTATTGTGTGACAACCGCAGCCATTCGAGGGTTAGCACCTTATCCGCTTGATACAACTGACCCCCAACAACAACAAGCCAACCATGCTTATTTAGAAGGTTGGATGGATCGATTTTTAACCTCTCGTTTGTTGGAAGTTAATCAACCCACTTCTCGATCTTGTCAGCTTTTTCCCGAACGTAAAACAGCCAGTGCAGGGTAGTGATTTTGTCAAGATGTAGAAATATTTGTACAATTGAAATATTCAAGTAGGGTGCGTCAAATGGTCAAAGCTTTCTCAACTTTCGCTAAAATTAACGGGTTTGACGCACAACACTGCTTGAGATGTTAAAGTTGAGGATAAAAAAGCGGGTTGATGTGAGGTTGCGTGAGATCGGACTAATCAATGAGCGTCATGTAGGAGCGCTCCTCAGCCTGCGATCGAGGGCGACGACTCCGAGATTGAGTTAAACCCGCCCCACCCCATAACAAGCATTAATCAAGCGGATATCATATCATCTTTAAAAATAAATTTTTAACGTTTTAACATGGCTTATTCAAGACTACAAAAACTCGCCAGTTATATTCGACCCCATTGGAAACAATCAATGACGGGTATTGCGGCTTTATTGGCGGTTAACGGTTTGGGGGTTTATATTCCGTTATTAATTCGGAATGGTATTAATGATTTAGAAAATGCTATTAATTTAAGTCAAATTACAGGTCAAGTTCTGTTAATTTTCGGACTGGCTTCTGTAATGTGGGTGATTCGGATGATTTCTCGCATCTTAATTTTTGGAGTGGGAAGACAAGTCGAATTTGACCTGAAACAAAAGATTTTTGAACATCTTTTAACGCTAGAACCCTCTTATTTTTCTAATAGCCGAATTGGGGATTTAATTAATAGAGCAACCAGCGATGTTGACAATATTCGTCGGTTGTTAGGGTTTGCAATTTTGAGCTTGGCTAATACGGTATTTGCTTATGGTTTAACCCTACCTGTGATGTTAATGATCAATGTCAAACTGACACTATTTTCAATCTCGGTTTATCCGATTATGTTGATTTTAGTGCAGATTTTTAGTGATAAGCTCCGCGATCAACAGATGGAGGTTCAGGAGAAGTTATCCAATATCAGCGACTTAATTCAAGAGGATATGAGCGGGATTTCTTTAATTAAAATCTATGCTCAAGAAGAAAACGAACAGCGAGCATTTGAGCGATACAATCAAGAATTGTTTTCGGCGAATTTAAGTTTGGCAAAAACTCGAAATTTTTTGTTTCCGGTTTTGGGAGGATTGGCGAGTTTAAGTTTATTAATTCTTCTTGCAGTTGGGGATAGATCCATTGCTCAAGGAGAGTTAAATGTTGGGGATTTTGTGGCGTTAATTCTCTATATTGACCGATTAGTTTTTCCGACGGCGTTACTCGGATTTACGATTACTTCTTATCAACGGGGAGAGGTTAGTATTGATCGCATTGAAGCCATTTTGAATGTTCAACCGAAAATTCACGATCACCCCGATCCGATTCCGTTATCTACTCCCGTTCGAGGTTGGTTGACCGCTCGGGATTTAAGCTATTCTTATCCGGGAGATCAAACACTAGCTTTAGACCATGTTAATTTTACCATAAAACCCGGTGAAACGGTGGCAATTGTCGGCCCAATTGGTTCGGGAAAATCAACGCTAGCCAATGCTTTACCCCGGTTGTTGGATATTAATATTGATTGCGTGTTTTTGGATGGTCAAGATATTACCCAGTTAAGACTTTATGAGTTGCGAAATGCCATTGCTTACGTTCCCCAAGAAAGCTTTTTATTCAGTACAACCATTCGAGAAAATGTTCGCTATGGAAATCCTTTAGCGGATGCTTATCAAATTGAATCCGCCGCTAAAATTGCTCAGATTCATGGCGAAATTCTCAATTTTCCCCAACAGTATGATACCATTGTTGGAGAACGCGGAATTACCCTTTCGGGAGGACAACGACAACGAACGGCTTTGGCTCGTGCTTTATTGGTCGATGCTCCTGTGTTAATTTTAGATGATGCGCTTTCCAGTGTTGATAATCAAACCGCGACGGAAATTTTGCAGAATTTAACGACAGGAACCCAACGAAAAACGGTTGTCTTTATTTCTCATCAAATGTCAGCCGCAGCCAAAGCAGATCGCATTTTAGTTATGGATCAAGGACGAATTGTTCAAGAAGGAACTCACGAGCAACTGGTACAGCAAAAAGGATTATATCAATCCCTTTGGAACCAACATCAATTAGAGGAATTATTGATTTAAAATCATTTATAAATAACGGAGGAGTCACCGAGTCACCGAGTTCAGGAGGACTGAGGACTGAGGAAATTTTGAAGAAGAAAGACCGAAGAGAAGGAGAAAGTTTTTTTATCACTAATTATCCGGACGTGATCTAAACTAAAAGCTTTTGCAAGAAACCCGGTTTTTGATACGGGTCTAACTCAAAATAGGTAAAGGTAGAGTACGTCAATTGATGTTAACGCACTCTACTTTTGGGTGTTTAAAATTCACCGGCTAAAGCGGCGACGCAACGTTCACAAATGGTTGGATCTTCAGTAGACTCACCCACATGAACTGAATAATTCCAACAGCGATCGCATTTTTCGCCCTCGGCTTTCACAATACCAATACCCAAATCTTCGGACTCGTCGCTGTATTCAAGTCCTTTTAACTTGTTGGGATTTTGTAACAGTTCAACCTGGGAACAAATAAACAGATAACGCAACTGATCGACACCGTTATGCTGTTTTAATTCTGCGGTTGACGGGTTCATTTCGTCCAACTGTTCGCGCAGATTTTCATCTGCAACGTACAGCAAAACTTTCGCTTCTAGAGACGAACCAATCATCTTTTCTTTTCGCGCTTTTTCCATCACTTGGTTAACTTTGGCGCGAATTTCACGCAATTTTTGCCAGAATTTAGCGAGTTGAGGCTGTTTCCAATTATCCTCTAATTTCACCCAACCCGACTCGAATACCGATAAATAAGGAGTCGAATAAGGTAAATTTTGCCAAATATCTTCCGCCATGTGACAGAGAACCGGCGCGATCGCTTTTGCTAAGTTTTCTAACGCAACCGCTAACACCGTTTGACAACTGCGACGTCGGAACGCATTTTCCGCACTAATATACAGCCGATCTTTGGCAATATCAAGGTAAAAATTAGACAGATCGACAACGCAGAAATTCTGAACGGTTTGGAAGAAACGGAAGAATTGAAACTGATCGAACGCATCTTTAATCTCGGAAAAAACCTCGGTTATTCGATGCAGCATATATTTGTCTAAATCCGGCAAATCTTCGTAAGCAACCGCATCTTTTTCCGGGTCGAAATCGTGCAGATTCCCAATTAAAAATCGGGCTGTATTTCTAATTTTGCGGTAAATATCCGCCATTTGTTTGAGGATATTTGCACCCAAAGGCACATCCGCCGAATAATCAACCGACGACACCCACAACCGCAAAATATCGGCGCCGTAGGGGGGATCTTTTTGTTGGTTTTTACCACCTTCGATCACAACCGCAGGGTCAACGACGTTCCCCAAGGATTTACTCATTTTATGTCCCTTTTCATCCAAGACAAATCCGTGAGTTAATACCGTTTTGTAGGGGGCTTGACCGCAGTTGGCAACGCTAGTTAACAAGCTGGAATTAAACCAACCTCGGTGTTGGTCCGAACCCTCTAAATACATATCGACGGGATAACCCAATTCCCGTTGTTTGGCAACCGCAGCCCAGGAAGAACCGGAGTCAAACCAAACATCCATTGTATCGGTTCCCTTGCGATATTTTGCCGCATCTTTGCGATATTTTTCGGGTAATAATTCCTCAACGGACATTTCCCACCACGCATCAGAACCGTTTTCGGCGATAATTTTTTGAACGTGAGAAAGGGTTTCTTCGTTCATCAAATGTTCGCCGGTTTCTTCGTTGTAAAAAACGGGAATCGGTACGCCCCAACTCCGTTGTCGGGAGATACACCAATCCGAACGTTCGGCGACCATTGGCGTGATGCGATTTTCACCTTGGGCGGGAATCCAACGCACATTTTGAATTGCTTTTACTGCTTCTTCGCGGAACCCTTCAACGGAAGCAAACCACTGTTCTGTTGCCCTAAAAATGGTTGGTTTTTTGGTTCGCCAATCATAGGGATATTTGTGTTGGTAGGGTTCTTCTTTAATCAATGAACCCGCTTTTTCTAGGGCTTTAATAACCGCTTCATTGGCATCTTGAAGAACATTTAACCCCGCAAATTCTCCCGCTTCTTCGGTAAAGTTTCCGTCCGCATCGACCGGACACAAAACGGGTAAACCGTAGCGTTGACCTACGATAAAGTCTTCTTGACCATGACCGGGGGCAGTGTGAACGAGTCCGGTACCGGATTCTGTGGTAACATAATCTCCCCCAATTACAACGGGACTTTCGCGATCAAATAGGGGATGTTTGTAGGTGGAATGTTCTAAATCTTTGCCTTTTACCGTTGCTTTTACGGTTAGGTTATTGCCGAAGGTTGCTGATAAACGTTCGACCAATTCTGCCGCAACCAACAAGTATTTAAACGGAAGGGGATGTTCCGCCTTTTTATCCGTTTCTACGACGGCATAAGTTAATTCTGGGTTCAAAGAAACGGCCAAATTTCCCGGAATTGTCCAGGGTGTTGTTGTCCAGATGGCGACGCCCAAATCGGGCAGAAATGGAGTTAATTCTGATTTGACTGATTCCGCCAAACTGGTGATTGGAAATGCGGCGAATAAACTGCGAGAAATATGCCCGTCTGGATATTCTAATTCGGCTTCAGCCAGGGCCGTTTTTGAACTCGGACTCCAGTGAACGGGCTTTAATCCCCGATAGATATAACCCTTGAGAACCATCTGGGCAAACACGCCAATTTGGGCGGCTTCGTATTCTGGATTGAGGGTTAAATAAGGATGATCCCAATCTCCCCAAACGCCGTATCTTTTGAAAGATTCTCGCTGTTGATCAACCGTTTCTAGGGCGAATTCTTTTGCTTTTTGACGCAATTTTAACGAGGTAAGTTCTTCCCGTTCCGACTGTTTCATTTGCTGTAAAACTTTCAATTCTATCGGCAAACCGTGACAGTCCCAACCGGGAACATAACGCACTTTTCGCCCTTGCAAAAGTTGGTAACGGTTAATAATATCTTTAAGAATTTTATTGAGGGCGTGACCAATATGTAGCGCACCGTTGGCGTAGGGCGGCCCGTCGTGTAAAATAAACGCATCGCCCGGATTATTTTCGCCAAGGCGTTCATAAATTTGATTTTCTGCCCAAAATTTTTGTAATTCGGGTTCGCGTTTGACTGCGTTTGCCCGCATATCAAACTTGGTTTTTGGCAGGTTCACCGTATCTTTGTAGGATTTGGCTGCCATTTCTTGTTCTTTTCCGTTGACATCGCTACGTTCAGCCATGATTTACCTTTTTCGGCTAGCTTGCAATACAACCTTTAGTCTACCGTAGAAGTTTACGGCGTTGTCAGGTTGCGTTGTTGTCTGTTCGTATTAAGTGCATATTACAATTGTAATACATAATCATCTAGTTGACAATCAGAGCATAGATCGGTTGACGCTCTAAGTTGTGAGTCTTTCGTGGATTTTCTGAAGATTTTCAAAATCTGCTTGATAAAGAGGATAGACAAAAAGAGGAGTCTCGTTAAAATAATTAAACGGTTTAATGTACAATACAGGCTAAAAAGCCGATTCGCCGTGATTTTTAATCCGGGGAGTAATCAAATCGAAACCTACTGATAAGTACAGTCAATTTAAAATGGGTACATTCAATTCAACACCTCAATCTCAAAACATAATCGGTGAGTGGCGATCGCGTCCTGGTTATTTGAATGAATGTGATTCTGATTTTGAATCCGTTCATGTTTTAATGGGTCAATTTCTAGCCGATCGGCATTCCCCAGACCCATTACCGGATACATCCCTGCTGAGTGAAAACCCGACATTTGAGTGGGGTAAGGGTCGGCCTTTGGAAAAGGTGATTTACTCCGAAAAAGAGTTGGCATTTTTAATGCAGCATCCGATATTATTTCGGAATGCAATTTCTATTATTGAACCTTGGGAACACGTCGGTCAGAATCCTTCGGGTGAAGAGGTGAGAGCATCGTTGAATGTGGCTTATATTGCTCAAAAAATAGCCGATTGTGATTCAATTTTATTTCCATTATGGTCTTCGGGACTGTTTGATCCGGATGTGGTGGTTCCGTTAATCACATCGGGTTTGGCTGTTATCGTAGAAGGGGGTAATCCATCTGTGCGAGATGGGGCTACTTTTGCCGGATCAAACTGTTCGTTAGATGATTTGCATCGCTTGGTAGAAGCGCTGTTACTATCGCGATCGCCGACGAGTGCTTTGGGCTTGTTTATCTGTTTGGGACACCAACTCGCCGCTCAAGGACATATTAACCTAATTAAGAAAGCCGTCAGGCAAGTTCTTAGTCTTGAGAGCTTACCTAGAGATCCCGATGGTAAGATGTTGAAGACGCTCAAACAGGTCTGTCAACGAATTGAAGCGATCGGAAGTTCCCTCAAGATTGTTAAGAAGAATGGGCATTTTATAGCTGAAGGCTGGGATCATCCGGAGTTTGCCGTCGGTCCCAACGAACATCCGGAGGTGGGCGATCGCAAATTACATCATTATCAATCTCCCGATAGCGACGCCTCGGAAATTCCCCAGGAATTAATTAACGCCCATGAAGTCACCGCCGATGAATATGAAGGGGTGATTGATACTACAATAAAATATGAGCGAGAAGTCAATATCGCCATGTTTCATTCCGATGAAGTGAATGAAGAAGCAATTTTATTTGCAAATTGGGCTTATCGACTGCTACACGATGCTATTATTCCCTATCGTTCAATCCTGGCCGGAAGTTGTTTGGCATGGTTGCTGAAGCTACCCGATGCCATTGAAATTCTGTGTTCAACAGCCATTGATGATGAAGTTGTGACCGAATGTTCTGCAACTTGCATCATTTATAAAGACTTTGAAAGTAAAAAGATTCGGCGTTCATTTACCTGTCAGTTTCATCCCGAATTATTTTCAGATTTGCGTGTAGTCGGTATGCGTCAACCCCCCATGTACGATGAAATGAAAATCTATGATGGAACCCGATTATTTGCCCGACTATTGTATGAGGGAATGCAGGAATAATCGCCATTGAATGATTTCCCCCTCGGTTCTCGGGAAAGGGAGTCGGGGAATCGGGTTAATATTGAGTTTTGTAACAATTATTAAAAAATCGTGCGATCGCCTGTATGATTAACAGTTGGTTCTTAGCATAACTCAATCTTTCATCCATCTACTGGCTTTCTGCGGGAGGAACAATGGACTTTATCACTAACTTTTTCAGCAGCATCAATTTTGAACTGATCGCCCAGCTTACGATGTTAGCGCTGATTGTCATTGCTGGCCCTGTGGTCATCGTTTTGCTGGCTTTTCGGGGTGGCGACCTGTAAAAGTTTATTCTGGGGGCTAGGGGAACGATTTACATTTGTTCTCATCTATCCCCCAGTTCGGCAATTTTCTCAGTGGTTTGTGTTAGTCTTGAACGTACTCTTGTCCGGTTGTGAGTGCAATTTCTGCCCGAACAAATTCTCGTCCTAAATAAAGCGCGTGATCGAAACAGCTTAACGGACAAGGATCGGTTTCTTCTGTAATTTTGATTCCCAATTCTTTCGCCGTTCTTCCCTTAAAAATTGCGGTCGGTTTACGCTTCAAACCGCCCGTACAGGGGAAAGGTTCGCCCGTTTCCGGGTCTACGGCGAGTCCTTGATCGTTGATGTTGTTGCTATAGTGTTCGGCGCAAATTAAACCCGCTTCTCGATCCACATAAATGATAAAGTAACCCGCCGGATCGAGATGAATAAAGCGCTGGGAAAGCCGATCGTCAATCGCTTTGATTTCTTCAACAGTCGGAATTTTTGAACTAGATTGAATAGACACAGTTGCCAAACATTACAAATCTTGATCTTTAATTATACCTCTAGCAGGAAGCAGATGGTAAAATTAAGCAGATTTCTGTCAACTCCTGCGGTATAAAGTTGATAATCGCACTTAGATTTTCTTTAACTACAGCAGTCCGATCAGTATTTTTCCCTCGGAGATGGGGTGAAACTTGAACTGAAATCAAATAAAATTCTAATATCCAAAGTACACTAATGAAGACCGTCGTTATCGTTATGTGACCAACCCGACGCCAAAACGGATTTATTCTATACATTGCTTAAAATCCCCTGATGGTTAAAAATTTTTTGAACTAAAGTCTTCCCCCAACGTAACGAAGGAGAAAGTGACTTCCCCTCCTTCTATAGGGAGATTCTGAACTTATACCTATAGCAAGTTCGCAACTTCAGGGAATCAGCATAGAAATTAAAAACTGGAAAAATCTAGAGCGATCGCTAACAATAATCATACAATTTAATTGCATCCCCAGATATAATCAAATTTGAGATCAAAATAAACTTGCTGTTCTAATTTTTAATCTTAAGCGTTTATGACCCGATATCTAATTAATCGTCTTTTGAGTGCCATTCCGACTTTAATCGCCATTAGTATTGTTGTGTTTGCAATTTTGGCGCTCGCACCCGGAGATCCGATGGGAGAATTTGCGACTAATCCCTCAATTACAGCAGAAGTTCGCGAAAATATTCGTCGTTCTTTGGGTTTAGATCAACCGATTCCGATTCGATATTTAAAATGGGCTTGGGCGTTTATTCGAGGCGATATGGGTTATTCTTTTACCAGTCGCAGCCCTGTGAGCGAATTAATTTTACAACGTTTGACAACGACGTTATGGGTGGCGGGTTCGGCGTATTTTCTGGCGGTTTTAATTGCCTTTCCTCTGGGGATTATCTCGGCAATCAAACGTTATTCTATTTTCGATCAAATAGCGACAACTTTCGCGTTTCTGGGATTTTCATTGCCGCCTTTTTTTACGGGATTACTATTTATCATTATTTTCAGTGTTCAGTTAAATTGGTTTCCCTTTATTTATAATAGTACCTTAGAAGTGACAAACTTGCAAACGTTTATCGAACAAATTAAACAGTCGATTATGCCGATTTGTGTGTTGGCTTTATATCAATCTGCGGTGTTGATGCGGTTTATTCGATCTTCGATGTTAGAACAGTTAAATCAAGATTATGTTCGCACCGCTTACGCGAAAGGATTGCCCAATTTTACGGTCATTCAAGGTCATGTTTTGCGAAATGCTTTAATACCGGTTGTCACGTTAATTGCCTTAGATATTCCCAGTTTGTTTACCGGAGCGTTAATCACCGAACAAATTTTTAGAATACCGGGAATTGGAGCATTACTCGTGGAATCGATTTATCGCAGCGATACGCCGGTTGTGATGGCGATTACGTTTATTTATGCAATTTTGGTGGTGATCTTTAATTTAATTGCTGATATTTTGTATGGAATTTTAGATCCGCGAATTCAATACAAATAATATAATGTTTCAAGAACAGCAAGAAAGGCGGGTTTATTTAAGTTGTTGCTGAGAAAGCATAGATTTTTGACAGAACCCGCATATTATTGTCGGGGAAACAGCAAGAGGGGGCGGGTTTATTTAAGTTGTTGCTGAGAAAGCATAGATTTTTGACAGAACCCGCCCCTACAAAATTCCCCGTCAGTTAACTGTTTTGTTCGGGATCGATTCCTGCGTTTCGTAATAACTCCTCTAACCTGGTTGCTCGTAAACGTTCCTGTTCTAATTGTTGTTCGGCTTGTTCTGCTCGCAAACGTTCCTGTTCTAATTGTTGTTCGGCTTGTTGTAACTCGTTTTGAATTTCCAAATAAGTTGAAAAGGGTTTTCCATCTGGATGATACAATTTGAGTTCATTTTCGGATAATTCAAACCGAATTTGTAATCGAGGACTCACCCAATTGTTGATATCATCAATAACATCCAAACGTTCATCCGTTCGCAGCCAACCGCTCAGATCATTTTTGAGAGGATCATACAAATAATATTCTTCCACCCCATAGCGATCATAAAAAACTTGCTTTTTATTCATCTCCGTTAACGTATTACCGGGAGATAAAATTTCAAAAACAACTTGGGGTGCAATATTTCCTTCGTTCCACTGTTGATAGGAACCCCTATCGCCTTTCGCCACCCCAAAAACAACCATGATATCTGGAGCTTGACGAATTTTATTATTACCTTGAACCGGATACCAAAGCAAATCTCCCGCAACAAATACAGCCGGATCGTGAGTAAATAACCACTCTAAGTTATAGTAAAGAGTGAGAATCCAGCGAAACTGAATGGTATTGTCTGACATCGGTTGACCATCTCGTTCGGGATAATTAACCTCGGAAGAAGTCTGAGATTCGAGTTGAGAAACCATGAGATTCTCCTCGCTAATGTTCTTCTTTCTATCTTAAAACAAACTTGTTAAATTATGACCTCTATTAATCAATCTCAACCCAACAACTTACTTACCAAACCCCGAACCCTTTGGGGCGACGCTTGGCGGCGATTTAAACGGGATAAAATGGCAGTTTTTGGGTTAATTATTTTGCTGTTAATTGTCGCTGCTGTTGTGTTTTTGCCGTTAATTTATACAACACCGATTGATCAAATAGACTTTGCAAATTCTGCTTCTCCTCCCAGTTGGGAACACCCTTTTGGAACCAACGATCTCGGACAAGATCAACTCGCTCGAATGTTAGTAGGCGGAAGAATTTCTTTAACCGTTGGGGTAGCGGCGATGATGGTTGCTATTTTTGTCGGCACATTAATTGGAGCAATTTCGGGATTTTATGGGGGAATTATTGATAGTTTATTGATGCGAATGACCGATTTATTTATTTCTTTACCTCAGCTTCCTTTGTTGTTACTGGTTATCTACCTTTTTCGCGAACCCATGAAAGCAGTTGCGGGACCAGAAATAGGCGTTTTTATGTTAATAGTTCTGGTGGTTGGCGGATTAACTTGGATGTCGGTGGCGAGGTTAGTTCGGGCGAGTTTTTTAACAACAAAAGAAATGGATTTTGTGACCGCAGCGAAAGCCATTGGCGCCAAACCCACCCGTTTAATTTGGGTTCATATTCTCCCGAATGTTCTCAGTCCGATTATTGTCGCCGCTACTTTAGCCGTTGGAAATGCGATTATTACCGAATCAACACTCAGTTTTTTAGGGTTAGGATTTCCCCCCGATGTTCCCACTTGGGGACGAATGCTTTATGATGCTCAAAACTATATTGAAACGGCTCCTTATATGGCATTATTTCCCGGTTTGGCTATCTTTTTAACCGTTCTTTGTATTAACTACGTCGGAGATGGTTTAAGAGATGCACTCGACCCGCAATCTAAACGATAAATTAGTTAGTTAATTCAACTAAATAAACAGTTCATTTACAAAACAACTAAACCCCGGTAGTAACGGACTGGTCAATTCCTCGCCAGTTAAAACCGTTGCAAATAATGTTAAAATTGCCTGTTCGCGGCGATAAATTTCGACTTGCTGAGTTTGCCAATTTATAATCCAATATTCCTGTACTCCTCTAGTTGAATAAAGTTTAAGTTTAACTTGGCGATCACGCTGTTGATTTTTCTCACCGGGAGATAAAACTTCTACAATTAATTCGGGTGCTTCAATTAAATGTCCGGCTTCATCTAGAGAAACTTCCAATCGTTCGCGACTGATCCAAACCACATCAGGAATAACATTATTAGCCTCTGTAAAAATAATTCCGGGTGCAATTGTCGCCTCTCCCAAACCCGTTTTTTTTGACCATGTATTCAGTTCTTGACAAACATTTCCACAAACTTTCTGATGTTTCCAATGCGGCGCTCTGGTCACAAATAACTCTCCTTCGATAATTTCATACCGACATCCGTTATCCGGTAATAACTCTAAATCTGCCGTTGTCCAGTAAACTTGATTCGCAGTTTTCTGAGTCATGGGTGAGGCTCCTTGCGGGGTTTAATCCTATTTTAGATAAAATTTAGAATGGATGCTTAAGAAACCCGGTTTCTTGTTGGAGATCAAAGCCGGAAATCTTTAATTTCCCTGGAGAAACCGGGTTTATGTGTCAGTCTTGTTGCGGAAAATTCGTCCTCAATGTTACCCTGAAATTGTCAAAATCTACTCAAAAGGTTTAACATATATAAACTACAATATTTATAGAACTCAAAAAGCACGATATGGTACAAGCACCGATCCGCCAAACCACTAAAGAATTAGCAACCCTCGCCATTGATTTAATTCGTCAAGCCGGATGCGAATATGGGGATGTTCGCTTCTGCACTTACCGCAAACAAAACCTATTTGCTCGCGATCGCTCTTTGAGTCGCATCGAAGATAATGTTAGTTCCGGTTTTGGAGTGCGAGTTCTTCTCAAAGGTGCTTGGGGGTTCGCCGCCAGCCATCGCAAAACACCAGAAGAAGTTACCCGAATTGTCAATTTAGCCGTTGATATTGCCAAAGGAAGCCGTCTTTCCCTGCAAAATCCCGTGCAGTTGGTGCCGGTAGAAGCCTATCAAGATAGCTACGTTACTCCGATTAAAATAGACCCATTTACCATTCCAATTGCGGAGAAAGCCGATTTTTTACTCAATGTAAATGAACGCTTACTCGCCTACGAAGAACAAGGCATCAAAAAAGCGATGTCTTCCCTACAATTCACCCAAGAAGATAAGCTGTTTGCTTCTACCGTTGGCTCGATAATTGAACAAACCATTTACCGCAGTTATCCGAGTTTTAATTGTACTGCGATCGCCAACGGAGACGCCCAAAGTCGAGGTTACGAACGTCCGCCTTTAAATATGGGTTACGAACATATCGATCTGAATGATTTAAACAATCAAATTGATCGGGTTGCCCAAGAAGCGATTGAAAAAGTACACGCTCCTAAAGGGCTGTCTGGCATTCTTTCAACCCTAATTTTAAAGCCGTCAAACCTCTATTTAACCATTCACGAATCCGTCGGACACCCAACCGAATTAGACCGGGTTTATGGCTACGAATCTAATTTTGCCGGGACCAGTTTTGCCACAACCGATCAACTCAATAAACTGCAATATGCCGCCCCTTGGGTAAACTTTAAATGCGATCGCACTCAAGCGGGAGGACGCAGTACAATGGGTTATGATGATGAAGGCGTTCCGGCGCAAGAATGGTATGTGGTAAAAGACGGAATTTTAGTGGATTATTTGACCGATCGCGAAACCGCTTATCGACTCGGACGGGGAAGCAGCAATGGCTGTGCTTATGCTGATAGTTGGTCGAGTGTGCCGATGGTTCGCATTCCCAATTTAGGATTAGAACCCGGGCCAGAAAATGGCAGTCATACCGCTACTTTAGAGGAGATGATTGCTGATACCGAAGACGGAATTTTAATTGATGGAATTGGTAGTTTTTCTATCGACCAACAACGGCGTAATTTCCAATTCGGAGGGGATGCGTTTTGGCAGGTGAAAAACGGTAAAGTTGTGGGAATGTTAAAAGACGTTACCTATCACGCCATGACCACAGAATTTTGGAATAAAGTTGATGCAGTTGGCCCCGAGTCCGAACATGAACAATTAGGAACAAGTTACTGTGGAAAAGGCGAACCCATTCAACTCGCACAAATGACTCACGCTTGTGTTCCGGTACGGGTGCGAGATATTCACATTGGTAGCGCTTCGTAAATTCCAAAGAAAGGGAGGAAATAATATTAGTCTGCTGAAAAGAGCGATCGCTTTTTGAAGTCTAGAAACTGCGATCGCCCTTTTTTGATTTACGGTATTACTAGAGAAGTGATTTGATAATCAATAAATCGCTAAACTCTAGTAAAAAATTACCCCAGGGGGCGAAAAATACCACACAAGAACATTGGCATTCAATTAATAATCAATCTCAACTGGAGTCAGAAACCCGTTACTCGCCAATGAACTGATAAATTGCTCGTAACTGCTGGTATCGACTGAGTACCCCGATATTTCTTGACAGGTGCGATCTTGCCACTTCATGTACTCCTGTATATTTTCGAGGTTTTTGTGACCTTTAGAGGTCTTCCAGAGGGCGTATGTGATATCCTCGGGAGTACCTGTAACAGTCATGGTACCATCAAAAAGTAAGTAGGTACTGGTGTTGTCTGTCATGGTTTCTCTAAGTTGTTGTACTTCTAATTGAAACCCTAACAGAATAAACATCCTCTCCCCGGTTTTTATTCAAATTTCCTTAGATTTCATCTGATATTCGACTCATCAATGATTTTGATGTAGGGTCGCTTTGATTACAGTTTTCAGTCATCAATCATGTAGGGGCGGGTTTTGAAATAATTTATATTTTCCCACAGACAACTGATATAAACCCGCCCTCTTCTAGTTTTTACTATAGAATAAGTTGAACGTCACCAACTGGAGAACATCAACCGTGCTGAAATTATACGAATATCCATCCTCGGGAAATTGTTATAAAATTCGTCTGTTGTTAACCCAGTTAGGAATTCCCTTTGAACGAATACCAGTTGATATTCTCAAACGGGAAAGTCGCACCCCAGAATTTTTAAGCAAAAACCCAAACGGACGAGTTCCCCTTTTAGAATTAGAACCGGGAAAATATTTACCGGAGTCTAACGCGGTTTTGTATTATTTTAGCCAAGAAACCCCATTTTTTCCAACGGATAAATTTGAACAAGCCCAGGTGATGCAGTGGATGTTTTTTGAACAATACAGCCACGAACCCTATATTGCTACCTCCCGCTATTGGATTTCTATTTTAAGAAAACCCGAAGAATACAAACAAGCTTTGGAACAAAAACAACCCCTCGGTTACGCGGCGTTGGGCGTGATGGAACAACAGTTAAAAAACCATCCTTTTTTTGTGGGTGATCACTATACAATTGCCGATATTTGTTTGTTTGCTTATACTCACGTCGCCGATGAAGGCGGATTTGATTTAACGGGTTTTCCCGCTATTTTAGGCTGGATAAACCGGGTCAAACAACAGCCAAATTATATTCGCATCACCGCCTAATTTTCTATTTTAAACGCCTTTGAATCCGGGCGTACCTTCTATATCTTCGGTTGAACGATCTAACGGGGGAAGTTTGGACGGTTGGGGCGGAACTTTGGAAACTCCAATTTGATTAAGAATAATCCCCAAAATTATCACACTTCCGCCAATATATTGGGGTGTAGTTGGCACTTCCCCCAAAATGAAATAAGCCGCTAAAACCCCCGCAATGGGAGCAAAAGAATTCGCTAAAGAAATCTCAGACGCCGAGGATTTTTTCAACCCCGAAAACCAACAAAATTGACCGCCAACAACAATCACCAGACTATACAATAACATCCATTGCCAAATAATCGGATAAAATACATCCATAAAGTGACCGATGCCAAACAGCAACGTTACAATAATAAAAAAGATAATGGTACTGAAAAAGGTTCGATAAACATTAAAAAAACCGAGGGAAACATTGCGGAGGCTAATTTTACTAATAATCGTTGCAACGCCTGCGGAAACTGCACCGCCAGCAACCATTAATTCACCAATACCGATTTGAAAACCAGCCATATTCATCATTTCTCGATTGGGGTCGGGAATAAAAACCGTTAATCCTACGCCAATAAAAGAAACAATTGCACCCACAATCACCCAACGATTCACCCGTTCGCGAAGTAAAAAAATCGACAAAGCCAGAACTAAAGGCGGTTCAATTCGACTAATTAAAATTACATTATTAACCGTTGTTTGTTCTAAAGCCGAAAAGAACAAAGCCGGAGCCAAAGCGCCCGCCAGAGTCGCCACCGTTGTTAAAGCTAACCAATCTTTTCCCGAAAGTTTTTTTATGGTTTCCCGATTTAATTCTTTATAATAAAGCAGCAAAAAAATTAAAAACGCCCAAATATTCCCGACAAACAAAACATTACAAAACGAAATCGGATTTCGCCCGTCAATTAAATTTTCGGCTCCCAATTCCGTTAACTGACGGGTGACGGCGTTAGCGGCACCAAAAATCGTTACCCCAAGCAACAGATAAGCGCGTCCGGGTATTCGCCCCATTAAGTTCATAATAATCGTGATTGACATCAGAGCCAGATTAGCATAGTTAAGTATTTAGGCGGCTAAAATTAACAAAATTTAGCTTTAAAATTAGCTTGATTTCATCGGCAATGAAGTAAACTAGATGATGTTATCATTTAACCCTCTGCAAGTGAAGATTTATCCTTCGGGGTAGAGGGTAAAGGAGCAGGATTATCTTGGATTTAGAAATTGTTGCTCATCGGGGTTTTTCTTCTATGGCACCTGAAAATACATTAGCGGCGTTTACTGCGGCGATAGAAGGGGGTGCGAATTCCATCGAATTTGATTTACAATTATCAGCCGATGGTGTACCTGTAATCTTTCACGATGAAACTTTAGATCGAATTACGGGAACACCCGGTAAACTGAGAGAAAAGTCTTTAGAGGAGTTAAAACAACTGAATGCGGGGGCTTGGTTTGGCGAACAGTTTGTTGGGGAAACGATACCGACTTTAACGGAAGCTTTAAACTGTTTTCAACGGGTGGAAAAATTTCTCTATTTTGATGTCAAACCCCACTGTCAATGGTCAGAAACCGACATCGAGAAATTAATTCAACAGGTGAGAGAAGCGGGAATTTTAGATAAATGTGTGATCACGGCATTTAATGAGGAGTTTTTACAGCAAGTTCGCTCTTGTTGTCCCGAGATAAAATTGGGGTATTTTCTTACAGAAACAGCCGATTATCAACACCAACTGAACAAAGCAATAGGGGCGGGAAATGCGATTTTAAGCTGTTTATTTGATGTCGTGCTTGAAAATCCTCATTTTGTTGAGGACAGTCGCACTCAGGGGGTAGACTGGGTGGTGTGGACGGTTGATCGTCCCGAACATTTTCAAGAATTAGTCGATCTGGGAGTGAAACGAATTATTACCAATTCCTTGATCGGTTGGACCTGATTGCTGTAACTTAACTATCGGGCGGCTCAAGCGCGATCGCACTTCTGGCCGACTTTTAGAACTGTATCAACTGTTGTTGCAATTCTTAACGGAGTAAATGTCTTTTGGGGCTGAGAGGTTGATAGACTGAAGTGCATACATTCACAACTTTTGATCCCGGCATCGGTTTGTGGGTGCAGCGGGGCAAAACAACCCCGGACCTCAAACCAGCAATCATAAGATGACAGAAACACTATGGTAGACTCTCTAAAAAAACCAGCTTTTGATGAAATGCGGCCGGGGGTTAAAGTTCCCGCCAAGGAAACCATTCTTACCCCTCGGTTTTACACCACAGACTTTGATGAGATGGCCAAGATGGACATCTCAGTGAATGAAGATGAACTGCGGGCAATCTTAGAAGAATTCCGGGCGGACTACAACCGTCATCATTTTGTCCGGGATGCCGAATTTGAACAATCCTGGGATCACATTGATGGCGAAACTCGTCGCCTGTTTGTAGAATTTTTGGAACGTTCCTGTACCGCAGAATTTTCTGGATTTTTGCTGTACAAAGAGTTAAGCCGTCGCCTCAAAGACAAAAGCCCGGTTTTAGCCGAATGCTTCCAACTGATGTCGCGAGATGAAGCCCGTCATGCGGGATTTCTCAACAAAGCGATGTCCGATTTTAACCTATCGCTGGATTTGGGATTCTTAACCAAAAGCCGCAAATACACCTTCTTTAAACCCAAATTCATTTTCTACGCAACTTACCTTTCTGAAAAGATTGGTTACTGGCGTTATATCACCATTTATCGTCACTTAGAAGCCCATCCCGAAGATCGCATTTATCCGATTTTCCGCTTCTTTGAAAACTGGTGTCAAGATGAAAACCGTCACGGTGATTTCTTCGACGCCATGATGAAATCTCAGCCGAAAATGCTGAATGATTGGAAGGCGAAATTGTGGTGCCGGTTCTTCTTGCTGTCGGTATTTGCGACCATGTACTTGAACGATGTTCAACGCTATGGTTTCTATGCAGCCATTGGCTTGGATGCGCGAGAATATGACAAGTATGTGATTCTCAAAACCAACGAAACTTCGGGTCGCGTGTTCCCGGTGATTTTAGATGTCGAAAATCCCGAGTTCTACGAACGCTTGGAAACTTGCGTTAAAAATAACGAGAAATTGACGGCGATTGTTAATTCTAATACGCCTAAATTCTTGCAGTTATTCCAAAAATTACCCCATTACGTTTCTAACGGTTGGCAGTTGCTCAAACTGTATTTAATGAAGCCGATTGATGTTCAGCCCTTAGAGGGAACAGTACGTTAAAGTTCGCGATCGCAGCAGAAAAGCCCGGTTTCTTGAAGAAACCGGGTTTTTTAATTAATAAAATAAACGGGTAAATTGGTTGAGAAATAAACCCAATTTTTTTGATTTTAACTGCGGTAATCAAAGCCTATTTTAGCCAATCAAACCCGACCAAGTTAGAACAAATTTAACAAGCCGATCCAAAGATAGAGCAATCATAGTACCGCACCGAAATAGTTTGAGTTGTCCAATATTCCCGATACGCCTGGGATTGGCTCTCTCTAAGAAAGGGTATTCAAAGGCGAGTTATTATAAGTATTCAGGGTTAAATTAGATTATCTATGCCCAAGAAGACTCAGCCAGAAAAACGATCGACCCACAAGTTGAACATAAACATGAGACGATTGACATCACGACAAACAAACTCATCTAACCCCAACTCAGCTTACAGCGAGCGCCTGGACTTCAACGACGACAACCAAACCGTAGAAACCGACGATCGCCCAGTTGATGATCATTCCCCTTCTCAAAATCGAGTCGAACCGATCACCCTATCGCCCTCTATCTATCAGGGACGACGGCGAAAAGCCGCTGTAGTCCTGAGTATGATTTGGGGAGGAACAATCAGCCTCCATCTGGTTTCTTGGGGATCGTGGTTCATTCTCGGCTTAACCGGGTTGCTGTCAATTCATGCGTTGCGTATCCTGTGGACTCGCCCCCGGAATTCCTCCGATGAAACTTTAACCTGCGATCGCGACTATTGGCCGTTTGTCTCATTGTTGGTGGCGGCGAAAAACGAAGAATCCGTCATTAGTAAATTAGTCGAGAATTTATGTAATCTTGATTATCCCTCCGACTGCTACGAAGTCTGGGTGATCGACGATCACAGCACCGATAACACCCCGATATTATTGGATGAACTGGCTGAGAAATTTGATCGACTCAATGTTCTGCACCGCCACAACGGAGTCGGCGGAAAATCGGGAGCGCTCAATCAAGTGTTACCGTTAACCCGAGGAGAAATTTTAGGCGTCTTTGATGCGGATGCTCAAGTTCCCTCGGATTTATTGCGACAAGTGGTTCCCTTGTTCGATCCCGACCAAATTGGGGCGGTACAAGTCCGCAAAGCGATTTCTAATGCGCCTTACAACTTTTTAACTCAAAGCCAAGAAGCGGAAATGGCGCTCGATGCGTTCTTCCAACAGCAGCGCATCGCCATTGGCGGGATCGGAGAACTGCGAGGAAATGGCCAGTTTGTCCGGCGCAGTGCGATGGAAACCTGCGGGGGTTGGAACGAAGAAACCATTACCGACGATCTCGATCTGACCATTCGACTCCATCTCAACGATTGGGATATCGAATTTTTAGCCTTTCCCCCCGTTTACGAAGAAGGCGTCACCAAACCGATCTCATTGTGGCATCAACGCAACCGTTGGGCCGAGGGCGGATATCAACGCTATCTCGATTATTGGAAACCTCTGGTGGCCAACCGTCTCGGCCCCCGCAAAACCTTTGATTTGTTCGGGTTTTTAGTCATCCAATACCTCGTTCCCACCGCAGCAGTCCCCGATTGTTTGATGTCGTTGGCCTTGCGCCGTTTGCCGATCACCAGTCCCCTGTCGCTGCTGGCTGTTACCTTGTCTTTGGTGGGGATGTTTATCGGGTTGCGTCGCACCCAGAAGCGTCAACAGATAGCGTCCCAGACTTTACCTGTTTCTCCATCGGTAATGACCGGGTTGCAGGCGGCGTTAGAAAGCTTGCGGGGTACTTTGTATATGCTGCATTGGTTTATTGTCATCGGCAGTACCGCTATCCGCATTTCAGTCCGTCCGAAGCGTCTCAAGTGGGTGAAAACCGTTCATCAAGGAATGTGATTTCTGTCGGTTTGGATTCAAAATTGGCGATCGCAATCTGACGCGGTTTTTGTTGTTTTCCCCCGGTGTAAATTTCTGCCGAACCCAACCCACAGATGCTTTTGAGGTATAGCATTCTACAGTTTTCACCAACTGAATACCGTATAACTTATAAAACTATCAAATTCGTTCTTTAAGTCGAGCTTTCGGAATTTGAACAAAGTGTTTATTCTTCTTTTTCCCTAGCTCGATTTCTTTTTCGATAGATTAACTTCAAAAAGGAGTTAATCGTCAATTCTGCTCATTTTTTGAGGGTTGAAAATGATTGTGATATCATGTCCGGATAATTAGTGATCAAAAAACTTTCTCCTTCTTTTTTCCTTCTTCCCTCCTGACTCGGTGACTCGGTGACTCCTGACTCCTCCCCTGTTATTTATAACTGTTCAACCGGACATGATATGAAGCGCTATAAATTTAGGGTTGAGTTATCGGGGAGGACTAAATATAAAGCCCAAGATTTGACAGAATTTCCGCTTTGAACTCCAACCGATTTGAGTTGACGTTCCTCCGAGCAAAATCCCCGGGATTGGGTGAAAAATAGCAGGGCAGTTCAAGGGATTCGATGGCTCACCAATCAACTCTATTATACACCGCTCAAACGTTGTCACCCCTAATAAGACTGGCTGACATTCAAACAAAATTGATCGCCTCCTTTACTTTTTGAGCCGAACAAAAGTAAAATATTTGTCCGGGATAAATCCGGTAAACTTAACGTTCCCTTGCTTTGATCTCACCCAGAAATGTGATGAGCTTTGAGCAGGGCTTCTTGTATAAATTCTGTCTGGAACTGCAATGGATTTACTAGAGTATCAAGCCAAAGCCTTATTTCGGGAAAAGGATATTCCGGTTTTGCCCTCACAGCGGATCGATCGCGCTCAAGATCTCAAGGGATTGAGAATTCCTTATCCGGTGGTTCTCAAGTCCCAAGTGCGTTCTGGAGGACGGGGGAAAGCCGGAGGGATTCGGTTTGTGGAAAATACCATTGATGCGGTCGCTGCGGCTCAATCTATTTTTAATTTACCGATTCGCGATGAATATCCGAAAGTGCTTTTAGCTGAGGCGAAATATAACGCCGATCAAGAATTCTATCTGGCAATTACCTTAGATCCGATCAGTCGCCGTCCAATGCTGCTGGGATCGAGTCAAGGGGGAGTCGCCGTCGAAGAAGGGATCTCCCAGGTGCAGAAAGTGATTGTCGATCAGGAGTTCTCCCCGTTTTATGCTCGTCGCTTGAGTGTGCAGATGGGATTGCATCAAGAACTGATTTTAGCGGTGAGTGCGATTATCGAAAAAATGTATCGTCTGTTTCTCGAAAAAGATTTAGATCTGATCGAGATTAATCCACTCGGTATTAGTCCCAGTGGTGAGGTGATGGCGCTCGATGGCAAAGTGATTGTCAATGACAATGCTCTCGGACGTCATGGGGACTTAGCGGCGTTGATTCAAAATCATCATAATCCGGCGAAAGTCACCCTAGCGGACATCCATTCTTTCCCATTACCCTGTCAATTTGATCGGATTGTTCTCCCCAAACTGAAATTGGTCGAACTTGAAGGCAATATCGGCATTTTATCTAACGGTGCCGATATGACGATGGCAACGGTTGATTTGATTATTCAAGGCAAAGGAAAACCCGGGAATTTCCTCGATTTGGAGGCCGAAGATTATACCGAACTCACCGACGCTTGGCCCGAGCGCCTCTATCAAGGTTTAGAATTGGTCAGTCAGTCCAAACAGGTGAAAGTGGTTTTGGTCAATCTTCTCAGTCACTTTATCGCCTCCGGGAAAACCATTTCTGAAATTGCTAGCTATCTCCAGAGAAAAGCCGCGATTGGTTATTTACCCCAGTTTGTGATCCGATTGGCGGTGAATCCCCCTCGTGAGATTCTCGATCAGTTAACTCAATTACCCGTACAAGTCGCAGAGAATTTGGATGATGCCGTGAAGCTAGCTGTTTCTCTAGCCAAGTAATTACATTTTCTAACGACTAAAATAGAAAAATCTCGCATCTCATGCAGTCAGATTAACTGTTCGTTCTCCGCCCATTGCGGGGACTCGGTTACAGTTTCTCTGTCGTTGCTGCATCAGTAATGGGTGTACGACTAGAGTTAGCAGCTATGAATTTAACACCAGACAGTAAAGTTTTAATTCAGGGGAATGTAGCGTCTCAAGCCTTGACTCATGCGGTTCTCAATATGAAGGCTTATGGTACTAATATTGTCGCTTGTGTTAGTCCGGGTCAAGGTGGCACTCATTTGCAAGAAATTGCGATTTTTGATTTGGTCGAACAAGCACAGGCTAAAGTCGGCCCGATTGAGACCAGTCTGATTTGGGTGAACCCCTATCAGGTGCTAGATGCCGCTTTAGAAGCGATTGAAGCCGGAGTTAGACAACTGATTATTCTCACCGAGGGGATGCCGCCTCTGGATATGGTGCGTCTGATTCGCAAAGCGGAAATCTCGGAAACTCTAATTATTGGCCCGAGTTGTGCCGGGATTATTGTACCCAATCAGGTTTTGTTGGGGCTTCATCCCTGCGAGTTTTATTCTCCCGGTTCGGTTGGGTTAATTGGTCGGGGGAGCAGACTCACCTATGAAATTGCTTTTCAACTGACTCAAGCTAAACTCGGACAGTCGATGAGTGTTAGTATTGGCAGTGATTTGATTATCGGTTCTTCTTTTATTCAATGGCTACAAATTTTGGATGAAGATGAACATACTGATGTGATTGTTTTGGTTGGAGAAGTCAGCGGAAATGGCGAAGAAGAAGCGGCTTCTTATATTGCCGAAACGATTGATAAACCTGTTATTGCTTATATTGCCGGACTGTATACACCCAAGACTCAACCTATGGGTCATTCCTGTACGTTAGCAACATCTAAACTGCTAGCTCAAACCATTTGTCCGCCCACAGCAGACAGCAAAATAGAAGCGTTTAAAAAAGCTAAAATTCCCTTGGCCGAGCGTCCGTCTCAAATTCCCGGTTTAGTTAAAAAAGCTCTGAAAAAATAACTGAAAACTAACAATGTCTAAAAAATCTGATCGTTCTTCCTCGTCCTTGACTTCTAGTTCTTCTGCTTATCTTTCTGATCAGTGGCATTCGCTAACCAATGCGGTTGCTTATCGCTTTAACAAAGAATATCAAGGAGAGGCTTTTGAACTTCCTGAAGAAGTGGAAAATTTGCCAATTTTTCGCGATCGCATGGCGGGAACTCTACAAGCTAAAATGACTTCTCCCTTTTGGGAATTGACTAAAATTCAGAAAAATCAACACTGTTTGGATATCGGTTGTGGGGTTAGTTTTTTGATTTATCCTTGGCGAGATTGGAATGCTTTGTTTTATGGTCAAGAGATTAGTCAAGTGGCAATAGATGCTTTGAATGCACGGGGACCGCAGTTGAATTCTAAACTGTTTAAAGGGGTAAAATTGGGGGCGGCTCATCATTTAGAATATGAAGCGGATCAGTTTGATTTGGCGATCGCCACCGGGTTGAGTTGTTATTATCCTTTAGATTATTGGGCGGAAGTTCTCGCAGAAGTTAAACGGGTTTTAAAACCTACGGGTGAGTTTGTTTTTGATGTGATTAATCCCGATGCACCGTTGGCGGAAGATTGGGCGATTTTAGAAACTTATTTGGGAACAGAAGTGTTTTTAGAATCCTTAGAAGATTGGGAAAAAAAGATAAAATCTTCGGGGGGAAAGATTGTTAAACAGCAACCTGGAGAGTTATTTCAACTGTTCAAAGTTCGTTTTTAAATGTGATCAAGTTTAATCGATTGCCAGTGAAGAAGTCAATTAGATGATGAAAAAATGCAAGTTTTAGAACAAAAAAAATACACCCTAGAAGAATATTTAGAACTAGAAATACATTCCGAAGAACGTCACGAATATGTTGATGGAGAGGTTATATTAGTGACAGGCGGTACACCGAATCATAATCAAATTGCCGGGAATTTATATGCCGCACTTCATTTCACCTTAAAACGTCAACCCTATCGTGTATTTGTACTCGATCAAAGACTTTGGATTCCCCAAAAACGCATCTATACTTATCCCGATGTTATGCTGATTCAAGGTGAATTACAATTACAAACCGGGCGAAATGATACCGTTTTGAATCCGATAATGATTGCAGAAGTGTTATCTAAATCTACTCGCAGCTATGATAAAGATAAAAAATTTGAGGCTTATCGAACCCTTGACAGTTTTCAAGAATATATTTTAATCGATCAATCTACTCAACACATTGAACAGTATAGCAAAACAGGCGATCGCCAATGGATATTTACAGAATATTATCAAGATGAAACCTTATCTCTAAATTCTATCTCTTTTGAAATTGAACTGGCAGATATTTATAATCAAGTTAATTTTCAAGAAGTGGAACAATAGCAAAAAATCACCTTTTATTGCTGTAATAATTCCCGAATCCAACTTTGTTCGGACTCCGTTAATGGTGGTGTTAATTCTGTGATATAATTTTCATAATTAATCCGATAATCATAACCCGCCCGATGATAAACTGTAGTAAATAATTCC
>JAYKHV010000024.1:0-14727 GCA_035285085.1 Lyngbya sp. | reverse complement strand
CAGAAGCCTGAGATTGACGCTTCACCGCCACATCAGGAATCCCCACTAAAAGAGAATCAGTATTGGTATTATTGACTTCATAAACCCGCTTTTCAATTGCCACTTCATATTTCGGACGAACCTCAGGCGTGAGAATATCAGCAATTGCTACAATTAATCGATTGTGAACTTCTGGCCAAAAATCGGGATGTTCTAAACAGGGGTCCATTCCCGGAAACGGTGAAGGCATAGCAAAACCCTCCAATTCGCTTTCTTAGCAGTTTAGCATTTTCAGAATTTACGCACAAACCCGATGTTTTAGTCAGTTTAGCATTCTTCTATGATTTACCCATAAACCCGGTTTCTAAAGGTTACTTCAAAATTTTAGCCTTTGTACAGCCATGAGAAACCGGGTTTTTTAGTCAGTTTAGCATTCTTCAAACTTTCCCAGTTCAACATTTGCAGCATAGACCTATAAAATAGAAAACGATTGTGCAACTCAAATAGAATAATGCTAGACCTAGTGTTGATTAGTACGTTAGGATTTTTAGGAAGTTTTGGTCATTGTGTGGGAATGTGCGGCCCTCTAACGGTGGCGTTTTCTCTCTCGAATTCAGAGGATTCCAAAGAGGATTCTAAACAACCCTCTTGGCAGTTTCATTTATTATTAAATATTGGACGAATTCTCAGTTATGCTTTGGTGGGTGCAGCCATTGGGGGAATAGGTTCGGTCTTGGTTGCGAGCGGACAAATGGCGGGATTAGGGAGCGTTATTCGGCGGGGAATGGCAATATTAACAGGGTTGATGTTAGTGGCGTTAGGACTGGCACAAATTCGACCGGATTTAATTCCCCATTTACCGATTTTACACCCGTTTTCCCGTCAAAATCTACACAACCGTTTGAGCGGGGCAATGGTAAATTTATCCCTGCAAAAACAACAATTAACCCCTCTATTTTTAGGTTTGGTTTGGGGTTTTATTCCTTGTGGTTTTCTGTATACTGCCCAAATTAAAGCCGCAGAAACCGGAAGTTTAAAGATGGGAATGGTGACAATGTTGGCGTTTGGACTGGGAACATTACCCACAATGTTAGGAGTCGGTTTATTAACCAGTAAATTCAGTTCAGACCGTCGCAGCCAACTATTTCGCTTGGGCGGATGGATTACTTTAACCATTGGAATTCTAACATTATTGCGAACCGGAAATCATGTCGATTATACAGGTCACGGGGCGTTAATTTGTTTAATGTTAGCGTTAATTGCTCGTCCAATGAGTCGTTTTTTACCGCAACTTTTACAATATCGACGTTTTTTAGGTGTGGGTGCTTTTGTGTTAGCATTGGTTCATATGGGTCAAATGATCGACCATACATTAAATTGGAATATTGACGCCTTTTGGTTTATGGTTCCCCAACATCAATGGGGAATTGGACTGGGAACCATTGCATTATTATTGATGACTCCGGCGGCGTTAACGAGTTTTGATAAAATTCAAAGTCATTTAGGGAAATCGTGGCGCAGAATCCATTTATTAGCGGTTCCAGCGTTTGTTTTGGGTGTGGTTCATATTCTGTTAAGTGGTTCGAGTTATTTCGGGGGGTTTGAGTGGACAGTTGGCGATCACATTCGGGTCGGAATTTTAGCAACAATTAGCCTGTTTGTGTTATTAGTAAGAATGCGTTCAATTTGGTCTTTATTTTCCCTGGATAAGTTCTATGTCTCACCGAGTAAGTCAAAGTAAACTGTTGAAAGGATTTGTTGTTTTTGGGTTAATGAGTTGGGCGGGAATGGTTGATTTTAATCATCGGTTCATGGTTCCAACTCTCGCCCATGAAGTTGAAGTTTCTGGCGATGTGGCGGCGACTTTTCACCTCGAACCGAATCATAATCCAAAAGCGGGAGAAACCGCCCAAGTTTGGTTTGCATTAACTCGCAAAGGAGGTGCTATTATTCCCCTCGAACAATGTAACTGTAAATTATCGGTTTATCGTCAACCCCGTAAAGCAGAAGATTCGCCGATGATGACTCCAACGTTAAAAGCAATTTCCGCCGAAAAATATCAGGGAATTCCGGGGGCGGATGTAATATTTCCGCAAGCAGGAAGTTATGAATTGGAGTTAAGCGGAACGCCCAAAAGCGAGGCTAATTTTAAACCGTTTAAGTTGAGTTATTCGGTTACAGTTCGATAATTTATTACATCCCAAAAACTATCACATTCCAAAAACCCGGTTTCTTTGAGAAACCGGATTTTTAGTCTCATAAACCCACCCCTCTTATTTTAGAGGATCATTTCCCCAATTCATCAACGAATAACGCCAATTTGTATTTTCAATATCTCCAGAAGGTTTTTGAGCGGAATGACGGCGAACATAGCTAACAACTCTGCTCATATGGTGCAAATCATCATCTGTATAATCTGCTTTTTTCTTTTGCAAAAGTTCTATAATTCGCTTACCCGACTTGTGACCTATCGCTTCTCCATCATTTTCTTTTTGACCGACGGATTGACTTTCTTCTGTATCTAGCCATTTTTCGAGTTCGGTTGCTGTCATATTGACAACCTCTTGAAAGGCTTTAATTTGTTGTTCGCGATCGCTATTATCCGTGTTAGAATTATCCGTGTTAGAATTATCCGTGTTAGACGATATCTTGTTCAGCGTTTCAGGTTTGTGTCCGCTTACGTGACCTGTATTATCATTTTTCACCAGATATCGAGGCTCATTTTCCGATGCGGCGACATGATTTCCGTCAATCTCTGTCGGCTTTGTAATCTTTTTTTCAATTGTACCCGTTGTAGTACCATTCCCGGTTTTCCACTCGACTTGATCGCCTTTATTAAACTTCTGATTCATCTTGTTTTTACCTATTTTCAATGAGGGCTAATCTTAATTTAGAAGCGATAAAATATCAAAACATCATTCTTTTTATAGATATCGTTTAATGACTTGCTCTCCAAGATTACTGTCGCTCTAAAAAACCCGGCTTAAGCAAGATAAACCGGGTTTTGATTTTCGTTTTTTTCAACTGTTCCTTTTGTCCTCAAAAGTCACTCATTCCGAGGATTAATAGTTATCATTGAGCTCTCTATGGGGTTGAATATAGTACATATCTTCGTCGATATCTTCCTCCAGATTTTGGTCGTAACCTTCCCCGTAACCTTCCTCATACTCTCGGTTCATATCTTCTCTATTGATCGTCGGATCATACTCTTCATCAGAATCTAAACCGGATTCTTCTCTATAACCTTCATCATTTGGTTCTAAATCTACGTTTCCGCTATCAAGTTCTTCGGAACGAGGATCGAGATCTCCGTCTTCATTTTCGCCATCAGTAGCACCAGTATCGACCGCCGGTTGAGCAATTAATAGTCCGTTATTAAACTCATTCTCAAGATTATTTGTATTGATTGATTCGGCTGAAGCAGATCCAGCAATTATTGGGGTAATACCAACAAGAGCAGTTAAGGTAATAGTTGCAGGTGTGAGCAATTTTTTAAGGTTAAACATTCTTGCAATCTCCTAATAATCTATTTAAACAGACAAACTGAATACTTATGTACAAACACCATTGTGCTGCAATGGGTTGAATAGTACATCTGCATCTAGGAAGATATAGAGCGATCAAGGCGAAGATCTAAGTTTTTCCACGAATTATTAACTTTATAGATCTTTTAGAACCAGCTAACCCATAAATCCCTCTTAAAGAAGAGGACTTTATCCCTCTTTTCCTCCCTTTTAAAGGACGCTTAAAGCAAGCGAGGACGACTAATGACCATAGAGTTTCATATAGTTGCCGACCATGACATTATCTGTGATCTCTCCAGTCAGCAAAAAATTATCCTTACCAATCCATTAAATATATAGCAGTTCTCATACTTTTGAGGTACAACACCTACTTGGAGAAGGATAAACCCTTCCTCTGGGTAGGAGAGAAAAAGTTGAAAGTTGCTTCAGAGCGGATTCTTCGACTTGAGTTGAATTGGTCATAATTCTTGGTTGCCTAACTGCGGAAATCAGTGAAAAAAATCAAGTTTTTTACATCAGTTATTCTCAGCGATCGCCACATAACGATTAAAGCCGTCCTTTAAGGACGGGGTTTCAGACCCAAAATTTTGATGAAGTGACCGAAACCGCCATCTTAGCCGTAGGGGGATGGCGTTAGTTCATGGGGCGACGGGTTCGCACCCTGGCTCATTCCGGCTTGAGGCGGACACGCTTACCCCCGCCGGAGACTTGCAACGTTTGGCCGCTCACCCAAGACCCCGCCGGAGACGCCAGCCACAGGAAAGCGTTGGCAATATCCTGGGGTTTGCCGGCCCGTCCGGTCAGGTTGTCGGGGTGAGCCAGGGCATACTGGGCTTTTTCATCCAAACCCGCCGCCGCGTAGTTCTCGGTGATCACCGTACCGATCAGCACCGTGTTGATGCGAACCTGCTTGGCAAAATAGTGAGCCAAACCCAGCATCATGTGGTTGAGGGCTGCCTTGGCGGCGGAGTAGGCGATGAAGTCAAAAGCCGGTAAAACCCCCACCAAAGAACCCGAGTTGGTAATAGAGGCATTTTCAGCTTCGAGGAGATAGGGGCGGCAAGCCGAAGTCATCCTCATGGCCGACAGGGTATTAAGCTTGTAGCTGTCGATCATTTCTTCTAAGGGAACATCAAGGGGATCGTCGTAGGCTTTGCCCCAACCGACGTTATTAACCAAAGTTGAAATGCCGCCGAAGGCTTCGACGGTTTTGGCGACACAGCCTTGAATGTCCGCCTCAACAGTGACGTTGCAGCCCACGCCCAGCACTTCATTGCCCGTTTCCGCTTGGATGGCCGCCGCCGTAGCCTGGGCTTTTTCCCCGTTCAGGTCGGCGATCATCACCTTCGCCCCCGCACCGGAAAAGGTTTTGGCAATGGCTTCTCCGATGTTTTGGGCGCCGCCCGTCACGATCGCCACCTGGCCGTCCATCCGAAAGTCTGCAAACGCATCAAAATTGCTCATAGTCGTTTCCTTGTTAGGTTTGAATACTCTGAAAAATACACGGGAGGGTTAAGCCGTCTTACCTCACAACCCCTCTGAGAAAACGATTCTAGGATCGAAGCGTCAATCTAATTCCTGAACACCGCCACCGCTGACCGTCAGCACTTGCCCGCTCACCCAACTGGCCGCAGGGGAACAGAGAAACAGTGCTGCATAGGCGATATCACTGGGTTCTCCCAACCGTGCCAAGGGCGTATGCTTGAGCATGGCTTTTTCAATCTCGGGGGTCAATACCGTAGCCAGGGCATCGGTTTTAATCGCACCGGGGGCGATCGCGTTGACCCGAATTCCCTTGGGTCCCAAATCGAAGGCAATATTCCGAGTCAGGTGGCTGACGGCGGCTTTAGAAGAAGCATAAGAAGCCATCTTGACGTTCTTATTTTCCGCCGACATCGAAGAAATATTTAAAATCGCCCCCTGTCCCGCCGCTTCCATGTTGGGCGCACACAGTTGGCACAAATGAAACACCGAAAATACATTGAGCTTGTAAGCCCAAATAAAAGTGTCCATCGGCATATCAAAGGGTTTCGGCCCACCGCCGCCGGCATTGTTGACCAGCAGGGTGATTTTGCCAAAAGCATCCAGGGCAGACCGAACCAAATTTTCCAGATCCGAGTCCTTCGTAACGTCGCAAGCCACAGCCACAGCCTGACCGCCCTTTTTTTTAATGCCGTTAGCGACCGCCGCCGCAGTGTCTTCTTTCAAATCGCTGACGACCACCGCCGCCCCCGCTTGGGCAAACAGTTCGGCAATGCCCCGACCAATGCCGGCTCCGCCCCCCGTCACGATCGCGACTTGACCCTCGAGCTTAAACGCTTCCAAAACAGTCATACCCAAAAAATCTCCACAATGTTAAATACTTAGAACCTGTCGTTATAGCAGTTCTCAACTAAGCCCGGTTCAACCTGCTGTCATCCCTCAAAAAACCTACTCTGGCCGCAACATGGCTTTCATAACGGCAGCATTAATAAACCAAGAAGCAATCCCCGCGATCGCCCCCAAAATAATGGCGCTGACCAATGGCGTCACCAAAATCATCCCCAAAAACTTTTGTAAGAACAGAGCCACCAATGTCACCGTACCAAAGGCAAACAGAGAATAAAATAGAACTGTTCTCACCCCAAAAAATAAAAAGGGTCGGTTCAAAAGCTCCGGGAATGGTACTGGGAAAGTTTTGGCTTTTTTGCTAAACGTAAAAAAAGCGATCGTTCCCAAGATGAGCGACAGGATAAATGCCGTCATCACCCCCGTAGAGAAAACCGTTTTTTCATGGGCTGATATCGTGTCAACGGTCAGAGGTATCGTCTCTTTTCCTCGAAACATAAACCAGCCGATCGCCCCATTGATGATGGCGTTGCTGATACCACTCGTCAAAGCATTCTTTTGAATGAAATCATTAGCCTGATGTGACGCGGGAACCATATAGCCACCCTTCCCTATTTGGCTTTTACTGGACAATCTTGGAATAGTTTAAAGTCAAAAGGTAAAAAATTCGTGTAATTTTGGAGAGATCCTCCCGCCTATTGTCAAAGCCAAACACTGAACCATGAGACTTCTGCTGACCTCCCCTGACAAAACCCTGGGTCACAAGCTGCATCAAGATTTATCTCGCCACAGTTTCGTTGTTGATGTCGCCACCGATGGCGAGGAAGCCTGGGAATTGCTCCAGGCGTTTATGTACGATGCGGTCTTGCTGGAATTACTGTTACGCAAGCTCGATGGAATTGCCCTATGTCGTCGCTTGCGTGATGTGGGCAACCCCATACTCATTTTGTTGATGCGGTCGCCTTCCGATCCGGGTACTTGTATTGAGGGCTTAGATAGCGGCGCCGATACTTGTTTGATGAAACCCATTCAGACCCCTGAACTTTTGGCTCATCTCCGGGCTTTGGCGCGGCGGGGCCTTCGTCGGGCCAGCCCCCTGCTAACTTGGGGGCCGTTGTCTCTCAATCCCATCTCCCAACAGATCACCTGCGACGGTCAAGTTTTGAAAGTCAACCGCAAGGAATATCAAATCCTGGAGCTATTTCTGAGCCATCCCCGACAAATGTTTTCTCGCAGCGAAATAGGCGATCGCCTGTGGACTTTGGACGATCAATTACCCACCGACGCCACCATCAAGAGCCACATCCGCAGTATCCGCCGGAAACTCGAACGGGCGGGTGTTCACGATTTTATTCAAACCCACTACGGCCAGGGGTACTGTCTCGATCCGGTTTACGACCAGGAAACCCAGTCCTCTAACCGATTATCCTATCCCCCAGAAGGGATGTTTGATTCTATTACCGCCAACATTTGGCAAGAATTGATGGTGGCGAATGCTCGTCTACACCAAGAAATTGAGCATCGCAAACAGATTGAGGCTCAACTGCGGCGATCGCAAATGATGTTACGAAATGCTCAACGAGTGGCTCAAGTGGGGTGTTGGGAGTTCGATTTCAACACTCGCCAAACCTATTGGACTGAGGAACTTTTTCTGATTCATGGTCTCGATCCGAATCGGCCAGCCCCTACCCCTGAAGAAGTTTTTAGCCTAATTCACCCCGATGATCTTCAACTCCATGAGGAGGCTGTTCGGACTCTTGCAGTTAGAGGAGAACCATTTGAAGCTAATTTACGCATCATTCGGGTCAATGATGGGGAAGTTCGCTACATCAACGCCCGAGGCGGTCCGGTTTTCGATAGTTCTGGCGCCGTGATTAAGTTGACGGGAACGACTTTAGATGTTACCCAATGGCTTCGATAGTTCTGTAGTTGTAGGCGCTTGCAAACAAGCCCATTTTCGGCTCACATTGTGCCTGCAAATGGAAAAGCATAGACTAATCAATCAACGATTTTTCTAACTTGATCTAGAGGAATATATCCCGATAAATATTTAAACCGGGTTCAATGATAGAGAAGGGATTGCCTATTTTTTTGTTGGCTATTTTTATTAAGATCGGCGAGAACTAAGAACGCTTTGAAGCCAAGGATTTTGACTGCTGAACCTTGCGTAAAGATTGAATGGTTGAAATGGCGTGTTCGGCGACTTGATCTATTTCTTCGGAGGTATTAAACCGACCCATTCCAAACCGAATAGAAGCATAAGCTAACGCATCGGAACGTCCTAAAGCGGCTAACACGTGAGAGGGTTCAATTTTAGCAGAAGTACAAGCCGAACCCGAGGAAACCGCCATCGCAGGTTGTAAGCCTAAAAGTAATGCTTGACCATCGACTCCATCAACACTAATATTCAAATTTCCGGGGAGGCGTTTTGTCGGATGTCCGTTGAGATAAATATCGCCCAATGTTGCCAATTTTTCCCAGAGTTGTTGTCGCAAATTTGTTAAACGTTCGGTTTCCGATTTCATTTCTTTTAAAGCCAGTTTAACGGCTTCTGCAAACCCAACAATTTGAGGGGTGTATAATGTTCCCGATCGCATTCCCCGTTCATGTCCGCCTCCGTGTAGTTGGGGGGCGAGTTTTACTCTCGGGTTGCGGCGACGAACATACAAAGCGCCAATGCCTTTTGGTCCGTAAATTTTATGGGCGGTTAATGACATTAAATCCACGTTCATGTCTTCTACATTGAGGGGAATTTTTCCTAATGCTTGGGCGGCGTCGGTGTGAAAGAAAATATTGCGATCGCGGCAGATTTCGCCAATTTCTGCGAGGGGTTGTAAGACTCCGATTTCGTTATTCGCCGCCATTACCGAAACTAAAATCGTATCGGGGCGAATTGATTCTTTGAGTTCGTTTAAATCAATTAAACCATCGGATTGAACGGGAAGTAAAGTTAATTCAAATCCCAATTGTTCCAAATAGTGTAACGGGTCGAGAACGGCGTTATGTTCGGTGACAACGCTAATTAAATGACGGCCTTTGTTAAAATAAGCTTCGGCAACCCCTTTGATCGCTAAATTGTCGGATTCTGTGGCGCCGCTTGTAAAGATAATTTCTTCCGGCGTAGCGTTAATAGCATCGGCTAATATTTCTCTGGCTTTTTTCACTGCGGCTTCTGCTTCCCAACCGTAAAAATGATTAATACTTGCCGGATTTCCAAAATGTTCGGTAAAATAAGGAATCATAGCAGCTAACACCCGTTCATCCATCGGCGTTGTTGCGTTGTTATCGAGATAAATAGGACGGTTTGACATAATAGATTTAGAAGAAAAGTAGACTTTTGATAGAGATGCCAATTTTTATTCTTATTTTTATTGACCGGAGTTGCTCGCAGACAGAAGTCAGTCGTTTTGTTTCGGTGAAAGTTTAAAATTTAATGGAGTTTGAAAGAGAATAATTGCCAATTCTGATAAAACTCAGTGACTATTATATAATAGATAGACGTTAGTTTTGGACTCCACTACTTCGATGACCGAATCAACAAATGCTCGTGACCTTTTTCGAGCGGCTTACGAACACCGCTACACCTGGGACTCGAACTTCCCCGGTTACAGTGCTGACATTGAACTCAAACAAGGTGATGAGGTTTACAATGGTCAGATTCGCATCAATCCTGACATGAGTGTAGAAGTGATGGGGATTGAAGATGAAGAGGTAAAACAAAGCGTTTACACGCAACTCCGAGATATTGTTACCCACCGCAAACGCAACTCCTTTGAGGACTCTCACGGTAAAAATAAATTCAGCTTTGGGGAAAAAGATGAGACGGGCGCTGTAGAAATTCTCGTGGAAGGGGACTCAATGGGTTCCAACTACAAAGTCCGAAATAATGAAATTTGTTTGGTGAGTCGGGTTATGGGTCGGATGGCGTTTGTCATCAACACCCACGAAAGCCTCGATACAGGGGAAGGTTTTGCAGCGAGTCGCTACGATGCGGTTTTCCGCAATCCCCAAACCAATGAAATCATGCGAGAATTGGATTTTGAGGATCAGTTTGAAAAAATTGGCGATTATTATGTGATGACTCGCCAAGTCGTTCATGCTAACGAAAAGGGAACAGTCACGACAACTGAGTTTAACTATTCCAATATCAAACTGTTAGAACCTGCAACGGTGAGCTAGAATTTTAACTCTTAATGTTTCTTTTGAGACGTTAGGATTAAGATAAGTTCAGATTGATCGTTTTGAAGATTAAACAACAAGAGGTGAGCCATGTCCACTCTAGCCTTAACACCAGACAACGTTGAAACCGTTTTGGACGAACTTCGCCCCTATTTAATGGCCGATGGCGGTAACGTTGAGATCGTTGAACTCGATGGCCCGATTGTGCGGTTGCGTCTGCAAGGGGCTTGTGGGTCTTGTCCCAGTTCAACCATGACGTTAAAAATGGGAATTGAGCGCCGTTTACGGGAAAAAATCCCCGAAATTGCAGAAGTTGTAGCGGTTGCATAGTTGAATTTTACCGTTCAATTGTCTCGAATTAGGGATTAGAGAAAAGGAAAGTTAAAAAGGCGATCGCTTCTTAATCTCCTTGAGACTTTCCTCAATCTAATCCCTTTAATCTAGCTTCAGGAACCCTGAATTTTTCCACACCGTATTAACCCTTCATTAAGAGAATATCGATGTCTTGGGTTTTACCTGGATGAGACTCAGCTATAACTGAAGCGACTCGTTTAGCCAGAGCATCGAACCAACCAATATTTCTATCTAAAATCCTATTCTCGTTCTTCTAGAATGATTGAGGCGATCGCAAGCAGCTATTTCACTTGCATCAACTTCAAAGTCTCCGGTTTCGATCCAGATGTTATATAGATCTTACAGGACGAACCTCTATTTCTACGTGATGGGGTTCTATTCCGTATGCCTTCAGAATTTTTTTGACCAACTTTAGTATATCATTCGCGGATAGATTTAATTCTACATAAAGATTGGTATTAATTTTACCAGCAGACGTCAAATCCGACTGTTTTTTGGAAAAATAATTTCTTTTCCTACCAATAAACTCTTGTCGCTTGGGAAAGCTTAATATAATCTCTTTATCTAGTTTGTACAATATTAAGCATAAATCTCGTAAAAAGTCTCTCCAACTGTTAACCTCATATTCATTCTGCTTGAACCTAAATAGTGTGGGTTTATAGTAAGTAACTTTAACAGACTGATCTAAGGTAAATACCTTGGATGTTTCTAGCGGGTAGTTGAGTTGACTGGGTTCGAGGAATTGATCATCATTTTCCAGATCCAATTCAAAATTATCATTATTCTCGTCATCCCAATCATCCTCGTTTTCAAGTTGGGTAATATATTCTCGAATATGGCTTCTAATTATATCCAAAGCTTGGGCGTCCTCAGAGAGTATAGTGCTTTTTTCAAAACACCTCTTTTTGAGTAGGGTTGCAGCTTCCTCTAGAATACAAGACTGTAGGCTTTCTATAGCGTCATCTAGGATTGATAGAGCATCTTTTATTTCATCAAGATGTGTTTCGTATTTATCATCCTTCAAGGTTTCTATCAATTCATCGCTTATAAGTTTTTTAGCCACCCGTTCTCCTGCGCTAACCTACCTCTAGTTTGTCAACACCAATTCTAGCATAGAAGATTAGAGATAGAGGTTCCTCTAAATCAACATTTGTTGTAACAAAATTGATAAAAATATAGTTTTCGGGCATACTTTATAACGCAGTTCAGGTTAAATTTTAGATTTCAGGTTGTTGATAAAAGATGTACATGATAGCCAGAAAAAATTGGCTTATAAATGAGCTTTTCAAGGTTGGATAATGAGGTAAATCCTTAAAAACCCGGTAACTAACTCATAAGAAACCAGGTTTTATTCTATCCGTTTTAATCTGGAAATATTAATATGATCTCCGGTTAATTAATGTTGTTATGGGGTGCGGGGCGGGTTTAAACAGTTTACAGTGAACAGTGAACAGTGAACAGGTATCGTGCAGGTTACAAGCGATTGCTGAAAACACGCTCGAATTGATAACTGAAAACACTGATCACTGCATAACTGATAACTGTAAACTGTAATGAACCCGCCCCTACAACGATCATTGATTGGTCGGATATCATATAATCTTGATAATTGTGGAATTTCCTCCTAATTATAGATGGGATCATCTGTGGTTGCGGTTGCTTCTCCATACTCTTGGAGTTTAGTTAAAATCTGAGAAGCCTTGGCGCGATTTTCAGGAATTAACGTAAAAACAACCCTGTTGACATCCGCAACAGATTCATCGGAAACAAAAATCACCCCTTCATAATTAACAATTCCCACTTGTACCATTTCTTTTAGGTTAGAAACGCCCAAAGCAGCAACCAAATTGGTTAAACGCGCACCGACAGCTTCCGCCCGACGTTTGGGGGTATAAGCACCCTTGGGATCGTTAGAAGCTAGGGTTTTTTGCCAAACAATTAACGGTTGAGAAGAAACTTCGATAACTTCTCGCTTAATAATTGGATAATCGCCTAATAAGCCAGGATAACGAGTATCTAAAGTTTCCCGCACCACAACCGGAACTGTTGCATATTGATTTTGGTTGTCTCCGAGTTCAACGGTTTGAAAAATAACCCGATCTCGGATAATGGTATGTGCGGGTTTGGCATAAGCAGGTAAACTCATGGCTAAACTCACGGTTACAATAGCGCTAGCAACAACGGCTTTTAAGGTGTTAGTCATTGCTTTTTTCATTTGATTTAAACTCCAAATTTGATTCAAACGTGAATGCTTACGATATTTTTTACTCATCTAAAGCTTCTGCTTTTTCTGCAATTTATTTAAAAATCACTCGCTAATGTGACACTCATTTATAGCGCTACGCGCAGGGAATAGGGAACAGGCAACAGGCAACAGCAGGAAAAAAAACCCGGTTTCTCAAAGAAACCGGGTTTTTGGCTTTCTAGAAACCGGGTTTCTAGGGTATAAAAAAACAACCCCACCTGTGAAGGCGGGGCGTTTATTCTAACTCGCAACTAAGCGATTAACCCAATAATTCCAGAGGAATTAGTCGAGGTTGGGCATAGAAAGTACAGGTTCAGTATCACGGTCAATTCCTTTCTCGAAACCAGCAGCAGCGGCGCGAGCGCGACCAGCGTGCCACAGGTGTCCAACGAGGAAGAAGAAGCCCATGATGAAGTGGAAACCTGCCAACCAAGCACGGGGGTTAACGTAGTTGAACCCTTGAGCTTCTGTAATGATACCGCCCACAGAGTTGATAGAACCGTTAGGAGCGTGAGTCATGTACTCAGAAGCACGGCGAATTTGCCAGGGTTGGATGTCGTTCTTGAGCTTGTTCAGGTCAAGACCGTTCGGTCCACGCAGAGGCTCTAACCAAGGGCCACGGAAATCCCAGAAGCGCATGGTTTCACCACCGAAGATGATTTCACCCGTGGGAGAGCGCATCAGGTATTTACCCAGACCAGTGGGGCCTTGAGCAGAACCGATGTTCGCACCGAGTTTTTGGTCACGAACTAAGAATACAAAAGATTGAGCTTGAGAAGCTTCGGCGTTAGTCGGGCCGTAGAACTCACTCGGATAAGCGGTATTGTTGAACCAAACAAAAGCCGAGCAAATGAAAGCCATTAAGGATAAAGCACCAATACTGTAGGACAGATAGGCTTCTCCAGACCAGATGAACGCCCGACGCGCCCAACCGAAAGGCTTGGTTAAAATGTGCCAGATACCACCAGCAATACAAATTAAACCAATCCAAATGTGACCACCGATGATGTCTTCCATGTTGTCAACACCGATGATCCAACCTTCACCCCCAAAAGGAGCTTTGGTCAGATAACCGAAAATGACAGCGGGGTTCAATGTCGGGTTGTTGATAATCCGAACATCTCCACCACCGGGCGCCCAGGTATCGTAGACGCCGCCAAAGAACATGGCTTTGAACACCAGCAACAGCGCACCACAACCCAACAGGATTAAGTGGTAGCCGATGATGTTGGTCATTTGGTTCTTGTCTTTCCAGTCGTAACCGAAGAAAGAAGAATATTCTTCTAAGGTTTCCGGGCCACGAACGGCGTGATAAATACCGCCCAAGCCGAGAACCGCAGAGGAAATCAGGTGCAGAACACCGACAACGAAGTAAGGGAAAGTATCGATCACTTCACCACCAGGGCCAACACCCCATCCAAGGGTGGCGATGTGAGGAATCAAAATTAAGCCTTGTTCGTACATCGGCTTTTCTGGAACAAAGTGAGCGACTTCAAACAGAGTCATCGCACCAGCCCAGAAGACGATCAAGCCGGCGTGAGCGACGTGAGCGCCCAGCAGCTTACCGGATAAGTTAATCAAACGGGCGTTTCCTGCCCACCAAGCGAACCCAGTTGATTCTAGGTCGCGTCCTCCAACGTAAGAATTAGAGAGCGTTACCACGCGGTAATACCTCCTCAGGGAATACAAAGTTTTGGTGAGGTTGATCCACGGGAGCCATCCAAGCGCGGATACCTTCGTTTAACAAAATGTTCTTGGTATAGAATGTTTCAAATTCGGGATCTTCAGCCGCCCGCAATTCTTGTGACACGAAGTCATAAGCTCGCAGGTTGAGTGCTAATCCGACAACACCGATGGAACACATCCACAGTCCAGTCACGGGGACGAACAACATGAAAAAGTGTAACCAACGTTTGTTGGAAAATGCAATCCCGAAGATTTGCGACCAGAAACGGTTAGCAGTAACCATTGAGTAGGTTTCTTCTGCTTGCGTCGGTTCAAAAGCACGGAAGGTGCTAGCTTGGTCGCCGTCTTCAAACAGGGTATTTTCTACTGTAGCTCCGTGAATGGCGCACAGCAGCGCTCCACCGAGTACACCGGCAACGCCCATCATGTGGA
>JAYKHV010000023.1:0-17007 GCA_035285085.1 Lyngbya sp. | reverse complement strand
ACATTAACATCATAAAAGGTTTCAATCCAAACCCTCGCACCACAAGGGAGAGGTTTATCGGGACGATAGACAACACGACATCCTCGGGGTATTTCGACAATATGCCCGTAAGTATTGGTCTGACCCTCTCTTGGTGCGCGTTCGCGATTCGCCCGCAGGTGGCGCGGTGAGTGCAGTGCGGTCTTGGGGTCTCCCCAAGTAGAGCAACGGACGTTCCCGAAGGGGGTCGCACCGCTTTTTAACGCTAATCACGGGAAGTTGTTCCTGGTGTTTTTGATTTTGCCGAATTCTTTGAGAATTAACGTGAATAATCGTTTTTGCAGGCTTTTTGAGATTGCACCAACGGGGAGCCGGACCTCTTTTCCCTCGCTGAATGATGGGTTCGCCCTCAACCAGGGGAATGAGCCACATCTTCCCGGTCTTATAGGCACCTTCGACTCGGCCTGCGCTCAGAAGAACTCGCAGTCGAGCGGTAGAGATTTTTAATATATGGGCTGCTTCTGTAGTACCGACTATCATTGGACTATTTGGGTATCGCAATAGTTTTGAGAACGATATAACACAATGATAAATGATCTGCGGATCAATAGTCAAGGATCTGCTATTCGGTGTTCGGAGTAGCGCGGTTGAACCGAAACCTGTTCACTGGTCAGGTGATAACTGGCGCAGCCCGCGCGGTGAGAGAGCGTGCGGTCTTGGGGTAACGCCTGCGTGAAGCAACTGGCTATCCCGTTGGGTCTTGGGGTCCCCCCAAGTGGAGCGCTTGCCTTCGCGACGAGCGCGGAATGGTCGCGAAGGCAAGTTCGCGCAAGAGAGCGACAGGCTTTCCCGTAAGGGTCAGGTGTCTGTTATTCGTTGATTATACAACCGGATTTGATATTATAAGAATCAAAGGACATCAAAACATCTCCTCTAACCCGACTTGATTCAATCAAACCCAATCAAACCAAAGGTAACAAAATCTCAAATTCCGTACCCAGACCCGGTTCAGATTGCATCAAGAATTGACCCCCATGTTTGGCGGTAACAATTTGATAACTTTGCGCCAAACTGGTTTCCTTCTTAATCCGTTTTTCAGTCGAAAAAGATTCAATAATCTTTTGTTGTTCATCCAAAGACATTCCGGGACCATTATCCGCAATCCGAATAGAAACCCAACGTTGGGGAGTGTTTTCTGAACTCAATTTCGTTTTCGGCGATCGCACTTCTGTAGTAATTTCTATCGTCGGTTGTTCGGGGGGATTTTGACTGGGATTTCCTCCATATTTCCTCGCCCAATTTTGACTAGAAGCCTGACTCATCAACGCATCAATTGCATTAATCAAAACATTCATAAAAACTTGATTGAGCTGACCAATATAGCAAGTCACTGGCGGAATATGATCGTAATGTTTAACCACCCTTATATCGCTGGAGATTCGACTTTTTAACAGCAATAAAATACTTTCTAAATTGGTATGAATATCGGCGGGTTTCGGATGAACTTCATCAATATAGCAAAAATTTTGTAAGCTGGTCGCCAATTTTTTTAACCGTTCCGCTCCGGCTTGAATACTCTTGACAACTTGGGGAATATCTTGTTGAATATACTCAAACTCAATTTCATCTTTAAGTTGCTGAATCTCTACAGGAATCCGGGAACAATGCGCTTCATAAGCCGAAATTAACTCCATCAAATTCTCACTATAACTAGACAGATGGGATAAATTTCCCCAAATAAAACCCACCGGATCTAAAATTTCATGGGCGACGCCATCAACCAACCGCCCCAAACTTGCCATTTTCTCAATTTGTACAATTTGAGTTTGCATTCGTTCATAACGAACTTGAGTTTCAATTCCGCGAATTTGCCAGTTAGCAATATTTAATTCGTGAACATCCAACAGTCGATAAGGTAAACTGTCAGAGGAAGAAGACTGGGGATCAATTTCCACCACAACGGGGTCGCCCCGCAGTTCCGGTAATCGTCGGAGTGCCTGTTGCGCGGCACTCACAATCGGTGTATCCTCTGATAAAATCAGGGAATATGTCCGGGCATAGCTGTAAAGAACGTATAGAGGTTTCCGCAGAAACAGCTTCGTTCCTTGAGGGCGCAGAAGAAATTCTAACAATTGCCTCCGCGAGATCATCCCTAAAAATTGGGAATTTCCGTCTGGTGATTCCTCAACCAAAATCACTCCCGGAACGAGAGGATACCGCTCAAAGATTTGAGCGACAACCATTCCCAAACAACTGGCAGAGACCTGAAACTCATACAGAGGTAGATCTCCCAAAGTTGATGCTAAACCCAGATCGAAAATGCTCCCCTCCATTAAGCGTGGGGGAGAGACTTGATCATCACGTTCGTCTAGCACGGCGTGTTACACGATGTCAGCTACTACTCTAGTGTACTCTACCCTCAGCGATAACCAACGGCAACCCTTTAATCTCAAACAGAAGAGTAGTTCACGCTGAATGTCCACAGAGCTGATTAATGGTTTTTACCAAATGATCATAATCGGTAATTGGCTTAATATATAACTCATCGGCTTGAGAAAGATCAAGCAGAGATTGGCGCTCGCTTTCCAAAGCATAAGCGGTGATTAAAATAATCGGAATCTCAGCCGTTTGGGAGTTCCTTTTGAGCAGGCGAGAAATATCAGCCCCACTGACATCTTTCTCTTCCCAATTCGCCTCGGGTAGATTCACATCCATAATCACTAAATCGACTTTTCCTCCCTGACAAAGCCGAAAAACCTCGTCTATTTTGTCCGTCACCCGAACGTGATAACCACTTAGACGTCCAATTAGCTTTGCCATTCCTTTTGCTAACAAGTAGTCGTCTTCTACGATTAAGATTCTTAAATGATTCTTTTTTAAATTCACAAGCTGCAAATAATGTTGATTAACATTCAGACTGGATAACTGCTGATAACAGCCTAGACTTTGGTTTAGTGGTAACACATACGACAGATAAGTTCAACCGATCTCTCCAATGAACAGATACCAGTTCATCAGCTATTGTTGTTGAAGAAGGGAGCATCGCCCTCTTGAACAATCACCCAAATTCACAAATTGAGATAGCCCCATGAAAGGCAACCAGGTGTCGCAACTCTATGCCCAAGGTCGCAGAGACTTTCGAGGTCAAAACCTCCGTTATCAATCGTTTCAAGGTCAAAATTTGTCCGGTGCAGACTTTAGCTATGCCGACATCCAAGGAACGAACTTCCAAGGCGCCACCCTGCGAGAGGTCAAGTTCCGAGGGGCAAAAGCCGGACTTCCCAAAGCTTGGGTGATGATTCTCTCGGGGACGGCGTGGTTGTTATCGGTTTTCTTAGGACTGGCTTTGGTGCTTGTCGGTTATTTTGTCTTGTTGTTTTTCAATATGTCAACTCCCGAAGATGCGAACACGGGTTGGGCGGCGCTCGCCTTGATGCTGGTGTTGGTTTTCATTGGCGGACGTCGGGGAATTGAACGGGGTTGGGGAGCGTTTATCGATACGATTGAAATTGCCCTCGTTGGCATTATTATCGGGGTCATCTCTGGACTGGCGAATGTAATCACCCTCTTGGGAACGTTGGCAATTGCGGGGGTTTTAGCGGGGTTTGCGGGAGCAATTCTGTTTGCGTCTGCGGTGGCGTTTGGGGTGATTTTTGCCGTGACTGAACGTCTGGCTTGGGTGATGAGTCTGACAAAAGTGTTGATGGTGGGGGTGATTGCCAGTGCCATTGCGGGTTATATTTCCGGTGGGGTCAGTGCCGTGGCGATCGCCTGTTCGGTTTTAGTTACATTTGGGTTTGATTATATTGGCTGGCGGGGGATTCAAGGTGACAAAAAATATGTTTTAATTCACAACTTGGCGGTGAATTTGGCGGCGACGGGAGGAACCTGTTTTCGTCAGGCGGATTTAACTGATGCTAATTTTACCAATGCTCACCTGAAAGGGGCTGATTTTCGGCAAGCCAAACTCACCCGAACTCGTTGGCGAGGGGCGAAGTTGCTTGAACAAGTTCGAGGCGGAAATACTTATTTAGAAAATGCACAAATTCGAGAATTATTACAAACGGGTCAAGGACAAAACCAGAATTTTGATTTTCACGATTTGCGGGGACTTAGCTTACAAAATGCGAATTTAGCGGGTGCGAGTTTTGTCGGGGCGAATTTGAGTTCTACCAATTTACGGGGTGCTAATTTATCGAAAGCGAAATTAATTCAAACTAAACTCAGTCAAGCCAATCTTAACGGTGCAACTTTAACGGGGGCTTATATTCAAGATTGGGGAATTACCCTAACGACTCAACTGCGAAATATCACTTGTGATTATTTGTTTTTGCGTCTTCCGTCTGAAAAGAGCAGCGATCCGAATCCCTATCGTCAACCCCCGGATTGGAATCGAACCTTAAACCCCGAAGAATTTACTGCTATTATTCGTGCATTTTTGCAATCCCGACAAAGTTGGTATTCTACGATTTTAGATTTGAATAAGAACGGTTCTGAATCTTTCGGAAAAATCTCTCAAGTTTCTCTCAAAGGAGAGGAAGAATATGAGGAACTTCAAAAAATGAAAAAGTCTCTCAATTCATCGGTTGAAACCGTTGAACAGGCGACCTCTTCCGAACAAAATTTAACGGCGTTTACGGCTTCCGAACCGACTTTAACAGAAACAGTCAATCCTCAAGAAAATCCACAACCTTTACCTGAAAATTTAGCGGCAATTGTTTCGGTGATTGAACAGTTTATCGAAGAAATTGAAACAGATTCTCCGATTGATACGACTTCCGAACAGATGAAAGCCGCAGCAGAAATTGTCGAACAACTCGAAAGCGACCCCGTTTTAAAACAGAGTTTAATTGAGACTTTAACACCCGAAAATTCTGAAAAGATTGAACAAGCTATTAATCGTCCTGTTGGTTATTTTATTGTACAAGCGATTCAATCTTGGGGAAAGTCCAATACAAATGTATAAACTCAGCCTTTTAATTCCAGTATCCTCGAATCAGTTGGGTAATTGCCAAGGTTTCAAGCATCAAATAAGTAAAAAGATTAGCCTTTAAAAACGATTGATGAATTATTTGTTTTTCTCGTTTTTTTAGCACCATAAAGCCGACGATTGATTCTAACCAAAAAGAAAAGAAAAACATCGGGATGAGTGTAACGATAAGTTCTAAGGGTAACAAGGGAAAAGAAAAAGGCAAACAACAATAAGCTTGACCCACAATAAACAGCAACAAAACTCCGGTAAAAGTGGAGATAAAGTTGGTACTAAAAGCAATAGATATCGAACGATAAATCTTGAGTTTGAGTATTTTTCTATGGACAAAAGCTTCAATAAAAATAATTGGAATCAGCAAAATAACTTGATAGAAAATACTCTGAGTAAAAAGCGGAACGCCTGAATTTGCGAGATAGAGAGAGGTGATAGTAAGATACATTATAAAAAATATTAAATGATATCAAGTTAGGGAAAATGGAATATTCAAAACACACCCAAAACTACTCCGCCAAATCAGAGATTACTTTAGCCAATCCAGCGACCACTCTTGTTAGCTTATCGAAGTCGATTTGATCAGGAGTATCTTCTTCTGTGTGGTAATAAGGGTAACGATAAGGAGCGGTATCTGTAATCATAATTCCTTGATATCCCTGTTCCCAAAAAGCCCACTGATCCGACCAACCGACGCCCGGAATCCCACTCGGTAAAGAAACACCTTCTGAAGGAAATTGAGCATGACGACGAAAGGATTTAATAGCTTGTCGAACTAAACTTCCCGAGTTGAGATTGCCAATAAATGCAATAAAATTGCCTTGATTGGGATAGAATAAATTAATGGGGAAAGGGTATTTTTGACTTCCTACCGTGTCAGAAAAATACCCGATTGTTTCCAAGCTTAACATCGCCACAATATTTTCTTGATTCTGACGCGAACGCTGGGCATAGACTAAACTTCCCATATCTTCTGTCCAGAAAAAAGGCGGTTCTTCATTCGTAAATTCAACAAAACGAACCGTGCGCTTGGTAGATTTCTGGGCAAAGATTCGTGCGAGTTCTAGCGTAGCGACGGCACCCGTGCCATTATCATTAGCCCCAGGACTGGTAAAAGCTGAATCGTAATGACCCCCAATCAGCACAATTTCATTAGGCTTTTCGGTTCCCAATCGTTCAACTTCTAGATTATAATATGATTTATTATTAATCTGATATTCCTGTAGCTCTACTTCGTAACCTGCTTCAGTTAAAGCAGTCTCCAAAAACGTTTTTGCTGCATTCAGGTTCTCATATTGACTTACATTTCGCACCCCAATCTCATCTGCTATCTTTTGAATATCTCGTTTGAGTGAGGTTTGAAGTGCAATTTCTTCGTTTTGTAAAGGTTGAAGTTTGCCATTATAACTGTGTTCGGGCATCCAAAACATTGTCAACCCTGCCCAAGCCCCTAAAATCAGCAATACAGCGAAAAGTATCGCTAAACGAACTAAGGCAGACTTGTTAACAATCTGCATTCTAAATTGATTTTTGTTTGAGGATGGGCGCATCACAACAAATACATCATCTAGTAGTCGGGCGCATCAAATCACCCCCATCTGGATTCAATTTCACAAGGATAATTGTTTGATGCACCCGACCGATTCAACAAACAATATTAAAGCACTTGATGGGTATAACTGTGTTGTTTAACGTTATCTTCTGTGCTAACAATTCGCTCAGAATTTAAAATCCGTTTCCGTTCTAAGGAGTAATTAAACTCTTGAAAAACCGTCCCTAAAGGGATATGAGATTGAGCATTTGGACGACTTTTATAAGTCCGGGCGGCAGAAAAAACCCGTTCGCTAAACTCATCAGCTAACTGAACTTCGGGCGGAAACTCAGCCGGAATTTGTACGGTATCGCCCGTAAGAACCGCTCCCACCGTTGTTGCACAAGCTTTTTGATAAGAAGTCGGAATTCCTTTGAGTAAAGCTTCGAGGGCGGCAGAAGGAATGGGTTCAATAATTTCGACTTGATGAACTTCCCCTTCTTCTTTGATGAAGCAGGTTGCTAAACCAATAATCACGTAGTCATCGCTTGAAATATCTGAAGCGTTAGGATAGGCAGTTGTTGAGGTCATGGGGTTTAATGAGATTTCTGACAAATTTAATCTAGAGGAATTTATTTAATCGTGCGATCGCGCTTACTTACAAACTGCATTTTACCAAGTTATGTTGGTCACAGTGAACGAGAGAAATGATTTTGATAAATCTTAATAGAAGATAGGGAGTCGGGAGTTGGGAGTTGGGAGTCGGGAGTTGGGTGTTGGGTGCCGGGGCGGGTTTACATAGATAATTGAGGGGAAATACAGGTTTTTGACCGAACCCGCCCCTACAAAACTGTTCCCTGTCCGGTATTCACTGGTGACTGGTGACTGGCGCAGCCCGCGCGGTCTTGGGGTCTCCCCAAGTGGAGCGACAGGCTTTCCCGCATATGGTGACTGGTGACTGATAATTGCCTATTGCCTGTTGCCTGTTGCCTGTTCCCCGTTCCCTATCTTCTCCAAGTCCAAACTTGCCAATTTGTCGTAAGCTTGGTCAATTACCCGTTTACCGCGTAAGGCTCCGGTATTGGCACCGGGACAGAGAAATTGTAGCGTATCGGGAGAAAATCGCTCAATTAACCGTTTAACACTCTGAATTTGTCGGGGCCAATGAAAAGTTTTCGGCGTGCGTAAGGGAACAGGTAAACCCTGAAGATTGGGTAACAAATGACGCCCACTAAACAAGATGCCCCCATTCGAGCTAGAGTAGAAACAGGACGAACCGGGACAATGGCCGGGAGTCCAAATCATTTGGCAGTGAGGAGTGAGAGTAAATTCGTATTGAAAGGAAGTAACCGTTGCTTCGGGGATCAGATAAGCAACTTGTTCTTGGATGAGGAGATGACAGTCTGTGGCTTGCTGAATTTCCTTGGCTTTACCCAGATTTCCGCGATGGGTAATCACTAACCAAGCCAGTCCCCCCTGTTGAGAGATAAAATTCCGGTTAACCTCATCCCAAGCGGGAGTATCGATTAAGATATTGGTCTGATTTTCAATTTTGATGAAGTAGGCGGTTCCCCCCAAGGTCTCTCGGTTGGGAGAAAAAGCCCAAATATTTTCCAATACAGGCTGTGGGGGTTTAGAAACGGGTCGGGATTCTACCATAGAAATGTTTGCAGGTTTGAGTAAAATTACGGGTTTAACCGTTGGTCTCGAAGACAGAGTGAAAGCATCTGGCGCTCAACACGTTAATCTAGAAACAGGAAATCGTCATCAATCGCTAGAATAATCAACTGATGGATTATATCTCGGGGCCTTGTATCTGTTTCCATTCATTTTAGTTGTTGATTTTAGATTAGTGGTGTATGTACCTTAAAAATGATCGATGATGTAGGTTGGTGTCGCAGCTCGTCAGACCCAACATTCTCTGAGAATTGTTCGGTTTAACTTCGTTCTATCCAACCGATCAGATGTGCTTACTAAAAACAGATAGGATCAGGATTTAACGGATTAACGCGAGCGGTGAGACTCAAAGATTTATGCGTCCTACAGAAGCTCGACCGAACTTCAGCCTCCCTCATCCGTTTTTCAGACAAGCCACTCGGTAATTAGTCGCAGTAAAATTAGATCATGCTTCTTTGGTTGTGGTTGCTCCTATTAGGGTTAATAACGTACTGGATTTTGCGACGAGGTGTCGCTCGCATTACCCGTACACCGATTTGGATTTTGTGGCTGGTGATGATGACCCCGGCGTTGATTTGGAGTACCTGGCAGCTTGTCTATGGTGAACAGAAACCCATTCCCCCAGAATTAATCATCATCCCCTTTATTGTTTGTCCTTGTGTTTACTGGTTGCTTGTTCAACTCGGACGCCAAAACCCCCCTCAAACGGATTCGTCTACAACATCTACCCCAACAATGACTTCTGAACCGACACCCAAACAACCACCTCCCCGAGTGATTACACCGGCTGAGGAAAGCCAACTCCGGGAATGTTTCCCTTGGTCGATTTTTCCCCTACAGAAACTCGAACATCGACCCCAAGCGGTCATCTGTCGGGGTCAGATTCGTTCTAACCCCGAGGTCGTCTATCAAACGATTCGAGATAAAATTCAGGCCCAATTTGGCGATCGCTTTATTGTCGTCTTTCAAACCGATTTCAACGATAAGCCGTTCTTTGCTTTGGTTCCCAATCCCTACATCGAAAAACCCAAAAACATCACTCGCCATGACCCTTTAAATCGGCCGGTTCTGGCTTTGGCGTTGTTGGTGATTACTTTATTTACCACGACGTTAGCGGGGGTGGGAATGACCGATGTATCTCCCGAAATTTGGCAATCCGACCCGAGTTGGTTGCTGCAAGGATTACCCTATGCTTTGGCTTTGATGGCAATTTTGGGGATTCACGAATCGGCTCATTATCTGGCGGCTCGCTGTTATGGGATTCGTACCACTTTACCTTATTTTATGCCCGTGCCGTTTTTCCTCGGCACTTTTGGCGCGTTTATCCAAATGCGATCGCCGCTTCCCAACCGCAAAGCTTTATTTGATGTCAGTATAGCCGGCCCCTGGGCGGGATTTATCGCCACTTTACCCATCTTAATTTGGGGTTTGGCTCATTCTAGCGTGGTTCCGATTCCCCCCGAGGGCGTGGGTATTTTAGATTTTCATGCGATCGATCCGAGTTTTTCGCTGTTGTTAACGCTGTTGAGTAAATTCACCTTGGGAGCCGAATTAACCGCCACTCATGCGATCGATCTTCATCCGGTGGCGATCGCCGGTTATCTGGGTTTAATTGTCACGGCGTTTAATCTTTTACCCATTGGTCAACTTGATGGCGGTCACATGGTTCATGCGATGATGGGTCAACGGACCAGTATGGCAATTGGTCAAATTTCTCGCTTCTTAATTCTCATTTTAGCCTTCACCCGTCGGGAGTTTTTAATCTTAGCGATTCTGCTGTTTTTCTTACCGCTCAACGATGAACCCGCGTTAAATGATGTTAGCGAATTGGATAATCTTCGAGATTTTATCGGTTTGCTGACGTTGGGTTTATTGTTGGTTATTCTGTTACCTTTTCCTCAAATGCTTGCTCAGTGGTTAAATTTTTAGGTTTGAAATGAGCAAGTCGTTAGGAGAGAAAGTACGAAGGTTTAAGGGAACTAATTCTCACTCAGAAATCATCCAACGAACCCCTTCTATTAGCAGGGCCGTTTCATTCTAGCCCTAAAACTTGATTGGTGGGGAGGACCGGAGGACCGGAGGTAGGGAGATCAAGAGGATTTTTATTAACAAAAAGGTATTTTTAATTAGAAACGCACTTCACCCATAAGACTGTATTTCAATTTGGGCATAGAAAAGCATGAATTTAAAACTTCTTGTTAAAATTTTAATTCAAAAATCGAGTTAAATCAAATTCTTGCTCTTCTTCTAATTGACAATCGCGATCTCGTTCCGACATCAACAGTAATAATAATCGATCTGAATAATCTACCGCCCCGCGACATTCTTCTCGCAAAACTTCTAAACCCCCATTGGCATATTCTTCAAAAATTGCCGCCCGTTTTTCTTCGGAATCTGCATCAAAAGGAGAAAGAATCTGAGGATCATCTTCTTCTAAAAAAGCTAGGAGTTTAATGACTAAATCATAGCCCCGAGAAATGAAAACTTCTAAAGAAATGGGAGACGGTTCTCGCTTAGAAACGGCTTCTAGAGGAACTCGTTTTTTGCGGCGCATTCCCAAGGCTGCTGCAAAGACCATCACATCCGCATAAGTTTGAAATGGCCCTGTTTTCCCTTCAGATTCGGTTAAGGCTTTAACAAAATCTGCTTTATCCTTGGCAACTCGAATTCGATTAAACCCCATGAGATTTAGATTTGATTAATAACAATTGACAATTTCCTCCTCTCTTATTATAATTTACATGAAGTTTACAGGCAATCAATTAATCTTTACAGAAATGACTTGTGAAAATAAGGATTCAATTGTAAAATCAATTTTACAGCACTAAAATTAAAGGTTCGGTGTAAAGTTTTATGTTTGACTTTGCAATTATTGGAGGCGGAATCGTTGGTTTGTCAACGGGTATGGCGCTAGGTCAACGTTATCCGGAGGCGAAAATTCTGCTTTTAGAAAAAGAAAACCGTTTTGCGCCTCACCAAACGGGAAACAATAGCGGTGTGATTCATTCAGGGATTTATTATAAACCGGGAAGTTTAAAAGCAAAACTCTGTCGAGAAGGCTGTCGTTCGATGGTGGAATTTTGCCAAAAATATGGCATTGATTACGATGTTTGTGGGAAAGTAATTGTTGCCACAGAACCGGAAGAATTACCTTTATTAGAAAATCTTTATCAGCGGGGTTTAGAAAATGGGATTGACATTCAAAAAATCACCGCAGAACAGGTCAAAGAAGTTGAACCCTATGTGCGGTGTTTGGCGGGAATTAAAGTCAATTCAACGGGAATTGTGAACTATACCCAAGTTGCCCAAAAATACGCAGAATTGATTGCCCAAAAAGGCGGAAAACTCCAACTCTCGACCAAAGTAGAGAACATTAAAACCACCTCAGACGGTGCAATTATTGAAACCAATCAAGGCGAATTTAAAACCCAATTTGTGATTAACTGTGCGGGATTATATAGCGACAGAATCACTCAGTTAGGTGGAATGAAACCGGAAGCCAAAATTGTTCCCTTCCGAGGCGAATATTATGAACTAATTCCCGAAAAACGCTATTTAGTCAAAACCCTAATTTATCCCGTTCCCAACCCCAATTTTCCCTTCTTAGGCGTTCATTTTACCCGAATGATTGATGGCAGTGTTCATGCGGGGCCTAACGCCGTTTTAAGTTTAAAACGAGAAGGCTACAAAAAAACTGATTTTGACTTTTTAGATACTGTTGATACCTTGACTTATCCGGGGTTTTGGAAACTCGCCGCCAAACACGCCAAAGATGGAATAGAAGAAATAATTCGCTCTTTTAGTAAAGCCGCATTTGTGCGGAGTTTACAACGTTTAATTCCCGAAGTTCAGTCTGAAGATTTAATTCCAACTCATGCGGGAGTAAGGGCGCAGGCTTTGAAAAATGATGGCAAATTGGTGGATGATTTCTTAATCGTAGAAGGACGTAACGCCCTGCACGTTTGTAACGCTCCCTCTCCGGCGGCTACTGCTTCCTTAGAAATTGGTAAAGCGATAGTCGAGAAAGTTGCAAACATCGAGGGATCTGCCATCAAAGTTTAACGAGAGTCCCCGCAGTTGAGGAAAAAAGCTTGACCGAGGGAACATTAAATACTAGATTTAAAAATGATAACATCGAGGAGACATCAAAATCTATGGCTGGTGAAATCACTTATGTTGCAGTCTTGTGCTTTTCTATCGTTTTAGTTGGTTTAGCAGGCGGTTTCCTGTTACTCAAACTTCAAGGCGGCGAATAAGTCAAGTCAGTTAGCTTAAAACCGAATAAAAAACAGAACGCGATCGCACTTTTGCCAATTCGCGATCGCTTAATTTTTGATGAGTTTTTTGGACGTTCAAAAACCCGGTTTCGCGGTTAGTTACCGGGTTTTTAGATGAAATACTAGCCGCCGAAAGTAGTAAAGCTATCTTCGGTCAAAGCGCTAACCTGTATATCATTAAGAATTGCCAACTGTTGACCGTCAAGGCTGATAACGGACGAGGTTCCATCTTCACTTTGAGAGAAACTGAGAACATCAAAGGTTAAACCGCCACCTAAGGCAATAAAATCAATACCCAGTTGGAAATCTTGGATGGTGTCCGTACCCGTATCCGAGAACAGAACAAAGCGATCGCTACCACTTCCCCCAGAAATCAAGTCATTCCCTTGATCGCCAAATAACCAATCATCTCCGAGTTCACCGGCTAAAGTATCTTCGCCCAAGCCACCATAAAGGGTATCACTATCTTCTCCCCCACAGAGGCGATCTTGGTCTTCATTCCCAAATAAGATATCATTGCCGCTACCGCCACAGATGGTATCTCGTCCGGCAAGTGTACTGATGGTTTCGTTGTCATTAATATCACCATAGATCGTATCGTTACCCTCATTACCGCAGAGTTGGTCATTGCCCAAATCCCCGTACATCAGGTCCGAACCGGCTTCACCGTAGACGAGATCATCTTCCTTCCCGCCCCGAACGGTATCATTACCAACCCCACCACTGAGGGTATCATTACTGCGACCGCCATTCAACGAATCATCGCCTGCACCGCCCCACATGAAATCAATCATCCCCGCCAAACCCCGTTCAGCTTCGACATCGTTTTCATCAGCGGTATCGCCGATCAAGGTATCATTGCCTTCATCGCCGTAGAGGGTGTCACTACCTTCATCGCCGAAAACCATATCATTACTCTGGCCAGCATAGGTGAAGTCGTCTTGTTTACCGCCATACATCATGTCTTCGCCCGGACCACCTTGCAGTAAATCATTACTTTGATGACCATAAACAAAGTCATTGTTCTCCAAGTTAGCGGCGGCGGCCAAGTCTTGACTGCCGTTACTGCTGATGATTGTGTCGCTACCGTCTGATCCCAGCAGAGAATCGTTGCCATCATCCCCAAATAGGAGATCATCGTCAGCGCTACCCACAACCGTATCATTACCCTCAAAGGCTTCAACGGTGGTATTTCCAGCAGAGGCAAGTACCGTGTCATTTCCAACCGAAGCGGCCAAGATACCACTACCCGTAATTGGACTGAGAGCATTAAACACAGTGGGAGTCAAACCTAAACGTTCGGGTAGAGGAACAGCGCCAAAGTCAGGTAGGGGAGGACAGTCACAACCGCCATCATCAATGGGTTCACCCCGAGGAATGGAATCGTCATCTTCTACAGTGAGTCGGACAAGCGCCCCATTAGAAACCGCTCCGTCATTATCAGTGGCGGTATAAGTGAAGCTGACATCACCGGTAAAATTCGGTTCCGGTTCAAAGGTCAGTTGTCCGGCTTGTTCGGGGGTTAGACGTTGAACTTGATCGAGGCCTGTGACTTCTTCGCCATTCAGGAACAGGGTGCCATTAGGCGGTAATTGGGTGATGGTGTAGAAACTCACCGTACCATCGGGGTCAATTGCGGTTAACGGAGGAATGGGAGAACGAGTTCCGTCATTGGGAATAGTCGCCGTTTCATTCTGGGCTTCGGGCGGTAAGTTGGGAGGGGGTAGAGAGGGGTCGCCTCCTCCTCCGGGGTTCGTTGGAATAGAGACGGCAATGACCGGAATGGTGATATTAGCAACATTGGAGTTTGCGCCGTCATCATCTGTCACCGTATAAGTAAAGGTGGCATTACCGACAAACTGACTATTAGGCGCGAATGTCAGGTTATCGAGTTGATCTGGGGTTAACCGTTGAACCCCAGCCGGGTCAGTCACCGCTACACCATCAAAGAATAGAGTACCTTGTCCGGGGTTGGGTAATGTCAAATTAATCAGTTCTACGGTGCCATCGGGGTCGCCAAAGTTCGCCGCAGACAAAGGTAGAGGAATCGGAGCGCTATTGTTGAGAATGGATGAACGTTGTACATTCTCTGCGGTCGGCGGTTGGTTGGAGTCCGGACTAACGGTAACAGAAATATTGGCAGGTTCGGAAGTCGCGCCCAACTCATCAGCCACAGTATAAGGAATAGTTACAGAACCGCTAAAACCGTCAATGGGTGTAAAAGTAACTTCACCTTGATTATTAACGCTCAATGTTCCTTGGGGTAATGTCACCTGGCGATCAATTGCTGGCGTTGTCGGATCGAGGTCTATGGTATTGAGGTCAAGGTTTCCATCGGGATCATTGACATTATCCGCCAGATTGAAGGTAACAGGTGTTTCAAAGGGTGTGTTAACGTTTTCGTCGGTGGCTGTAGGCGGTTGGTTCTCGGGGTTGGCGGGTTCAACGGTAACGGTAACAGTAGCCAGATCGGTATTCGTCCCGTCACTCACCTGATAGGTAAAGGTGTCAATTCCGATAAAACCGGAAGCGGGGGTATAAACTAAGGATTGACCGTCTTGAGAAGCAGCAATTGTTCCTCCGTTGGCGGAGATTTCATCAAAATTCTCAATATTTAACGGATCATTTTCTGGGTCAAGATCATTAGCCAGAACATTAATACCGACTGCTGTATCTTGTGGGGTCGTCCCACTGTCATCAACCGCTTCCGGTCGTAGTCCTCGATCGCCGACGTTAATGGTGACAGTGGCAATATCAGTACCGCCTTTACCATCATTAATCACGTAAGTAAAGGTGTCCGTCCCCACAAAACCCTGAGCCGGTGTATAAACTAATCCCTGATTATCTTGAGAAAGAGCCACCGTTCCGCCGTTGGCGGTGATTTCATCAAAACTCTCGATATTTAACGGATCACCATCGGGGTCAGTATCATTGGTGAGAACGTTGACAGTAACGGCGGTGTTGGGGTCAGTCCGGCGCTCGTCATCAATAGCTGCGGGTTCGGTGTTGGTTGGCGGGTTAACGGTAACGGTAACGGTCGCCGTATCGGTATTTGTCCCGTCTGTTGCTGCGTAGGTAAAGGTATCTGTTCCAAAGAAACCCTCAGCCGGTGTATAAACTAACGCTTCACCATTGGGAGAGGGAGTAATGGTTCCGCCGTTGGCTGAATTTTGGTCAAAGGTGGTAATTGCTAACGGCTGGTTTTCGGGGTCAACGTCATTGGCGAGAACATTGATCGTGACATTGGTGTTTTGGTCGGTGGTGGCGAAGTCATTGGCGGCGATCAAGGCTTGATCGCTTTCAACGTTAATGGTGACTGTCGCCGTATCCGTACCGCCCTGACCATCACTGATGGTATAAGTAAAGGTATCATTACCAGAAAAACCCGCAGGCGGTGTATAAACTAATGCCCGACCACCCTGAGAAAGAGTAACGGTACCGCCATTGTCAGTCTGTTGTTGGATATCGGCGATGGTTAGCGGATTACCATCTGGGTCGCTATCATTACCGAGAACATTGATGGTAATTGCGGTGTTAGAACGGGTTGTGCGTTCGTCATCAACCGCATCGGGATTGGTGTTTGCAGGGGGTTCAACGGTAACGGTAACGGTGGCGGTATCGCTTTCGACACCATCGCTAATGGTGTAGGTAAAGGTATCGTTTCCGGTAAAACCCGCAGGCGGTGTATAAATTAACTGACCATCATCCGAACGCGCAATGGTTCCCCCGTTGGCTGAAGTTTGATCGAAGTTGGTAATTTCTAACGGATCGTTGTCCGGGTCGCTATCATTGCCGAGTACATTGATACTAACGTTTGTATTGGCTGGTGTTGTCGCCGTATCGTTGACCGCATTGGGAGCTTGATCGCTAACGTTAATGGTGACAGTGGCAATGTCAGTACCGCCATTCCCATCATTAATTGTATAAGTAAAAGTGTCAGTCCCCACAAATCCCGGAGCGGGTGTATAGACTAAGGCTTGACCATCCTCTGAAGGAGTAATGGTTCCCCCGTTGGCTGAAGTTTGATCAAATTCTGCAATTGCTAACGGATCATTTTCCGGGTCAGTATCATTGGCGAGAACATTGACCGCAACGGCGGTATTGAGACGAGTTGTGCGACTATCATCAACCGCATCAGGATTCGTGTTAGGACGGGGTTCAACCGTAACGGTAACGGTGGCGGTATCGGTTAGGGAGCCATCGCTAATAGTATAGGTAAAGGTATCGTTTCCGCTAAAACCCGCAGCGGGTGTGTACTCTAACTGACCGTTTACAATCGTGACAGTACCGCCATTGGTCGTCTCTTGTTGGATATCAGCAATAGTTAACGGATTACCTTCCGGGTCGGTATCATTAGCGAGAACGTTCAGGGTAACAGGGGTTTGGAATGGAGTTGTACTAATGTCATCAACTGCATCTGGAGGTTGATTAACAGGGGGATTAACGGTAACGTTAATCGCTGCGGGGGCTGAAGGGGTTCCGTTGTTATCGGTGACGGTGTAATTAATGGTTGATGTTCCACTAAACCCGGGTACGGGAACAAAGGTAACAACCCCCGT
>JAYKHV010000022.1:0-42984 GCA_035285085.1 Lyngbya sp. | reverse complement strand
ACCTCCACCAAACCCCTTTCTCCTTAAAAGGAGAGGCTTGTATCCATGCATGAAGAAGGAAGAAGTAACTGATTCCCTTCTGCCCTCTGCCCTCTGCCCTCTGCCTTAAGAGCGAAGCCCTGGTCAAATTGAGCGGAATGTGGTGACACCGCAGCGGTGTCAGAAGATTTATTTATTTTATTGGGGGATTGGGAGTGAACAATCAGCAGTAAGCTGGAATTGAGAATTGACAACCGTTTACGGGCTGTTGTTTAGATTTTCTCGAATAATGGTTAAAGTCATCGTTTGATTATGCAGTTGACAGATAGTTTCCAGCCCATAGGGAGCAAATTCACCGTAGGAATAAAAGCCAATTTGTTGGGTTTGGGCGGGTAACTCTTCCAGTGTAACTTCTAGTTCTTCTTCTGTTCGCTCTCCTAAAACCAGTCTACGCCCCGAACCACTGATCGCGATCGCCAGTGTGGGTTGGTTCGGAGAAGGGCTAGAACCATTGCAGCGTTTTTCATCCCATTGGTGGATCTGGCGTTGAATACTGTGACGACTGACTAAAGCCGCAGCCAAAGCCCCATCGACGAGTCGTTCATAATTTCCCCGCATTAATTGAGTCAGCGCTCCTTGGGGAATATTACCGCTAAAGCGCATCGACTGGGTATCCTCATCGAGGCTAACAAGGGTTCTAACGATGGCTTTGCGGATCGATGGGGTATGAACCGCCAAAGGAAAAAATAAAGCCGTTGTGGGCAAATCTCGCGCCTGTACGCCCAAATATTCTTTATACAGTTGCAGGGCGGGTTTACCATCGAGTTCGTAGAGAATATTCTGCTTGGAGCGAGTGACCCGACGTTCGGGGCCAAAAATCGTCCATCCACTCTGACAACCAAAGCCAATTTGGATTTGTTCTCCATAAAACCCCACCGCCGCCACCGCCCCAGTGCGAGGAACACCTTCGGCGAGGACCCAGGTTTGCTCAAACTTGTGGTTGTCTGCGGCTAATCCTCCGGTAATGGTCAGGTGAGGAGCGCTTTGAGAACGGGGGTTAATGATAGAATTCAAGCCGCGAATGAGTTCGCTACCATTGACCAAGAGTCCATCAGCGAGAATGAATAGGCCTCGCAAGTCGTTTGAATTGAGTTTTTTGGCGAGGGTTCGGCCTGCATGATAGAATTCTGCACTGGGAATATCGGGGTTGAGATCCAGTAGACAACAGGCGCTATTCAGTTGAGTCTGTTCAAACTGCACCACAGCCACCGAGAGGGTGCGATCGAATAGACAGTTATCAAAGATTTCTCCTGCGGTTGAACAGCCGATGAAGTGAGATTGGGGATAGGTTTGTTTCAGGTATTCGATGGGATGAGGATTGTCGATCAATTCTGACGCACCAAAGACTAACACTAAGGTGCGTTCTGAGTCGAGGGCTGGAAGGGTTTGAACTGACCATCCGTTTTGAGGATGCCAGAAAAAGGTTTCCAATTTCATGGGTTTCAAGATTGCAGTTTTTAGGCACGGGTACGAGGTGAATTATCCGCGTCTTTCGGGGGTGAGGGTTAATGCCTTTGCTTGTTGAGCTTTTTTGAGTTTTTCTTGTTCTTCTTTGGGTTTTAAGTAGAGGTTTTCGACGAGGGCGGCGACTCCTGCAAACCAAGGGGGAACAATTAAAGCACCCAGGATTCCTAACACTTGTACGCCCCCCAAGACCGACAACAGTTGGAACAAAGGATGCACTCCGACGGTTGTTCCGACTAATAGGGGATCGAGAACGTAGGTTTCGACGTTCTGAACGATCACGTACAATAGCAACACCCAGAAAAAGAGAAATCCTCCTTTGGCGAGGGCGACAATGAGGGCGGGTATTGCCCCGAGAATTGGCCCGAGAAAGGGGATGAGGTTGGTGACGCCTGCAATTGCACCTAAACCGAGTGCAAATTCGGGCAGTCCTAAAAATCCTAACCCCATTGTGGTGGCAACGCCTAAAATTCCAGAAACAAGCAGGCGTCCGCGAATATATCCCCCCATGCGACGGCTGACTTGGCCGACTTGGGCTTCGAGGCGTTCGTTCCAGGGGTAGGGAAATAGCTGCACTATGCTTTTGATGAGGGTTTTGCTATCGGCGACCATGTACCCGGAGAGGAACAGGGCAATAATTAGGCTGAAAACGCCCCCAACGATGCCCCGTGTAATGCTATAAGAGCGCAGTAGGAGTTGTTGACTCGAACGAATTACCCAGTTGGTTACAGATTGGGTATCGATCAGATCTTCGATTAATGCGGGGGTGTCTTCGCCGAGGCGACTGGCTAAAGCGCTGGCAATATCAACAATTCGTTCGGAAAATAGGGGGAGTTGACGCACTAATAGGCTGATTTGGTCGAAGACGCGGGGGCCAACCACTAAACCAAATCCGGTTAATCCGGCAATTAGGGTTAAATAAACTAAAATGACGGCTAACCAACGGGGGACTTTTTTCGCTTCAGCCCAGTCTACTAGGGGTACAATTGAAGCGGCGAGAACGACCGAGATCATTAGCAGTACAATTAAACTTTGAAGCTGCCAAAGCAGCACTAAAGCCAATACCGCTAATAGCACTAGCACGATGTTAGATAGTGATAGGGTAATGCGACGATCTGAAATTAATGGACGTTCATCATCACTCATGGGTCGAGTCTCAAGGATTGATTACAGAGTTTTTCAATTCACAGGGATTGAAGGGGTTTGTTTGCCAACTGTTTGTAGGTTTGTTAATGATTCCCCGAGGATTGGGAGTCGGAAGAAGCCGGATAACATGATGATAGATTTGAGGACGTTTGAATGGGGTTAACTGGGACAATCAACACCCATCAATTCTTGAGTTATTTTACCATAGTTTTTAGGGGTTTAAACGCGCTATTGATTGTTTTTTCAGGGTGCGAGAGTTCAAAGGATTTCAATCAAAACTTTAATTCTAGCGAGATCGGATTCCCCTTTCAAGGTTAAACTCAAACTTGATCTCGATTGACTCCCGGTTTGTCTCTTCATCTGATTTTTTAAACAAGAGTAGAGTCAAACCCTAAATCAAGGATTGCTATTTGTAATCATTCAGGCTAACTCTAGTTGATCGGTTTTGACAAATTCTGAGAAAATTTAATTATGCGAATTCATCTTGAAGGCTGGCGTTTTATTCCCCATTCTGTGGCGATCGCAAATCACTTTAAACTTGAGGAAATGATGCGGCGACCGGAACTTCAACTCTCTTTTCAAGATTTACCTTATTCTAACTCAAATTGGCAGGCGGTTCAGAATTTATTTGACTCCTCACCTCAACTTAATGAAGCGGTTTCTCCTTCAGCAGATGTAACGTTGAGAATGGCTGAACCGTTAAATTTAAACCCTTCTCAAGCTTCTCAGACGGTTGTTTTTGCAATGGCGGAATGGGGCGTTGGTTTGGATAAAATTTTCCTGAAAAAACCTTTGGGAAGTCCGATTATTTTAAATTCTAATTTTAGAATAATTACGCCTTCTCACTGGTCGAAGTTAGGATTGCTTCGTAGCGGAATAGAAGCGGATAAAATTACCGTTGTTCCTTGGGGAGTTGACCCAAACCTTTATCAACCGTTAACGCCGAGTGAACGAAAAACCCTAAGAAAAAAATTGGCTTGGGATGACTATTTTATCTTTTTGAATGTTAGCCCATTAGAAGATAGAAATGGCATTCGACCCTTGTTAAAAGCCTTTGTTTCTCTTGTCGAACGTTATCCCCATGTCCGGTTAGTTTTAAAAGGATGTGAGGCTTTGTATCCGTCTAAAGAGTCGGTTTTAACGGCGAGTAAAAGTATTCTCAGCGATGCAGAAGTCGCCAAAATAAAACCTAATATTGCCTATATTGGGGAGACGTTTTCTTTTCAACAAATGGCGCAACTTTACCAAGCTGCTGATGCTTATGTTTGTCCTTATGTGGCTTCGGGTTTTCATTTATCGGCTTTAGAAGCAATGGCTTGTGGTTTACCGATCATTTCTACAAATGGCGGTGCGACGGATGATTTTGTTCACCCTGATTTTAGCTTGAAAATTGACAGTAAATATAGAAGTCGCATTATTAACCAACGGCTTCATTTTTTCCTCCATCCCGACTGGGAACATTTGGTTGAGTTGATGGAAAAGGTAATTGAACAACCCGAAATTCGTCAGGAAGCCAGTCAAAGTTTACCCAAATTTGTTCGAGAAAATTATACTTGGAAACATACGGTAGACAAACTTTTAAGCGTCTTTAAAACTGAGAAAAGTTTACCGATTCATTTAAGCGATAACTTTTCTCCAATTTCAACGAAAAAGTTGAGTTTGTTGGTTGAAGGTTGGCGGTTTATTCCCCATTCCTATGGGTTAATTAATAGTTATCTAACTCTCGAACTTCATCAACGAGAAAATATTCAACTTTTCCATCAAGATATGGCTTATGTTAGCGACAGTTGGAAAGCGGTTGAGGGGTTGCTTTCTCCCGAAGCGGAACAACAGTTAAAACGGATTCCCATTGCAATAGAAAATCACACCACAGATGTGACATTACGAGTCCATTGTCCGTTTAATTTAGCCAATTCTCGCAGTCAAAAAACCTTGATGTTTGCTTGTACCGAATGGGGTGGCGTTCCCCAATCTATTTTAAGAGGAATGAAAGTGTCTTCTTTCCGAGAAGCACATCTAAATTCTGACACGATTATTATTACCGCTTCCCACTGGTCAAAACAAGGATTTCTCAATAGCGGCGCCGATCCGGAACGGGTTGTTGTAATTCCGTTGGGGTTTGAACCCAATATTTATTATCCCTTAAAACCGGATAAACGTCAAGCTTTGCGCCAAAGATTGGGATGGAATAATGCTTTTGTGTTTCTCAATATCGGGGTGATGTGGAATGAACGCCAAGGGATTGATCGGTTATTGAAAGCTTTTGCAATTTTGACAGAAAAGTATTCCAATATTCGCTTAGTTCTCAAGGGGAGAGATGCGATTTTTCCGTCTAAAGAATCCATTCAAAAAGCGAGTAAGGATATCTTAACAGAAACAGAAATAGAGCGGATAAAATCGCGAATGTATTATATTGGCGAGAGTTTATCGGCGTTAGAAATGGCGGAACTTTTTCAAGCTGCTGATGCTTATATTTCGCCTTATTCTGCGGAGGGTTTTAATCTTCCGGTGTTGGAAGCGATGGCTTGTGGTTTACCTGTTATTTGTACCGATGGCGGTTCAACGGATGATTTTGTTCACCCGGAGTTTGTTTGGAAAATTGAGAGTAAACTGAAAATGATGACCGAAAAAAATGGGGATATTAAATTCTATCTCGAACCCAATACCCAACATTTAATTGAGTTGATGGAGGCGATGATTGAAAATTCCAGTTTCCGAAATCAAGCTTATCAGAATTTACCCCCATTTGTCGCCAATAATTTCACCTGGAAGCACGTTGTCGATCAACTGCTTACCGTGATTTTCTAAAACCAATAAAAACCCGGTAACTCTTGCGAAACGGGGTTTTTGAAAAAGCTAAGACCAATAAAAACCCGGTTTGTTCTACGGCTTTCTCAAATCAATCATGTGTATTCTTCAAGAAACCGGGTTTTTGAACGGTAGGGTGGGTGACAGAAAAAACCCGATTTATGAAAATAAAATTCTCGGTTGTCACCCACCCGACAAGGTGAGTTTGAGAAAAGTTTATCTAGATAGGAAGTTAACCTTACAATGAACACTCAGGATTTAACGTTAGCTTTGGACTCGATTAAACTGTTCGATATTCGATGGGAAACCTACGAACATTTACTCAAAGATATCAGCCAACAAAGACGTTTGCGGTTGACTTATTATCAAGGACAATTAGAAATTAGGGTTCCTTCTCCAGAACATGAATTTTATAAAGAAGTTATGGGACGTTTTATCGAAACTTTAGCCGAAGAATTACAGGTTAGTATTTATCCGCTTGGTTCAACAACATTTAAACAAGCTGAAAATACAGGTGCAGAACCAGATAAATGTTTTTATATTCGCAATATTGAACAAGTTAAAGGTAAAAAAAGATTGAATTTTGTTTAAGATCCGCCTCCAGATTTAGTCGTTGAAATTGACATCACCAGCAGTTCCGATACTCGTTTAAAAATTTATGCTGAACTTGGGGTTCCTGAAGTTTGGATTTATAATAGAGAAACTTTCCTCATCAAACAACTTCAAAATCAAGCCGAATATATTTCAACCAACCAAAGTTTATTTTTTCCCAATTTACCCTTGAATGAAATTACAACCTTTCTCACGCAAGCAGAAACAATGGATTATTTAATCTTGGTGCGAGAATTTCGTCAATGGATTAGACGCCAACTTGTGTAATAATTAATTGTCGGGGGGTTGAGGTTCGGATCGACACCAAAGCCACTCCGCGAATACCCAGTTACGGGGGAGATCGGACGGAAAACTTAAAAAAACGCTGAAATTCCCCCACTTTAAGCAATAGGATACGATAAACTAAAAGACATAATATTTTGTTCAGGTAAGTTTGCTATGACTTCAATCGCTACTTCTAATACAGAATCAAGCATGGACGATCCCAAACGGGGTTTACCTGTTACGATTATTACGGGATTTTTGGGAAGTGGAAAAACGACTTTACTCAATCATATTCTTTCCAACCAAGAAGGGGTAAAAACCGCAGTCTTGGTGAATGAATTTGGAGAGATCGGGATTGATAATGAATTAATCGTTACCACCGATGAAGATAACACAATGGTCGAGTTAAGCAATGGCTGTGTTTGCTGTACCATTAATGAAGATTTGGTGAACGCCGTTTACAAGGTTTTGGAACGTCCAGAAAAAGTAGATTATATGGTTGTAGAAACCACTGGACTCGCCGATCCGCTTCCGGTGGCGCTAACGTTTTTAGGAACAGAATTGCGCGATATGACTCGGCTTGATTCTATCGTGACAATGGTCGATTGTGCTAACTTTAGTTTGGATTTATTCAACAGTCAAGCCGCCAACAGTCAAATTGCATACGGCGATATTATTATTCTGAATAAAACTGACTTGGTTGACGAAGCTGATGTTGATAGTTTGGAAGTCAGAATTCGAGATCTAAAACGGGATGCGCGAATTTTGAGAACCACTCAATCTCAGGTTCCTTTACCCTTAGTTTTGAGTGTCGGTTTGTTTGAGTCCGATCGCTATTTTGAACTGGAAGAACACGAACACGAACACGAACACGAACACGAACACCACCACCACGATCACGAACACGAACACCATCACCACGATCACGAACACGATCACGAACACGAACATCATCATCACGATCATGATCACGAACATCACCACCATCACCATTCCAATCACTTAGAAAATGATGGGTTTACTTCCCTTTCTTTTCAAAGTGATCGTCCGTTTTCTTTGCGAAAATTCCAATATTTCCTCGATAACCAACTCCCGAGTAACGTATTTCGGGCGAAGGGAATTATGTGGTTTGATGAAAGTCCAAAACGCCACATTTTCCACCTAAGCGGAAAGCGGTTTTCTATCGATGATTCCGAATGGAAAGGCGAGAAGAAAAACCAACTGGTGTTAATTGGTCAAAACATCGATATCGAAACCTTGCGATCGCAGCTTGAAAACTGTTTGGGAACTTCCAGCGAAGCGAGAGGAAAAGGGTTCGGAAAAGCCTAATTTTTTCCGGAATTTTTGATGTATTCCTGAGTCTAGATTGAACAAATGCGAGTAATTATCCAGCGAGTAACGGCGTCTCAAGTTGAAGTAAACGGTCAAATTATCGGTAAAATTAACAAGGGGTTAAATTTACTGGTCGGTATTGCGGAAACGGATACGGAAGCGGAACTCGACTGGATGACTCGCAAATGTTTGGACTTGCGACTATTTCCTGACCCCAATAACGATAGTGGACGTTGGGAAAAATCCGTTCAAGAAATTGGGGGTGAACTGTTAGTCATCAGTCAGTTTACCCTCTACGGAGACTGTCGCAAAGGTCGCCGTCCATCCTTCGACCGTTCAGCCGCCCCAGAAGCCGCCAAAAAACTTTTTGATAAATTTGTCGAAAAATTGCGTTCGAGTGGTTTAAAGGTCGAAACAGGGGAGTTTGGGGCAATGATGCAAGTCTCGATCCACAATGACGGCCCGGTGACGCTAATTTTAGAACGGGAAAGCTAAAAAAAGATTAAAAATTTGATCGACCTTTAATAACAATCTAAAAACTTTTCACCCCATCTCCCCATCTCCCCATCTTCCGATGTAGTGATAATCTCCGAGAATTGGAATTCTTCATTTAGGGGGTAGACCCCAAAGGCATTCGGTTGGTAAAATCAGAACCACTAAGATTAATTTGTCATAATTTTTATCTATGCAACTTGCTCCAAAAACTGAAATTCAACAAGTTGAGTCTACTTCGCCTCAACAGTCGAAAGAAACGATAATTCTAGATGTGGGTGGAATGAAATGTGCTGGCTGTGTCAGTGCGGTTGAACGTCAGCTAACCCAACAAACGGGGGTGATTTCCGCCCGTGTTAATTTGGCTACAGAAGTCGCAACGGTTGAGTGCGAAACGAACACCACTGATACTGAAGAATTCGCTCAAAAACTCGCCCAAAAATTAACCGATACTGGCTTTCCTTCTCAACCTCGAAGCGGGAGTCGTCAAACTGCGGAAGCGAGTGAAAATTTAGCCCAACGTCACCGTCAAGAAATTCGCCAACAAATTCGTCGGGTTGTTACTTGCGGGTTATTAATTTTACTCTCAGGAATTGGTCATTTACATCATTTTGGGTTGGGTCATTTCCCAATTTTAAATAATATTTGGTTTCATTGGGGTTTGGCAACCATTGCGTTGTTATTTCCCGGTCGAACGATTATTATAGATGGCATTCGTAGCCTGCTGAGAAACGCCCCCAATATGAATACTTTGGTCGGGTTGGGAACGATAACGGCTTATACAACCAGTTTTGTAGCGCTGTTATTTCCCCAGTTGGGTTGGGAATGTTTCTTTGATGAACCCGTGATGTTGTTGGGGTTTATTTTGCTTGGAAAAACCCTCGAACAACAGGCCAGACATCGGGCGACAAATGCGCTACAATCTTTAATTGCTTTACAACCCACAATGGCGCGTTTGGTTCCGCAACCGCAGGAGGATAAAGCGGATAAAAAGATTGAACAAGCTGTTGAAATTCCCGCCGAAAAAGTTAGAGTTGGGGAATGGTTGCAAGTCTTACCGGGCGAGAAAATTCCCGTTGATGGCGAGATCTTTTCCGGGAAAACAACGGTTAATGAATCGATGTTAACCGGCGAGTCAATGCCTGTGGTCAAACAGTCGGGCGATTTGGTTTCAGCCGGAACGATTAATCAGTCCGGTGCAATTATTATTCAAGCCACCCGTACCGCAGAAAATACCACTTTAGCTCACATTGTCAGTTTAGTTGAAAATGCCCAAACTCGCAAGGCTCCCATTCAAAATTTAGCCGATAAAGTTGCCGGATATTTTACTTATACCGTGATGAGTTTGGCGGCGTTAACGTTTTTATTTTGGTACGGAATCGGCACGAAAATATGGCCGGATGTGATTAATTTTGGGGCGGCTGAAATGGCGAGTCACGCTTCATTATTATTGAGTATGAAGTTGGCGATCGCAGTGTTAGTTATTGCTTGTCCTTGTGCGTTGGGTTTGGCGACACCGACTGCTATTTTAGTCGGTTCGGGTATCGGTGCCGAACGGGGTTTATTAATCAAAGGTGGCGATATTCTTGAACGAGTTCATCAACTCGATACCGTTGTTTTTGATAAAACTGGAACCCTCACAACAGGTCATCCGACGGTAACAGATTGTTTGTCTACTGACGAAAATTCGACGTCTGAAAATCTCTTACAATTGGCTGCAACCGTCGAACAAGGTTCGGGTCATCCCATTGCCAAAGCGATTGTTAATCAAGCCCAAAAACAGGAATTATCTCTACTTTCCGCAGACGATTTTCAAACAGAAGCGGGTTTGGGTGTGTCCGCAAATGTCAACGGTAAACGGGTTTGGGTGGGAAATCAAAACTGGTTAATTCAGCAGGGAATTCAATTACCCGAACATACACCAAAAGTCCCCGGAAAAACTGCGGTTTATGTCGCCGTCGAAAACCAATTGGTCGGTTTAATTGCGGTTAGCGATCCTTTGAAAGAAGATGCAAAATCCACCGTTAAACAGTTGCAAAAAATCGGATTGAATGTGATAATATTAACGGGCGATCGCGCCGAGGTTGCTAAAACTATTGCCGAACAATTGGAATTAGCCCCAGAAAATGTATTGGCAGAAGTGCGACCAGATGGTAAAGCAAAAGCCATTAGCGATTTACAACAGCAAGGTCAGCGTGTGGCGATGGTTGGGGATGGTATTAATGACGCCCCCGCGTTAGCCCAAGCGAATGTGGGAATTGGCTTGCATACCGGAACCGATGTGGCAATGGAAACGGCTGATATTGTGTTGATGCGAGAGTCGTTAATGGATGTGGTTGAGTCTATTCGTTTGAGTCGTTCAACCTTCAACAAAATTCGCCAAAATTTATTCTGGGCGTTTGGTTATAATACTTTAGGAATTCCGGTGGCTGCGGGTTTGTTATTGCCGACTTTTGGAATTATTTTAAGTCCGGCGACTGCGGGGGCGTTTATGGCGTTTAGTTCGGTGAGTGTGGTAACAAATTCGCTGTTATTGCGTCGTAAATTTTCCTAATTTTTAACCCCTTCCTCTCGAAATTTTAGCGGGGAAGGGGTTGGTAAGTTTCACCGTTAACGCCGTTTTTGCGGGAATAAAACCCCAAAACCAAACACCGCAATTAAACCCAATAAGGTTGTAGGTTCGGGAACGGGTGTTGCTAAGGTTTCTAGTGTTGCAGTCCAGGTTCCAGAAGTTCCAGGTCCAGGCCCAGTAGAATCGAGTACAAATTGGAACCAACTACCCTCCCAAACAGTTTCAGATATCATTTCCATACTGCTGATCACAAACTGTTCTGTACCGAAGAATTGATCTCCAAAAAACCAATAACCACTGTTAATAAAAGGTTCGGGTGAACGGTGAAATACCTGTTGGCCCTGTTGTCCCGTAGAATCCGCCCACCAGGTTACATTACCGGGTTGATCGCCTAAACTCCACGTTTCTCCTAAAATTTCAGCAGAAAAGCTTTCTAAAGCAGCTTGTACATAAAAACCTTCGGGTTCAGAGTCCTCATAGAAAAAGGTTTCAACAAAAGTTTCGGTATCGAGATCGTAACTAAAACTCCCTTCTCCAGCGAACTCTCCAGCATCATTAAAAAAGTCAATTTTCCATTCTTTAATATTAGCAGCTTGAACGGGTTGTATGGCGATCGCACTGCATACACAAGCAAGACTAATTGTTGTTAACGTGAGTTGAGAAATGCAAGAGTTTTTATTCATTTTCCCAGATTGTTATAAAGTGAATACAGCTTGTTTCTACAATACATTGCTGCTTTCCCTGTGGATCGCCATTTCCGCAAGCTTTATCAACTCTTTACAGTTTTCCTTTACAAAAGAGGGGCGAATGTAAAGCTTTCACCCCTCTGCTGATTATCTTGATGTTTCTGTCAATTTGATAAGTTATGTAACATTCGAGTTCGAGTTTTGATTGACCATTACATGGCTATACTTTCTAAAAGTTCCCATTGACGGTTATCGATAATTAACTGACTGATCAGTTCAAACATTTGGCGACAGTGATTATTTACTTGTAAAGGAAGTTCTTCATTTTTAATCACCAATGTCATTTTTGTTTCGGACTCTGTAGATGTCGCCGTGTCAAATACCACCTCTACAGTTACTAATTGAGGAACCGGAACTTGACCAATGAGTTCACGACAAATAATTGAACTTGGCGTTTCATACATCACCTCTAAATTACAAGGTTCTAACATTTCAATTAACATTTGTCGTAACTCATCAATCCGAGTCCCAATCACAAAAAAACCAGTGTAGCGAGCCATAGAACACTCCAAATTTATTGACAATAAACAACTAATATTTTAGGAAAATCTATGAATAATTAACCGGGTTGATTTTTTTAGTTTTCCATCAGAGCAACTAACTTTTTCATCGATTTCATTCTGAATTATTGGATCGACAGGTTTGAGTTTTCTCGTTCAATCTAAAATGCTTTTAGCCAGTTTGAGCGGGTCAATTGTCCCCGGAAAATAGGGTTATTGTGTCCGATCATTTCTAGCGACATCACCCGATAAAATCTTCTAGAACAATGATTAAAAATCAGAACTCAAACTGAGCAATCTTTATACTTCAACCGAGTAGAGTAGAGAGTAGAGTCTAGCTTTAGGCCAGATGAGAGTTTTCACTTGACTACTTTGTAACCAGGCTACTAAAATTGTTCTTCTAATCATTTCTTCAAAAATCAGAGCATTTTTTCAAATCTCTGAAGATGAATGATTTACTCCTCACTCAAATCGGACAGATCTCACTCCCCTTCTCACCAATCTTGACTGCTCAATCTTCATTACTCTATCAAACCGTTAGCAAAATCCGTCCTTAAAATTATATCAAACTCCAGCCGTTTTCTTATCGGTTTAAATGAAAATAAGTAACTTTTAACTTAACGCAGTCGGCGAGTTATACTAGAGGACGCCTAAAGCAATTTCAGCAGTGGGGTATGAACGGAAAATTAATCGTATTTGAAGGGATCGAAGGAGGGGGAAAAACAACCCAGATCCAACGAACTTGTCAATGGTTGCGCGATCAACTCGGATCGTCTGCACCGGCGATCCTCACGACGAAAGAACCGGGTGGAACGGCTTTGGGGCGCGCACTGCGGAAAATCTTACTCGACAGTCGCTCAGAGGAACCCATTGCACCCACAGCGGAGTTACTTTTGTTCGCCTCCGATCGCGCTCAACACGTCGAAACCTTTCTCAAACCCCATTTAAAACAAGGGGCGATTATTTTATGCGATCGCTTCACCGATTCTACCATCGCCTATCAAGGTTTTGGGCGGGGTTTAGACCAGGATTTAATCCAACAACTCAATCACATCGCCACCCTCGGCTTAGAAAGCGACTTAACGCTTTGGTTCGATCTTGAGGTTGAAAAAGGGTTAGCCCGCACTCAAACCCGAGGCGAAATGGATCGCATGGAAAAAGCCGACTTAGCCTTTCATCAACGGGTGAATCAAGGGTTTTGTGAATTGGCCGACCGAGCGGGCGATCGCATCATTCGGATTGACGCCAATCTTAGTTTAGAACAAGTTAGCGCACAAATCCAGAGTATTTTAAGTGAATATTTGTTGAAATGGGGATTCACCTTTCCCACCTAATTTTTTCCAACTTTTGATAATGAGTTCAGAAAATGCCTTTTCACCCCTGATCGGACAGCCCCAAGCGGTAGAATTGCTGACTCAAACGGTGATTCAAAATCGGATTGCACCCGCCTATTTATTTGTCGGAAGTTCGGGAATTGGACGTAGTTTAGCCGCCCGTTGTTTTATCGAGTTTTTATTCTGTAATGTTGGGAAAAAACCGCTCAATCCTCAACAAGTTAGACATCGAATTCAAGCGAGAAATCATCCCGATTTACTGTGGGTTGAACCGACTTATTTACATCAGGGAAAACGTCTGTCGGCTTCCGAGGCAGAAGTTGCCGGAATTAAACGCCGTTCCCCGCCCCAAATTCGCTTAGAACAAATTCGAGAAATCGGTCAATTTTTGAGCCGTCCCCCGCTAGAAGCGAGTCGTTTAGTTGTGGTGTTAGAACAAGCAGAAACGATGGCAGAAGCCGCTGCAAATGGGCTGTTAAAAACCTTAGAAGAACCGGGAAATGCGACTTTAATTTTAATTGCACCCGGAGTTGATTCGTTGTTATCAACTTTGGTTTCTCGTTGTGCCAAAATTCCCTTTTATCGCTTGGATGAACAAGCAATGGCACAGGTGTTAAAACAACAGAAACAGGAAGAAATATTATCCCATCCTGAAATGATCGCCATGTCTCAAGGAAGCCCCGGAGAAGCGATGGTTTGTTGGCAACAATTACAAGCCCTTTCACCAGAGTTTTTAGAACGTGTTAAACAGCCGCCAAAAACCGTTTATGAGGCTTTAAGTTTAGCCAAAGATATCAGCCAAACTCTCGATACAGAAGCCCAAATTTGGTTAATTGATTATTTACAACATTGTTATTGGAAACAGCAACAAAACCCAAATTTAACAAATTCTTTCTTCCTCCAACAGTTAGAAAAAGCCCGAAAATTGTTGCTCGGGTTTGTCCAACCCCGTTTGGTTTGGGAATGCACATTTTTATCTTTTTGTCAAACTTAATCTCAAAGAAATTAAAAACCCGGTTTCTATCAGAAACCGGGTTTTTGGGAGTACCTGATCGCAACGGCGCTATAATTACGCTAAACTGCTACAACGAACATCTTATTATGTATAATTTTGTAGTTAGCAAAGTGTAACCTATCTCATAACTGCCGAACCCGGAGGGTGACTGGTGACTGAAATTACCGTTCTTCAGCCGGAGGAGTAAACCGAATTTCAATTCGGCGTCGGTTGGGGTTTGCAGAACGATTTTGGGGTGCATAATCTCCAGAAGTATCGTAAAGTTGCGCCGCAGAATAGGCTTTAAATTTTAATCCTAATGCTTGCAATTCTTGATTGTCTTGCAGTTTATTAACCACCGCTAACGCTCGCATTAACCCCAAGTCAGCATTCGAGCCCGGTATTAACTGATTAAGCGATTCATTTCCTTGAATAACCTGCTCTAAATTTGAATCTAAATTACTATAGTTTCCCGTATTCACCTGACCATCCGTGTGTCCGATGACTTCAACAATATAGTTTTGATAATCTTGCGCCTGGATTTTAATTTGTTCGATTAACTCCTCTTCTATAAATTGATTCAATTGCGGAGATAATTCAGCACTTCCTGATTCAAATCTACGTTCGGTTGAATCTCTTAAAACAATCACCGGAGGGGATTTTAAACGTTCAATTTCTTGGTTGAGTTGAGTAATACGACTGCTGCGTTGTTGTAACTCTCCTCTCATTCTAGCAATTTCTCCTTCTAAGTCGCTAACTCGGTTAGAACGTTGTTGTAATTGTCGTTCGAGTTGTTCGGAACGAGAGGCGTTTGCTTCGGAAACCGATTGTACAAAAACCGATTTAATGATGGCTAAAATTAAAAACAAACTCAATATCATAAAAGCGTTTGACATTAAATCCGTAAACGCAGGCCATACATTTAATTCTTCGTCAGAACTTTTATAACGAGATTGACGCATTTTAAATTCTCCCCATTGATTCTGACGACTGACATCACGACTCCTGACTCCTGACTCCTGTCTCCTGTCTCCTGTCTCCTGACGACTGACATCACGACTCCTGACTCCTGACGACTGACATCACGACTCCTTCTTATATTGTACCTTGAGTGAGGCGATCGCCAAGTTTATTGAGTTCTAAACGGACGGTTTCTGTATAACGTTCAATTGCAATGACAAGCTTGGTTAATTCGCTGTGAATTTCTTCTAAACTTTCCGTGCGTGTTACCATTCGTCGTTGTAAAATATCTAAAGTATTCATCGCCAATTGGAAGCCTTGGGTTGCATTTTGAAGCTGTTGAGTCATCTCTCCTAAAGACTGTTGATTGATGCGATGCGCCTCGATGATCTCCTGGGAGGTTTGATTGGTTTGGTTCATTTGTTCGCCAAATTTAATCAACCGTTTGCTATAATTTTGGAGTTCGATCATTGCCAAATCAACCGATTGTACAGAAGCCGATAACGTCGAAGCAGATTGAGAAAAATTGCGCTGAGTATTGGCGAGGTTTGTGGTTGCGCTAGAAAGCGTTTGGGGAAATTGACTGCGTTCAAAAGCTTGCGCCGCTTCCATAAACTGATTTGTGGTTTGTTGGAAATTCTCGGAACTTTGGGTAACTTGTAACGAGGCTTCCATTAACCGATGATAAACTTGTTCGGCGAGTTGATTGGTTTTAATTTGTGCTTCTGAAACTTCTTGAATTTTTTCTTTAAGTGCTGCTTGTATCGAACCTTGAATGCTTTGGCTAAATTGATGTAAAAACCGATCAAACGTATTAACCATTCCCTGTACAACTCTATCTAAATGCGTTTCTCCTTTTAGGGTGGGTTGGTAGATATTATCCAGATAATCTTCTAACGCACTCAACAGTTTATTTTTAGCAAAAGTTGTATTAAATAGAAAGTTAACAATCGTCAGAAACGCACTAAATAAAATCGCCGTCAAACTGGTAATAAAAGCGATTCCCATCCCTTGTAGCGGTTGTTGAATCTGTTGGAGTAAACTGCTTAAATCGGTGCCGTTGGTTGCACTCACCGCTTGACTCAAAGCCGCCAAATTAATCGTAATTCCGACAAAAGTTCCCAATAAACCAAAGGATAATAATAAGTTGGGTAAAATCCGAGTAAAATAATCAACTTGTTCGCAGGAGATGAAAAATACTCTTTCCTGACTGTAAATGTGATCGATTAATGCACCCGTATTTACTCGTTCTAATTCCCGTCTGGCTTGCGCTAAACGACTTTCTAATTCTTGGATTAATCTCGGTTTACTTCCTGAAACTTTCCCGTAAATTAATCGCCAAACTTGATTTCCTTGATTGGTAAGATGATAATGCAAAGCCATGCGTAGAAATACCGCTACGACAGCCGGAATAATGACTAAAGCAACAATTAGGATAACTAAATAATTCGGAATAATAGACATAGCAATCACAGTGAGATTGGAACAGTCGGTAGATGCTACAGTTGCGGGTGGCTTGATTCCGTTTTCGAGTTTAAGACTAATTTCAGAGGGTTAACGACTCAAAACATTGAGGATCGGTTAAAATTATAGGTTAGTACAAGCGATCAAGCGAACCTATCTTAATCATACTGAAATCTCACTGAAAAAGCTGTTTTCTTTAGTAACGTCCGACAATTTTTAAGCCATCTTTGAAGTGAGCAACCGTTGTGACAACGGCGACACAAAAGTAAAAAATTCTAATTCCCCAGAAACAAATTCCCATCAACCAAGTCACAACAGTCGGAGGAATACCGCTGACTTTGACAAATCTAGAATTGACTTGTTTTTCGAGTTTGGCTAAATCTTCCATCTGAGAGGCTTTCGTCGGAATCATCGGAAATTGACCCGTGTAGAGATAAAATCCAAACACTCCCGGATGGTTCACGCGACTTTCTAAAAAACTATCGGCTAATTCAATGGCTTCGGCTTCAGAAATTTGATCGTCTGTCGAAATATCTTCAATCCACAAATCGTATTTCACAGATTGGGGAATGGCTAAAATTAGGGGAACTAAAACCACCAAAAATCCCGCACTAATTTTGCGACCGACAGGAGTTGGAAGCAAACCCGTTGCGAGTCCAAATCCCATTCCAACGACTGCAAAAACTAACAGATTTAATAAATCAATTAGCTCCAGTCCCCGCAGCAAATCGCCAAAAATAAAAATCGGATATAAATATCGATGAGCGAGTACCAGTGCAGCAACTTTAATGGCAACGGCGACCCCAAACAGAATCGCTCCACAAGCCACATAGCCAAAAGCACTTACGATGTAGAGACCGACACGCCCTAGTTGGTGAATCAACTGCATGGAACTACGAGCGAATTGAGGATTTAGACGCGGATCGACAGAAGTCGTCTTGAGTCATTTGGGCAATTTCCAAGATGGAATCAACACCGGGAAAGGATTCACCATCGCTACTTAACCACAACAGATACTCGATGTTACCCGCAGGGCCTTGTAGGGGCGATCCCGTTAAACCCCGATATTTCCATCCCAGAGTTTGAGCCGCATTGCAGACTGCAAAAATGGCATTGGCTTGATCAACTGGCGATCGCACCACTCCCTTTTTCCCGACGCGCCCTTTTCCGACTTCAAACTGCGGCTTTACTAACAGTACCACCTCGCGAGGGGGTTGGAGAAGCTGCCACAGAGCCGGGAGGACTTTCGTTAGGGAAATAAACGACACATCAACGACTGCCAAATCTGCGTAACAACTTTCCTTAGTATCGGGTTCGATGTCATTTTTCGCAAGGGGAGAAATCAATTTATCCCCATGACTGTACAGTTGTTCGGGGGTCAAATGGCGGAGGTTGGTGCGTTCGAGCAGAATCACTCGCGGATCGTTGCGGAGTCGCCAGTCTACCTGTCCGTAACCGACATCAATGCCATAAACCCGGCTTGCTCCCGCTTGCAGCAAACAGTCTGTAAACCCGCCGGTGGAGATTCCCCCATCGATGCAGATCCGTCCGGCAACCTTTATCTTAAAATATTCTAAAGCTTTAATTAGTTTTTCTCCGCCCCGAGAAACGAAAGGCGATCGCTGTTTAATGGTAATTTGGGCTTGGGGGTCGATTTCCGTACCGGGTTTATCGATCACCTGTTGATTCACCATCACCTCACCCGCCCGGATCAAGCGTTGGGCGATGTGTCGGGACGAACACAAATTGAGATCGATCAATAGGGTGTCAAGCCGTTGTTTTGCCAAGATCGGTTGAAAGCGCATTAACCAGCTTGATTTTACCACAACCATTGAGCCAAATTTTCCAGCCTTGGCAATAACAAATAGGGGTGAAAAAAACCACCCCCAGTGATTGAGTATCAAATTTTAAATCAAAACCAGTTAAATCAAGGCAATTCCAGAAAAAATCTAGATATCCTTTTCTGATAACTCGCGGATGAGATGATCGAAAGGTCGATCGAGGTATTCACCTGTAGCAACTCCTGCGGCTGCCACTTGTTCGCGAACGAGATCTTTGAGAATACCAATTCCGACAACAGTCGGGCCAATGGGAACACTTAAAGAATTATAAGTTTCCCGCAATCCTTGTAAAACCCGCTCATCGAGGACATCGGTATCCCCTGCTACTAGCGCATAGGTGGCATAGCGCAGATAATAATCCATATCACGCAAACAAGCAGCGTAACGGCGAGTCGTGTAGGCATTACCACCCGGACGAATCAGTTCCGGGAGTTCCGCAAACAATTGGGAACCCGCCTGTTTGACAAGTCCGGCTGCGTTACTATTAATCACGGCAGCAGCTTGAACCCGTGCGGTACCAGTCTGAAAGTAGGATTTTAACTGATCAATGGCATCTCGGTCTAAATATCGTCCTGTCAGGTCGTAATTTTTAATCAGGCTCGTTACTGCGTCCCGCATGAAAATAATCTCCTTATCATATCTTTCAATTATTCTGAGCCATGTCGTGTTATAGTGTAATGCTTGATACAAAACTTAATCAATCTGAGTCACTATGATCAGCCAGATGCTTGGTTGAGAAGATCTGCTGAGCGCCTCAGATCGCAGACAATATGGAGGCCTATATGCCCGAAACAGCGCAAGAAGTCTTGAGCATGATTCAAGACCAGAAGATTAGAATGATCGACCTTAAGTTTATTGATATGCCGGGAATCTGGCAGCACTTAACGGTTTACCACGATCAGATTGACGAGAGTTCTTTTACAGACGGCGTTCCCTTCGATGGTTCCAGTATTCGGGGATGGAAAGCGATCAACGAATCCGACATGATGATGGTACTCGATCCCAAGACCGCTTGGATCGATCCGTTCATGGCCGAACCCACACTGAGTATCATTTGTAGCATCAAAGAACCCCGTACAGGCGAATGGTACAGTCGTTGTCCTCGGGTAATTGCTCAAAAGGCGATTGACTATCTCGAATCAACCGGTATAGGAAGTACCGCTTTCTTCGGGCCTGAGGCGGAATTCTTTGTATTTGATGATGTTCGCTTCGATCAAACCCAAAGCTGTGGCTACTACTATGTAGATTCTATCGAAGGCCGCTGGAATTCGGGACGGGAAGAACCCGGCGGTAACTTAGGATACAAGCCCCGTTACAAGGAAGGCTATTTCCCCGTTTCTCCCACCGACACCATGCAGGATATGCGGACAGAAATGCTGCTAATGATGGCTGACTGTGGGGTTCCCATTGAAAAGCATCACCATGAGGTAGCAACTGGGGGTCAGAATGAATTAGGTTTCCGCTTCGGAACCCTAATAGAAGCTGCCGATAACTTGATGATTTATAAATATGTCATTAAGAATGTTGCTAAAAAATATGGCAAAACAGTAACCTTCATGCCCAAGCCCATCTTTAATGACAACGGTTCGGGGATGCACTGTCACCAGTCCATCTGGAAAGACGGTCAGCCTCTATTTGCCGGCGATAAATACGCCGGTTTCAGCGAAATGGGCTTGCATTATATCGGCGGTATTTTACGTCATGCTCCGGCGTTACTGGCCTTAACCAACCCGACAACTAACTCCTACAAGCGCTTGGTTCCCGGGTTTGAAGCGCCCGTAAACTTGGCCTATTCTCAAGGTAATCGTTCGGCTTCGGTTCGGATTCCCCTCTCCGGGACCAACCCCAAAGCCAAGCGGCTGGAATTCCGTTGTCCTGATGCTACAGCCAACCCCTACTTAGCGTTTGCGGCGATGCTGTGTGCCGGCATAGATGGGATCAAAAACAAAATTGACCCAGGCGAACCCCTCGACGTAGACATCTACGATTTGTCTCCCGAGGAGTTACGCAAGATTCCTTCGACTCCGGGTTCTCTGGAACTGGCCCTGGAAGCTTTAGAAAACGACCACGCTTTCTTAACCGAATCTGGCGTTTTCACCGAAGATTTCATCGCCAACTGGATTTCTTACAAACTCGATAACGAGGTCAACCCCATGCGGTTACGTCCTCACCCCTACGAGTTCGCCCTCTACTACGATGTCTAAGCTTTAGACAAATTGAATCTTGAGATTTGACAAGCCGCCCCTACTGGGTGGCTTTTTTGCGGAAAATTCTCTCCAAAGACCCTTGGCAATTTCTGAAAAAATTTACAATAATTTACAAAGTAATCTGGCCATTCATTCTATTTATTCATCAATTGTCCATGACTGATACGCTTACAAAACTCACCTACGAGGCTTTTCAGAAAGGAAAAACTTATTTTGGTGTCGCTCACAAAACCCTCACCACCCAACTGTTAAACTGGGTTAATCCTTCCACACCCGAACGCAAACCCCAATCCCTCAGTCCGGAAAATCTCGCCACCCTGCAAGGTTGGCTTGATAAAATCATCGAAACAGACTTGCAGGATGCCGAACGGGGCGTTTATCCCGAATCTGTCCTGTTTGAGAACGAATGGGAAGATTTCTTGACCTACTATCCCACAGTTTGGTTTGACCTGTTCAATATTCAACAGCGGGCCAACCAAAAACGCTATCACGAATTTGCACCCGATATCGATACAGAAGGCTATCCCAAATATTACCTGCAAAATTTCCATCATCAAACCGATGGTTATCTCAGCGATATGTCAGCCAACCTGTACGATATTCAGGTGGATATCCTGTTTAACGGTACGACTGATGCCATGCGGCGACGGGTATTGGCACCTCTAAAGCAAGGCGTACAAACAGCGTTTAATACTGTTATTCCGCAACAGATTCGGATTTTGGATGTGGCTTGTGGAACCGGTCGCACTTTAAAATATATTCGTGCGAGTCTTCCCAAAGCTTCTTTGTACGGAATTGACCTTTCACCCGCCTATTTACGCAAAGCCAATCAATTGCTATCGGAAATTCCCGGCGAGTTACCCCAATTCGTTCGGGGAAATGCCGAAGAAATGCCCTATATAGATAACTATTTTCACGGCATTACTTCGGTGTTTTTGTTCCACGAACTGCCCCCAGATGCGCGTCAGCGGGTGATTGATGAATGTTTTCGTGTCATTAAACCCGGCGGAGTTTTCGTCATTTGTGACTCGATACAAGCTAGTGATTTTCCGAGTATGAAAACCATGCTTGAAAATTTCCCCGTCATGTTCCACGAACCCTACTACCGTCACTATACGACGGATAATTTGATTGAACGTTTAGAAAAGGCGGGGTTTGAGAAGATTACTACTCAAAATCATTTTGTTAGCAAATACTGGGTTGCTCATAAACCTGTTGAAGTATAATCAACACTCCTTTTAGAGATGTTTCCCGAGATTTTCTCGGGGAATGTCTCCACCAGACAGGATATTATGGGTGCAGACACTCAATCTTTTCATTAGAGGAACTTGCAATGAGCAGTACAACCCCCCAAAATCTGGAAGCCATCTCCGAAGGTTTAGAATTGGAGACAACGACTATCACCTATACTGAAGAAATTGAAACGGTGATTGCGGGTTTGGCAAATGAGCAGAAAGTTTTGGTCGGTCAAAGCGATGCGGGTCATTTGTGGAAGTTTCAATACGGCAGCGCTGAAGTTTTTGTACAATTAACTGGGGATACCGAAGACGATACGCTAACGGTTTGGTCGCCTGTTTTGCAACTTCCCGCTAAAAATGAAGAAGCATTGATGCGAAAATTGTTGGAGATGAATTGGTTATCAACCTATGAATCTCATTTTGCTATTAATAATAATCAAGTGATTGTTCTTTCTAATCGCACCCTCGCCGGAATTACTCCCGCTGAAATTTCTCGCATTATTACCATTGTTGCTACCATTGCCGATAACAACGACGACGATTTACAAGCCGAATTTGGACAGTAAAAAAACAGTGATCAGTGACCAGCGCAAACTTGCGACCCGGCGGTTTCCGTCGGTAGCAAAGTTTGTAAGAGAGTGACCCTTCGGGTTCAGCAGTTGCTTCTCGACTATTCCGCCAAGTCAGCACTGCTTCACCAGTGACCAGTTTTTACAGTTATCAGTGACCAGTTTTTACAGTTATCAGTTTTTTGAGGGATCACCTGTAAACTGTTCACTGTAACCTCTTAACTGATCACTGATAACTGATAACTGTAAAAACTGGTCACTGATAACTGATAACTGATAACTGTTCACTATGTTTAGTAACCCTTCGGTTTGGCGTTTAATCCCATTTTTAGAAGCTTCAGGACAGCTTCAAATGGCGATTGATGCTTGGTTACTCGAACAACATTGTCAGGGTAAACATCCCCCGACTTTGCGGTTTTATACTTGGAAACCTGTAACAATTTCTCTCGGTTATCATCAACGTTCTTGGCCTGAATTTTGGCAACATTTAACTTGGCAAGGACAACCGATAGAATTAGTTCGCCGTCCAAGCGGGGGAAGGGCGGTGCTTCATCAAGGGGATTTAACCTATGCGGTGGTGACTTCAAGACTCCCTCAACGCCGTATAGAAGCTTATCAAACCCTCTGTAAATTTCTGATTGAGGGGTGGGGTAAATTGGGCTTTCAACTCGTTTATGGGTCGGCAGGGCGGGGCTACATTCATAATCCCAATTGTTTTGAAACCGCCACAGGTGCGGATTTAATTTTATCTGACGGGTCTAAGTTAATTGGTAGCGCCCAACTGCGACGGGATAACGCTATTTTACAACACGGTTCTATGCGTTTAAATCCCGATGGCGAACTCTATCAGCAGGTGTTTGGAATTAACTCTGTACCTTCTATTGTTCAACGGTTTAATTCTGTTTATTCTGACTCGGATGTGAAAAATATTGTGATTACCGCTTTGGTTAAAGCCGCTTGTGAATGTTTTAAGATAGACTTGCAGACTCAACCTTTATCAGATGATGAATGGCTGGCGATTAAAGCCAATTTGCCTAAATTTTCCGTTTCTTAAAATTAGAGGTTGCAAAACCCAACGATTTCTGCTACTTTAAATAAAAAGATTGCCTTTTCTCTCGGCTCAAGCCCCAAGAGAAATAGACAATAAAGGGGGAATAACTAATTCCGTTCACCACCTCAGGCCGTTCTGATCGAGGGTTGCGCCTCGCCTTGGCAGCGATTAAGAGAAGGAAGCGATAAAAACTTCTCAACGGATTATCTAGTTATTATTCCTTGTACCGTCTTTTCACCTGTCAGTTCGCTCTCCTTCGGTGAAAAGCAATGAGTCACAACAGCAAAACCCTCATCCGGTACGCTGGTTATTCACAGTTACTAATCTATCAATTCAACCGGGGAAACTCCATCGATCTTTAGACGGAAACTGTTGTGATTATTTGATCCTTCATTTGACAGAGGCAGGTACAATAAAAGAACTGACTTTGTTCAATGCCTACTCATGTCTGAAACCGGCTCGGGCGGTGAAACGATAGCAGCGATCGCAACCGCTATTGTTCCCCAACAGGGGAGCATTGGAATTGTTCGTCTTTCTGGTTCTCACGCGATCGCGATCGCCAAATTGCTGTTTGCGGCACCCGGACGTCAACCTTGGGAAAGCCATCGCATTCTTTACGGCTATATTCGCCATCCTCAGACCGCTCGGGTGGTCGATGAAGCGTTGCTGTTGCTGATGCTTGCTCCCCGTTCTTACACCCGCGAAGATGTGGTTGAGTTTCACTGTCACGGGGGAATGATTGCGGTTCAGCAGGTGCTACAACTGTCCTTGGAAGCTGGTGCGAGACTGGCTCAACCGGGAGAATTTACATTACGAGCCTTTCTCAATGGACGAATTGACTTAACCCAAGCCGAAAGTGTTGCCGAGTTGGTCGGTTCTCAATCTCAAGCGGCCGCTGAAGTTGCCCTAGCCGGATTGCAGGGAAAACTCGCCACGCCCATCCGCCAACTTCGGGCTACCTGTTTGGACGTTTTGGCCGAAATTGAAGCCCGGATCGACTTCGAGGAAGACCTACCGCCACTAAACGTTCCCGAGATTGTATCACAAGTAAACCAGATTTCTGCCGAATTGTCAATACTAATAGAAACTGCCGAAAAAGGTGAGCGGTTAAGAAGTGGATTGAAAGTAGCAATTGTGGGGCGTCCAAATGTGGGAAAATCAAGTTTATTAAATGCGTGGAGTCAAAGCGATCGCGCGATTGTAACAGACCTTCCGGGGACGACTCGGGATGTAGTAGAATCGCAATTAGTTGTGGGAGGAATTCCCGTGCAGGTGTTGGATACCGCAGGAATTCGCAACTCAGAAGATCGGGTCGAAAAAATCGGGATAGAGCGATCGCAAAGTGCAGCAAAGTTAGCAGATTTAGTGTTATTAACCCTCGATGCCGAAGCGGGTTGGACGGAAAGCGACGGAGAAATTTATCAGCAGATAAAACTTCGTCCGTTTATCTTAATTTTCAACAAAATTGACCGAGTAGCCGTCAACGAGTTAGACTCAAAAATAGAGGAAATTTTAGGAAAACTGAACCGAAAAAATCTATTAACCGTGAAAACGGCAGCGGCATTAAATCAAGGAATTCCTGAACTCGAAACCGCCATATTAACCGCAATTAACGCCGGAAATCTGCAAGCGGGAAATTTAGATATTGCCATCAACCAACGTCAAGCGGCCGCCATTACCCGAGCAAAAACAGCCTTAGACCAAATGAAAATGACCATAGAAAATCAACTCCCCTTAGACTTTTGGACAATCGACCTGAGAGAAGCCATTCAAGCGTTAGGAGAAGTCACCGGAGAAGAAGTCACAGAATCGGTTTTAGATAGAATATTCAGTCGATTTTGTATTGGCAAGTAGTAAACCCAAACGTTCTATACAAAAATCAGATTCAGGAGTATGGTGAAATTAATCTAAAATAATCAGGGAAATAAAAAAATGCCCAATTTAATGACCAACGTACAACCGCCCTTAGAATTTCTCCCGCCCGACTTGCAACCCGGAGTGTTAAAAGTAACCCAATGGGTGATTCCTTGGTGGATTCGTTTAAAAACGCCCATCACCGAAATTCAAGCCGAAAATGTCGATAAATTAGTCGAACTTTATCAACAATTCCAACAAGAAAAAATTCGATTTATGTTAGCCTTTCGTCATCCGAACCCCGACGATCCCTTACCCCTTTGTCAACTGATTTGGCGAAAAGTTCCCAGGCAAGCAAAAAAACAAGGAATTTCCTTAAAATCTCCCGTTCATGCTCATTTTATGTATGATCGAGGTATTCCATTATGGGCGGGAAACTATGTAACTTGGTTATTTCCTAAATTGGGCGGCACATCAATATTACGAGGAAAACTTGACCGTCAAGGATTAAAATCAGCCCGAAATTTATTTGCAAATGGTCCCTTTCCAATAGCGGCAGCACCCGAAGGCGCAACCAATGGTTTAAATTACCAAGTCAGTCCATTAGAACCGGGAATTGCTCAACTGGGATTTTGGTGTGTCGAAGACTTAGAAAAAGCCCAACGTAGCCAAGAAGTTTTGATTGTTCCTTTGGGAATTCAATATCATTATTTACAAGAAAATTGGCAAGCCCTCGCCCAAGTTCTAGGTCAAATGGAAGCAGATTGTGGTTTAACGGTTGCCGATTCTCAAGCCACTCCCAAATCCTTATATCCCCGTCTCGTTAACTTGGGAAATTATTTGTTAGACTTGATGGAAAATTTCTACCGTCAATATTACCATCAACATATCCCCAAACAGAGTAGCGAAGAATTACCCATCCGATTACAAAGACTGTTAGATATTGCCTTACAAGTTGCAGAAAGTTACTTTGCCATTAAACACAAAGGCAGTTTAACAGAACGGTGTCGGCGTCTCGAACAAACCGGATGGGATTATATTTATCGAGAAGATATCAAAGATGTAGAAAGCTTGTCACCGGTTGAACGCGGATTAGCCAATCGCATAGCCGAAGAAGCGAGTTTGCGAATGTGGCATATGAGATTAGTTGAAAGTTTTGTGGCTGTTAGTGGAAAATACGTTCAGGAAAATCCGACTTTTGACCGTTTTGCACAAATTACAATTATCATTTGGACGATGATTATGCGACTCAAAGGCGGAAACCCCAACCGTACTCCCTATCTCGGAAAACAACGAGTACAAATAACCGTTGGTGAACCCATTTCTATTTCTCAACGATGGTCCGATTATAAAGCAAGTCGGCGTCTGGCTGTCGAAAATTTGACTAAAGCGTTACAAGTGGCTTTAGAAGAGATGAGTCAACCTTAGTCAAAACCTGACAATTAAAAGCTTAAATTTATTCTCAATCACCTGGTAACAAAGATCTTGTAGTCTTTCAAATTTAACCGAAATGGAACCCTCGCCATCTCAAGAAGAATATCAATATAGAAGAAAGGTTCTGAGATTATCTCAAGAAGTTTCTACCGTTCTAACTCCAGAACAGGCTGCTGTGATTACCCAGGCGCTTGTCAATTCTAATTTAAACGAAGAACAAGTGATGGCAATTACTCAAGCGTTGGTAACGGCCCGAACGGTTCAACCCTGGCAAAATAATCATGCGGTAAACCTGCGTCTAAGCGTTCCCATTCCCGGTTTAAAGTTTTATTTGGTTCTGTTGGCCGGTCGGGAACGTCGCTCTGGTCAACGCAACCAACTTGAACGTCAGAAACATCGCCTCTGGACTCCCTTGAATATTCTCGTTATGGCGATTACCTTGGGAAGTTTCGCCTTTACGATTATCATGTCTATCTATCTTCTTTTAAAATGGGGTTCTCCTTCCGGTACGGTGGCGCCGACATCTATTCCTTGGCTAACAAATCAAGCCGACTGCGAAAAAACAGGAAGAATTTGGTTGCACGGACAATGTTGGGATACCGAACACAGTCCCGACTTTTAGCCCCTCGGACTTAGGCTTAGGGGTTTGCTCATCAAAAAACCCCTTCAACTTGTTTGAAAGATAGAGCAAATCTACTTATTTTTTCAAAATTGACTCCGAAAATTTTGGGGATGGACAGATGCTATTGTTCATCTCTACTTTCGGCTTGCACGGTTGTACCTAAGTACAGGTGTAATAAATAATACTTTTAACGAACCGTGAAATTACGTGTTTTGGAGAGATTTAATCATATGTTTTGTTTTGAACTAAGGGTTTTTTTCGATTAAAAATTGTCTCTATAAGTTACTTTATAGTTGATATTACAGAGAATTTGATGATTTATAAACCTCCTATAAAATCTGTGTAAAGATAGGGTAAAAGCATAAAAAAAACTAGACTATTTTGTGAAAACTAAAGTAAAATAGGTAACAGCAAAGAAGAAAGGGCTGTGAACCCATCAGGGACAGACCACAACAATGCCAGTCAACAATCGACAGTTAAACGGAGATCAAATTATGTCTTACAAATTATTAGGTTCTGGATTACTCGCCACTGTAGTTGCTCTCGGAACAATCGCCGCACCCGCACAAGCTGGCGGTAATGGTAATGGTAATGGTAACGGTAATGGTAATGGTAATGGTAACAACTCAAACCAATCTAATAATAATAACGTTCTGGCAACCAATGCAATTGTAGAGCAAGCTTTAGGAAGTTTGAGTTGTAATGCAGGTACTGTTACCGCTACAGACGGACTGGGTAATACTTATGGCGCTACCAAATGTGCGGGTACTTATGAAGGAAATGATACAGGCGCAGGAGATCCCTTATTAACCCTGCTTAAAGATGGTACTTTGTTTGGAAGCGAAATCGGTTCTTGGGATTGGGAATTATCTGGAAAGTCTGACGGAGGTGGTGGCGAATTTGGTTTAGGTGCGCCTGAAACTAGCTCTGGAAACTGGAGTCTAAACACTGCAATTGAAGGCCCATTTATTCTTAGCTTGAAATCTTCTACTTCTTGGAGTGCTTATTATTTCGAGAATCTTGATAGTGCCATTACAGGCGGTTTCTTCAACACTTTAGGGGTTGCAGTTAACGAAAATAACGGTAACGGAAAAGGTTTATCTCACGCTTCTCTGTTTGTTGCTTCCAATCAATTTACCGATACTCCTGACTCTCAAGAAGTTCCTGAACCCGGAACTCTGTTTGGGTTATTAACTCTCGGTAGTGTAGTCTTCGGAAAGAAAATGATTCGCAAAAGCTAATTCAACAGCGAAAGTTAGCCAAACAATCCTCTAAAATAGATATTTAGGTCTCAGCTACGGTTGAGGCTTTTTTAATGTTGTTAAACTGAATTAAACAGAAAACCGGATCATGCGAAGATTATTTTTACTCTTATTGGTGATTCTCCCTGGTTTCACGGTAACTTCTGTGAGTCTTTATTATTTATTTCCCGAATGGATAGCCTTAGAAGCCAGTCATCAGAACTTTCAGCGGCTTGCCGAAAACCCGACATCGACTCTAACGGAAGTTTATATTGCTCAAGCTGCGGAGAACCGTCACCGGATTAATTGTTTCGCGGAAGGGGTGGGCGTGTTGTTTGGACTGTCAATTTTAGCAATTGGCGTACATGGAATTTGTCTCATTCCTGAAAAAAAATCCTCACCTTCGAGGGAGTAAGATGAGGATAGATTTACACATGAATTTTAGTTTCGGTTTAATTTTTGGATCTCCCGATGTACGCTCATCCCAATTTGTAAGGCTTCATTGAGTAACTCTGCGTATTCGTTGGCTTGGTTGGTGACGTTCAAAGTCATTAAAGCGGTTAAGTTGTTTTCCAACTGAGCGAATAATTCATAGCGGCGATCAATAAAATCTTGATGTTCGCGAAGAATTCGTTCAGTTTGAAAGGCGCTAACTAAACTCTCTCGGGTAATTTTTAAGGCTTCAATGACTTCTTCTCGGTTCACCAGTTTGTCTTCTAGGGTTCCGCTTCTTCTTAACCGATCTAAAATTTCAACCGCTTTGACTGTATCGTTGTATTTTTCTGCTTCATCCAATAAAGACAAGACATTTCGCAACGGTTTTAACTTCAACCAAACCCCCAAGTTAACCCCCAAAGCGATGGCTACAGATAAGCCAACGGCTTTGAGTAAAAACTGGATGGTTGCTTGCAGATCGGAACTTGCAACCGTTCTTCGATCTAGGAGAAGCAACATTACGGGAAAAGCGATCACCAAACAGAGAAATAGGGCGACCAATTCCCCAGAAATAAAAGAAAAGAGTTTTTGGCGATCGCCCCAGATTTTCCCCAAAAGTGCCTGTCGAACTCCCTTGTTTTGACAGAGACTTCCGATTAAACTCTCCCGAGATAAACCCGTTAACTCATCCAGTTCTTCTTCTGAAAATTTTAAAGAAATCAAGTCAGAATTCATGCTTACTGAAAAAGTTGATTCAGGGATTCTATAACGTTCAGGTAGAAATTACTTTGTTGTTCTCGAAACAGTTCAAAAGGTTCTCCGGGCGCCCCGAAAAAGGGTCTCAGTGTCCATCCGAGTTGGCTACCCACAAAAGCATATAAAATTAACCAAAATCGCAAAATATTTAAACGCAGCTTTTGACCTTCTTCGTCTTTTTCCGACATAAATTGCATCCCGTCATAGAAGAATTTAATCCCTAAAAATCCCGTGAGTGCAAAAATTCCCACGTTGATAATTTTAAAAAACTGATAGTCTTGGGTACTCAACATAAAAAAGAACGTGACCGGTGCAAACCCCAAAAGTAAAACGCTAATTTCAGCCATCGCGGTCATTAACAGGGTTAAATACTGCTCAAAGGTTTGTTTTGACCCAAACATCACGTTGAAAAAATATAATGTGGGAAAACAGATAATTAGCGTTAACAAGTAAAGAGCGGGAAGTTTTATAGCCGAAAAAATAGCCTGTAAAAAGCTACTTGACGAACCAATAATTAAACCGTAAATTCCAAAAAAAACCGAGCTTGAGATGAATAAATTGACAAGTTTTGGCTTCAGTTTAACGCCCAGACGAATATCTTCTAAAAATTGCTGTCTTTCTCGCAGCAAATTCATTACTGTCGCAAAAGAGTTCATTGGTTCCCCTCGATTAATGTTGTAAACGGGTAAATTTACACCAGATTTCAATTCCATGAAATCTATTTATTTCGGGTGCTAGCCTTTTGCACCCCTAAAGGTTAGAATGAATAGAGATACCCAGATTGGCTAAAAAGCCCTACATCATCAGAATCGAGAATTCCCGAAACTTCAGACAAAATATTCCGGAAATTCTTAAATGAGACTGCGATGTTTTATTAAACTTGATTCTATATCATCATTGACAATACACATTTCTAGATTTTTGTCAAGGGTACTCAAAAGAGAGGGGTAAAAATTGGTGCGTCGTCGGTTGAGATGGGGGTGTTAATTTGGGGGGTGCGACGGGATAAAGTAACGGAAGAATAAGGGTTTGAAGCGTTAGTTCCGAGAAAAATCCCTTATTGGTCACACCAATCCTCTATTATTTTCACAGTTTAGAATACCACAAAGGCTGAAACAACGCAAGCACGTTGCTTATTGAGAATTATTCTTGAGTTAAGTTTTGTAAATTTGGGGGTATTCATAGAAACTTTAGAACTTAAACCCTATTATAGATTAGTTTGGTTTATAGTATAGCCGAAAGATAAAGTCAATAAACTCCCCACCAATATCAACCCAAGCAATAAATAAATAACTTTGGTGGTTTTTTCCGCTTTATTCCAGATTTCGCGATAACTGAGTTGATGATTTTGTATTAAAATAAAAGCAGGAGGGCTGAAAATAAAAGGTAAAACTCGGCTCAACAATAACCGGATCAAAAAGTTAATCATCCACAGTCGTTTCCGAAGAATATCTTGATTATATTGCCAGGGGAAAGCCGTTTGAGCCAGACGAATTAAAGGTTTTAAATCGGGAGATCGCCAAGACTGATAGAGTGGCAAAGCATCGGAGATGATATCATTAGTTTGAGATAGGGCTTGATTGAGAATACAAACATCCTCCAAGGCCGAGTTAACCCCCTGTCCAATATCCGGAGGAAAACAGTGAACGGCATCCCCCAATAACACCACGCCACTTGAAGAATTTTTAGCCGATATTAACCAATGCAACCCAGAACAATATTGAGGGACGGGAAAAAATCCGCCTTCACTTTTTGCAAAACGTTCGCTTTCTTCAGGCGATAGAATTTCAGATATTGGCAACTGGGGGAAAGCGGTTTCTAGGAATTTAGACAACTGTTCGCCGTCTCGTATTTTCCAAATTTCACGATCGGGTGGTCTGATAATATTTGCAGTTCTGGGTTCGTTGGGGTCGGCAAAAGGTAGAATACCCAGAGATAAGCAACCTTGAGGGTCTGTAGAGGCTGCACGAATTGCATAAGCCATTGTACAAACTGCCCGTTCGGACTTATTATTATCGAGGGGAAAGTTTGGCGGTAGGGTCAAAACTTTGTATTTCAAACCCGAACTTTGAGAGGGAAATAACTGCATTTTAAATTGATCGGTTTCCGAGTTATCCCAGCTATCTAAAGTTTCCCGAACGATAGAGTTAATCCCATCGCAACCGACCAAGAGATTGGCTTCCAATTTGACAGCGTTTTCGGTATTAATTTCTTCGGCAAGAACGGTTAGTTTTGATTCTCCCAAATTTTCCTCAACCCCCGGGTCAATTTTGACGCAGTTTGTCTTGAATAAAACCCGAATAGAATCTTGCCAATTTTCCTCTATTTCTTGATAAAGCAACTGCAAAAATGCTCGTCGCGGCAACCAATAAGCCGTTTTTCGGTTGGGGTTAACAACGGGTACTTTTGAGGTTTTACAGGTTCCATCCGCTTTGATTTCTGTCAAGTAAAATTCGGTGTTCGGAACGCCAATTTTTGATAAATTCTCGGTGAAAGCCAATAAATCCGTAAATTTTTGACCCCGACTATCGATTAAATAACTGAAAGATTTATCCGGTTCGTAGAAATCAGCCGAAGGACGTTTTTCTAATACGGTAATATCCGACCAACCCCGCTTTGCCAACATGAGTGCGGTGGCAAAACCTGCCGGCCCCCCACCAACAATAACGGCTTTTTGCTTTAAGTTTTGAGTTTCTGTAGACATAGGTTTTACCAATTTACTCTTTTTTAAAGATAGGGTTGGGGTCGGGTTTTATAACGTTCTAATTTTGATATTGAACCCGATAAATGCGATCGTTGGCTTCTTCGGTAAACAGCAAACTACCATCGGGCATTGTCAACACAGCCACCGGACGTCCCCAAGTTGTTGGAACAGAAGGATCGATCAAAAAACCGGTGAGAAAATCTTCGTATTCTCCCGTCGGCTGACCGTTTTCATCAAACGGAACAAACACCAACTTATAACCCGTTCCGGGGTCACGGTTCCAACTTCCGCGAAACGCCACAAACGCACCATTTTGATATTTTTCGGGGAACGTTTCCCCATCATAAAATTGCAACCCCAACGCCGCAGAATGAGACTGAAATAACACCTCGGGCGTTGTTGTTTTTGCGGCTAAATCGGGATTTTCTCCCTGGCGGCGGGGGTCAATATTATTCGGGGTAATATAAGCGTAAGGCCAACCGTAAAATTCGCCAAAATCTAATGCCGCTAAATAGTCGGGAACCAAATTATCGCCCAGTCCATCCCGCTCATTAACAGTGGCAAAAAGCTGACCCGTAACCGGATGAAAATCTAACCCAACCGGGTTTCGTAAACCCCAAGCAAAAGTTTGTTGATTGGAACCCTCTAAATTCATCGTTTGTACCGACGCCCGAGGTAAAGGTTCAGGACTCACATTCGTTGCAGAACCCACCGAAACATATAGCTGTTGTCCGTCGGGAGAAATCACCACGTTCCGCGTCCAGTGTTGGTTGTAGCCTTGACCGGGTAAATCGGCGATTTTTTCTCCGGTGCCTTGCAATTGGTCTTGACCGCTATAGGGAAACTTCAACACCCCGCCGGTATTTCCCACAAAAAAAGCATCCTCGCTAAACGCCATTCCAAAAGGTAAATTTAACCCGTTTTCCGGTCCGGCGAACGTTTTAGAAACATCGGCATCGCCGTCCCCATCTTCATCGCGCAGCAGACGAATGCGGTTATCTGGCGTTTCCGTGACCAAAACATCCCCATCCGGGGTTAATGCCAACCAGCGGGGGTCGTTCAAATTTTCCGCAAACACGTTAACTGTAAAGCCTGCGGGAACTTTTAAAACGGGATTTTCGGGAATGGGAACCACTTGGGGGGAGTTGCTGGAGCTTTGAGTGGCGTAGGGTTGGGGTAATTCTTCAACTGTAATTTCAATCGGTGTGGGGTTGAGGGTTTCGGTGGTTATAGAGTTGTTATCTGCTAATACAATAAACTGTTCGTTGTTCAACTGGGAGGGCGAAACACCGGAAACCGTTGCTAAACCTTCGCCCGTACTTTCCACTGCAATTAATGTTGCGACTATTTCTGCGATCATAACCGTCTCTAACCTCAAATTCTCAACCGTTAAACTATCTGTTAGTGCAATTTGATCCAAACCGATCTCAAAATCTTCGATCAAATCAGAAGTGGTAATCTCAGTTCCCCTGAAATTTTGACGCAAAACAAAAATATCCTCTCCCTCGCCCCCGATTAAAGTATCTTGACCCCCATCACCACTTAACCAGTCGTTTCCTTCGTCTCCCGTCAAGATATCGTTTTCTTTTCCGCCCCACAGGGTATCATTCCCCGAGTTCCCCAAGAGTTGATCGTCTCCCAAATTTCCACTGAGAAGATCGTTCCCCTCGTCTCCGCTTAAAACATCTGAATCCTTGCCGCCAAATAAGGTATCATTGCCTTGATTACCTGCTATTGTATCGTTATTTTGATTGCCGTTAATGATTTCTGCAACTTCCGATCCGATAATCCGGTCATTGCCTTCTAAACCCCGTAACCCACCGGGAAGGTTCGTCAGTAAATCGGTCTGTATTTGAAAAATGTCTGGGTTAGAGGTCAGATCAAAGAACCCATCAGGATTTATTCCCGTCAAAATAGTAAGAGTATAGTTATAAATATTGATCTATATGCTGTTAAAGTTTAGCGTGAGATTTCCAATTTTGTCGAGTTCAAGTAATGCTAGCCTTTCTGGAGATGGGGAAAAATCCGATAATCGCCTCTTTAGACTTGCCAATCGCTGGCAAGGGATTAAAATTGAGAGTGCTTTGGTTGCATCTGGTTTGCGGTTACGAAGTTCAAACTTGGGGTTAAGCTTGTTGTAGAGGAGTGTTAATTTATGGATATTCAAGAAATCTTTACCAAAGGTGGTCCGGCAATGTGGCCTCTGGCGGTTTTATCAATTTTGTCTGTTAGTACCATTATTGAACGGTTGTGGTTTTGGGCAACAACTCTGACTCGCGAACAACAAATTGTTAACCGAGTGGTCGATGCGGCGCGTCGGGGACAGTGGGGTGTTGCTTATCAAGCCACCCGTCAGGCGAGTAAGCGACCGGTTGGTCGATTTCTGTATGCACCGTTACGGTTTAATAATCCCGATCCGGAATTGTTTCGACTGGCGTTAGAGTCCGCCGCCGATGATGAACTGGCTTCCATGCGACGGGGCGATAAAACTTTAGAAGCGGTGATTGCCCTCGCTCCCATGTTAGGCTTGTTGGGTACGGTTTTGGGTTTGATTAATTCTCTCGGTTCCATTCGCTTGGGTGATATTGGAACCTCTTCGGCAGCCGATGTTACGTTGGGAATTGGGGAAGCGTTAATTAGTACCGCAACCGGTTTGATTGTGGCGATTGTTAGTTTAACGTTTTATCGTTTATTTCAAGCGCTTTCTTTTAGCCAAATTAAGATATTTCGCAAAGTTGGCAATGAGTTAGAATTACTCTACCGTCAAGACTGGCCCCAGGTACAATCTCAGTTACAAGTGATTCGAGATCAAGAAGCACAACTGGCTTATCAACCCGAAACCGATCGGGATTTCAATAACAACAGTCATACTTCTACGATAGAATCAGAAGAATCAGAAGATACAACAGAACAGTCTTGGAATCACAGAGAGACTGAAATTCAGAGAGAAACTGAAATTCAATCCTCTGAACCTTCTGAATATATTGAAGAGGATGACAGACGAGACGACAACCGAAATTAAGCCGTTTTTTTGAGGTTCTGACTCGGTTTTTTCGACTAACTTTTACTCGACTTCTCTACAAATTAAGCCACTGACGACCTATGAAATTTAACTTTGAATCTTCTCCCGATGAAGGTCGGATTGAACTACTTCCCTTGATTGATGTAGTGTTTTGTATTCTGACCTTTTTTATTTTAGCCGCCCTTCAGTTAACCCGTCAGCAAGCGATTAATGTTGATTTACCCAAGGCGACAACCGGGGAAACTCAGATGCAAAAAATGCTGATTGTTGGAATTGATCCTCAAGGAAGAACTTACATCGATCAGCAAGTCGTTAATGAGGAACAATTACAACGGGCATTAACACGATTTAAGCGTTGGAATCCGAGCGGATTAATGGTATTATATGCCCCGAAAGATGCCCGATATAATGATGTTGTTCAAGTTTTAGATAAATTACGGGCGGTTGGCGGTGAACGAGTCGCCCTCGCGACGTTACCCAGTTCAGCGGAACTCCCCACCGAAGCCGATCCTGAAAATTTGCTTCCTCCCGGTTCTCCCGATGGGGAAAACCCCCTACTTCCCACTTTCCCCGAAGGTTCAGATGCACCCCCTCCCAACCCATTTTTATTGTCTCCTCCGCCTTCTAACAGTGACCAGTAAACAGTGACCAAGTACCGTGCAGTGACCAGTTATCAGTGACCAGTGACCAGTTATCAGTAGACAGGTGTCAGGTGTCAGGTGTCAGTTTACTGTTACCAGTTATCTGGAAGATTTTCCAGTAAGGGCGGGTTTATAGAGGTTGTTGATTAGAAACATAGATGAATTTAGAACCCGCCCCTAAAAACCGATAAACCCCGGAATTATTGACTGTTTTCCTCCTCTTTCCGGAACGGTAAATCTTGATTTACATAATCAATTTCCTGCTGTTCCATTGCGTTAATTTTGTCGATATAAGATTGTAAAATCTTACTCAGACGGTTATCATAAAATCGGTGTAAACTGTGATTATCCATTGCCGGAAAACCGCGACGTTTTTTGTGTCTTCCACCCGCACCCGGATCGAAGCTTTGAATGCCATTATTAATCGCCCATTCTATTGGTGAATAATAACAAGCATTAAAATGCAAACAATCAATTTCCTGATAACTTCCCCAATAACGACCATACAAACGATCGCCTTTCGTTAAACAAAACGACATTCCCACCGGTTCCCGTTCGTCCTGTTCGCTATAAGCCGCCACAAATACCACCCGATGGCGATAGTCGTGATGGAGTTGTTCAAAAAACTTTCGGGTTAAATATTTACTTCCCCACCAGCCAAACTTATCGCAAGTATCGGCATAAAAATGATACATTAAACTAAATAAAGACTTGGGAATTTCATCCCCCGTTAACGTTTTCATTTGCAATCCCGCTTTGGCGATCGCTTTGCGTTCCCGTTTAATATTCCGGCGCTGATTGGCATTAAAAACCTGCAAATAATCATCAAAAGAATTAAACCCCTGATTCGTCCAAATATAACTGTGATGCAACCAGGCCAAAAATCCGTGCCGTTCCATTAACGCTTTCCACTGCGGATCGACATAAAGAAAATTGCAACCCGAGATATTATTGTTCATACAAAAGCGGTCAATTTCATGCACCATAAACGCCGTCAATTCCTCTTCATCTTCGTTGGGTGCAATCAAAAATCGATAGCCTTCCGCCGGAGTAAACGGCGACATTCCTAACATTTTGGGATAATATTCTACCCCAAGCTGATAGGCCAAATCCGCCCATTGATGATCGAAAACAAATTCACCCCGACTGTGACCTTTAATATACAACGGCGCCGCTCCCACCAGTTGACCATCCCGCCAAACCGTGAGATGATGGGGAAGCCAACCTGCACGTCCGGTTGCACTTCCAGAAGATTCTAAATTGTGCAGCCAGTCCCATTCAAAAAAAGGCGTTTTTAAGGGGATTGCCAAAGCATCCCATTCCGATTTGGGAATTTCGGCCAAGTTGCTAATCCAAGTCGCAGAATAGGGCGAGGTAAGCTGTTTCACCATGTTTTTAAAGAATCTGTGGGGACGCATTTTCATCTTATAGATAGGGTAATGTAATCTAGCGATGTTTTGCAGGTCGAGCAAGTGGCGATCATCGTTTCTAATCAAACTCCGGCGCCCAAATCTCCTGAATGGGTAATTCCCAACCGGGAAGCAATTCTGGCACTTGCAGTCTATCCCCATCGGTGAGTACAATCTTATCTGTATTGGGGCGATAAACTTCGAGAGTTCGGGTTCTCGGATCAACCAACACCCCGACTTGAGTTCCAAATTCTAGAAACTGCTGAATCTTCTGGCGTAATTTTGCCACACTATCGGTTTTAGATTTAATTTCAAACATCAAGTCAGGAACCAATTCCCCATAATCTTCTGTGGTGCGAGGTAAACGTTGGGCGAGAATAAAAGAAACATCCGGTGCGCGAACATCTTCATCTTGATTCGGTAAACGAAAACCCGCACTCGAACCCAAAACCCTTCCTAATTTGCGGGGTCTTACCCAATTCCGCAGTTGGGCTGCAATTTCAATCCCAACTTCTTCTGATTCTAACCCGGAAGGACTCTTAAATATAATTTCCCCGCTGACTAATTCCATCCGATAATCAGGATGTTCGGCTTGCAATTTTTCTAAATCTTGAACGGTTAAATTCGGCATTTTTAACAATTTTCCCTATTTTTAATGGTTACTGTTAAGGGGGCAGGTTCTGTAGGGGCGGGTTCTAGACCATCTCTGACACCCAAACCATGAATCTCCAAAAACCCGCCCCATCCTCATAATAGAATTAGTCAATCGGTTCTTAAAACGTTATCGGGGCAATGGGTTCAATATTGGGGTTATATCCGCCAATTTGATTGGTTCGCAACACCCACACGCAAGCGTTGTACTTGAGGAAAATTTTAACAACGGTATCGCTGGCTTTGCGGGGAAGCAATGTTCGCCAACTCCCGAGTCCCATCGCCAAATTTCTCAGGGGTTCATCTTCTAAGGTTGTACCGAGATTATATTCCTGATTTTCCCAGTCCGAACGGGGTTGACCAAACGGTTGGAGTTCCCGTTTGAGGTCGATACCCAACTCGATCAACCGGTGAAAATCTTCGGCTTGTTTAGGATGACGACTTGCCCAATTTTTTAACCAATCTTGATTTGATTCTATACCGGCTTTGATGTTTTCAATGCTGGCAAATAACGCCCGGTTGGAGTCTTGAGAACAATTATTTGCAGGCCCTACATAGGTGCCTCCGGTGCCGTCTCCGATGCGATAGCGGGCGGTCATTACTTGCAACTGCGATAACATCTCCGTCAGAGGCGATCGCCGTATCCCATCAAAATTATAATCTCCGGTAAACGCATCCAGTTTGACTAAAATATCACAAATTGGACGAGTTCCCAACCAACCAAACTGGCGATCGCCAACGTACCTCGACCAGTGTAGCGTTCCGGCAATTAATCCGTCGGTATTGTGGGTGTAAACTTGATGATAATTGATTTCAAAGCGCAATTCCGAAGTTAACCGATCGCGTACCACTTGCGCCACCCCGTAGGCAAAATGTCCGAAGAAAATTGGGCTTGAGGCGGCGGGTTCTTTGTGTTTTCCGCCTATTCCGCCATAGCTGTGAAGCAACAAAGCCCGATCGCCTTCCTGCCAATCTTCGATCGCATTTTGAATCGCCGATGAAGACCGATCTTCGCGATTTAAACATAATACCGAAGAAATGCACCCTTTTTGCGCGACAATATTATCCCAAGCTTCTTTGAGAATATAGCGATCGCCGGCTTTACCAAATATCACCCGGTCTGGTTGCAGACGCAACAGAGATCGGGGCGCGAGAGACTGGACCACAAACCGCCCATTGGCATCTTTGGCGCCGTAGATGTACCAACCGGTTTCGTTTAGGGGCGATCGCTCAATGTTATCGGTTGTCGAGGGATAACTTCCGTAAGCCGGCGCTAAAATAACCTGGGGTAAACGCACCCGTTCTTCTGGGCCGTCAAACTGCCGGGAATTCGGGTTAAAATGAATAACTCGAAATTCGTCAGTATCAGGAATGGGTTCGATAAATTGAATCAAACCATAGTAACGTCCGGTAATTTGGATGGGAGTCTGATAAATTCGTAGCGTGACGGGATAGTTAGGGGTTGCAGTCGGTTCTGTTTCGACTTGAACGGCACCATCGAGCATGACAATCATATCATCAACCGGATGAGAACCCGCCAAAGATTCCAACGGATCGACAGATTGCCAATGGTTCAGGCGTACCGGGTGAACCAACCCGCCATATTTGCTGGTATATTCGGCTTCAGCACTAAAATGAACGTCCTGAGTAGCCGCTTTAACCAGTTTTTGAACTTGGGGATGATCGGCCCAGCCCAATTTTACCACCTGTCCGACCAGATGTTGAAACTCTGTATCGGCGTGATGAACTTCAAATAAAACCCCTCGAATTTGCGAACGTTGTTCTAATTTGGGTAAGATTAATCTTCCCATCCAAGTCCCAATGGGTTTGTAAAGATTGGGGTTAACAGTTTGATTGATGGGATAAGATTCGGGGCGGTTAAAGTCGGCTTGGCGGTAGAGTTCGTAATTGCTGGCTTGAACGGCTGTTAAATCAATTTGTGGCAGTAAATTGCCTTGTAAAATCTTTTTAATGTAGTCGATTGTTTGTTGGAGAGCGCTCGAACCATCTGATAAAATTAAGTTGGGATCGAGAATACCGCCCGGAACTTGATGTCCGACCGGACCCATTGAAAAAATAGAGATTTTACCCCGTCGTTTGGCTCGGTTCCAGTAAGATAAAGGAAAGATTTTCCAGCGTCCGGGAAACATAATCGGCCCGATTTGTTCGACTCCATCTTCGTCTCCAACCAGGTGATAAAGATGTTCGAGTTTGAGAATATTACAGTTTCCGCTAATAACGCCGCCCAAGGAAATTACATCAATGGGTGCGCTGATCGCCCGTTTCAAAAAAGGCGCACAAGCACAAGACATTTGACCGCCGCCGCTATAACCAATTAAAGTAATGGGAATGCTACTATCGAGGGGATAACCGTTATTAACTAAGCCATTATAAACGACTTGAGCAATGCCTTGATTGTAGAGGGGGCCGTAACGTTTATCTGCTGAAACACCAACAATTAAAACATTGCGGATGTTAATTAATAATCCTAATATACTGTCGGGATTGGCGAGTCGGGATTTTTCGGCGAATTTCCACAAAAAAGCTAAAGGTCGGTCTTGATCGAGGGGATTATTTAACACAGAATAGGGCATAATTCCCCGAATTAAAGCCATATTATTGGGTAAAGCGGGGGCTAAAGTGTTTAAAAATTCTTCGATATCGGGTAAGTATTCAAAGCTGGATTTTCCAATACCATCTAAATAGACAATGTAGCGAGAAATGTTTTGAAAATCGGCAACGGGTTCGGCAAGTTTTCCGGCATTATCAATTGTATTAATTTCATCGTCATACCAACCCGCCCACCAACCGAGGGTTTCTAAAGGGGCGAGTAATCCCGCTACGACAATGGCAATTACTCCGATCCAAAAGAGGTTAAAGATGAATCTAAACAGGCTTGGTAGACTGATATACCACCCAAACCACCATTCGCGTACCGGCTGCAAAAAGACGATAGTAATATAGGTTAATACTGCAATTCCTAATAGCCCGAGTATGGTTTTTAGGGTTTTGTTACTTTGGGTTTTGGGGTTTTCTGTTCTTTTTAAAGGTTCGGAACGGGTTGCTGTTGCTGTGGGAGTTTTAGCTGTCTTTGAGGTTGTTTGTGAGGTTGTTTGTGATAAATTGTTGGGGTGTCGAATTTCTGTAATTCGCTCTTTTAGTTGTTCCTGCCAAACCGATGAGGACTGTTGGGCGCGAGTTTGAACCAGATCTATAATATCTTCACGATGAGTTAATAGATCAACTCCGGCTACACGATCGCTTAACCAACGACTAAAGTTGGCGATCGGTCGTCCTACGGTTTGCTGTAATATCTGTAAGATGACCCATCCGAGTACAACGTAAGCAAAGGCGCCATTGAGTCCAATTTCAGTAACAGCATCAAAGCCGACGACAATGGCTAACAAATGCCAAACTGACAGTAATGACAGCAGGGGAAGACCCAGATAGGGTAAAGCACCTAAGAAGCTGAAGACTAAGGGTGCGTAGCTAATGCCGAAAACGGTGATCACGGTGATCAGGCTAACGTTGACGGTTGCGGGTAAGAGGGTTATCAACCAAGTGCTGAATACCAGGAATAAAAAACCCGCGACAAATAATAGGGCGTTGATCAGCAGGCTGTAAACGAACCGCAGGGGCTTAACTTTGTTGATAAATAGGATAATGCTTTGGGCGATCGCTTGGGAGAGTCCGGCGAATAGGACGATAAACAGGGCGACGGTTAACCCTCGGGGAAGTGTGCTGACGACTCGGAAAGCCTCCGCATTCAGGGCAAATACCCATCCGACCAGTTGCCAAAATAGGGATAGTGCGGTTTCACTCATTGCAGAATCAAGTTTGTGAATAAAAGTAACGTTTAGTTGCTGTTTTGGGGTTTAGGTTGAGCTATCAGGATATTTTGTAACTGATCGCCTGCAAAAGCGATCGCTCTCGATCCTTTGTACAGCGAGACTCTCGCCCTTTTCCGGATGTTTTATTAGTTTAGCTTATGCTTAACATAAACAAAACTTTCGTTAAACACCTTTACAAATCTCAAAAATCCATTACTATAGTATTAACGGCAAGGACAAAAGCCTGCCGCAGAACCTTGAAAAATACATAGCAATCATACATACCATGACAACTACCTTACAGCAGCGCGAAAGCGCCAACCTGTGGGATCAGTTCTGTAACTGGGTAACATCCACCAACAACCGGATTTATATCGGTTGGTTCGGTGTACTGATGATCCCCACCCTGTTAACAGCAACTATCTGCTACATCATCGCCTTCGTAGCAGCCCCCCCCGTAGACATCGACGGTATCCGTGAACCGGTAGCAGGTTCTTTGATGTACGGAAACAACATCATCTCTGGTGCTGTTGTACCTTCTTCTAACGCTATCGGTCTGCACTTCTACCCCATCTGGGAAGCTGCTTCTCTCGATGAGTGGTTGTACAACGGTGGTCCTTACCAATTGGTAATCTTCCACTTCCTGATCGGTGTATTCTGCTACATGGGTCGTGAGTGGGAATTATCCTACCGTTTAGGAATGCGTCCTTGGATCTGTGTTGCCTACTCTGCACCCGTTGCAGCCGCAACCG
>JAYKHV010000021.1:0-3695 GCA_035285085.1 Lyngbya sp. | reverse complement strand
GTGTCTCTAAACATTGAAATCTCAACTTTATAAACACAGTAACCCGCCGCTGAATTGAAATTGATTTGAAAAATATCCTGCCAGTCACCTGAGCTACTCTTAAAACCCTCCCATCTTCCTAATAAATTATTAAAATGGTGGCTGTGAGAAATGGGTGAGTAAAAACCATCCGTTACCCCCGCTCTAAACTGACTTGGTGTTGAATTTCTTAAATAATTGTCATTATCAATCCCTTGACTTCTGACCGTAGCAATAAAGTTGATGGTCGCATTTGTACTTATATGTTCTTGACGAATCAACCTACATTTTATGTCACCTACTGAATCTCGCTGAACAAGATTGTTTGCTGTATTTGAAGATGACCAGGGTTGAGAAGGCCCTATTGGCCCTTGAATTCCCTGCGGTCCAGCAGGCCCGGTTGCTCCGGTGTTTCCGGTGTCACCCTTGTCGCCCTTCAGTCCTTGAGGGCCTGTTGCGCCTGTATCTCCTCTTAAATCGACATAAGACCCCCATGTTGCCGGAGAAGCCTGAAACCTCAACTGAGTCCCGCTCCACTGATGAGAAGGCATGGGACCTGTTGCGCCCGTTGCTCCGGTGTTTCCGGTGTCACCCTTGTCGCCCTTCAGTCCTTGAGGGCCTGTTGCGCCTGTATCTCCTCTTAAATCGACATAAGGCCCCCATGTTGTCGGAGAAGCCTGAAACCTCAACTGAGTCCCGCTCCACTGATGAGAAGGCGTGGGACCTGTTGCGCCCGTTGCCCCCGTGCTTCCCGTTGCGCCTTGAAGATTAATCAACGTTCCCCAGGTTCCATCGGGGTTAGTAAATTGTAAAGATGTACCGCTCCAGCGATGAGAGGGAGTCAAGAGGGGAACGTCTGTAATTTCTGACCAGTTATGATTATGTGCAACCGGAACGAAATTCAAAGGTTTATTTTGAACCTCAACCCAGTCAATAACGTTATCTTCTAAAACCAGAGGTTTATCAACAATATCATCCCAATTTACGGGTTTAGAAATGACCCATCCGCCTTGCATTATTCAGTAACTCCTATGATTAACGTCGCTGTTTCTCCCGTTGCCGTTGCAGCATGAACAGTTTGAGCGGGAAGTTCTAATTTGTGATGTTGAAATCCGGGTGGAATCACATAATTGTAGGTATTTGTACCAAGGTTTGCAGCCACTCCGTAACTAATATAAATATTCCCGGAGTCAGTCGTTGAACTGACAGAAGCAAATCTAGGAGATGTTCCGGCGGCAATTATTTCTGCTGAAGTTGCGGTAACACTTTTTACGGAAACCGCCTGATAATTTGGAGTGTCGCGAGAGACGGTAACATTGGAACTCGGAGATAGTATCCAGACCATGCTAACTGTTATGATAATAATTATCTATTTTAATCTTCTATTGTGAGTTAATGACGACATTTAATCCGGGAACAGGCGGAAGTTTGCAAGCTACTACCCAAGAGGGGCAGGTTTGGGGAGCGGTTTTATTTTTGCAAAAAGTGGAAGCCGACAGCGCAAAAAATGTTAACGGTGCAAACTTGGTAACGTCAACGGTCGATCAGGATGACAACACCGCATCAATTTCCGGAACGATTCCCTGTTTTGCCTCGATTGGGGGGGCAGGCGGGACAAACTACGCCTATACCGATCCGTATCTCAACGCCAATTTTGTAGAAGGAACCGGAGGTGATGGAACAGCGAGCAATATTTTAGCCGCCGTAGCAGAACGGGTGATGATGCTCTATTTATCTCAAATGAATCAGGCTAAAAATCCGAACGCTGTAATTTTGGTTGAGAGTTTTACTCACACGGTCGCGACATCTAGCGAAGCAGGTTTTATTGGAGCGAACGCTACCTTAAGTTTTTCTCTGTCTCTCCCAACCACCATGAATTTCAACGGAGTCGAAGAAGTTCGAGTTGCTAGGGAGATTTTTGGGAATGACTGATAATTCACTGAGAGAGGTTGGAACGTTTTCGACCGTTCTCGATACCAACTCCTCAACTAATATCATCCAATATCTTGATGTCGGAAATGCGATCGCCGGAGTTGTTGAGAATTTAGATCCGCGTTGGATATTCCGGCCGTCGTTTTACTTAGAGAGCCTGAGATTAACGGTTGATTTACCCTCGTTTCGGGCGGCGCCATTCCCCGAAGTTTACGCCGGCGACACAAGCGCTGAAAAAATGGCAAAGTTGTTGGAGGTTGAACAGAGTTTTCCTAAAGTTGGGTTAAAGCTGTTAAGGAAACACTCAAACGAAACCGATTGGCATGACCTGGCGACCGTCGTGCTACAAAATCGGGGGCGACAGTCCCAACTGCCGATCATCGTTCCCTATCTAACTATTAACCAAATCAAACTATTATCGAAGAATGATTTGATGGCTTGCCAAGTCGTTAATTATGGATCGGGTATTCTCGGAGCTGGCGATCGCTTGCAGCTAGAAGGAGAGTGGCGCTGCGATGTCGATGTCGCTTTTATGGCGAACCGACCGACCGCTATAAATTATTACAGCCAGTCGATAGGACAAACTCCTTTTCAGCTTACGCCTGCCAATCCAAACCGGGCAAGGCTGACACTACAAAACCAAAGCGATACAAGTTTGTATTTTCAATTTGGCTCAAACGCATCTGTTTTAGACTATGGTTTTTTGTTGCCAGGAGGTGGAACAGCAACAGAAGGCGAACTGAATAACTTGGCAATTCAAGAAGCACTCTGGGTAAAATCGGTGGCTAACAATTTGGTTTATACTGTGGCTACTGATTTAAGTTATGTGTAATGAAAATTGTTGTCTCTTTAAAAAAATTGCAACTTTGTCTTTTCGTAAATTGTTTAATTATCTATACTATTACTGTAAATACTTAAAAAGACTTTCTGCTTTGCTAATAAAATTAAAGAAACGTTTTAAGACTAAGGTAACTCGCTATGATGAAGTTTGGAAAAGAGATTTGAATATAAGGGTTATAATCCAAGGGGTTTTAAACAGGATTATACTTGATAGATGGGAGATGGGTAAAATATACACAGTTAAAATGAGGTACTTTAATTAATCTTAACAATGTCTAGACGCGGACGAAGTAGACCAGCCAGTTCAAACGATGAAAAATCGGAGCGAACAGACGAAGAATCCCCGTCTAGTAGCATCCCCTTGGTGTTTGAATACGAGTCAGAAGACGGGGCTAGAATTTCAATCGACCCGGGCGGGATTGAACTTTCTCGCGAGTATGAAGTTTCGGAGGATTTAAACGTAGAAATATCTTACGAAGTAGACTGGGGGATTGGTGACGTTGATGTTAAGAGAAAAGGTTTGGATTTAGACGATTTAGAGATTTCGGGAGAGATTGGATTGCCCGGTGACTTATTGGGTTTTGGCGGAGGCGTTACGCTGGATTTGTCAACCGGAGAAATATCAGGCGGGGAAGTTAGCGTCGAAGCTGGAGGTGTTGAAATTGAATTATCTGTTACAGAAAATGGGTGTAAGGTTGGGCTAAGTGTAAGTATCTTGGGGATTGGAGTGGGTGTCACCAAAGATATTTGCGAGGACGAAGAAGAGGAAGAAGAAGAGGAGGATAACAAAAAACCTTCTAGTAATGACCGTTTAACACAAGAAAGTGTTGAGGATATTATGAAAAGATGGAGAGAAAAAGGAGATGAAAATATTTGCGGAGATATCCCCCTTCACCTGCATACAA
>JAYKHV010000020.1:0-73058 GCA_035285085.1 Lyngbya sp. | reverse complement strand
CCTAGAGAGGACGGACGCTGCATCCTTGACAACGGAACAGTTAGACTAGGAGCCGTATGAAGGGAAACTTTCATGTACGGTTCTGAATGGGAGGGGATGGAGGCGACTCCATTCTCGACCCCTAATTGCTTAGTCCACCTTCTCAACACTAAAAAACTGTTTCTAGGAAAATTTAACCCTTACCTAATATGATCAGGGTGGCTCAAACTCGACGTCAATTTCTTCAGACAACCCTCGCCGCTGCTGCTACTTCTTCACTGTCAAGTTGCGGCTGGACTCTGGCAGAGGTAAAAACTACACCCAACACCAGCATAGACTCAGATACCCTGTATATCTACACTTGGACGGGTTACACCGATCAGGATTTACTTGATCGCTTTACCCAAGAAACGGGGTTAAGAGTGGTCGCGGATGTGTTTGACTCCAACGAATCTATGTTAGCTCGGATTCAAACCGGAGGTGCGGGAGCTTATAGTATTATCTATCCTTCTGATTATATGGTTCAGAAGATGGCGGATCTGGGTTTACTGATGGAGTTAGATCATTCGCTGATTGTGGGTTTAGAAGATATGTTCCCCATCTTTCAAAATCCAGTTTACGATCCGGCCAACCGCTACAGTGTGCCGATCAGTTGGGGAACGACAGGACTAATTTACAACAGTCGCCTTCTCAAACAAGTCCCGGAAGATTGGGAATTTCTCTGGGAACATCAAAAAGAGATTTCCAAGCGATTTACTTTGCTGAATGATGTGCGAGAGGTGTTTGGTGCAACGTTGCGAATGTTGGGCTACTCCTACAACTCCACGAACCCCGAACACATTCGCCAAGCTTACGAAAAATTGGCCGAACTTCAACCGGCGATCGCTTCATTTACCACCGATGCTTGGCGCCCTCAAATCATTGTCGGGGACTTGCTGATCGCCATGTGTTATTCGGCGGATGCGGCGGAAATCATGCCGGAAAACGAAGATTTGCGCTACATTACTCCTAAAAGCGGATCATCGCTGTGGACGGATACGCTGGTGATTCCCAAATCCGCTCCCAACCCCGATGGTGCCTATCAGTGGATGAATTTCATGCTTCAACCGGATGTCGCCGCCCGTATTGTCGAACGCCTCAGTTTTGCGACGCCTTCCCAACTCGCCTATCGCAAACTTCCGAAAAGCTTGCAGGATGATCCGACTTTGTTTCCCCCCGAGTCTGTGATTGAAAGAAGTGAAGCTTTAGCGCCCATTCCAGAGGCGAGTGAAATTTACGATCGCTATTGGACGAAACTTACCAGTGCTTAATTAATATGGCTGTATCGAGTAAAAATCCGTCAAATCTTCCCCCTTCTTCTGCCAAAACGGGTTTCAAACAAAAATTAGGGGATCTACTCGGCCCGTTGGTGTTGTTGGGGCCTTCGGGGTTGTGGCTGCTGCTGTTGCTGGTTCTCCCGGCGTTGGTTATTTTTGAACTGAGTTTAGTTCAAGATATTCGACCGGGTGATGTGGTGATTCCCGATGGAATTGGGAACTATTTGCGGGTGTTCGATCCGGTCAATTTACAGGTAATTGGGCGATCGCTATTTTTTGCGGGGGGAACGACGGTTATCTGTTTGCTGTTGGGGTTTCCGGTTGCTTATTGGATCGCCCTTAACGCTCCCCGTCGCTGGCGAAATTTGTTGCTGTTGGGGTTTGTTTTGCCCCTGTGGACGTCTTCGCTGTTGCGGTCTTATGCCTGGATTACCATTTTACGACCGACCGGGGTTTTAAACTCGTTTTTGGGGATTTTGGGTTTACCGGCGTTGGAGTTGCTCAACCGCTCTCCGGCTGTTTTAATTGGGATGGCTTACAGTTATTTGCCCTATATTGTTACGGTGCTTTATGCGGCGTTAGAAAAGCTAGATCGGCGTTTATTGGAGGCGTCGGCGGATTTGGGGGCCAAACCAACGGAAACGTTTTGGAAGGTGACGGTTCCCCAAGCGAGGGCGGGTATTGCGGCGGGATCGCTGTTGGTTTTTATTAGCGCCTTGGGGGATTTTGTCGATCCTGAACTTTTGGGCGGTGCCTCTAGTATGACGGTTTCTCGATTAATTTACAATCAATTTTTAGGGGCGACTCAAAACTGGGGGTTTGGTTCGGCGTTGAGTATGGTTTTAATTATGGGGGTGAGTTTGGCGATCGCATTGTTGTTGAAATATGGGGAGGGTAGACCGTCAAAATAGACAGTGAACAGTTATCAGTGAACAGTGACCAGTTTTCAGTTAACAGTTAACAGTGACCAGTGAACAGTGACCAGTGACCCTTACGGGAACGTCCGTCGCGTGACTGTCGGGGAACCCGCCCAACGCGCTGCCTCACCAGTGAACAGTGACCAGTGAACAGTGAAAGGAGTTAACAATTAACAGTTTTTTCCAGAATTCTGACTTTTGACTTTTGACTTTTGACTTCTCACTTCTGCCTATTGCCTGTTGCCTGTTGCCTGTTGCCTATTGCCTATTGCCTCTTGCCTAATTTGATAATTTTCTCATGCAAACACAATTAAAACAACCAGATCAAAATGAGGATGTTCCGATAGAAATGAGAGATACAAAACCGAAATTTCAGGTTTCTTGGCAGGTCATTTTTGTGGGATTGATGTTTTTTTATATGTACCTGCCGATTTTTGTGTTAACGTTTTATAGTTTTAATAAATCTCGTTATAGTGCGGGATGGCAGGGATTTACATTAGAATGGTATGCTAAACTTTTTCAAGATAATCGCATTTTATCGGCCCTCCAAAATAGTTTAATTGTGGCGTTTGTGGCGGTGGGAATTTCGGCGGTTATTGGAACGTTGATGGCGGTGGGATTGGCTCGTTATCGATTTCGAGGGAAAAGTTTATATCAAGGGGTTTCTTATTTACCTTTAATTATTCCTGATATTGCGATCGCGGTTTCAACGTTGGTTTTCTTGGCGGCGATGGCGATTCCGTTGAGTATTTGGACGATTGTAGCCGCTCATGTGGTGTTTTGTTTGGCTTATGTGGCGTTGGTGGTTTCGACTCGTTTGGCGGATTTGAATCCCCATTTAGAGGAGGCGGCTTTGGATTTGGGGGCGACTCCGGTTGAAGCGTTTATTCAGGTTTTATTACCGGAATTAATGCCGGGTATTTTATCGGGGTGTTTGCTGGCGTTTGTTCTCAGTATGGATGATTTTTTAATTGCTAGTTTTACCGCCGGAAGTGGGGCGACAACGTTACCGATGGAGATTTTTAGCCGCATTAGAACGGGGGTTAAACCGGATATTAATGCTTTGAGTGTGATTTTAATTATTGGTTCGGGATTGGTTGCGTTTCTGGGCGAATTTTTGAGAACTCAAGGAGATAAAAAACGCAAAGAATAATTCATAGATAAACGCATTGATAAAATGTGAGGGCGGTATTTCCATAAACTTTTTCGCGACAGACTTCTAATTGAGGCGGAGGGTTAACCGTCCACTGTTTGGGATTATGTTCAACGGCCAATTCACCCTCAGAAGTCAGTAATTGATAATTGGCGATCGCTTCTATTACAGGTTGATACAAATCACTCGCATAGGGCGGATCGAAATAAATGTGGTGAAATTGTTGTCCTTCCAAGGTTTTCAGACGGGCGAGAACATCACCCCGAATCACATCAAAAGTTTGATTAGGGCTGGCTACCTGTTGCCAATTTTGGCGAATAATCCGACAAGCCGGCCCCGACTGTTCGATCGCAACGGCCCGAGATGCCCCCCGACACAACGCCTCGGCCCCCATTGAACCGCTACCGGCACACAAATCCAACCAATGACAGTCGGTGATGCTGTTTTGCCAAATATTAAAAACCGCTTCCCTGACTCTGGCCAGGGTGGGGCGGGTTTGTTGTCCGGGTAGGGTTTTTAGGGGACGATTGCCGTAGATTCTCAAGCTCATGTTGAGATAAATTAACGATTAAACAAACGATTAAACTAACTCTGAGAAACTGCACTCACGGGAGATTTTTTAGCCGATTTACTATTAACAAACTCGACAAAATTACTCAAAATTTGCAGTCCTGCGGTTGAAGATTTTTCGGGGTGAAATTGTACAGCCATAACGTTTTGATGGGCGACTGCGGCGGTTACGGTTTGGCTGCCGTGAGTAATAGTAGCGGCGTTAATTTGTGGGTTTGTAGGGGCTACATAATAGGAATGAACGAAGTACACCCAAGGATTTTCATCGAGATTTTTCCACAGGGGGAGATCGGGTTGAGTCAATTGCAGTTGATTCCATCCCATGTGAGGAATTGTTAATCCGGGTTCGGACTTAAACCGTTGCACAGTTCCCGCAAAAATGCCGATTCCCGGTTCGCTGCCTTCTTCTGACTTTTCAAACAAAATTTGCAATCCGAGGCAGATGCCGAGGAAGGGAACGCCCGCTGCAATCACATTTTTAATGGGTTCGACAAGGTGGCGCGAAGTCAAATGCTGCATGGCGGGGTCAAATGATCCGACTCCGGGTAAAACAACTGCATCGGCTTGTTGAATTTCGGCTGAAGAATCGGTAATTTTGGGAGTAGCCCCGGCTTTTTCTAAACCTTTACAGGCGGAGTGGAGATTTCCCATGTCATAGTCGATTACTGCGATGACCGCCATTAACTCGCGCTCCTTTTCTCACGATACCCTATTATTGTACGTTTTTTTGGAAGCGGCAAGCCTTAAGAGGCGATCCAAATTGACCCCCGTTGTAGGCTTTCAAACAGTTCATCGAGATGGAGTTGGGTGGTCGGGGAGAAGGATTTTTCTGAGAGGATAGCAGATTTGAGGAGTTGGTAGTCAAGGGGGGTGATTTGACGGAAGGTGAGAACTCGCTTGATGATGGCTTCGAGGGAAAGGGTGGAGGTGGAGGTTTCGGTTAACATGACTCAACTGCAATTTCTAGGTTAACAATATCTATCATCTCGCGATCGCCATATATGTTGTGTGATGTGTTAATTGAGTTTTTGTGAATGTTGTCAGTTGGGGGGTGTGACCAGATGGGTGTCTCGGTTGTGATCTGCATCCGTATGTTTACGGAGACGTTGAAAAATGGGGGTTTTAGCCAACCGTATTTTTACGGATTATCTTTGCTCAAAAAAAATCCTACGGGTTTTGGAAATTGTAGGGTGGGTGACAACCAAGCGCTTAACTGTTGAAATAAGCAACTGTTTGTGTCACTCACCCTACAGGTTGTTATGGGTACGGTGGGTGACAACCGATAATTTAACTGTTGAAATAAGCAACTGTTTGTGTCACTCACCCTACAGGTTGTTATGGGTTTTTAATTCGGGGCTAGCGGGTTCAACCCGCCCAAAATTAAGCATTGAATTACTTAAAATTGCTATAGTAACGGTGTTCTAGCCACGCCATTAACTCATTTTCAGAGTCAAAATAGACCCATAAATCTTTAATCGGGTCATAAACCGACCAATAGAGATTTCCCTGTTTATCCCGTCGTTCTAAAATTGTCGGTTGATTGTTAGGAGAAAACAATTTTTCGAGGTTATTCAAGAGAATATCGAGAACGACAGAAGCGGTTTTTTGGCTAAAATCAGCGACATTTTGAATGAACTCAACTAAAGGATGTTGTTTGGGTTTCTTGAAGTTTTGATAGCTGAGAACTTCTAATTGAGTCGATTCCTCGGTCAAGAATTCGAGTTTTTGATAAATTTCGGGTAAATTTTTCATCAGACCGACTCCCTTAAAAAGATAGTGTTCATTTTCCGCAAGTGTTGGGAAAAATGACTTGTTTTCTAAGGTACAGGGAAATTCTCAATTTGTCTTTACAGGAAATCTCTGGAGTTAGAATAAAGAAAAATCAGGTTAAAGTCGCAGGTACAACTTAAACCTCTGGAAAGTTCAGGTAAACTCAGAAAATAGGAATTCATCTTCTCAAATTGAATGATTTCGCGACTCATAGGCAATTAAAAAGCCTCTTAGTTGAGGCTATCGGTCATCTATCAACCTATCGCGAAATGGGGGTTGTTATGTTTGCAGAAGATGGGGTAAAACGCTGTTACCAAAAGTTTCAATAAATTGTTCTTGTTCTCGATTAACGTTGTGTAAAATTAATTCATCAAATCCCAGTTCAATATCTTGTTTTAACCATTCAAGATGCTGTTGAACGTTGGTAGAAATTCGCAGGTTTTTTTCAAGCACTTCTAACGTGACAAATTCCCCGGCTGCATCAAATTCTTGAGGGGTTTTCAAAGACGATAAGACTTGGCTTGGAAAAATGTTATTTCGCCACTGTTCATAAGCTCCTTTTTTTGCTATAATGTCATCAGAATGATAGGATAACTGAACTTTCAAAATCATCGGTTTTCCTTTTCCCCCGCCCCGATGAAATGCCTCAACAACTTCTTTTAATTGTTCGGGAGGACGAGAAGTGGTAATTAGTCCATCTGCCCAACTTCCAAGCCATTCTGCCGTTTTTGCAGTGATAGCAGCCCCAATAATTAAGGGATTAGTTTCGGGGCGAGTATAGAGTTTTGCTTCTTCAATAGAAACTAAACCTCGATGGGTTATTGTTTCGCCTAACCATAATCCTCGAATAATATCAACGCACTCTTTTAAACGCTGATTTCGTTCGCTTTTAGACGGCCATTTTTCCCCTGTAATTTGTTCATTTAAGGCTTGACCGCTACCCACAGTTAAACAAAAACGGTTGGGAAACATTTCCGCTAAAGTTGCTGCGGCTTGGGCGATAATTGCGGGGTGATAGCGTTGACCGGGGGCGCAAACAATTCGATAGGATAAATTGGGTGTTGCTTGCATTGCCGCCCCCAACCAAGACCAAGCAAAACCGCTTTCTCCTTGCTTTTCACTCCAAGGATAAAAATGGTCGGAAGATAAACATAAATTAAATCCTGCTTTTTCAGCTTGTTGAACATATTTTAACAGTTGACTGGGTTTAAATTGTTCGTGGGAAGCATGATAACCAACTTTAACCATAAATTTTTTCCTTGTGATTTTAATAATTATCCCAATTTACTCATTTTTTTACCCTCCTTACATTACCCTGAAGACAGATAAATCATTGTCTATCGAAAGTTATATTATGGATTATTAGTAGGGTGGGTGACAACTGATAATTTAACTGTTGAAATTAACAATTTTTTCTCTCACCCACCCTACAAATATTAATTAGGATTGTTCCGAAACCACTAAACTCGAAGATGCACTGCGTCCAAATTCTTCGGGGGCTTGTTGCAAATAGGCTTTTGCACCCGGCCAAATAAATTCACCGGGCGTTACCGAACGGACTAAATAATGCAGTTGATAAACACCGGGTTCGAGATAGTCTGCATAGGCAAAAATTCGGTCGCGGTAAATGGTTTGATAGCTAATTTGCCAACTATCGGTTTGGGCTTTTAAGGCGGAATTACTGGTATTAAAGCGGTTATCAATGGCTTCAAAACCGGCTGGAAGCGGGTCAGTAATCATCACATTATTAACGGGATGGTCGGTGATAATTTCTAAGCCGATATCAAACACTTCTCCCGGCTGAACTTCGACAGGGTTTTCTGCGGGTGAAAGTCCCATTGTTTGCAACACTTCGCTATCGTTAACTCGCTTAATTTTGCGTTCAACTCTCAGCCCGTTTAACTGTCCGGGTTGGCTTCCTTCGAGGCGATATTCGTAGGATATCCAATAATTCAGCTTTCCATTTCCAGAGGTTTGAATCATCAGATTATTTTTACCGGGGGGTAATTCCGACATGGGAATATTGAGATTAAAACTGGAGTTACCGAAGCCGTTAAATTGAGTCGAACCAAAGTCTTTACCGCCCAATTTAATTTGAACTTGCAAGTTTTCGGGGGTGGGTTCTATAACCGCATATTCGGCTAACGCTGTTAAAGCCTCGGCGTTATTGTAAGTGCTTCCCCAGGTTCCCTCGCGGCGAAGATTGAGTAAACTTTGGACGAGTTTATCGATAGCTTGGGGTCGGCTATTTTGACTCACAAATAAACGCAACGCTTCCGACTGGGCGGTAATATCCGAACTCATCCAACTGTATTGTTTGGGGAAATTAACGGTAGCGGTTCGTCCGGTTTGATAAACGATTTCTTGCAGTTTATTCGCCAGTTCGTTCAATTCGGAATTCCACTCGGGGAAGTTGGATAAATAACGGGCGAGTTTAATTTGCGTTACGGTATCAAATTCATCCCGCAAGCCGTAAATATCGGACATAAAATCGTTGCGTTGGTCTCCCATTTCCGCTAACGCCATCAAGATATTTAATCTCACCCGACTCTTACAAACCAAATCATCGCCGCAAAATTCATTTTTTCCGGGGTTTGCTAGGGCTTGTTTCAGATAATATTCGAGTTGATTGAGTCGGCTTTCATCAACGTTAAATCCCGCTTTTTGGGCTTTAGCTAACGCTTCTGCGGCGTATGCAGATAGCAGAGGATTGGAGGTTTTTTGTTCGGGATAAAGGGCGAGTCCTCCGTCGTTTTGTTGGAGTTGGAAGATTTGGTCGAGGGATTTTTGGGCTTGTTGGTTGAGGTTGAACTCGCTGAAGTTTTGACCATATTTTTGGCTTAATTGTTGTAAGTTGGCTGCAATTAACAATTGACTCGCCGCCGGTTCGAGGAAAGGTACATCGGTCTGGTTGAAAATTTGTTTGGCGGGGGCGGTTATTTGAGGAATTAATGTACTCGCCAGGGATATATTTAAACCGCCCGTATCTCTGACCGTTTCGCGAGTAACGTTGATGGGAATATTTAAAGAATCGGTTGTGGTTCCGCTTTCAATCACTTGTTCGGTTACTAACACGGGTTTGACTTCTAACGGAACTTCAAAACCGTCGGTTTTTCCGTTAAATGCGGTTTGAAACTTCACTTGAGAGGTTCCCACTTCTTCTACTAATACCGGGAAATAATAGGCTTGGGTTCCGGTATCAAGTTTGCGTTCAATGGTTTGGGTGTTGGCGTTTCCGGGGGATAATTTAACGCCGCCTTCGACATCGGCTTTGACTGCAATTATTCCTTTTTCTCCGGTGGTATTGGTAACGGAAACTCCAGCTAAAATTTTATCGCCCGGTCGGGAAAATTGCGGTAAAATCGGGTTGGAAAGTAGGGGTTGGGTGGTGATAAATGTCGTTTCGCCCGAACCAAATTTAAAGTTACCATCTGTCGCCACAACCATCACCCGCCAGGTGGTTAAATCATCGGGAAGTTGAAAGTTAACGTTGGCTTTTCCGCTATTGTCGGTGACAATTGAACCTTGATAGTAGGCTAGAGGTTGGAAGTTTTTGCGGATGCGAGTATTGCCAATTCCTGCGGAGAAACCGCCTCCATATCCCCAACCTTTTGCTGATGTAGCTATAGCTAACCTAACTTCTGGGCGATTATCGCTAAACCGAGTAGAAATTGGCTGTTCGGCGTAGACGGTTTCTAACAAATTGGGGGGGCGATAACCTGTTAGTTGTAACACCGCTTCGTTAACCACCATAACGGTAAATTGTCCGCGTTGGGGTTGGTTATTTGCATCTTTTAATTGCAGTTGCAGGGTTTGTTCGGCACCGGGTTCAACTTCCGATTTTGTTGGCGTAATTTCTACTTGCAGGGTTTTTTCCGCCAAGTCGGTTTTAAACGGTACAAACCCAATTTGAGATAACCCCATTTTTGAGAGATTTTCTACATTTTCGGGTTCAACTTCTGACAGGGGTTCGCCTTTACGAACTAACACCGCTTCGACTGCTGCATTCGGTAACATTTCGGAGGTTACGGTAAATTGAATTTGCGGCGCTCCGCCGGTTACGGTTGTTAAGGTTTCATACAACGGTTTATCGCGAACCACTGCAAAATATAACTCGCCTTCGGGATAGGGAGATTTAATTAAAGCGGTGGCGGTTTCTCCGGGTTTGTAGGTATCTTTGTCGAGTTCAATTTGTAAGCGGTTGTCGTTATTTCCTCCCCAAAATACCGGAGAAGTTCCCGTCGCCCAAATTTGTATATCTGTTGCGGTAACTTCGTTGGAATTATTGGTAAAATTGGCACGAATACGATAGGAACCCGACTCGGGAGGGGTTAAAGAAACGGTTTTTGGAGTCTTATTTGATTTGACTTCTGCTGTCGCAACGGTTTTGTATTCGACTTGGTTTTTGTCCGTTTGTCCTCCCGCAACGACTCGGGTAACGTTGCTGTAATTCATTTTTTGCAATTCCAAACGCACCCCAATATTCGGAAGGGGTTTTCCGTTGGGGTCGGTAACAATAACTTCGACGGGAAATTCTTGGTTTGCTTCGGCGACGAACGAGGTTTTTAACCCTATTAAACGGTCACTCGGTAAAGCGGTAATACTTTGAGAATCAGAAACGGCTAAGTTGGTCACGTCGGAAACTTGAACATCCACCCGATATTGGAGGGGATAGGGTAAATCTTTGGCAATTTTAACGGTTTGAGTACCCGTTCCCCCTTGGTCGAGAACTTCGCTTTTTTGCAGTACATCGCTGGAAACGGTGGGTTTTTCTTCCGGCCAAAACCATTGTCTACCAAAGTTATATTTTTCCCAACCTTTGGGGGTAAATTCTGTTGGGGTGCGGGTGACATAATATTCTGCTTTTCCACCAACAACCGGGGAACCGAACAAATAGTTACTTTCGGTATTTACGGTTAGGCTTTCTCCTTGAATGGCGGTTTCTTTATCGAGGTTGACTTCTACTTTAAAGTTTGGCGGTTTAAATTCCGCAACTCGCAAATCACCAAAAATTTCAACTCCATTATCGGCTTTGGCAGTTAAACGATAATCTCCCAGCGCTTGGTCGGAATCTAGGGTAAATTCGAGGGAAAATGTACCAAATTCGTTGGTTGGATAAGTTCCGAGGATTTTCTCGTTGCCTTCCGACGTGATTAAATTAACGGTATAGTTGACGTTTTTATCTTGTTTTAACTCCCCATTTTGCAGATAGTAAGCCGCACCGGTTAACGCGACTTTTTCTCCAGGTTGGTAAAGTTGGCGGTCGGAAAATATCACGCCTCTCGACAGGGGTTTACTATTTTCCCAGTCGCTATAAATGCCATAACCGTACATCCCACTATAGGAATGAGTTCGTGCAAAAGCCCAATCATCTTCTTCTTTGGCAATAACCAACAATTCCGGGGATTCAATAAAGCGATCGCCGTTCATACATTGTTGGAGATTTTCGGAATTTAACGCCAATATTCCGCTTTCGTTGGTGTTTCCGGTTGCACAGGGTTTCGGGTTGGGAAAGGTTGTGGCATCCAGTTGAGATTGATAGATTTCAACTTCGGCATTGTTAACGGGGGAACCGTCTTCTAAATGGTTAACTTTGACTATCCCCGACTCGGGAAACCATTGAGAAAATACGCCTAAATTGGTCAGTTGTACAAACCCATAAAATTCGGGTTCGTTCCAGCGTCTTCTTCCTTCTTCTTGATAACGATTGGTTCGGGCTTTTACACCGTAAGCCAACATTCCGGTATCTTTCCCCAGTTTTTCCCGCAAATTAATTGAGATTTCTTTTGTTTCATTTTTTGTGGGGTTTTTCACCGAGTAAGACGTCCAGTTTCTTTCTGCGGGTAAGAGATTTTTTTTGTCTTCTCTCGGAAAAGCGACATTGGTATAAACTAAATCCGTCGGTTGAACGATTTTATAGGCTGCGGTGTATTTCGACTGGGGTAAATTGGTGGCGGCAATATTTAACTGTAAATTCTGGGTTGAGGGGAAAATATTCAAGTCCCTCGGCGCCCACAGGTCAGCCGCAACATCTCCGGTTTTATAGGAGATAGTCACGGGTTTTTCTAGGGTTTGACCAAATTGATCTTTTAGGTCTTTTCCAATGGTAATCGTATAGTTGGTTTGGGGTTCCAACGCCCAAGGATTGAGGTTAATAATGTTGCTATTTCCGTAGGTTTGAACCAATGGAGGCGCGTCTTCGGGTGGGGGCGGATTAATCCTAATATTTTCTTGGGCAGATTCTTCTAAAATTTGATTGTTAAATTTCAGTTGGGGACTGCCATTTTCAAACCGTCCGTAGGTTCCCCCTGCACTCGGTTCACCGTAGAGTTGTAGGGTTTCAAATTGTAGGGAATCGAAGGTTTTTATTTGAGAGGAAATGATAAATTGGCTGTCTAAATTTCCCCGCTTGGGATGCAGTCCGGGTGCGATTTCTAGGGTGTATTTTGTACTTTTTTGTAGATTTTGCGCGGGAGTTATGGTATACTGCCAAATATGGTTTGATGGGTCGAACTGTGTCTGAGGCGGTAAAGCGTCCGAATTGAACTGATTTTTCGTGAGTTCGACCTTAACCGGAACGCTTTGATTCGACGCCTGCGAAACAAGTTTGACGTGTTCGGCTAACGAGTCGAGATCTAATTCTACGTTAGAGTTAAAAGTAAGCTCGGGAGTCAAACCGACGGGATTGTTTTCCGAACCCGGGTTTTCTTCGGTTCCCGGTAAATTGGTCAGTTCAATGGATTGGGTGTTGAACGTCCAGGCTAAATCTTGGTCTAAGCGATGATTTTCTAAGTCGGACAAGCCGGGTTTGAGTTTAACTTGAATGCGAGTGGCTAAAGGTAGCGCCCGGTCAGCTTGAAACCCCACCATTCGCGGCGTCAAAAACCGAAATTGTCCGGGAAGTTTTGGGGTAATTTCAAATTGGTCGAGGAGTTGACGCTGCTCTGGGGAATCCAAGCGTTCAACCGGAATTAACGGGTGTTTAAAAATAACCCGAATTTGACTTTGAGAAGTGACTTCCCCGGTCGGACTAATTTGTTCTATCCAATCGGGAAGTTGGGGAACCGGGAGAGCGGAAACGGTTGGTAACGGTTCTTCTGTTGGAGTCAGGCTAAAAATTCGACAGCCGGCGAGTGTCGCGACAAACAAAAATATTAATATCAACCGCTTCCAAATTTTGCGGTATTGGCGTTGAATTCCCATAGCGTTTTTCAGAGATGCTCACCCCCTTGATAACAGATGAAAGCCGAGAAATTCCGGAAACATCTACATTTTTTAATGAATAGCGCTTTCGGTCAGTTCGCTGTTTTGTGCGGCTTCTGCGGGAGTCATCTTTTCATAGCGTTCAAAGGGTTGATGAATCCAGGGAGAATCTGCCAAATATTCGACATAAAAATCGGGAACAATCACCGAACAAGCTTTGTACCATAAAACGGCGGTTTTGATTTCCTCAATTTCGGTCGCGTACTGGGTTTTTAACCACAAGAGAGATTCTTTTAAACTAATCCCCGAATCTACTAAATCATCGACTAACAACACCCGACTTCCCAAGGTTTCTGTTGTCATGGTGAGATGATTGGCGATTTTAATTTTACCTCGAATTCGACCTTCTGAACCCCCATAAGAAGAAACGGAGAGAATCGCTAACGGACTGTCATAAATTCGGGAAACTAAATCTCCAATTCTTAATCCTCCCCGTGCTAAACAAATAATTTGATTAAATTGCCAACCGGATTGATAGATTTTCGCCGCTAAGGACTCGATGGCTTGGTGATAATCGGACCAAGAAACGTATAAATCGCTCATGGGGTTTGCTAGGCGTTATCAACAATTACAAGAGGGGTCATTATTCTATTAGTTTACCGCTTATTGTCAAAAATGGGGTAAAAAGTTTTTAGGTGTATCAAATTCAAGCCCCTTGTTCTCCACAACCCGAAGATTTATTATTTGACGCACCGATTTTAGCCGTAGGGTGCATCAAATTCAATTACCTTTTCTCTCCCACCCAAAAATTTATGGTTTGATGCACCAATTGCCGTAGGGTGCATCAAATGAAACCCTTTGTTCTCCCCAACCCGAAGATTTATTGTTTGAGGCGCCCAACCAATAAAAGCCGTAGGGTGCATCAAATTCAATTACCTTTTCTCTCCCACCCAAAAATTTATGGTTTGATGCACCCTACAAAAAAATGTTATGATTATATTAAACTAAAATGGGAATATATTGCGTCCTGTAAATGCGTCCTATAAGGTGACATCGGTCAAATCAGCCCATTTGAGATTCGCTTCAGTTAGATTTGCATTGCTGAGATTTGCACCGATTAAATTCGCGCCTTCTAAACTTGTACCCATTAATTGAGCATTACTCAAATCACTATCTCGTAAATCAGCTTGAGTCAGATTTGCATAACTCAGTTGGGCGTGAGAAAGATTAGCGCCAACTAACTTGGCTTGGTGTAAATTTGCGCCTGTCATTACCGCTTGAGAAAGATTAGCCAATAACAACTTTGCACCTTCAAGATTCGCATTTTTCAAAATAGCTTTCGTTAAATTTGCACCCATCAAATTCGCCTCTAGCAAACAAACCCCGGTTAAATTAACTCCAACTAAATTAACACCCCGAAAATTCCGATTTCCCCGACGATAACAGCGTAATATTTCCCCCACATCTGTTAAGCCAATTTCCCGGACTGGATGTTGTCGGAAGTTAAAACTAAAACTCTCCCCCGACTGAATCACTCGCCCCATTTCATTATACATCGGATAAGCACCAATTCCTGTTAATCTCACCCAACCTCTAGACCGAGTTAAAGCAATAAATAATTGTTGGCGAAAACTGAGATTGGTTTCATTTTTGGCAATTTGATCAAAACCCACTAAATAAACCATATCCGCTTCCTGTCCTTTCGCCCGATGAATGCGAGAAATGGTAATTCCGCCCTCGCACCAAAATTGATTGGGTTTATCTTTATTATTGGTGACAATATTGCAGTCAACCGCACCGGGAATATAAATATCTAAACCCTGAGATATCAAAAACTTAGCAACATAACCTTCCAACGCTATCGCCTCAAAACTATCCCCGAAAATAATAACTAAGATTTCCCGACTGGGGCGCAAGCCATCTACCCTTAAATTGTGGTAAAGGTCTTGACTTAGGGCGGATAATTCATCTTGACGGGAATAATAGGCTTCAAATTCTATCGGTGAACTTTGCCAAAACTGGGAAACCGGGTGAGGATAATTTTCCCCGTCGTAACACAGGGTTATTTTAGCGGGTCGAGACTCAACAGACTGTTCAACTTTCACCCGATAACCCAACATTTTCCAATCTTCAATTCTAGTCATGGCGGTTAACAATCCTTCCGGACGAAACACCCCGCAACTCATCTTGTAAGCGGCGGTTAAAATTTGAGTCGTAACCCGATAACAGCGAGACAAAATCTAAGTTTTATTAATCCCATTTTCATATTGACCTGTTAATAGATGTCCCCAGTCATCCCCAAACAGTTCGCTAACAGTCGCACTTTTGAACGTTTCTAAACTCTGCATTTCATCTTCCGCCCAAATTAACCGACGTTGGGAAATATTGCTGTTTTCAGAATTTTCTAACTGAACCGAACGTAAAGCTTGATACGCCATCCAATAAAAGGGCTGTTTCCCTTCAAACTTCAACTCATCTTCGACAATTAAATCTTGACCTTCATCAATCAAAATTGCATCAAACAGTTGAGGAATAGCCGATTTTTGCAACAAATCACAACAAGCTTCCGCCAAAGCTTCGTGGGGTTTTTGAGAATTTGTCCGGCGAACACTCAAACTCCAAACCCCCGCAGCCTGACAAATTGTATTATAAAGTCCGGGTTGTTCTTTTGAACCCCAAGCGTGAAGCACCCGCAATTTTTGATTCTTAGAATCATAACCGACTTGATGACAACTAAACCGTCGCAACCATCTATCTAAATGTTGGATAATCGGTTCATATAAACTGCGACTAAAAAACACCAAAGCAATATCCCAGTCGGGATGTTTGAGGTGCATTTGTGCGGCTTTTTGACAGAGTAATACGGTTTTTCCCGAACCGGCAATTCCGCGAATTCGTTGTAAACCGGGAGGAATTTGTTTGGCAATTCGTTCCTGATTGAAGTCGAGTTTAGAAATATGTTCTCGAACTTTCGCTAATATTTCTCCCCGCCTTTGTTGGTTTTCTCGAACGAAGTATTTCCGGGTTGGCGGTTGAAATAAAGGGGTTCCCGCAATTATCGCCTGCAAGAGTTCCCATTGTTCGGACGTGATAATTTGACCGGGAACTAAAGACAGAATTTTAGCGATAAATTGGATTAAATCCGATGAATTTAAAAGGTAATCTTGAAATAAAATCGGGGGATAATTCGGCAATCGCTCAAAACCTCTTTTTTGCCAATTTTGAGCTAAAATAAAAGGTAAGGCAACCATAGCCCGACCCCAAACTTGATGTTTCAGGAGAGGTTCAGAATTACAAAAATTGAGCAAAGCAAACAGTTGATTTTCTGCTTGTTGATAGGGAGTGATGCGAGTGGTGTAAAACTGTTGTAATTCCCAAATATGACCGGAAAGATTAACAATTTGGTCGAGGGTGAGAGATTTGACTTCAATTACAATTAAACCCAGTTGAGCATCTAAAATTAAAATATCCGGTTCCTTGCGAAAAGCGCCCGTTTGAGGAGAAAAAATCGGATAGCGCCAATATGCGATACAATGACGGTGGGCGAAGGTAGGAGCGAATCATTTCCCAAACCTGCTGTTCGCCAAGTTCACCCGGTTGACTGAAAGCTTCAGTAGCAATGAACTTTTGAGTCGGTTTGTGGGTGCGCTCTCCTGTCATTCGGGTATCAATTTGTTTACATCTGTTGAAAAACGGGAATCGGGGTGCAAGAGAAGTTAGGATGGAGCTAGTAAAAGGTTACACCCTGCTTGTGAACATTTTCAATAGCATTTCATGGTTTTTTACCGCCTTCCTCTAGTCCTACTCACCTGCTTGACTTGCTCGGGTTTCCTCGACCGTCCGAGTGCAAGCGTGATGTCTAAAAATTATACCGACCTACAACCTCCCGTCTTCTCCGATGAACCGACAAGTTCGTTAATCTTGGCGCAAGAAAATTCTACCGCAGAAAAGCCGAAATTTCAGTTTCCCCCTCAACTCCCGATGGGATTAATTTTACTCGGTGTGGGGTCAATTATTGTGACCGGGGGAGCGGTTTTTATTATGATTAAATTAATTAGTAATAAGCCGGAAATCGAAGCGGAAGAACAACTCCCCCCAGATCATACGGTTGAGGAGTCTTCGCCCTATTTTGTTCAGTCAGAAAATGCGTTAATTCCTCCGAGTCCCGCTTCTCCGTTTCGAGTCGAAGACGCCGACGAACCCCCAGAAATTTCATCTAAACCCACCGTTGAACCTGCGGATAAACCTGCTGAAAATAACGGCTATATAGACACACCTCGCCGCCCAAATCAACGTTCAGAAAAACCGTCTATTCCCCCTCAAGTTCACTCGGCTGAGACGTTTTTAATCGCAGATAAACCCCGCCTACCTCAACTTGACCGAGTGGAACAATTGATTTTAGAATTGCAGAATCCCGACCCGACAAAACGCAGTCAAACGATTTGGGAATTGGGTCAACAAGGGGATTCTCGGGCGATTCAACCGTTAGTTGAATTAATTTACAATTCTGATTCAAAACAGCGGAGTTTAATTTTAGCCGCCCTTTCAGAAATTGGCACCCGCACGTTAAAACCCATGAGTCGGGCGTTGGCACTTTCATTACAAGATGAAAATGCGGAAGTCCGAAAAAATGCAATTCGAGATTTAACCCGGATTTATGATTTAATTGTTCAGATGAATCAACTCTTACAACGGGCGGCTGATGACCCCGATTTAGAAGTACGAGAAACGGCGAGATGGGCGGCTGATAAGCTGAGTCGGATGCGTCCGTTACCGACCATTCGCGATGAACCGCCCCGGTAAAAAAGCGGGGGAAGCGGGGGAAGCAGAAGGATCAAGAAAATTAGGTATTAAAAAAGGATTATCTTGAAACAATGAGCCGTAATGTGCTGAAATTATTATTATTATCAACTCCCGTCGGTCCGTTGGGGTCGGGAACGGGTGGCGGTGTGGAATTAACGCTGTTAAATTTGGCGAAAGTGTTGCAAGAAAGGGGTCATCAAATTACCGTTGTCGCCCCGGAAGGTTCGGTTTTGGAGTCAATTGATTTGGTGGAAATTTCGGGAAATCTGCAAATTATGGCTCAGTCTCAACAGCGAGATACTCCGATTATTTTACCACTCGATTCTGTTTTAGAGAAAATGTGGGATTATGCCCGTCAGGTGCAGAGTGATTATGATTTAATTGTCAATTTTGCTTACGATTGGTTGCCGTTATATTTAACACCTTTTTTTCAAACTAAAATTGTCCATTGGATTAGCATGGGTTCGCTGACAACGGCGATGGATAATATTATTGAAAACACATTAGAAAGATTTCCAAAAGCGGTTTATTTTCATACAAAAGCCCAGGCGGAAACTTTCAATTTCTCTAAAAATAACTTGACTCTATTAAAAAGTGGAATTGATTTGAATCAGTATCAATATTGTGCCGAACCGAAAAATCAGTTGGCTTGGTTGGGTCGAATTGCGGCCGAAAAAGCCCTAGAAGATGCAGTTTTAGCGGCAAAAATTACCGGAATTCCTCTTAAAATCATGGGGAAAATGCAGGATAAATCCTATTGGGAAAAAATTAATCAAGATTACCCGGATGCACCGATAGAATACTTGGGATTTCTATCAACAAATGAGCTACAAAAACACCTGCGAGACTGTCGGGCGCTGTTGATGACTCCCCGATGGGTAGAAGCCTTTGGAAATGTCGCCATAGAAGCCCTAGCCTGTGGGGTTCCGGTGATTGCCTACCGTCGGGGAGGGCCGGCGGAAATAGTCCGGGACGGGGAAACGGGTTGGTTGGTGGAACCCGATAGCGTCGAAGGTTTGGTGAATGCGATTCAAAAGCTTGACAAAATCGACCGTTTATGCTGTAGAAAACAAGCCGAGACCGAATATTCCTTAGAAGCCTGGGGCGATCGCGTGGAAAAATGGCTCTTAGAGAGGATACAAAGTGAATAGAAATTCTTCAAAATTGAAGTTAAACTAATAACTGGATTGCGATAAATTCTGACCTCAAATCATTTTCCCTCCCATAATACTATGACTTTGAGAAACTCACCGAGAGCGAATCAACCTATTTATATCGTTTTCATTTACTGTTTATTCGGGAGTTTATGGATTCTCTTTTCTGACCGGGTTTTAGACAGCTTGTTTTTCAATAATAGTCAACTGATTACTCAATTTCAAACCCTGAAAGGATGGTTCTTTGTATTCTTAACTAGCGGGTTGCTTTACGAGTTAATTCGTCGGAGTCAACAATCCCTTCAGGATAGCTATAGTTTACTTCATGCCATTGTTGAAGGAACAACAGATGCTATTTTTGTTAAAGATCGCCAGGGGCGATATCTGATGGTAAATAGTACCTGCGCTCAGATTTTAGGTCATGCTCCCCATGCAATTCTCGGTTATGACGATCGCGAATTTCTTCCTCCAGATAATGCTCGCGAGATTCTAGCGATCGATCAAGAAATTATTCAAAAAGGAACATCTGAGAGTCTAGAAGAAAAGGTCGTTACGGGGGGAGAAACCCGGTTTTATTGGTCTAGAAAATATGTTTGGCGGGGTCGTAAAGGTGAGATTCAAGGATTAATTGGAATTGCCAGAGATATTACAGAACACAAGCAATTAGTTCGGCAACAAGAGCAACTTGTTGAGCAACTTCAGCAACAAACCGAGGATCTAAAAGCGTTGAGTGCAATTACAGAAAATGGTGTTAGTACCCTCGATCTCAACGACCTTTTACAAACGTTATTGCTTCGGATTGTTTCGGTGACTTCTGCCGATGCTGCGGTGTTATTGCTGTATCAAAATAATAGTCTTCAACCCCGTTCGAGCGTGGGCGTACCGGAATCAGATTTCGCTGAATATGCGTGTAAAATTGGTCAGGGGTTTTCAGGTTTGGTGGCGACCAGCAGCGACCCGATTTATATTGAAGATATACAGAATGATCTCCGATTTTCGAGTTTCTATGCTTCTCAAAGAAAAGTGCGAACGCTGTTGGGGGTTCCTTTCCGGCGAAACGGTCGGCTTGTGGGAGTTCTTCAGTTAGAATGGCAACAAGTTCGGATTTGCGATCAACGGGAAATTCACCTGTTAGAAGTTGTCGCCGAACGGTGTGTCATGGCAATTTTAAACGCACAATTATTTGAGCAAACCAACAACCTAAAAGAACAGCTTCAATTACAAATTTCACGAATGCCAATCGGCTTTATTTTACACAATAATCACTTTGAAATTACCGATTGGAATCCGGCGGCTGAAGCAATTTTTGGTTATAGTAAATCTGAAGTCTTGGGCTGTCATCCTAATGAATTAATTATTCCTCCTTCCTTTCAACTCCAATTTCAGCAAATTTTACGGCGAATTGTTGAAGGAGATATGATGGCAAATAGTCTCCATGAAAATCTGAGTAAAGACGGACGTTTTATTTTGTGTGAATGGCATAACACGCCGCTAAGAGGGGAAGACGGAAAATTTATCGGATTACTTTCTATGGTACAAGATGTCACCGAACGAGAGCGTTCTCGGGAACAATTGTGGCGTGCAGTTTATTATGATAATTTAACGAATCTACCCAATCATAAACTTTTAATTGAGCGGATTCATTATCTTTTAGAAGCTAAAAAAATAGGAAATCAAAGCGAATTTTCTCTAATTTATGTCGATATTAATCGTTTTAAAATTATCAAGTATACCTTGGGACACCAAACGGCTGAACGTCTCTTAATTGAGGTCGCCCATCGGTTAGAATCTTGTGTAGAACCTCCCGCAATTTTAGCCCGTGTCGATGCCGATGAATTTGCAATTTTACTCGAAGATATTTCCGATTTGAATCAAGCAAAACGCTTTGCTGAACGGATTCGCCGACAAATTATGAGAACACCTTTCTATCTAAATGGGGCGGAAATTTTTACCTCGGTTAGTGTGGGTTTAGTGATGAGTTCTCTCGTCAATAATGAACCGGAAGAAATGCTGAGGGCGGCTGATGCGGCGATGCACCGGGCTAAAATTAATCATTCCAATGAATGCGATGTATTTGATGCTCAAATGCAAGCGGAAGCGACTCGACGCTTGAAAGTAGACACAGATTTGCTTCACGTTGTCAATCGTCAAGAATTGCAAGTTTATTATCAACCGATTGTTTCGTTTACGGATAACAAACTGATCGGTTTTGAGGCTTTAATTCGTTGGCAACATCCAGAATTTGGGATGATTTCTCCTGCTGAGTTTATCCCCATTGCCGAAGAAAATGGGTCGATTCATGCGGTTGGATTATGGATTTTGCGTCAGGCTTGTTCTCAGGTGAAAACTTGGCAAAAAAAGTTTGATAAGAATGAAACTTTAATGATTAGTGTGAATCTCTCACCAATCCAACTCAAACATCCTCAATTACTCGATCAAATCGAAGAAATTTTAGAGGAAACAAACTTCCCTCCTCACTGTTTAAAACTCGAAATTACCGAGAATATTTTGCTGGAACAAGAGCCAGCAATTGCCCACCTCCTCAATCACCTAAAAGCGATGAAAATTAAGTTGTGTATCGATGATTTTGGCATCGGATATTCTTCTCTAAGTTACCTCCATACCTATCCCATTGATCTCTTAAAAATTGACCGTTCTTTTGTCACAAATTTAATTACTCAACCCAAAAGTCAAGAAATTGTTCGCTCGGTAATTGTCTTAGCCCAAACCTTGAAAATGAATATTATTGCCGAAGGTATCGAAACCTCTGAACAGTTAGAATACCTTAAAAAATTAGGATGCAAACAGGGACAAGGCTATCTATTTGCCAAACCTCTAGATAGCCAAGCAGCCGAAGAATTTATTGCCAATAATATCTAAATTTACTGTGTTGTTTTTACCCATTCTACAATTCCATCCGCCAATGCCACCGCCAATTTTCTCTGTTCTCGGGGGTTAACAATCCATTCAAACTCAACCGGATTAATCATAAACCCCAATTCTAATAATACAGAAGGAGTCACCGCCGGACGAGTTAAAGCCAGATTATTCCAAAATACACCATAGGACGGACGGTCTAATGTTTCCACCAAATAATTATGCAAAAATACCGCCAAACTGTGGGCTTGGGGATGATACCAAAACGTTCCAATTCCCTTGGTATTTATCGCATCTCCGTTATCCGGTAAAGCGTTGTAGTGAACAGAAATCGCCAAATCCGGTTCTTCGTCATTAATCATTTTAACCCTATCTTGAGGAAATAAATCTTCTTCAGATTTGCGAGTCATATACACCCTCGCCCCCCGTTTAATCAGTTCATTTTGTAACAAATAAGAAACGATTAAATTCACATCTTTCTCTGGATATCCCGTCGGCCCTTTCGCCCCCAAATCGTTCTCGCTACCATGTCCGGGGTCAATCAAAATATACATTCCCGCCAACGGTTTCGGGCTAAAAATATCGCCAAAAAAACTCGACTGAGACTCTTCTTCTACTTTCGGGGGATGCTTTAATGATAACACTAAAGTTGTGCCTTCATACCGCAATTTATACCCCCATTGTTGCTTGGTTTTAAAGTGAAAGGTATATTGAACCGCTTGCTGTTGTTCTCCCATTGGTGAAAGAACAGGTTCCCAGTCCATCCGTTCAATAAACGAACTATCATCAAAGCGAATTGTATCCGTTTGGGCTGTAGTATTATAAAGCGTTAACGTTAAACTTTGATTGTCCTGTTTGACTGTTACCGGAACCGGAATTTGTAGGGGAAAATAAACTTCAGTCCACTCTCCAACTTGACGGGAACTTGCACTTCTAATAAACGACTGAGGCGGCATTTTCCCTTTAACAATTTTGGTTTCATCTGCTTTTATCCAACCGCCATAATCTAAGCGTAAATAATCCCCTTCTCGCCCGGTAATTCTCGCCCGAGTTCCTTTTGGTAAAGGTGTTAAACGGGAATAGGTTGTACTGGGACCAGTTCTCGCTACTCCCTCATCAACCGTAACTTCTGCAATTTCAAATTCAGCCGGAGAAATAATCGTAATATTTCCGGGTGCATTTCGGGTCACAGTTTCCCCTTTTAACGTGAGTTTATATTGCGGTTGACCTAAATTAACCTGATTTATACGACGAGAAACCGGAAAAATTTTACCAATTTCTGCACAACCTTGATACTTACTAATTTCTAATGCTATCGGTTCATTATTCCCCGTTAAAACTGCAAAATTACTCGGCAAATCAAAGGCTTGATTTTGACGAGATAACCGTATAGTTTGCCCCCCTAACTCAACCGAAACTCGACCGTTAGGCGGTGCAATTGCACTAAAACAAACCAACTCCCCCGGAAGTCTAGCTAAATTAACTTTCGGTTCGAGAGAATCTTCTACAAATGCAACTCCTTCGGGAATTTCCGGTAAGTTAGAAATGCGATTAATTTTCAGCGTTATTTGTTCGTCTTTGTGTCGCAGCTTGAAAATATTCTCTCCCATTTCTAAGGGGAAGGACGGTGCAAAATGACCCGCAGGAGAACGTTCTATTACTGTTCCGTTCACGGTTACTTCCGCATCGGGAGAAGCGCTTCCGATGAAAAAAATCCGGTTTGAGGTGGTTTCGTGTTCGCCTGGAGGATAAGCAATATAGAGGGGTTGTTCCGCCCAAGCTGGTGATACTATCATACATCCAAACGCCGCCAGTCCTAAAATTCGCTTCATTTTCGCTTCCGTTCACTCACACTTTATAATTGTATCCGACTTTGTGGCTTTTGAAGGATGTGTTAACGCAGCGTAACCCACCTTTCCCCATTTTACAAGATAGTTGTTAAAAATTTGAAGATCAAATATCGGTCTAACAAGGCAAACAGTTTCACTATTATTCTCATTTTCAATCAAAATGTTATAGCAATATTACCTGATTTGTAAAAAAGCAATCCATATTTTCCCCCCATAATTGGGGAGCAAGGGGGCGCAGAATTAGAGGTTTGGGGGCAAAGTCGTTTATAAATGATTTCTTATTCCTAATATCTACTTAATTTTTAGATTTCACTCTTTTGTTAATTAAAGTTTGAATTTGACTGGAAAAAGCTTGATAATGCTTGGCAACTTTCACAGAGATGAATCTAGAAAATACTCGAAATTAATTTATAAAAACAACTTTATTAACCCCAAATATAAGTTTGGAGGTAACACCTTTGCTAAACAGATGCACCTCCAAACCCCTTTAACTTTCAGTTGTAAGAAAGGCTACCGATTATCCCTCTTTTATCACTTTAGGAAAATTTGAAAAATCAAGATTTGACCTCAATTGGATAAAAAAGGGATAAAGAATGGGTACTACTTCTTCAACAAACTCAAGCTACTAAAGTTCTCGATAAACGCATCAAAGGTGATGGTGATAAAGCCATCGTTTGGATCTTTATTCGGATCTTCTGCTGCGATTACGCCAGGGCGATTGTCACGTCCGTGGGGATTCCGCAGTAGAATCAACTTCTCACCATTTTGCTCATAGGCATTGTGGATACTGTAAGCATGGCTTTGGTATAGTACCCCGCCATATGAGCCCTTGGTGTCATCTCCTCGGCCTACAGTTCCTGCGGCAGCATAGCCACCTCCATTCAAGGTTGTTTGAATGCTCTCGAAGATTTCTTCTGGTTTAGAAATATCTTTGCGATAACCACGAAAACTAAAACGGCTCTGTGTTGGATCTGTCTCGGTGAAAGTTGCAGACTGGAACTGCTGAAATTTTGAGCTGTTAGAGTCCAATTTAAAGTGGGTTAAATTATCGTTCTTCTTGCCCGTAATATCGACAAGAGCGGGGCTGGCTGAACCACCATTGCCCGTCAAATCGTAGCTACCTTTTGATAGTGCGTGGACTCGTTCATAAAGAGAAGCCCAGATAGATTTGTCTGACGCATCCGTCGGTTTGACTGAATAAACAGATGGCCACGTCACCCCAAACAATGTACCTTGATTGGTCACTACTTGGTTGTCCACAGTGTAGTTGTTTTTTTGGCCCTGCTTGTACAACACAAAGTTATAGCTGTCGTTATCGACTGGATTAATGTTATTTTGCAGGACTACACTCTCTTTAGAATCAGCATCGCTGAGGTCTGGCTCAATTTTTCCGAATGTGGCTGTTAGGGCTGCAAGAAAGTAGCAGTTACCGAAATAACCCTGATTGACATCACGAATTCGGATTAAATTATCCTCGACCTTACCGCCTGTGAGAGGCTGATAGGTTAAGTTATACTGCTGTTTTACTTGGCCTTCGTTATATTCCCTAAAGATCGGTATCGGCTGCCCTTGGGTAGAATCCAACGACGGACTGACATTATTGGTCGGCGTTCCTGTTACCGTAGTGTTCAGGGTGTACTCCCCACGACTACCAGCACTCGTACTAGAGGCATACACCACATATTGTTTCCCTTCTTGTGCTGTGAAACTCACTTGAGCATCGGAGTCTCCACCCTGGCTACTCGAATTATTTGTAGCAATCGTGTCGCCAGTAATCAGATCCACTACAGTGAGGGAAGCATTGAAATCTTCCGATTCCTGACCTATGGTATAGGTTAATCCAGGCTCTACAAATGACAGGAGATAGGGATCGGCAGACTGTCCCCGATCTTCGATAAAGTCATCTTCATCGAGAATACCTGTAAAGGAAACACCTGGGAAAAGCGGGTTGTAGCTTTCATTATCGACAGAACTACCCGGTTCGGAGAGGGCTGAAATTCCGTAGGGCGTTGCTCCTTCGGGAGCAGTGACATTGACAAAGTAAGTACCGAACTCAATGAAACTTAAGAAAATTGCATCAGTTTCCTGGGCAATTGTTTCGTCATCGTCCAACTGATTGTTGTCATTCAGGTCGCTCCAGAGGGTCAGTTCGAGGTTCGCATCTTCACCGATAGCGAGTACATCTAAATAGCCCCCACTAGACACCTCAAGGCTATAGGTATCCACCGTATCGGTTCCACCAAGGTAGTCGTACAGTTCTACCGTACCGTCTAGTGGCAACACACGAGCGCTGCTCGGCCCGTCGCCCGCCAAATCTTCGGCTATCGTTCCGGCAACCCCTGCTACACTCAGGTTGTAGTTGGTGTCTCCTTCAAATTGTTCTACAGTGAGGAAATAGGTTCCCGCATCGAGGGTGATGTTTTCAACGCTTTCATCAGCAGTACCCGATTGTTCAGATACAGAGACAATTTCATCGGGTCCTAGTTCTCCATCTCCGTCACTATCCTGATAGAGTACCAGATCCGCATCCGCACTCAAGCCGTTCAATTTCGTATCTAGAATAGTGGGTTGATCGATCTCAAATTGATAAAGATCAACTGGATCTAAATCTCCAACGAAATCACTAATTGATTGAGGGGTTTCGGTAATGCTTAGATCCTGAGCCTCTGCTAATTCATCACCTGCACCATCTTCTGGTATTTCATCAGTTTGTTCACGGGAGTATTCCAAGGTGTATGTTGTATCACCCTCGAATGTTTCAACTTGAATAAAGTAAGTTCCCGCCTCTAAAATCGTGTCTAACTGTTCAGAGTCATTACCCGATTCAGAGGAAGAATCCAGAAATTCATCAAAATCAATCTCCCCGTCATTGTTCAAATCTTGAATGAGTGTTAAATCGGCATCAGCACTTAAACCATCCAGGGTTACATTGAGACGACTATCTTGATCGATCTCAAATTTATAGAGATCAACTAAATCTAAGTCTCCAACAAAATCACTGACGGTTTGAGGGGTGTCGGTAATGCTTAGATCCTGAGCCTCTGCTAAAGTATTACCTGCAAGATCTTCAGGCATTTCTTCAAGCGGTTCGCTGGATAATTCCAGAGAGTATGTGGTATCCCCGTCGAATTGCTCAACTTGGATAAAGTAAGTTCCCGCTTCTAAAATCCTGTCTAACGCTTCGGGATTGTTCTCAGTTTCAAAGGGAGCCTCTAGCAATTCATTCTCGTCCAATACGTCCAATACCCCGTCATTATTCAAATCTTGAAGCAGTAGCAGATCCGCATCGGCACTCAAACCACCCAGTGCGACATTCAGACGGCTGAGTTGATCGATCTCAAGTTTATAGAGATCGACTGGATCTAAATCTCCGACAAAATCATTGATGGTTTGGGGACTATCGGTAAGGTCTAAATTTTGAGCATCCGCTAAAGTATTACCCGCACCATCTTCGGCTAGTTCTTCAGCTTCTTGACTAGAGAATTCTAAAGTGTAGTTCGTATCCCCAGAGAATTGCTCAACTTGGATAAAGTAAGTTCCCGCCTCTAAAATTGTGTCTAACTCTTCGGAGGTATTACCTGCTTCCAAGGAAAACTCTAGCAATTCATCCTCGTCAATTTCTCCGTTTTCATTCAAATCTTGAATGAGCGTTAAATCCGCATCCGCACTCAAACCATCCAGTGTCACATTCAGACGGCTAACTTGATCGAACTCAAATTTGTAGAGATCAACCAGATCGGACTCTCCTAGAGAATCACTGAAGGTTTGGGGATTATCAGTTATGTTCCGAGCAGTTGCTAAGGTATTATCTGTATCTACTGGCTCAGGTTCGGGTTCGGGTTCGGGTTCGGGTTCGGGTTCGGGTTCGGGTTCGGGTTCGGGTTCGGGTTCCGGTTCGGGTTCGGGTTCGGGTTCGGGTTCGGGTTCCGGTTCGGGTTCGGGTTCGGGTTCCGGTTCGGGTTCGGGTTCGGGTTCGGGTTCCGGTTCGGGTTCCGGTTCAGGTTCCGGTTCGGGTTCGGGTGTTGGATCTTGGTTAATTATGGGTGGAGCAACGATGTTCGGTGTCGGTTCGAGTTCCGGTTCGGGTTCCGGTTCGGGTTCGGGTTCAGGCTCCGGTTCGGGTTCGGTTGTTGGAGTTGGTTCTTCTGTTTCTGGCGGTTCACTGGTCAAAGGTAAGAAGCTATCTCGCTGGAGATTATCCGCATCAACTCCTTGAACAACCGCCACAAATTCACCTGTTTCAGCAATTTGAATGGTGACACCATTTTGAGTATTACTCAAAGTCAAATCATCAAAGGTCAGACCATTTTCCAACTGAATTTGGTCTTCATCGAGGTCAAAATCCTGGATCAAATCCGAACTGCCAGCATTTGAGCCTCCGGTTCCTGACGCTATTACGAAGACATCTAGCCCATCACCTCCGGTCAGGGTATCTGATCCTTTGTCTCCATAGAGGGTATCGTTACCCCCATCGCCGAACAGTTCATCATCTCCCTGACCACCGTAGATGATGTCATTTTCTTGACCCCCGTAGATCGTATCCGACTCTAGATTTCCACTCAGCCAGTCGTCGGCTAAATTCCCGGAAAGAATATCACTCCCCTGACCCCCATAAAGGGTATCTTGGTCTTTTCCACCGTAGGCTGTATCAAAGCCTTGATTACCGTTGAGCCAGTCTCGGCCTTCGTTGCCACTGAGCCAGTCGTCTCCTTCGGCCCCTAGCATTGTGTCGTCACCAGCCAAACCAAACAGGCTATCTGGTTCCTCACCTGCAACGAGGGAATCATTTGAAGAAGAACCATTCAAAATGTTAGCAATGGCAATCTCTGAATCGGTAGATACGGTCCCTAATAACGAAAAATTCTCAACCTCAAACATTATGCAAAACCTCTAAAAAAATGAAAGGCACGTTAATTTTCTATGTCTGATGTAAGACATAGATTCAAAATTTTATAATGTAATCAATGCAAGCTCGTTAGTATCGAACGGGAAAGCGAACCTGAAACTTTATTCAGACCCGTCCTCTACTAAAAAAACACCCAGTGAAATATGCAAGTAGTATGAAATTGACTCTAGCTTTGTTCGCTTAGAGCTAGTCAGCTAGAGCAGTATAAAGGAAATTATCTTCAGGTACATCTATTTAAGTGATTCACGTAAAAGACTCAAATCTATAGCTGAATGATAATATCTTGGCATCTACTTTTAGATAGATTTTTTTTTCTGTACCTAGTATAACTCTCAATCCAGCAGTGTCAAGAATAAAGTTCACAGGGAGTGGCAGCCAGGGGTGAAAGCGTCTTGGGATATGCTTTTGACCAGGACTCGGTAGCTCCCTTGTCACCCTCCGAGCTAGACGACGCAAATTAAATCAACTCAACGAAATGTGAAGAACAGAAACCCGGTGCGCGTAAAAGTTACCGGGTTTCTAGGGATTTAACTTACAGATAACATCGGTTGATCAACCTTTAAGTAAGATAAGATTTGAGAAGCCGCCTGTTGAGGATTGTAAACCGTTGTATCAATCACCAACGTTCGTTCAGGAACCATTTTTTCCAACGTTAACCGAGTGGATACAGCATCATAATTTTGCTGTTCTTCAACCACAATTTTCAGCTTTTGTTGTAACTCTTTCAACGTCACACTTCCCTCACGAACCCAACCCAAAATTTCCTGTTCTTCCGTTGAATTAAAAACAGAACTTGCTTCCGACATTCCCAACGCTGCAAAACTGCTTAATTTGTTTATATCAACCGCTTTATTTTGAGTTTTATCACCGACAACATTGACAGAATCAAAAGCATCATTTCGCTTTAAAATTCGCTGCAAACGAACTTTATTGGGAGCATCTAAAACAATAAACTTAGCATCACAAAACGCTTTTACAGCATAATTAACCTCATCCTTTCCCCGCAAACCATCAAAAATCAATTGAGTCTTAACCTGCTGAGGGTTTATCCAAAGTTGACTCAAAACATGAGCCATTCCACCGGGAAACTTTTGGCGATACAAACGAGTATAATTAAACCGTTGAACCCGACAAAAATAGGATAAATTCCGTTCATCTTCCGCCATTTCGGGAATAATAATCTCATCGGTTAGTGTGCGTCGGTTTGGAAGTAACGTAAAATCCAAACTTTCCTCGGTTAAATTAGAAATAACCGTACTTTTTCCCACCCCAGTTAAACCCACAATAATTAATAAAGGTTGTTTGGCTAAAGAAACCCAACCTTTGGGAACAGATGAACCAAAGCCAACTCCCAAACTTAACGGTTGAAAAGCAGAGTGTTTTTGTGTTAATTCAGTTGTCATTGGAAATTAAAAAAATTTTTGATTTTGGTTGTTTTTCAGAAGATTTGGAGGATTAACCCCATGAAAAAATCTTTCCTATTGACTCCAGTATACATAAGTTTACACACAGTATCATCTATTTTTAGAGTGAGGCGTTGGGTTATCCCATCTAGTTGAGAAAGTTTTTTATAATAAAATTGGCTAAATGTTGACCGATATAGGGTAAAATCTATTGATAGCCATTTGTTATCAAATTTATCAAATGAATAATATTTCAGAATACGTTGCTCAAACCGCTAAATTAATCGATTTACCCATTGACCCCGAATACCGAGAAGGGGTAATTTCTAACTTGGAACGAATTGCAGCGATCGCAAAACTGATCACCGAATTTCCCTTAAATGATAAAATAGAAATAGCCCCCGTATTCGACCCCAGTTTTGAGCCAGAAAACACCCAAAAATCCCAATAATTATTCTTAAATTTACTTAAATTGAACCCCGAAAAATGTCTTTCAACCTCAAACAAGCCGATGCTATAAAAATCTCCCACGCCGTGCGTTCCGGTGAAGTATCCGCCCAAGAAATTTGTACCCAAACCCTCGACAAAATTAACCAACAAAATCCCACGCTAAACTGTTTTACAACAATTCTATCCGAACAAGCGATCGCCCAAGCGAAAACCCTCGATAAAACCCTTGCAAACGGAGAAGACCCAGGCCCGTTAACAGGCGTTCCTTTTGCCGTCAAAAACCTATTTGATATCACCGGAATCACCACATTAGCAGGCTCAAAAATAAACCAAGAAAATCCTCCGGAAACCGAAGATTCTACCGCAATAAAACGCCTAAAACAAGCGGGTGCGATTCTGATTGGGGCGTTAAATATGGATGAATACGCCTACGGTTTTGTCACCGAAAATTATCATTATGGGGCGACACCAAACCCCCACGATATAACTCGAATTTCGGGAGGTTCTTCGGGAGGTTCAGCCGCTTCTGTCGCCGCAGGTTTAGTACCCTTTACCCTCGGAAGCGATACCAATGGTTCGATTAGAGTTCCAGCATCTTTGTGCGGAGTTTTAGGCTTAAAACCCACCTACGGACGCTTATCGAGGGCGGGAGTTGCCTTATTTTCAAGTAGCTTAGATCATATCGGTCCGTTTGGGAAATCCGTGCGAGATATTGCCACAATTTATGATATATTACAAGGGGAAGACGATCGCGATCCGGTCTGTACAAAACGAGCGCCCGAACTGAGTTTACCGCAGTTAGATAATGGAATAGAAGGGGTTAAAATAGGGGTTTTAGAAGGATACTTTGCCGAAGCTTGGGAACCGGAAATATTAGAAGCCGTGACCAAAGTTGCCAACGCCTTAAACGCGACTCAACGCTTCACAATACCCGAAGCTTCTCGGGCGAAAGCCGCAGCATATATTATTACCGCTTGTGAAGGTAGCAATTTACATTTATCAAATTTGCGATCGCGATCGCAAGACTTCGATCCGGCAACCCGAGATCGGTTTTTAGCAGGTGCATTAATTCCCGCAACGTGGTATAATCAAGCCCAACGATTTCGCCGTTGGTATCAACAGCAGGTGCGGGAAATCTTTCAGAAAGTTGATATTCTCTTAGCGCCGACAACGCCCTGTGTTGCGCCGAAAATTGGTCAAGAAACAATCAAAGTAGACGGCGAAGAACTATTGGTGCGTCCAAATTTGGGATTATATACTCAACCCTTATCGTTTATTGGTTTACCCGTTTTGTCGGTTCCGGTCATGGGTTCGGGTCTGCCGTTGGGGGTGCAAATTATCGCGGCACCGTACACTGAAGCCTTAATTTTACGAGTCGCAAAGGTTTTAGAAGCAGAAGGGATCATCAAAGTGACCAAAAATAATGGGATACAAGCCCCGTCCTTCTAGGACGGCTTTATTCATGGTATAGTTTTTGATGTAGGTTTTTCCACGTCAAATGATAGTTCTAGAGTTCAAGGCTAAGGGAAAAACAACTCAATATAGCGCCATTGATGAAGCGATTAGGACAGCTCAATTTGTCCGCAACAAGGTCATCCGGTTTTGGATGGACAATCGAGGTGTGGGACAGAAAGAGCTGTATCGCTATAACACGGCACTGAGAGCTGAGTTCTCCTTTGTTAAAGCCTTGAATTCCCATGCTTGCCAAGTCGCAGTTGAAAGAGCGTATAGCACTATTACTCGGTTCTATAACAACTGCAAAAAAGCTATTCCTGGAAAAAAGGGATACCCAACCTTCAAGAGGAATTGCCGCTCAGTCGAGTACAAAACCTCTGGCTGGTCACTTTCCGAGAAGAGAAAACAGATCACCTTTACAGACAAAAAGGGGATTGGCAAGCTCAAACTTAAGGGGACGTGGGATTTAAACTACTACCAGTTAGAACAGATCAAACGAGTTAGGTTAGTGCGTCGTGCTGATGGCTACTATGTCCAGCTCTTAGTAGATGCTGAGAATACAGTAGCTCTAGGACTCACGGGTAAGATGCTTGGCTTGGACGTAGGAATCAAGGAATTTTATACCGATTCCAACGGTCATGCCGAGCCGAATCCAAGGTTTCATCGAACAGGTGAGAAGCGACTAAAGTTCCGTCAGCGTCGTGTTTCTCGTAAGAAAAAAGGCTCTGCCAACCGTAGAAGAGCCATTAATCGATTAGGGCGAGTACACCTCAAAATAAGTAGGCAACGTGAAGAACACGCCAAGAGACTGGCACGTTGCGTAATTCAATCTAACGATTTGATCGCCTATGAAGATTTGAGGATTAAGAACTTAGTTAAGAACCATTGTCTCGCTAAGTCAATTAATGATGCAGGTTGGTATCAATTCAGGAAGTGGTTGGAGTATTTTGGGGTGAAGTTTGGCAGAGTAACCGTTTCAGTAATCGGCGCCTACACATCCCAAGAATGCTCTAACTGTTGTGCGGTAGTGAAGAAGTCTTTGTCTATGAGAACCCATGTTTGCCAGTGTGGATTCATCTTAGACAGGGATTGGAACGCCGCCATCAACATTCTGAAATTAGCCTTGAGTACCACAGGTCATGTGGGAACTTGGGTCACAGACCCGAACGCTTTGGGAGATTCGACCTCTACTTTGATTGGAGCAATCCTGTCTGAGCAAGTTGGGTCTATGAACAAAGAATCTCCGCACTTATAGGGCGGAGAGTGTCAAAAAACTCTCAAGGGGTTAAAGCCGAGCAAACTGTAAAGGGTAGAAAATGCTGAATGAGACATCGCGTAATACAGGGTCGAGGAGGAGGAAAGCGCGAATTACTGGCAAGTTTTGATACAGAGAACTTATCTACCCGTAATTTCAGTTGAAATCAGTTGGCCACTTGAGAGCTTGGAGTCATTAAAGTTCAGGAAGTATACTACAGTTGGTGGGAAGAGTTCAAGTGGATATTAACATTGGACGAGGCAAAACAGCCCGCAGAGCCTACGGTATTGATGAAATCGCCCTAGTTCCGGGAACACGCACGCTTGACCCGAGTTTAGCCGATACCCGTTGGACAATTGGTGGCATCGAACGAGAAATCCCCATTATTGCCAGTGCAATGGATGGCGTGGTGGATGTCAAAATGGCGGTTCTCCTCAGTCAGTTGGGAGCGATGGGCGTGTTGAACTTAGAGGGCGTTCAAACCCGCTATGAAGACCCCGAACCGATTTTAAAGCAAATTGCCTCCGTTGATAAAACCGAGTTTGTGCCGTTGATGCAACAACTCTATGCTCAACCCATTCAGCCCGAATTAATTAAAACTCGGATAGAGCAAATTAAATCCCAAGGCGCTATTGCAGCAGTCAGTGCGACGCCGGCCGGAGCGCTCAAATATGGTAAAACCGTCGCCGAGGCGGGGGCGGATTTATTTTTTGTGCAAGCAACGGTCGTCTCAACGGCGTTTTTGTCGGCCGACTCGGTGACACCTCTTGACTTGCATCAATTTTGTCAGGAGATGCCCATGCCTGTAATATTGGGAAATTGCGTCACCTACGAAGTTACGCTGAATTTGATGAAAGCCGGCGCCGCAGGTATTCTTGTTGGAATTGGGCCGGGTGCGGCCTGTACCTCTCGGGGCGTGTTGGGCGTGGGCGTACCCCAAGCAACCGCAGTCGCCGACTGTGCAGCCGCTCGGGAGGATTATTATCAAGAAACCGGGCGTTATGTTCCGGTAATTGCCGATGGCGGTTTAATTACAGGTGGAGATATCTGTAAATGTATTGCTTGCGGCGCCGATGGGGTAATGATTGGTTCGCCCTTTGCCCGAGCCAAAGAAGCCCCCGGACAGGGGTTTCACTGGGGAATGGCCACGCCCAGTCCCGTGTTACCTCGGGGAACTCGGATTCGGGTTGGCAGCACCGGCACCTTAGAACAAATCCTCCGGGGACCGGCTCAATTGGATGATGGCACCCACAACCTCTTGGGAGCGTTAAAAACCAGTATGGGAACGTTGGGCGCCAAGAGCATTAAAGAAATGCAGCAAGTCGAAGTGGTCATTGCTCCGTCGTTGCTCACCGAAGGCAAAGTCTATCAAAAAGCCCAACAACTCGGCATGGGCAAATAAACCCAAAACCGTCTCACCAGTTATTAGGGAATAGGGGAAAGGGGAAAGGGGAAAGGGGAAAGGGGAAAGGGGTAATAGGCAATTCTGTAGGCGAAGCGAACGGAAGCGAACGCGCTTACTTGGTGACTTCTGACTTTTGACCTCACGACTTCTTTCTCCCCACCTCCCCATCTCCCCACCTCCCCATATCCCCCATGCCCCCCGAACCCTTGACAAAACTTGTTAATTTGTCGTAAAAATTAGGGTTTACCGACTGGAATTATTTGGAAGAAAATGTCACAATAGAGAAAGCGGAGACGTATGTTTCCGTTCACTCCTCACACCACACTCCGCCTGGACAATTGTTCGGGCGGTTTCTTCTTGCCCACTTGCTAGCCTTTGGACATCTCGAAAGCAAAACAGTAACCTATTCGCCTGCTATACAAGATAAGCACACCCTGTTGGTTGATGCAAGTTTTTACTCAACAAATCTAGAATTCCGTTGGGGTCCAAAAACGGAGGTGATCTGTCAACCCCTTGCTCAAAGCGAAATTAATCGTCTTTTTTGCCGTCCTGTAACTCATATACAGATATTAATCGTACCAATCTGGAGTAAAATAGATATGGATCAAAATCTTAGAAGTCGCAAAAAACCCCAAGTGTTAATAAAAAATACTTGGAGGGCCATCAGGAGGAATACAATCTTTGTACTCCCCCCTGAAGGTAGTGGTTAGTTCGCGGTGGGTCGAGAAAGGATTGATGCTGTGATCGCGCATCCTTTTTCAACCCGCCCTCAGCGATTCGGAGAGAACAACGATCAACTGTGCGGTGAGAATGTTAATCTCAAAACAGCAGATCTTTTGTGTTCGACTCCACCTTGTGTTCGCACAAGGAAAGTCTCAAGAGTGTACGACGTGTATAAGGATACTTGGCATGGCAGCAGCAGCCCCAGTTACAGATGCTAGTTTTCAGCAGGAAGTGCTAGACAGCGATGTCCCTGTTTTAGTAGATTTTTGGGCACCTTGGTGCGGCCCCTGCCGCATGGTTGCACCCGTCGTTGATGAAATCGCCGAACAATATGCCGGCAAAGTTAAGGTGGTGAAATTGAATACAGACGAGAACCCCAGCGTCGCCGGCCAGTACGGAATTCGCAGTATCCCCACCTTGATGATTTTTAAAGGAGGTTTGAAAGTTGATATGGTGGTCGGTGCGGTTCCGAAAACTACATTGGCAAACACTATAGAAAAATACCTTTAATTTGATGGATCTAGAAGTCCCTTGCCCTTCGGCAGATCGGCCAGGTTACGGGGGCTTCTAAACCCTGTTGCTCAATTATTCCGGTAACAGCCCCCGATCGCATTGCAGCTCAGACCAGTCTAAGTCTTAAAAGCTACAGGGATCGCGCCTTGGAACTAGAGGTTTGAGGGGCGTTATCGTTGTTTGTTTGGAAAACTGTATGGATTCCTCTGGAACTAGCCCACAGGTTGATTCTCTGCAAGCCGAAATGCAGGGGTTAATTGACCAGCTTCCGAGCTTAAAACATGAAAAATGGATTTCGAGGGCGCTCTCTAGCCTGGTTCGCATGGCAGCAGAAGAATTTGACACCCTCGACTGGAAAATTATTTCCGCCTCCCTGCTCGATCTGGAGCGAGGGTTTCAAATCTTTTATCCCTATCGCCATGTTCGCAAAATTTGTATCTTTGGATCGGCGCGAACCTTACCGGAAGCCCAAGAATATCAAATGGCCGCCGATTTTGCCCGCCGTGTCTGTCAACAAGGCTTTATGGTCCTAACCGGCGCCGGGGGCGGAATTATGCAGGCGGGAAATGAAGGGGCCGGTGCAGATCGCTCGTTTGGTTTAAATATTCAGCTTCCCTTTGAGCAAACCTCAAATCCCTTTATCGAAGGCGATCGCAAGCTGATTAACTTCAAATACTTTTTTACCCGCAAACTGTTTTTTCTGCGAGAAAGCGACGCCTTAGCCATGTTTCCGGGGGGATTTGGTACCCTCGATGAAACCTTCGAGTGCTTAACGTTAGCGCAAACCGGAAAATTCGGCCCGGCACCGCTGGTTTTAATCGATCATCCCGGCGGGGATTATTGGCATGATTGGCAGGCTTTTATCGAAAAGCAATTGCTGCGAAGACGGTTAATTTCCACCGACGATCGCAGTATTTACACCATTACCGATAACATTGAAACCGCCTGTAAAGCCATCTCGGATTTTTATCGCGTTTATCACTCCAGTCGCTATGTTAAAGAACTGTTGGTGATTCGCCTCAAATCCGAACTTTCCGATGAGGATATCGAAAAACTCAATGACGAGTTCGGTGATATCCTCGTTAAAGGCAAAATCGAGAAATCCCTCGCCCTAGCCGCAGAAGCCGGAGACGAAAGCGAACATTTACCCCGCTTAGTCCTGCATTTCAATCAACTCGATATCGGTCGATTGTATCAACTGATTTCTACTATCAACATTTTGGGGGCAACAACACCCGAAACCTCTCACCCCGAACAAAAGTAGCCGATTAACTCTCAAAAATTTACCGACTTGATAATTTCAACTGGCTAAACAGTTGTATTCCCGATTTCCAAATTAAATATCCTCGATCATTGAGATGAAGACCATCGGTGCTGAGTTCGGGTCGGAGTTTTCCCTGATCATCGGTAAATAAAGGATGTAAATTTAGATAAAATGCGCCTTCGGCGATCGCAATGGCTTCCAGTTCTCGGTTCAGTTGACGAATGCGGGAATTGGGAATCGCTAACAGGCGATCGCGACCTTCCCAAGTTGCCTGTTCTCCGCTGTGAGGCAAAATAGACTGTACCACAATCTGAGTATCGGGGTGAACCCAACGCAAATCCCGCACAATGTCGCGATAGTTGTTTAACAGCGTTTGGTCATCAATGCCCCGAATCAAGTCATTAATGCCAATCATAATAAAAACCGTCTCCGGTTCGGTCATATCCAAAGCTTTGAGTCGCTTCAGCAAGCCGGAAGAAGTCTCACCAGAAATTCCTTGATTAAGCCAAGTTCGTCCCGTTGGCAATAAATCGGGAGGAAACCAGAGACTCAAAGAATCTCCCGCCAAAACCGTTAACCGTTTCGGGGGGTTCACCGCCACCGCTTCGGCCTCTCGTTCTAACTGAGCAACCCACTCTTGGTAAGTCCAGCGATGACGCGGACTAATTTGAGGGGGAGGGGTTGAAGTCGAATCAACCTCTGAGAGTTGATGGGTTTCTACTTCTACCATGTTAGTCATCACCGAAGCATTAGCCGGAGAATTCTCTGGTAAGCTTTCACCTCGCATCAACAGCAAAATAACGGTAAGCAGAAGCACTCCGTTGCTAACCAGAGACAACAAAACCCAAGTTGGAATCGTTTTCAAGCGAATAGACACAGGATCGAGATGCCACCGAGAATATTACTCACCTCCTTTGTAAATTTAACATTCTGACCGACTTTTCAGTTAACACCGGAACAGGGAATAGGCAATCTTGCTATAGGCAAGGGGAAAGGGGAAAGGGGAAAGGGGAAAGGCAATTCTAAACTTCTGACATCACGACTCGGTGACTCCTTAAAAAAAATCGTCCTCTTCCCAAAAATCAAGGCAAGAAAGGACGAAGGAAAATTTTAGCAGTAAGAAAATTAAGAAACAGATAAGACTGTTAGCTTACCCTAATAACTGCTGGAAATCGTTCCGCTACTGGGAATTCCGGTTTCCGTACCCCCAATACTGGCAGGGCCGACTTCTTTGAGGAATCCGCTGTAAGCTTCCATCCCGTGTTCGGCGATATCGAGGCCTTCATATTCCTGTTCGGGATGAACCCGAATTCCCACAGTCGCCTTGAGTGCAAGCCAGAAAATGGTACTCAGAAGCACGGTAAAGCCACCAATCGTAACAACCCCTACAATTTGGGCGGCGAGTTGATCAAATCCACCGCCATACAGTAACCCAGTTTCAGTATTAAAAAGACCTACGGCTAAGGTTCCCCAAACCCCACAACATAAGTGAACGGAAGTGGCACCAACGGGGTCATCAATCTGGAGCTTATCAAAGAAGCCAACAGCATACACGACCAAGACACCCGCAATGATACCAATAATCACAGCACCCCAATAGTCAACGCCGTTACAACCGGCCGTAATACCAACTAAACCCGCCAAAATCCCGTTAATAATCATCGATAAGTCGGGTTTACCATCTTTAACCCAAGAGGTAATCGTAGCTGTAACCCCACCTGCGGCACCGGCTAAATTTGTGGTAACAGCAATATAGGGAACCGCTTCATTCGCAGCCAATTCCGAACCGGGGTTAAATCCAAACCAGCCGATCCACAAAATTAGACATCCAAGCGTGGCAAACCCCATATTGTGACCGGGAATCGCACGGGGAGTACCATCTTCGGCATATCTACCCATGCGCGGCCCCAATAGATAAGCACCCACTAAAGCCGCCCAACCGCCAACCGAGTGAACAACGGTTGAACCGGCAAAATCGGAAAAACCCGCAGCACCCAGCCAACCGCTACCGCTCCAAACCCAGTGACCCGTGATCGGATAGGAAATTCCGACCAACAAGACGCTAAACAGTAAAAACGCGATAAATTCAACCCGTTCGGCGACAGCACCCGATACAATGGTTGCACCCGTTGCCGCGAAAGCCACCTGAAACAAGAAAAACACAGTCACGGGTAAACCTTCTGGGAACGGATCGAGTCCGTAGGTGGCTGAATTTCCCGAGAGGAAATAACCGCCCCCGCCAATAAACGGATTTTCGCCCCCAAACATTACCGAAAATCCAAAACCCCAAAAAACCAGAGTGGCGATCGCAAATACAATCAGGTTTTTCGCCAAAATATTAACCGCATTTTTGTGGCGACAGAAGCCCGTTTCGAGCATTCCGAACCCCGCATTCATAAAAATAACCAGAACAGAAGCAATCACAATCCAAATTGTGTTTAAAACGCCCTGAACATCTTCTGCGGTTAGGGGTTGAGCATCTTCTTGAGCAACTGCGGCAAAACTCCATAATCCGACAATCAAAGCCGCTATGGGAATACAAGCAATCCAGCTAAAAGATAACCATCTAGGTCTATAAAGCCGAGCAAACCGACTCGCTAACCGACTCGATATAGAACTTTCCTTAGAAGCCGATCGCTTACTTTTGAGCGTTGATTTTTTTCTACGAAACATTGCTTTAAACATTACAACTACACATCAATTGCGTACCTCAAATACGCCGAAAAAATGCTACACAGACAGGACATGGCGCATCTCTACTTGAATGCAACCCAAAAGTCACGAATTTTTTCTAAAGTTTAGAATCGGAGGAGATGCGAGTCTAAAAATTACCTTTGGTACTACTTCTGATAGCGTAATTTCAATGACAATTACAGACTAAGCCCAGGAAGTTTAACCGAAAGATTTGTCCTGCATTGAGAGTTAATCATCATGCAAACAGATTTGAGTTCACTTCTGCAAGCGCAGACTACATTTTTATCTGTATCGCTGCCTATACAAGCTCTGGCTAGATTAAAGCGGGAGAACGACGGAAAGTTTGTATACCAAACTACAGAAACTCAGCCGGAGGCGTTTTTTATCCCGAATGTTGCCCAGATTGTTCTTGCAAATACTGAGAATAACCCAATTGTTCGAGGCGCTGTTGCTTCTCTAGAACCGATTCTTCCAGTTGATGGCGGTATCGCAGAACCTGGCGCAACAATTCCGGTTGATGGGATGCTAAAATTTGCACCGCCAACAACCCGGCATTTTGAGCATTGCCGATCGCCACCGTCGCCACCGGAATTCCCCTCGGCATCTGCACAATAGAATAGAGAGAATCCACCCCTTGCAACTGACGACTTGACACGGGTACTCCGATCACGGGTAATGGTGTTAGAGAGGCAACCATTCCCGGCAAATGGGCCGCCCCACCTGCCCCGGCGATAATCACCTTTAACCCGCGCCGATGAGCGTTTTGGGCGTATTCTACCATCCGCTCCGGGGTGCGATGGGCCGAAACAATGGCGACTTCGTGGGCTACCCCAAACTCTTCGCAAATTGCGATCGCCGCCGCCATCGTGGGTAAATCGGAATCGCTCCCCATGATAATCCCAATTTGGGCAATCTCCTGATTTTCTGTGTTTGATACTGAACTCAAAGCTGAAACTCTAACCTACTATGACTCAAACCGCGACACAGACCGCCGCATCGATAGATATTATCAACGCTCGTTTACCCGGAGACGAGAATCTACAGCAAATTTTAATTCGTGGGGGTAAGATTGTTGGGGTTGAAGCTCAAAGCAGGGAACAGGCAGGCAAGGGGCAAGGGGCAAGGGGCAAGGGGCAAGGGGTAAAGGGTAAGGGGCAAGAGGGGGGAATGGGGGATGGGGAACAGTTCTTTGAGGTTTTGGATGTGGGGGGGGATTGGGTTTCTTTGGGGGGAGTGGACTTGCAAATAAACGGGGGTTTGGGGTTGGCTTTTCCGGAAGTGACGCCGCAACATTTCCCCAAACTGCGCGAAATAACTCAATATTTGTCGAATCAAGGCGTTGATGGCTTTTTACCGACTATTGTCACTACCACTTTAGAACAAATTCGGCGATCGCTGTCCACCTTAGCCGAATTCATGCAAACACCCGCTTCCGACAACAGCGCCCAAATTCTGGGGATTCATCTCGAAGGGCCATTTCTCAACCCGGAAAAACGGGGCGCCCATCCCCAAGACTGTTTGCTTCCCCTCACTCTCGATAACGTTAAACGGGTTTTGGGCGACTATGCCAGTATTGTTAAAATCATTACCCTCGCCCCGGAATTGGACCCCACAGGCGAAGTTATCCCCTTTTTACGCAACTTGGGAATTACCGTCAGTTTGGGGCATTCTCAAGCCACCCTCGAACAAGCCAATTTAGCCTTCTCTCAAGGGGCGACAATGGTGACTCATGCCTTTAATGCCATGCCCAGTTTACACCACCGCCAACCGGGACTTTTGGGGGCGGCGCTGGCACATCCCAACGTTCACTGCGGTTTGATTGCCGATGGCCAACACGTTTGTCCGACGATGCTTCAGGTGTTGTTACAAAGCGCTCGCGGAAAACTGGCCCAACCGGGTAAAATTTCCGGTGTTTTTCTCGTCAGCGATGCTTTGTCTCCCTTGGGTTTACCCGATGGGGTTTATCCTTGGGATGAGCGACAAATAGAAGTTAAAAACGGAACCGCTCGTTTATTGAATGGCACCCTCGCTGGAACCACTCATCCGCTGTTGGTTGGGGTGGATAATTTGGTCAAATGGGGTTTGTGTTCGGTTTCTGAGGGTATCGCTTTGGCAACTTCAGCGCCGAGAGAAGCGATCAACCTGTCGGGGATAATTAATTCTAGTGCAACTGGGTTACTTCGATGGACTCAGCAGGAAGACTTGAGTCTAACTTGTCAACGTTTGTTTCCCAATCCCTCAAATAGTACCCTTTAAGGGATAATAGGAAAATAGCTGCTATCAATTGTGAGATTCTCACACACAGAAATTATGGGAGAAGCCAAGCGTCGCAAAGAAGCTATGGGAGACAATTATGGTAAGGAAGAAAACATCTTGCCTTGGCTCCCAATTACTAAAAAGCAAAGCGAACAGTTTGTCAACTGGACAACCCGAGGGGCCTGGGTTGGGATTGGGTTTTTGATTGTCTTTTGGTTAACGATTCGATTTATTGGCCCGGCTTTTGGATGGTGGCAAGTTGATTAACTGATTTTTAAGGGAACAGGCAATTATCAGTCACCAGTCACCAGTCACCAGTCACCAGTTTTTACAGTGACCAGTTTTTACAGTTATCAGGTGTCAGGTGTCGGCTGTAGGGGCGGGTTCTGAGTAAATTGATCAGACTCACCAAATAAGTTAGATAAACCCGCCCCGGAGTCAGAAGTCAGAAGTCAGAAGTCAAAAGTCAGTTAGAACTGGTTACTGAAAACTGGCTATTCATAACTGGTGACTGGTGACTGGTGACTGGTGACTGATAATTCCCCTGATTAATCTGAACTTTTTGTAAAGAAAAGATAAGTTAATTAAAAGCAAAGTCTGGGGTTGATATTAAAAACTTTTTAAGACTTCTAAAACTCGAACAAGCTATAATTTATACTTATATTATTAGTTATTCTAATCTGGCTTGAAAAGGGGCTGATACAGGCTGTAAAATCTCTGTTTTCAGGGAAGTGAAAGTCTTAACTGTCAAGTTTTTCAGGGGTCTATTGTCCGGGGTGACGAGGTGGAAGACTTCTAAGATATCCGGAAAAAGAGTTCAGAATGATGATGATCTTTTCAGTCAATTAGAGTTATACTGTGCCAACATTGAACACCAAAATCTTAAGATTGTGTTACATTTTTGAATAAATCTTAGGTGTGGTGATGGGAGGGCAGATTTATGTTTCTCAGACTAGCAGAACAACACCGTAAATTCGTACAAGATCTCGTGATGAATCTCCAAGCTTTGGCCATTGTGCTGGAGCGTCAAGGCTATTTAGCCTCTTGCTATACCTGTGGTGGCCAAATGAATAGTGCTTCCTTCATGGTAAGTTTGGGAGAAAATCATCTGATTCGTTTCTTAGTTTCCGACTATGGAATTACTTGGACTGAAATGCGAGACGATCGCGAATTGATGAAGTTAGAAGGTGCCGAAGCCATCAGTCAGTTACAAGAACTGGCGAATTTAGTCAAGTATAACGTCGAGCCGTCTGTGACGTTACCAAAGCTGGCGTGAATGGCTGACCAAGCAGCTATCGAGGCTGCAACTGTCTCAAGTGTCAATAGGATCTCATAGGTGGTGTAGAATTTCTCCAAATGTTACCCTGGAAGAAAGGACACTGCTAAAAATTGTTATGCCTATTTGACAAAGTAGGCCGAGCTTGGAGCGGTGTTAAGTATCGAAACAAGGCGGTATATGGCAACAACATTGGAGTCTGAGTGGCAACATTTATATGTTGAGACGAACAACATTCGTTTACATTCGGTCACTCAAGGAGAAGGGGAACTGGTTGTTCTCCTGCATGGCTTCCCGGAATTTTGGTATTCTTGGCGTTATCAAATTCCGGCTCTCGCTCGTCATTATAAGGTCGTTGTTCCCGATTTGCGCGGCTACAACGATTCTGACAAACCGGAAACCGGTTATGATTTGGATACGCTCAGTGCCGATATTCAGGGCTTAATTGAGCGTTTGGGTTATGCCAAAGCGCATATTGTGGGACATGACTGGGGCGGTACCATCGGCTGGCACATGGCTCAGAAATTTCCCCAATATGTTAACCGTTTGGCGGTTTTAAATGCACCCCCTCCTCATCGCTTTGTACAGGAGTTGATGAGTAATATCGACCAACTGCGACGGAGTTGGTTTGTTTTGGCGTTTCAAGTTCCGAATATACCCGAATGGTTAATTCAACAAAATTTGAATAACTTTGTCATTGATTTACTTCGTGGCCAAGCCATTCGTAAAGGTGCATTTAGCGCAGAAGAAACCAAAATTTATCAAGCTGCACTCGAAAAACCTGGCGTTATCGCCTCGGCGTTGAACTACTATCGCCAACTTTTATGGCCACCGAATTGGCTTTCAAGTACAATGCGATCGCCTCAAAAGGTTGAGTCCCCCACTCTGGTATTATGGGGTAAGGAAGATGCGTTTTTTAGTCATAAAATTTTAGACGGTTTAGACCGTTTAATTGCAGCACCCTTTAAGCTACAATTAGTCGAAGATTGTGGTCATTGGATTCAACAAGAAGTTCCCCAAACGGTTAACCGTGAACTCTTAAGCTTTTTGCGCGATTAAATCATCCTTTTGATACAGGTGTTTTTTGTTGTGAGAGGCGACAACTGTGAGACAAAATCTTCGATGGTTTTTGCTTCCGATAGTCGTCTCCATAGCAACATTACCCGTTAATGCTGATAATAATACCCCCATTCATCTTTCTGAGCAACACAAACGTTTTTCTATTGGTCATTCTGAACGCCGTGAAGAATCTAATAGACTCAACCTTTCACTCGGGGTGAGAAAAATTCCCTCAGATTCTTTTAAAGTAAGAGGGAGCAACTTACTCCCTCAAAAAGAATCGTGCTTTAGTCGCCTGACGGCTCACTCTACAGTTGTACAGCAGTTAAACGCAATTGTTCAACTCAAAGGATTAAATTTTCCTATACCCCGCATCGAGGGACAAGCGACAATTCCTTTAAAACGTTTAGAAGGAAGTCAAGTCTTTACTGTTAAACTAACTCTGGGAAATATATCGGGTGATTTTCTATTAGATACGGGCGCTTCTACAACCATGCTGTCAACCCCAATGGTTGAACAGTTGGGGTTAGTTGGAGAAAAAATCGAGAGCGAACAGTTAACCTCAGCCGTTGCGGGGGATGATTGTCCTGAAATGAGCGCCAATGTACACCAACTTCCGACTATCACGGTTGATGGGGTGCGGGTTGAACAATTAAGGGGTTTAGAGTTTACAAATACCCTCATTCCTGACGAACTTTCGGGAGTGTTGGGGATGGATTTTTTGCGACATTTTGACCTAAAATTAAACCCCAAAACTCAACAGTTACAACTGCTTTCCCCGTCTCAACTCAATCCCGCAGAAACTCAACAGGCCATTCCCCTCAAAAGTCGCTTGGGAGTAATGTTAGCGGAAATTGAAATTAACGGTCAAGGGCCGTTTACCTTTATGTTGGATACGGGAGCGGATACAACTTTTATTTCTCCTTCCCTCAGTTTAAGTTTACAACTAAATGAGGCTTCCCGTCAAGAGATTCAAGTGATCGGGTTTTGTGGGATAGAAATAGCCGAACGTTCGACGTTAAAACAGGTTCAAGTTGGAGACTTTCAGCAAAATAATTTAGAAGCGGTAATTTTGTCATCTCCTTCGGTATTAGATTTGTTAGAAGTCGATGGAATCTTGGGTCAAAATTTTCTCAATCACTACGAACAATATTGGCGGTTTAATTTAACTGCTGAGTCTAAAAGTGGGAACACCAACAATTTTGAGGGAAGTTTGATATTGTTACCAATTTATCAAAACTCCCAACACTTAACTTTTGACTGACGACGAAAAGCTTCTCAAAAAACTACACTTGCAAAAGATGTAAATTTATGTATCGTATCCAGTTAGTAGGATTTTTGAAATATGATTAACGTTACTGCATTTTCTCAACTTACTCAATGTCCGTCTGCTTTATCTATTCCGTTAAAAGCGTTATGGTATGACTTACAAGGAGATTGGAATAAGGCGCATATTTTAGTACAAGATGAAAGCGATGCTGAGAGTGCGTGGGTTCATGCTTATCTCCATCGCAAGGAAGGGGATATTCCCAATGCACGATATTGGTATAAACGCAGCCAAAAACTGGAATTTGCGGGAGGTTTACGAGAAGAATGGGAACACATCGTCCGAAATTTGTTGTTAAATACACATGAGTATGAGGTGTCAAAGTGTTAAATTATTAATCTCATCAGTGCTTTTGGAAATTTGACCCATCAAATCATAAATTAATTAGTTTGTAGTTGGGCTTTAGCCTTTGTATTCTGCTATAGGTGCTTAGTATTCTCGTAGAGTAGCCCAACAACGAACTTTATTTTTTAGATGATTTACCGGGTTAATGTGGTAATATTATTAATAACGGATTGAACACTTTTTAACTTAAAGAATTATCCCTAAAGTGAGACGGTTGCAGTTTTGTTGATATTTCTAACAAAAATGTTATTGAGGAATTACGGGTTATGGATGGTAATTTTAATGATGGGTTTCAACCTCTCACCTGTGATGAGGATGTTTTGTTGTTTGGAAAGGATACGTTTACTGTTGGAAAATTTAGAAGGTTGGTTTTAGAAATTATTAAAGGAAAAGTCTATGATTATGAATCCACCAGAAAAACTTACACTATCTTAAGCGAAATTAATACTGGATTTCGAGTAGACAGTAAAGTTGGTTTTGGATTACTAAATAGTCGGTGGAGATTTTGTACTCAAGAAGTAGAGTGTCAATTGCTAGGAGTAGGGTATTCAGGTTGGAAAAAGGGAAAATTAAGAATTAATACCGATATTAATCTTTGTCCTCAAGATTATATAGCATCTAGCTATAGTTACGGCCCACGAAATCCTGAAACAATTATCAAAATGGATTTAGAATTTTGTCCAGACGAACCTAACGAATACCAATCGCCCCTTGACAAACTTCGACAACTTGAATCTGATTTACAATTAGAGTAGATTTATGTATATAGAGGAGTAATGAGTTATGGACAGTAATTTTAATGATGGGTTTCAACCTCTCACTAATGATGAAGATGTTCTATTATTTGGAGAGGATACATTTACAGTAGGACTATTTGCACAGTTAGTTTTAGAAAGAATTAAAGAGAAAGTTTACCGTCAAAATCAGAAAGGATGGACTGTTCTTCCTACAATGCGAGGCGAGTTTTCAGTTGATCAAAAGGTTACTTTTAAATTATCTGAAAGTCAATGGGAATCTTCAACTCGAGAATTAGAATGTCAATTCTTAGGAGTGGGTTATTCGGGATGGAAAAAAGGGAGATTAAGAATTAAAACAGATGTTAATTTTCGTCCAAATGTTAAAGTCAGTCCTCCTGTGATTTCACCAAGACAATTAGAACTATATGAAGCAATCATCAAAATTGAATTAGAATTCTCTCCCGACGAACCCGACGAATACCAATCTCCCCTTGATAAACTTCGACAGCTTGAATCTGATTTACAATAAGAATAGATGTCTGTATATTGGCGTTTTTATTGAAATTTTAAATAACATTTGTAGGGGCGCAAGGCTTGCGCCCTTGGTTGCGCCCAACGGGGAATTTACAATAACAATAGATGTCTGTATATTGGCGTTTTTATTGGAAATTTCAATAACAGTTATTGGGTATTTATGATAAAAATAGATGGATTTATATCTGGGTTTTTTTATATTTCGACGGCGATGATTAGGGCGCAAGCAAGAGCGCCCCTACGGGGAACGGGTTTTTTTATTGATATCGGGTTAATTGAACTCGATAACGTTCTTTTTTGGTAACTGCAACTTCCCCAACTTCTAGACGCCCTTTTCCGCGTATTGCAATTAAATCTCCCGACTTCACCTGATAACTAGCTTGGCTAATTTCTTTCCAGTTTACCCGCACGTCTCCGCCATCAATTAAACTCACCATTTTGCTGCGAGACATTCCAAAACCCGCAGACGCCACCGCATCCAACCGCATGGAAGCTTCAACGGTTGTCATTTCTTTTTTCTTGGGTGGACGTATCTTTAACTCGCTTAATTCTATGGGTTGAGTTTTGACGGGAACTGAACGAACTTGAGTCAAACTCATTTCTAAAAATTCGACCAATTCGGGAACTACAACCGCTTGGGCGCCCCGTTCTCCCAAAACAATAATATCGCCGGTTTTTTCCCTAACTATTCCCGTTCCCAACATCGCCCCCAAAAAGTCTCGATGGGTAGCTGGATCAAAGAGAAAATTACCGGAAATATCAATAGCTGCCACAGCTACGCTAGAATCATCTAAAGGAAGTTCTGAACGGGCGATCGCAATGCGTTGACGTTCGGCTTGGGGATAACCGCCTCCTGTGACTAATTGTACCTCAGTCAGACGGCTAAAAATGCGCTGTGCTTCTGCAAGTTCCGGGGGCGAAAGAAAGTCCGTGTAGGTGATTTCCCAGGTTTTAATTGCTTGTTCGGCTTGGTCGATCACCCGCGCAATACAATCTCGATTTTCAACACTGTTTAAAAGTTCTTCTCTGGGTAGCATTCGTTAATTTTACAGGTTAATTTTTTAGTGTTTTGAAAATTTTCCTTTCATCTTAATGATAGCATAATTCGGCGAACTTGGTCTCAAAAATAGGATAATTTACCGGATTAAACTCCTTTTTCCCAGGTTAATAGTGCGGGTGTTTTTTCTACACAGTGCATTCCCAATTTTTCTAAAATCCGAATAGAGGGAAGATTATCAACCGGACAAGTTGCAACGATTTTCTTTAAATTTGGCTGTGTTATCGCCCAATTAACTAACGCTTGTACCGCTTCAAAACCATAGCCTTGATTGCGATAGTTTGAGATAATATTATAACCCATTTCTACTTTACCCTGTTCGTCGGGTTTTCCGCCAAATCCCAAATCTCCAATAATAGTTTTATCTTGGCTGTGAATAATCAACCAAGCGCCCCAATTCTGTTGAGTTGGATCGCTTGCTAATTCGGCAAAAACGGGGAAAGCATCCAGCACTTCTTCCCAAGGCCAATCTTCAGGAACTTTGACATTTAATAACGATTCAATCCGAGATTTATCGTTAATCGCCGCTTGGATAATTTCAGGAGAATAGGGAATTAATTCTAACCGTTTCGTTTGCAAACGCATTGACCGATCCTATAAGGAAAAAGGAAAAAGGGAAAAGGGAAAAGGGAAAAGGGAAAAGGGAAAAGGCAACAGGCAACAGGCAAGGGTCGCTGTAGGGGCGGGTTCGGTCTAAATTTATCATCTCCCACAGACAACTGATATAAACCCGCCCTAGCCTTGTAGGGGCGGGTTCGGTCTAAATTTATAATCTCCCACAGACAACTGATATAAACCCGCCCCGGAATTGGGAAAAAACTGGTCACTGTAAACTGAAAAAACTGTAAACTGAAAACTGTTTTTACTGGTGACTGGTGACTGGTGACTGGTGACTGTTTTAATTCGGTGCGGCATAACCCTGAATATTTTCCGGTTCAAACTGACGTAAAATGCTAGTGGCTTTGCGAGTTAAACTTTCCGAACCTTCAACAACAATGAGATATTTTCCAGCATTTAATCGGTTGCGATAAGGTAAAGCATCACCGCCACCCAAAACCAAACCAACACCCCCGCCGGCGACGACACTTCCCAAACCGCCGGAAATCGCGCCAAGAATTCCACCAATCACATGATTTCCGAATTCTCCCGCCCAAGAAAAAGTATCTAAACCCGTAATCAAATTAAACGCATAACCCGCCACAAACCCGAAAGGAATCAGCCAAAACGCCATAAATTTAACTTGTTTCCAAGCTTCTTCTTTGGGGTCAATTAAACCATACTCATCGGCGCTTTTGTATCCTTGACCCAAAATAGTAACTTTCTCGGTGGGTAAACCTTCTTTTTCTAAAGCAACATAGGCGGCTTCTGCTTGGATGCGATCGCTTAAAACGGCTACAAGATAGTTCATAGATGCCAGAAAAAAGTTTAAATTGGGTTTTGTTTATTAAAAAACAGCTTGCCAAAATGCAGGCTGGTGATATTTTACCTGATTTTATCCGATTGAGGAGCCAAAAGATTAACGATGTTGAACGGCAAGATTTCAGGCCATCACCTCAGACAATAGAAGCGGTAATTTCAACCCTCAAACGAGAGAATTTTGTCGGGGAATTCTTTGATTAAAGTTTTTCGATAGCAGGGTCAGATCTTTGGCGATCGCCGCGAGTACAATCATGGGGCGGGAGGTGGGGATGGGGTTAGACCTATTTTTTGGGAACGAGAAAGCTTAATTTTTTCCAACAATCAGCCCAATAGAGTCCCCGAAAGCAGGTAGAATAACGTACTGCGGTATCAAAACCGAACGGAGAGATCTGACTCAACAGAGACTCCAAACGGTTAAGACCCCAATCCTGAACGGGGTAGCATCTCCCGCTCTACTGTTGCTACTTATTTGCATAATTATGCCTAAGGTTCTTGTTTCCGATTCAATCGATCAAGCTGGAATTGATATCCTTTCCCAAGTGGCGCAAGTCGATGTGAAAACAGGTTTGCCCGCAGAGGAATTAGTTAAAATCATTTCAGAATATGATGCTTTAATGATTCGTTCCGGGACTCGCGTCACCCAAGAAATCATTGAAGCGGGGGTTCAGCTTAAAATTATCGGCAGGGCCGGCGTAGGAGTTGATAACGTCGATGTAGCGGCAGCTACACGGGCCGGAATCGTGGTGGTAAACTCTCCTGAAGGGAATACCATTGCCGCCGCCGAACACGCCTTAGCGATGATGTTATCGATGTCTCGTCACATTCCCGAAGCCAACGAATCGGTGAAAAGCGGTAAATGGGATCGCAAAAAATTTATCGGGGTTGAAGTCTATAAAAAAACCTTGGGAATTGTCGGTTTGGGGAAAATTGGTTCCCATGTCGCCGCCGCCGCCAAAGCAATGGGAATGAAACTTTTGGCTTTTGATCCCTACATTTCCCAAGAACGGGCCGATCAACTCAGTTGCCGTTTGGTAGACATGGATATCTTGCTGCAAGAGTCCGATTATATTACCCTGCATATGCCCAAAACGAAGGAAACGTATCATATGATTGATGCGAAAGCCTTCGACATGATGAAACCCACTGCCAGAATTGTCAACTGCGCCCGGGGTGGAATTATCGATGAGGCGGCTTTGGTGGAAGCCCTCAAAGAAGGTAAAATAGCGGGGGCGGCGCTGGATGTTTACGAAAATGAACCCCTAGAAGCTGATTCAGCCCTCAGAGAATTGGGCCAAAAAATTGTACTGACTCCCCACTTGGGCGCCTCGACCGAAGAAGCCCAAGTTAACGTAGCGGTTGATGTCGCCGAACAAATTAGAGACGTGTTACTGGGTTTACCCGCACGTTCTGCGGTGAATATTCCGGGCCTGTATCCCGACGCCCTGGAAAAACTCAAGCCCTATCTCCAGTTGGCGGAAACGTTGGGAAATCTCGTCAGTCAGTTGGCCGGCGGACGGGTTGATTTCTTGGACGTTCGCCTACAAGGAGAACTCGCCACAAACAACAGTCAGCCCGTCGTGGTGGCTTCTCTCAAGGGTTTACTCTCTCAAGCGTTGCGGGAGCGGGTGAACTACGTTAACGCTAGCATAGAGGCCAAAGAGCGGGGGATTCACGTGATCGAAACTCGCGACGCCGCCGCCAATGACTACACCGGATCATTACACTTGGAAGCGAAGGGATCTTTAGGAACTCATTCGGTAAGCGGGGCTTTACTCGGCGATCGCGAAATGCGAATTACCAATATTGACGGTTTTCCCATTAACGTTCCGCCGAGTCACCATATGCTGTTTACCTTGCACCGGGATATGCCGGGAATTATTGGTAAAATTGGCTCTTTATTGGGCAGTTTTAACGTTAATATTGCCAGTATGCAAGTCGGCCGAAAAATTGTCCGGGGCGAGGCGGTGATGGTCTTGAGTATCGATGACCCCTTACCGGAAGGTCTGTTAAGTGAGATTATGAAAGTACCTGGAATTCGGGATGCTTACACCGTTACCCTATAGGTCGAATTGGCGATAAAAATTATTCGGAATTCGGAAGGTGTAAACAGTGAACAGTGACCAGTTAACAGTTATCAGTCATTCCGGGACGGCTTCACCAGTGAATAGGGGATAGTTAAGAGGGTTGAGGATTTTTAAGACCCGATACCGAAAACTTAACACTGAAAGCATTGGTTTTCCTCGGTAATTGATGATCTGTAGCATGAAAACAAGCTAACGGTAGCATGGTTCAGGGTTACTCGAACATCTGTTTGTAAACCAATTACTATCCCGAATTCCGAATTTTTAAGGATTGACATGATACATAGCTGGTGGGAAATTCAAGTTTTATGCGATCCCGTGTTAGAAGAGTCTGTCTTCTGGCGTCTGGAAACTTTTGGCTGTCGGGGAACAGCCAGTCAGAGTCAAAATAATTCCTGTTTGGTTTCGGCTTATCTTCCCGAAGAACAAGCCCATCTGTTGGACTTAGCAGCGCTGGCTTTATGGTTGCGTCAAGATGCACTGTGTATGGAAAGCCCCCTTCCGGTTGTTCAATGGAGTCTCATCGATGAACAAGACTGGGCCAGTAGTTGGAAGCAACACTGGGAACCGACGGAAATTGGCGATCGCATTTTGATTTACCCCGCTTGGTTAGAACCGCCTCCCAAGTCCGATCGGATTTTGTTACACCTCGATCCCGGTGTCGCTTTTGGAACCGGCGCCCACGCGACAACTCAGCTTTGTTTAGAATCGGTTGAAATGCGCCTGAGTGTCAACCCGGAAAATCTGGTTGTTGCAGATATTGGCTGCGGTTCCGGGATTTTATCCATTGGGGCGTTGCTGTTGGGGGCGACTCAAGCCTACTCGGTTGATATCGATCCGATGGCGGTGCGATCGGCCCGTCAAAATCGCAAACTTAATAATATTTCTCCCGAACAAATGAAGGTTGAACAGGGAAGTATTGAGGAAATTATCCAGTTTGTTAATGGGCCTGTTGATGGGATTCTTTGTAATATTTTAGCAGAAGTTATTATTGATTTAGTGCCTAAATTTGATGCGATCGCCAAACCGCAAACTTGGGGAATTCTCAGCGGAATTTTACTCGACCAAGCCAAACCCATCGCCGACACTTTAGAACAACATGGCTGGATCGTCGCCACACTCTGGAAACGTCAAGACTGGTGTTGTTTTAATATCAGACGGTCTTAAATAAGGAACAGGGAACGACGGATCAGGGAACAGGGAACAGGCAAGAGGGAAGGGGGAAGGGGGAAGGGGAAAGGGGAATTCTGTAGCCGAAGCTTCCGATAGCGAACGCGCTGACTCCTGACTCCTGACTCCTGACTCCTGTCAACTGATCACTGTATTCATTCTTCTCTTTTCATCGGGCCTAAATATCGGGTTAAATAGGGGGAAAATACCTCATAAATTAACGTTAGGGGTTTGCCGTGATGCCAAAATAAATAATGACGGCCCCAAAACGGCCCCTTTTCTCCAAACGCCAACTCTAACGCTTTTGATTCTCCATAATACAACCCCTGAACATCCCGGTATAATTCTGTTCTCAGACGGGCTAAACTCGCCCATATCGGTAGGGAACGGTTTTGTAAATACTCATCGACATGACTCGCTTCCCACCAAGACGCCGCGTAAGCCAGCCGTTGTCCCGAAGCGGTTTTTAGCCAAACCTGTCGCCGCAGTCGTGGCCCGGGTACTAATTCAATCCCATCCGGGGCGCCATCTCTATCCATCCCCACAGGCGACATATCGATCACATCGACTTCTGTCGGTTCGGTCGTTAACAGTTGCAAGTGACGAGTCGGTGAACCATCTCCCAGTAACAAAATTTGCCACGCCGGAGACAGTTGGCTATGGGGTAAACCCTGGCGGACTTTTTCCTCTCCGCCCTCCCAGTGAGTACAGAGACGATGCCAAGCGGTTGGCGGTTTAATGGGGTCTGTTGATTTTAAGCTAGCAGTCAAAGTTCTTTACATTTCTTAATCTTCAGTTTATTATCATAGCGTGTCTTGATAAATCAGAATATCGAGTCTGAAATTAGTTTAACCCCAAAACGTCCTCGTACAGTTCACGAATACCACATTTAAAGCCAATTGAGGAGAGTTCGAGTTCATCTTCTCTATTGTAGGGATAAAGCACCCATCGTCCTTGTTCGTTGCGGCGAAAACATTCTACATTGATTTGATCTTGACTAATTAAAACATATTCTTCTAAGGTTTCAATTAATCGATAATCTGCAAATTTTCCCCCTCGGTTAAACGCTTCTGTAGTGGGTGATAACACTTCAACGACTAAACGGGGATATTTTTTGAAATCATCAGGATTTTGATCGCGAGAATCACAAGTTACAAATAAATCGGGATAATAATAAACATCTGCCGCTTTGATGTAAACTTTCATATTGCCGATATAAGCACGACAACCCCGACCCCGAACGTGATTTCTTAATAAAACAAATAAGTTCCCCGCAATGGTTTCATGGGCATCACTTCCCCCCGCCATTGCATAAACTTCTCCGCGAATATATTCGTGTTTTATCTGGCTTACTTTTTCGCCTTCGAGATAATCTTTGTGAGAAATAATAGAATAGTCTTGAGAACGATAAACCATAACTTTAAAAGGGTAAAGTATGCTATAATTAGATGGTGAAAGATCGGAAAAATAAGACAACAATCTCCTATTTTTTCATCAATTGTTTAAAATCTCAATTTTCTCAAAGTAGGTTGAGGAACCACCTTCATCACCCACTATGGTCAAGTCTACTACTCGAATATACATTCCTAATTGTAAAAACCGATCATTTTTTGGATGGGGGAGATCGAGATCAGCCCTTAGACCATCTTGAAACGGGCTGGGAAATTCGTCACTGTTATCTAATATTTTAATATTGCTGAGACATACAGAATAGTGAGCGGGAATCACCCGATCGCACCCGAGGGTTCCAGACATAAATGGTATCCCAGAAATAAATTGGTCTGGAATCCAAGTGATTTGTTGAATGTATCCTTCTAAAGTCAGGGGGCCTATGGGTGCAGACGGGGACATAAATATTCAACAACTTTTAGGGGGTTATGTTCTTCTATATCTTACCATAAAATCGGGTAAATCTTTAAAAATTAACTCATCTTAAAATGATGGGGAAAATGGGCTTTTAAAGCGGGTAAAATCGGACAGGGTTTTTGGTCTTGTAAATTTTCCGGTTTGTGCCAAGAATAAGGGGCTTTAGTAGCCGCAGACATCCATAATAACCGTTTCGCCCTGGTCATGGCAACATACAATAAACGATATTCTTCTGCGGTTTTTAAAAACCCCGCCTGTTCCCAAGCTGTGATTACATCGGGTAAGGGGTTTTGTTCATGTAAATAAGCCCGAATTTGCGCCCGTGCGACTTCTGAGAGGGTAAACTCTCCTAAGAAGCGACTTTGAGGTAAAACCCGCAAACTTCCCGGAATCGTTTGTTCATGTAAAAAGGGTAAAAACACATAATCCCAGTCCAAACCTTTGGCTTTGTGCATGGTAATAATTGTGAGTTGACCTTTGCGAGTATAAACACTTTCATCGGGTTCATTTTCCTCATCAATATCAACGGTTTCAAACCGTTCTGAACTGACAATTTCATTTAACACATGAACAATAGCCGGAATAGAATTATTTCCCGCAGTTTGTTTAACAATTCGTTCGGCTAATTTATCGGCTGTGGCTAACTCACTGCGTTCATATTGCAAGGTTAACGCCAAAAATGATATCAGTTGAAAGGGTGCTAATTGTAGACGGGCTTGTAGTAAACTCCGACAAAAATGACGACATTTGCGAATTTTGTCATCGGAGGGTTTAGTGTCAAGCGGGCCGGGATAAAGAAATTCTTCCGGTTGAATCACTAATGCGTTAAAATCTTGATTGGGGATTAATTGCCGCTCGCTAAATACTTTTAATGCGGCTTTGAGATAATCTGGAGAATGAGGGCGATCAATAAATTGCAATAAGGATAAAAGTTCTGCGGGAATGCGCGACTGTCGGGCGGCTAGAGACACATCATAAATTCTAATTGGATACTTTCTCAAATCGACTTTAAAGCCCGATTCTTCCGGGTTATTCAATAAGTTTGAAATGAATTCGCCCTGTTTATTTTCCCGGACTAAAATTGCAAATTTACCCTCGGGATTTTCTTGAATTAATTGAATCACTCGCTCGGCAATTAATTGAACAGTATGATAAATATCAACAGGTCGATAGAGTTCTAAACCCAAACCGGTTGGGGAAGGATTGGCATTCGGTTGAGGATCATCTTGAGAAACCGGATGAATTTCTTGTTCTTGAAATGGCTTTTCGGTTCCGGCTAATTCTGAATTATTCACCCATTTTAACACAAAATTAGCCGCATCAATAATAATCTGAGAACTTCGGCCCGCTTGATCCATCGTTGCCAAACGATTTATATTCTTACAATCCTGACAAAAGTCGCGAAAATAAATCGGATCGGCGGGAGTAAAAGTGGAATTAATCGCTTGATTGGGATCGCCCACTCGGACTAAATTTAAGAGATCTTCTGAATTAGAATCTTTTGCTAAAATTTCTAATAACTTCGTTTGTAAAGGCGTTGAATCTTGGGCTTCGTCTTCAAACACCGCAAAGACTCGCTGTTGCCACTGTTGACGAATCCGATCATTTTCTAATACCCGCAACGCCGCTAAAATCATCTCATCATAATCAATTAACTGACGTTCTTTGAGCAATTTTTCGTAATTTTCATACAATCCCGCTGCGATCGCTAAAATCTCATATTCATCGGGAATTCTCCTGGCTAACTCTCGCAAGTCAGAAGGTTTTAAACCCGAACTTTTCGCTTCTTGAATCACTTTCCAAGACAAGTCCGGTAAAACTTCTGTTCTCAAAACCGACTGGCGTCGCAACCGTTCGGTTTCTTCCCCATCAAACTGCATTCCTTCGATTAACCGTTGATAATGGCGAGGATAATCACTCATCCATAATTCTACACAAGTTCGGGTTAAACGATTGCTTGGTGTGGGTAAAATCAGAGTGGAATTTTCTAAATCTAAACCCGATAATTCCGGATGTTGACGGGCGATATTCAACGCCAGGGCGTGTAATGTATACACCACAAAACCGCCCATCGGTAAACCGAGATTTTGCAGTTTTTCATTAATTTTAGAGCGAATATTTGCCGCCGCCGCCCGAGTAAACGTGACCACCACCAACTGACGACGAGTGTTAAGATGATAACGGGCGATCGCAATAGCCGCAGCAGAAGCCATTCCCGTAGACTTTCCCGCCCCCGGAACCGCCGACACCGCCAAAGGCCCACCCTGCCAGTCTGCCATTTGTTGCTGTCCTGGACGCAAAAGTGAGCGAATTTTCTGCAAAGCTTCTTCTCTCGTGGCGGAGATGGCTTTAGAATCATTTCCGTTTGATCTCAAGGAAACCGACGCCGGATCGAGGGTTTGCGTCGGGCTGGAAGTTGAGTTAAATCTGGCATCAAAATCGTCTGTCAAGGTTTTATTGGAATATCAGAATGTTGAGGGGGTTGATTTTTTCGGGGTGACAAATAGAAAAACTTTTACCAAATGTCGATTGTTGACTACAATATCGTTAATTGCGATCAACCGTCAAGTCAATCATGGCAAAAGTCAGAAGTCAGAAGTTCAGTAAAGTGTTAATTGTCAACACCGGTGAGGTGGTGAGATGCTGAGGTGGTAAGGTGTAAAACACTGGTGACTGCCAAAAATCGCTGCATTTAACCGTTTGAAATTCAATGATTGTCGAAACCCCACAATTGGCTTTAAATAAACTCTCCGAAGGAATCGCTCTGTTAATCGACTTGGCGAAACGAGGAGAAATTGATCCTTGGGATGTACAGGTGATTGACGTGATTGATCGCTATTTGAGTCAACTGACGCCTGTAAACGATTCTTCTCCCGGTCAAAATTTTACCGAATTGTCTCAGTCGGGTCAAGCTTTTTTGTATGCTTCAATGTTGGTTTTGCTGAAAGCGGACAGTTTAATGTCGGTTGAACCTTTAGAAGCAGAGGGAGAAATCATCCCAGAAGAAGAATTTACTGATACTGAGGACGGGTTAAATAGCCTTCAACGTCCGCAAAATCTGGAACGTCAAATTCGACGTCGAACTGTTGGAAAAGCCCCTCAAAAACGTCGGGTAACGTTACCAGAGTTGATCGAACAGTTACAATTAATGGCAACGGCGATCGCCGAACAAAAAACCCGTCCGAAGCGTCGTCGTACCAGTTCCCAAGCGAAAGCCCAAGCCGCCAAAGCGATCGCCGAACTTGCTCACCAAGAAAATTTAACCGAAACTGCAACCAAATTAGAACAGTTACTCAGCGATCAATGGTCAGATTTGAGTGCAGAATGGTTAGATTTAGAACAGCTTTTACTGTTATGGTCTGAGGCGATATCCTCTGAAACTTTATCTTCTCAATCCTCTACTGAAACCCACGAACAAGACAACAATGAAGCGAATTTAATCGAGCAATCTCGTCACGAACGGGTCGGAGTATTTTGGGCGTTATTGTTGCTGTCGGCTCAATCAAAAGTCGAATTAACTCAAGAAGAATTTTACAAAGATATCAAAGTTCGCACGCTACCCTTACCCGATGAAATCAAAAGTTAAATTTAGATACGGTTTGAAAGTGTTAAGAAAAAGCGATGGCTAGCTCTAAAAGCTTTTGATTTGTTAAAATACAAGAAAACCAGATTAGATTTATGAATCACAATAGGGTTCTTTCGGTAAATGAACAGGCAATGGAACTCTTGAACCGCCAAAAGGGTTCATTTAATATAGTCACAATCACCCGAATAAAAGGGAAAATTCGTGAAGAATTCTTACGGAAATCACTGGAGGCCGTTCAAAGGATTCATCCCTTACTGAATTCTCGAATTATTGGAACACTGAATTCTCTCGAATTTACAACGGACGGAACCGAAAAAATTCCTTTGTCTATCGTTGACTCGGGTGTAAATCAAAACTGGCAAGATGTTGTTAGAGAAGAATTAAACAAGACTATTGACAGTCATAAAGTTCTGCTGAGGTGCATTCTTTATCAAGAATCAGGACTCCAAACTAGCTATTTAATTACAACCGTACATCACGCGATATCGGATGGTTTATCTTGTATAAACTTGCAATCAGAAATTTTAAAATGTTATCAAAAAATTGCCTCGGGACATTCCGTTGAGGTTGATAGTTTGCCTCCTCTTCCATCTTTAGAAGAATTATTACCGAAATGGATGCAAGGAAATAAAGGAGTCAGCAAGGGAAAATGGTTTTTACTTGAGTCAAAATTGAAAATGATCTTGCATAAACCCGAACAATTAAAGTCTGAAAAGACCGTTTCCTTAGAATTCCGCAGTTGTGCTATGACTCACAGATTCTTAAAAAAAGAAATCACCCAAAAATTAATTGAACTCTGTCGCCAAGAAAATACAACAGTACAGGGTGCTATCTGTGCAGCAATGTTACTGACAATATCTAATAAGATTAAAATGGGAAAAACCCGGAAAATTAATCTTAGCTGTAATTCCTATGTGGATTTACGCAGGCGTTTAGAACCTCCTATTCGTAACGAATATATGGGCTTTTTTGCTTCATTGATAACGACATTCCATCAAATCAAGCCTCAAATGTCATTCTGGGATTTATCAAGAGACGTTACGAAAAACATTGAAGCAGGCTTAAAAAGAAAAGATATATTTAAGCCGATAATGATGTTTAGAAAAATTCTTGAATTTTATATTGAAAATCCTGACAACTCTTCAATCACCGTTTCAGTTACTAATATCGGCAAAGTAAATATTCCCGATATTTATGGAGATTTAGAAATAGAAGAAATCAGTTTTGTTCCATCCCAGACTATTTTTGGCAAAATTTTTACCGTTGCGGTTACAACGTTCAAAGACCAAATGATTCTTAATTTCGTAGCATCTCAACCTTCAATTAGTCAAGACACAGTAGAGATGTTGGCAAATAATGTGATTAATTGCCTCGAAGAAGTTTGTCAAGAAAAAGTGGCAATCGCTGTCAAATAGTACGAAAAATCCCAAACAGAAATCTATTCGTTTTCTTGATTTGAGGGTACGGCGATCGCTTTTTTCTGACCACAGACAACAAGCCGGTTTATACAGTGAACAGTCGAGGTCTAATGGAAAAATGACGATAACGCAGATAATCTTCTAAAATGCGATCGTGATCAAAACAGAGATTCGTTGGAATCCGCCAAGGTTCAAAAATCTCTAGATTTTTTGCATCATCAGCCGCTGATGGTTCTCCTTTGGCTGTTGCTAAAAAAACCACCGATAAAGTATGTTGACGCGGATCGCGATTCGGGTCAGAATAAACATAAAATTGTTCAATTAATTTTACCTCTAATCCCGTTTCTTCTTGCGCTTCTCGTTGGGCTGCCGTTTCGACCGATTCTCCATAATCAACAAAACCGCCCGGTATCGCCCAACCGTAAGGCGGGTTCCGACGTTCAATTAAAATAATCGGTCGTTCGGGTTTATCGGTCAATTCAATAATAATATCAACGGTCGGAGTTGGATTACGATAAGTCATTGAAATTTAGATGACAATAGTTAAATTAAAAGTTGACAAATTCCGGCTTTAATCCTAAGATGATCTAACAACTTCAATTGTTGCCCTCAGCCGATAAAGAAGATTAGGAAGTTCTCAGGTGAGATTCCGGTTTAAGAACGGTTGGAATCCGCTCTAAAATCTCACTCATTACCTGTTCCGGTGTATCATCTAGAGTGATGGTAACTTTCACATCTGCTTCGGCGTAAAGGGGCTGTCGCTGCTGAATAATTTCTTGCAAGCGACCGAGAGGATTATCATGTTGAAGTAGAGGTCGGGTCGTGTCTCCTTTTAACCGTTGATAAAGGTCTTCTGGAGAAACATCCAACCAAACAATTAAACCATGCTGGAGATAACTCCAGTTCGCCCGTTGGAGAATAATACCGCCTCCTGTAGCCACCACCAAACGTTGATAGGCACATAATTGAGACAACACCTGAGATTCTAACTGACGAAACGCTTCTTCGCCCTGTTCTGCAAAAATTTGGTTAATGGACTGACCCGCCACTTGAGTAATCACCTCATCGGTATCAATAAAACCATAACCCAACTGTTTGGCTAACAATTTCCCCACAGTTGTTTTACCTGCACCCATCATACCGATGAGATAAAGATTAATTCCTCTCAATAAATCATTCACGGGACTTGTCTGGAAAAACTGTAATTATTATAGGAACTCAGCGGTACAAAAGGAATTAATCGGCCAAAAATCTTCTACAATTCAGTAGAAGGACGGCGATCGCTTGAATCGCTTGAATCGCTTGAATCGCTTGAAGATTCTTCTGTGTCGTTTTCTTCGTCGGGTTCAAGTTCCCAGTCTTCTTCCGACTCTTCCTCATTTTGAATTTCCGTAACCGGAGGGGGAGGGGTAATAATGCGATAATCCGCATCATAGACCGATTCCGATTTACCGACTCCCGTATCTCCGCCTTCGCGATACCCATAAGAATACACCGAACCCGACCAAGATTCCCGTTTGGGTTTTTGTTCGACTTCGTAGTGATCTCGGCGAGAATATTCAGATTCGGGGTTATTTGACGATCTTACCTCTGAAGCTTCAGATCGAGGTTCTGTGTCAGAAGATGTTTCTTGCTCATTCCAACCGGCCGAAGAGGGTGTAGAATAATTAGATTGCGGTTCTTCTTCCTCGTCCAATCCCCAATCTTCCTCATCCCAAGATTGAGGAATCGGCCTAACTTCGGTTTCCCAATCATCATTACCCGAAACCCTTGAACCCGAACTCGCCCTCGACGAGGAACCGGTAGAAGCGCTCGCAGTGGTAGAACTATTGCGGAAAGAAGAATAAGAGGATGTAGGTTCGGGAGTCGGTTCGCGAGTAAAACCTCTCGGTTGAACGGGGGGTTTAGGTGAACGAGGCGGAGGAGAACTGCTAGAAACCGCTTCACCCACACCCGACAACTGAAATAAACCCCAGATCAGCAGCGATAATATTACCCCAACTGCGATCGCCATGACAATCCAAAATGATAAAGGAAACGCAGGCGACTGACTCCCCAAAAAAACCAGAGACACCGAGGGGGAAAGATTTTGCCAAACCAGCAAAGCCAGTCCAGCCACAGCCATCAAAAAAATAACCAGATTCGCTACAGACATCGATAGAATAGGTCAGTTGCTAGGTGTACAGCCGGGGTGAGAGTAAACGCCATTTAGTCCTCTTTCCAGCGTTTGAGGGGTACACAGTCGATCTCCAGTTGATCGAGAGTACGCGCTACTACAAAGTCTACTAAATCTTCAATCGTTTGAGGGTGGTGATACCAGGCCGGAATCGCCGGAACGATGCGAACCCCTGCTTCGGCGAGTGTGGTCAAATTTCGTAAGTGAATCAAACTCAAGGGAGTTTCTCGGGGTACGACAACCAATTTCCGCCCTTCTTTAAGTTGTACATCGGCCGCTCGTTCCAGCAAATCAGAACTTAACCCATTTGCCAGTTTACTCACCGTACTCATGCTACAGGGAATCACAACCATTCCCAAAGTGCGGAAAGAACCACTGGCGATATTAGCGCCCACATCTTGCCAAGCATGACAGCGCAACTTTCCCAAAGTGGGAACTCCCGCCTGTTCTCGCCAAAATTCGGCTTGCCCAGAGACATCAGGAGGCATCCGAACATTTTGTTCACTTTGCCAGACCATATAAGCTGATTTGGAAGACACCAACTCAATGGCAAAGTCAGCCTCCAGTAAATATTTTAGCGTTCGCACCGCATAGATGAGTCCAGAGGCACCTGAGACACCGATAATTAGGGGTTTTTGTTGGTTCATGGATTAAATAGTTAACAGTAAACAGGTGTCAGGTGTCAGGTGTCAGGTGAAAGGTGTCATGTAGGGGCGGGTTCCGAACAGATTTATGATATTGAGCCAACAACTGATATAAACCCGCCCCGGAGTCAGAAGAAGTCAGGGAGGTGGGGAGATGGGGAGATGGGGAGGTGGGGAGATGGGGAGATGGGGAGATCTTGCCTCTTGCCTATTGCTAGATTGCCTATTGCCTCTTACCCCTTACCCCTTCCCCCTTCCCCCTTCCCCCTTGCCTGTTCCCTGTTCCCTGTTCCCTGTTCCCTGTTGCCTTTAATAATTGTTATAAAGGTCGTCGGCATCATCACCGGCTTCACTACCCCCGCCAACAGCGACCAAATCAATTTGTTGGCGATAGTAGTCTACACTCTTGACCTGCACTTCGACGTTATCACCCAAACGGTACTGATTGCGGTTTTTGCGACCGACGAGGGTTTGTTGACGGGAGCGGTATTCATACCAATCATCCTTGAGAGAAGACACATGAACCAACCCTTCCACCCGCAACAAGGAACCGCCAGGGGATTCAACTTCTATTTCCACAAAAAACCCGTAAGACTGTACCCCGGTAATCAATCCGATAAAGGTTTGACCGGTGCGGGCTTTCATAAATCCGGTTTTCTTCAACCCTTCTAAATCTTCTTCGGCGTCAACCGCCACGCTTTCCCGTTCGGTCAAATGTACCACCAATTGGGCAAACTGAGATTCTAACTCCGCTTGTAAATCCGGGGGAAGCACGTTCCAGGCGATTTTACCGTGACAGGAAGAATGACCCAAATTCACCCGATCCTTAGAACGAGTCGAACGTCGATCGCGTCCTTCTTCAAAAATCGCTTTCAAGACTCGGGAAATCAGAATATCAGTATAGCGAGATAAAGGTGCCGTGCAATGGGTATAACAATCAAGAGCCAGCCCAAAATGAGGTTTGGGAGTAGTGCTGTAGACAGCAGGTTTGAGGCTATCTTCGAGCAAATAAGTTAACACTCGTTCCGATTTTGAACTAGCCAAATCTTGCACAAAAGACTGAAAATCAGAAGGTTTAACTTCTTCTTCGTTTTCGAGATCCATTTCACAGCCCAAGTGGGTGGCGAGTTTCACCAATTCGCTGACATCAGCCGCATCGGGAGACGGTTGCACCCGATAGATGGCGGGTAAACTCAACGCCAACAGATGATTAGCCACGACTTGGTTCGCCAACACAATCAACTCCGACACCATCGCCTGGGCGACAGACACCGAAGCAACCACAATCGGGCCAATTTCTCCCTCATCATCAAAATGACAGTGAGTGTCGAGGAGGTTGAGTTCAAATCCTCCTCGCGTCCAACGCATTTGTCGCACCGCCCGACTGACTTCTAAGAGATTTTCTAAAATGGGAACAATTTCAGGGGGGCCGGCTTCCATGCCATCGAGAATCGCCTGAGCAGTTTTGTAATCAACTTGATGATCGACTTTGATCACACTGGGCTGAATTTCAAACTCCAGCAGTCTTCCGGTCGGATTGAGTTTGATCACGATCGACAGGGTGAGACGTTCAGTATCCGGTAACAGGGCGAGGCGATCGCAACTGAGTTCTTTGGGAATAATTGGGATGTACTTATCAGCCAGATAAATAGCAGTTCCCCGTTTGCGGGCTTCGCGATCGAGTCCGGTATCGGGGGCGACGTAGTGGGCAACATCAACAATGTGAATCCCTAAATGCCAGTCCCCAGAATCCTCTTGTTCGAGGGTAAAAGCGCGATCGATACAATATTGGGCGGATTCTTTTTCTTCTTCATCTAAAACCGAAAATTCGGGATTTCCTAAATCCGGTTGAAACGTAATCGTGAACAGTTTTCGTAAATCAGCCCGGTTTTTGTAATCGGATTTTTTAATTTGAGTGGGCAAAGATTCGGCTTCAACTTGAGCATACTGGGAAAAAGCCCGAGGTAAATCATGTTTACAGCAAACGATATCCAAATCATCTGCTTCTTCGGCATCCGATCCTAAGATTTGCACCACATGACCGACGGGGCGATGAATTCCCAACGGATAACGAACCACCTCGACATGAACTAAATGATCGATCGCCTCTTGTAATTCGGGGGATTGTTCCATCAAATCCAATTCAAACAGCAGGCGATCGTCGAGGGGAACGGCGCGAAAACCTTTGGTCGTTCGTTTGATTCGTGCCAGAACCGAGGGGTTAGCCCGTTCCAGAATCAGATAAACCTCTCCCTCAGGAGAACGACGCCGACTGCCTTCTTTGATAATTTTCACCAAGACGCGATCGCCATTCCAAGCGCTGCTGAGATGACTTTCTCGAATGTAGACATCTTCAGCGCCTTCTGCGTCTTGAATGGCAAAACAGAAGCCTTTACTCGAACAACGCAGTTTGGCTTCGACCACGTTTTCTTGTTCGATTCGGCGATAACGGCCCTTATCTTTTTCTAAGATGCCGATTCGCTCTAAGGCATCTAAGGCGATTTGAAATTTTCGTAAACTGTCGTCATCGGGAGCGAGTTTTTTTTCTAACGCTTTGGGGGCGACCAGTTTATCTTCTGAAAAATTAGCCAGCAGTGTAGCGATTGAAAATTCCATGTAGCGATTTTTCCTTGTTCTTTCTGCGATCGGTTCACTTGTCTTGACTTTTCCTCATCTGTTGGGGTGACTCAGACGCAATTCTCCGGGGGAGAGGCTACGCGAACAATTCAACGAAAATGAAAGAAAACAGCCGCCATTTGAGGAAGGTTCGGCGCGGGATTTTCGAGATGGTACAAACCGAATCGGGTTGGGAGCTGATTTCCCTGACCATTTCCCTCAAGCATACAGTGATACAATTGAGGGCAACTGCTCCTCTCGGGCGTAGAAGAAGCCCAACAGATTAGGACTGTCTTCAGAATTGATTTCCCTAGCTACGGCGTAATTTCATCTCGATGAAGTCCACCTGAAAGTAGATTGATTCACCCAGACGGTAGCATTAGGAAGTGCTGCGTCAATGACAAATGCTTCAGTCAGTATACCTTAATCTTAGGATAATATTATGTTTGCTCAATTTCGATCTCGCTACCCCACTGGCAGTTTAATCTCTGAGTTACTGGCAATCGATCATGGTAAGTATGTGGTTCGTGCGCTGGTAGAAGTCAATGGGGTGATGGTTTCTTCCGGGCTGGCTGCGGCCGATACGGTGGAATTGGCAGAAGACACCGCCCGTAAGCGAGCGCTGCAAGTTCTTGGGATTGAAACGTCTACGGCTTTACCCCCGCTTTCGACGACCCGTAGTTTTTCAACGATGGGGAATTCGACTCAATTTGAACTCAATTCTTCCCCTGAACCCGCCCAACTCCCCGAAGCGTCTTCTTCGCCCGAGTCGCCGGTTGAACCTTCTCTAAGTATTTCTGATTCAGAGGAAGATTGGTCTTCTCCAGGATCTTCTTCGGAAGATTGGCTCTCTGCAACTTATATTAAACCCAGTTCTTCCTCAAAATCTTCCACAGAGGTGAGTTCGACCAACTCAACCAAGGGACGAAGCGCCTCATTACCTCCCATACCGGATTCTTCAACTGACAGTAATGACATTCCATTTTACTCGGAAGACCATTCTGTTACCTCTAGCCCTTCTCAAACCTCTAAACAGAGAAAGTCTAAACCCACCCTGGAGTCTACTGATTTTTCTTCGGAAATTGCCCGAACCGATCTCGAACTCAAGCGTTTGGGTTGGACAACCGAACAAGGCGTCGAACATCTCCAAAAAACCTACGGAAAGCGATCGCGCCATCAGCTTACTGAAGATGAGTTGTTAGACTTTTTGCATTATCTCGAATGTCTTCCCACTCCCGCACCCCACGCAGACAGTTAAACAGTGACCAGTTATCAGTGAACAGTTTACAGTAACCAGTGACCAGTTTTTTTGAGTGAAAAGTGATGATTTCACCTGGCACCTGAAACCTGAAACCTGACACCTGGTCACTGGTCACTGATCACTGATCACTGATATTAGCCGCCGTTGTTAGCGCCTGCTGCCACGTGAGCGGGAATGGCTTTGCGATCGTAAACGCTATCAATTAAGCCATAATCAACCGCTTCTTGGGCGGACATAAAGAAATCCCGTTCGGTATCTTCTTCAATGCGAGACAGGGGTTGACCGGTGTGATCGGCGAGACTTTCGTTCAGGCGTTTTTTCAAGTAAAGAATTTCTTTGGCTTGAATTTCAATATCGGTTGCTTGTCCTTGGGCGCCCCCTAACGGTTGGTGAATCATAATCCGAGAATGGGGTAAACTCATCCGCTTTCCTTTTGCGCCCGCACTCAACAAAAATGCGCCCATACTCGCCGCCAACCCAATACAAATGGTGCTAACATCGGGGCGAATATGATTCATGGTATCGTATATCCCCAATCCTGCGGAAACTGAACCTCCCGGAGAGTTGATGTACAGGTAAATATCCTTTTCGGGATCTTCTGCATCGAGGTACAGCATTTGAGCAACAATCAGGTTGGCTAGATCTGCGGTTACTTGTTGTCCAAGAAATATAATGCGATCGCGTAGGAGTCGGGAATAAATATCAAAGGCGCGTTCACCTCGACCCGATTGTTCAATAACGGTTGGAATCATACTAACCACCAATCAAGTTCACATTCATTGATTGTAGCGACTGTTAGGAGGGTAGGAGTCACGGGTTAGGGAATTATTAGCACTTTCAAAGTTCGCGATCGCCACCAAGCAACCGCTCAACGAGTTTATGCTGTCGGTCTAGTATCGCGTTGAAGGTTTGAAGTTGGTTATTGTTGTACTCCCTTAACTCCGAGAGCAGTTCCCGAATCAGAACGTTGCTTTCCTTCTGGTTCTGTTGGATTTGCCAAAATAGGTAAAGGACCAGGGCATTAGTCCCGAAGTCGATAGCCGTTTGTAGGGGAAAATCTTCCATCTGAAAAACGCTCCAAAAAATCCCGTCAATATTGACGGATTTCCACGGACGCTCAAAGTCCGTCAGAAGGGAGTATAACGGGAATTGTCCACTACATGGTTAAAACCTATGGCGAGCGCCATCACGCTAAACAGCACAACCGCAGAAGGCCAACTTCTCGAATGCATTAAAAATATTGCGGACTTGGAAAATGCGACCGAAAACAACCCCAACCAGAGCGAGATCATTATCTCAATGAACTCCAACTTGGAAGCGGGGACGGTTACGGTTTCCCTGAGTATTCCAATTACCACGACTAAAAGCTCGTCTGGCAACTTGCAGGTCACGGCAACCCCCCTATTTGTCGATTAATGTGAATTTAATTACCCTTGGATTGCTTATAACGGCAGTTGCAGAGGGTTTGGTTATTTTGGGATTTATTTGGAAAGTAGCGGCAAAATACGGAGAGTTAAAGCACGGAATTGAATCAAATAGAACTGATTTAAACAATGCCTTTAACACTCTCCGTTCACAAATTAGAAATCAAGACTATCTGCTACAATCTCAAATTTCTCACCTGCAAGAACACGCCTCTAGAACTTCCGATTATCATCCTCCCACACTCAGAACAATTGAAGGAGATTAATTCTCATGGCTGATGCAGCCGTAAAAGCAGAAATTGATGAAGTTAAAGCTCGTTATGCTGCTGACACAAGTGCAAATAAAAGTCCGCTAAATGCCTCGGGTTATGCCGATATGTGGATAGACTTGGAATCCGGGACTAAGACAAAGTTTAGAGTCCCAGCTAGAATTATTATGTTGTTTGATTTTTCAGACGACAAATCAAATGGCAGTGCTAAAAAGGCGGTATTTGGCAAGAAAAAGAAAACAACAACCGAGTCTAATGTTCGCGATCAACAATCTGATTTAATCTCCTTAACCGGGGGTCAGTCTATTGGAAAACTGATTTACATCCCCTTGAAAACCCCAATAAAACAGAAGGTTGGAACTAAAGAAAGGACAGTTAGACAAACCTCTCTCCGAGTTCCTCAAGTAGCAAGTCGGGACGCGGTGAGCCTGTTTCTAAAACTCAACTGTGACCCGAAAAAAGTTCCACCTTTTTGGTTTACTGAAGGGAAAAAGTCAAAGGTGATTATTCCGGCTAAATTAGACTTTGCTGCACTGGGTAACATCAAGTCAATTAGAGCAGAGGGAGAAACTGCGACACCTTAATGAATGACCAGCTACTTTCCGATGCCAAATGGATTCCAATTTTTAACAAGCGGATTGAAGATCGAGCCAATCCGCTTGCTCCCGTTCAGTTTAAACAGGAATTCTACAAGCACCTTATTCGGATACAAATTACCGCAGATAAAATTCCGAAAAACTGGAAATATGCGGGATATTTGATTCACCGACTTGACAACTTCACCACCAACCCCTTCATCGCCGAAAACATTTCGGTACAAGTGAACGTTCGCCAGTTGGTAAACTTGCAAAATTTAACCAGTCGATTTTATTTAGAGTTTCAACCGTTGAGTCGTTTCTTATGGATGGATGTTAAAATTGAGTTTTTCGACGGTCAAATTTAGTGCAGCGAACTCACAATCCTACTATACACCTGGGAACGTTTAAGTTTCTTGAAAACGGCATCGTTACCGCCAATCATTCAATTGATATTCGACAAGCAATTATCGATTACTTCACCCCTAGTTATCTCAATCCTCGTCCAACAAGTTCATCTATCGCGTTGGAAATGTTGCAGGTCAATTGGAAACTCCCGTTTCTGTATCGTTCCTTAAAATTGCCCGATTACGATCCGGATATTGCCAAACCCGCAGACATTATCTATCAAGAGCTTGACTTTCAATCGACCTACAACGAAACAACCGGTCACGCGGTTAAGCTACGCATAAACTGTGGTGACTACAAAACCGAAAAATTATTTTACAATCCGGGACTGGAACGCTCGGAAGATCTAATCACTCCCAACCTTACCGTCAACGATGTTTTCCTCGCCGATCAGCGAAACGTTTTAGAAATGTCGCTCACCGTTCCAACCAATCGAACTCCGGCTGCAAGCGATTATTTTACGGTAATTGCCGGTGCAACTGTTAGAGTTGATCTAGAAGTTGATGCGGTGCTTTGAATAAATGGGGAGACGGGTTGGAGTTGTCAGTGGTGAAAATGATTGGACTCGGTATTCTTACACGGCTAGCTCTATCAGCAAGCGAACCGGATTAACAAGGCGCGAAATTGAGCAGATGAGGAGGGAAGCGAGACAAGAAGTTTCTGAATCCGTCGATATTAACGAACGGATTACCTACAAACCCGACCAAAGAAAACGCGGGATTGGAGAGGGGAGAGGGGTTGGACAATTGGGGCGAAAAAAATCCCCGTTTTCCCTGTCTTTTGGAAAAGATGGCGTCGGGTTTGGTATGGGAGCGGCTGGATTTGGGATAACAAAAAGACCTGGCGGGGGAGGATCGGTCAGTTTCCCCGGTGGAATGAAAATGGAGGTGGTTAACAAGGGTTGTTATATAGTTAAACTATTTTATGTTTTCGGACAATACACTCATTCAGATATTGAGAAAAAACCGAAATGTGATGAAGATGATGATGATAATCAAGGGAACGATGAGTCAAAGCCGCCTCATTGTATAGGAAGTGATGGAAAATCGGGAAAAGGTTCGCCTAAAAATTTATTACCCGAGTGTCTAAATGATGGCAAGGTTCACGATTTTTATTGGCGACCATCCGCGCAAACAGGGGGGCAGTGGATACATTACGACAATAGAGATTCTGACTCTTACTGGGTGCGAATCTTTCAGGATAAATTCTTTGGGTTCAACGAACAGAATCAGCTAGTAGCTCACAGTACAGACTCGTCAATAAAACGAACCAAAGACGGTGAAGAGTTTACTGTAGGTTATGACTCAGGATTGGTAGTTCTTACTAGCAAATATTTACGCAATTACTTTAGAGGAACTTATGATGAACTGACGACTTATTTATCTAATTACACCTACGAGTTTCAGGGGCATATTGTACAAGGATTGCCGGGAACAAACACGGAAACTGTAAAGTTTCCAAAATCTGATTATATTCGTGATAATTGGGCTTACGCTTGGGTAGTTTCTCCTGATGCAGTGGGAAAGTGTAATCCCACTGGCAACGAAGGATGTAATAACGGAAACAGCTCTGGCAACGATGACGATAGCAAAAACGATAGAAATTCTCCTCGGTTTCCAAAACGACCCGGAGGATTAAAACCACCTAGTAAAGGAGATCGTGGAGACGATATGGCTGACTGTTGTGCAAAAATAATGAAGCGTTTGGGTCTCGATAAGTTTCCCGGTAAACTTCCAAAAAGTTTATTAGAGACAGAAGATAATGAACCCGTGAAAATCGAAACTTTAACAGACTTACTTCTTTATTTAATGGACTCCCTAGACGAACGGCTAGGGAAATATCCTATCGATGTCAAGATAAAAGATGTTAACCCATTTAAAAAAGGAGAACAATCTGAAACATTATCGTTTCCTAATATTTCTGAAATCCTAGCTGAGTCTTATGGCTTGCAATTTAAGACCGCTTTAGATTCTCAGATTAATCAAACAATTATTACAAATCTATTAATTGAAAACGGGTTACAAAAAGCTGCTTTAACTCGGATCGAGAATGTGCTTGAGGAGTTCATCGAATACTTTGGATGGGATGTTAAAGAATCAACAACAAAGATAGACATTCCCTACACTCCTGGAAAACGGAACTTTGACGAATTATTAGAACGATCTAAACTTGAGGTTAAACGAATTGATCGCAAAATTGACAAGGATAATCCCGCATTTGATCAGATGATGGAAGTGTTACTGGAAGCGGCTGCAATTATCAAGCAAGTTAACTGGCGGAAAATTAACCCTAACGGAAACGTCGCCTCACAAATTGCTGATTATGCCCGACTGGGATTAGATATTTATCGGGAAGTTAAAGATAAAAAAAGCGACGACTGGGAAGAATTTAAAAAGATGGTTGAAGATGGTTACGGGCAGTTTAATGTAGGAGAGAGAGTAGACAAGTCTGATTTGCCAACCATCCGAGAGATTAACAAGCAATCATCAACTGATGTAAGAGGGCGATAAATGAAGCTATTAAAATCAAGCGGGACTCAAGTCTTGAGTTTAACTCCTGCAATTCCCTCGGTTGAAACGCCGGATATTGCTACAGTTGTCGGGTCAATTCCTTACACGAACTATCGAATAAACTTTGTTTACAATAAGGTTTATTTATACAGAAAACTTGACAACTTAGACTCAGCTCCTTTTCCTCTCAGCAATGATAAGGTTGACATCGCAGCCATTGTTCACAACTATCCTCACATTCGCTTAGATGTTTTTATGGGTGCAAGCGCAATTACTTCGGAGTATCTATTGAATTATGGGATTGCGTTCACAGAAAAAATTGACTTTGACATTCCGATAGAATTTACCGACTCATTAACATTTAACTTGATTGACACGGGATATGGTTTATTGACTGGAGATGATAAAATAAATATTATTTTAAATTATGAGTATACGATAATTGGGGAATAATAATGTTTACAGACGAGGAATTAATAGCCATTAGCAAAGGCGACATCGGACCTGCTGGGCCACAAGGATTAAAAGGTGATAAAGGCGATGTTGGAGCAACCGGGCCTGCTGGGCCACAAGGATTAAAAGGTGATAAAGGCGATGTTGGAGCAACCGGACCTGCTGGACCGCAGGGAATTCAAGGACTGAAGGGGGATACCGGAGCAACTGGACCGCAGGGAATTCAAGGACTGAAGGGCGACAAGGGTGACACCGGACTTGCTGGACCGCAGGGAATTCAAGGGCCGAAGGGCGATAAAGGTGATACCGGAAACACCGGAGCAACCGGACCTGCTGGACCGCAGGGAATTCAAGGACTGAAGGGGGATACCGGAGCAACCGGACCTGCTGGACCTCAAGGACCGAAGGGAGATACCGGAGCAACTGGACCGCAGGGAATTCAAGGACTGAAGGGGGATACCGGAGCAACTGGACCTGCTGGACCTCAAGGGCCGAAGGGAGATACCGGAACAACCGGACCTGCTGGACCGCAGGGAATTCAAGGGCCAATAGGACCTTCTCAACCCTGGTCATCTTCAAATACAGCGAACAATCTTGTTCAGCGAGACTCAGCAGGCGACATAAAATGTAGGTTGATTCGTCAAGAATATATAAGTACAAATGCGACCATCAACTTTATTCCTACGGTCAGAAGTCAAGGGATTGATAATGACAATTATTTAAGAAATTCAACACCAAGTCAGTTTAGAGCGGGGGTAACGGATGATTTTTACTCACCCATTTCTCACAGCCACCATTTTAATCATTTATTAGGAAGATGGGAGGGTTTTAAGAGTAGCTCAGGTGACTGGCAGGATATTTTTCAAATCAATTTCAATTCAGCGGCGGGTTACTGTGTTTATAAAGTTGAGATTTCAATGTTTAGAGACAC